>NZ_JBEZNG010000018.1:0-233924 GCF_040653035.1 Streptomyces malaysiensis subsp. malaysiensis
ATCACACCCGCCACACCCGCAGCCGCCTGCGTATGACCGATGTTCGACTTCACCGCCCCCAACCACAACGGCCAACCCTCCACCGCCCGCTCCTGGCCATACGTCGCAAGCAACGCCTGCGCCTCAATCGGGTCACCCAGCGTCGTCCCCGTACCATGCGCCTCCACCGCATCCACCTCAGCGGCCGACAACCGAGCACTCTCCAACGCCGCCCGAATCACCCGCTGCTGCGACGGACCATTCGGCGCCGACAACCCATTCGACGCACCATCCTGATTCACCGCCGAACCACGCACCACCGCCAACACCCGATGACCACTCCGCCGCGCATCCGACAACCGCTCCAGCAACAGCATTCCGACGCCCTCGGCCCAGCCGGTACCGTCCGCGGCCCCCGCGAAGGGCTTGCAGCGCCCGTCCGGGGCCAGTCCGCGCTGACGGCTGAACTCGACGAACGCGACCGGGCGGGCCATGACCGTCGCGCCACCCGCGAGGGCCAGCGAGCACTCGCCCTGCCGCAGCGCCTGTGCGGCCCAATGCAGCGCCACCAAGGATGACGAGCATGCCGTGTCCACGGTCACCGCCGGGCCCTCGAAGCCGAAGGTGTAGGAGATACGCCCCGAGGCCACGCTTCCGGCGTTGCCGGTCATGAGATAGCCCTCGGCGGCCTCGCCGGCCTGGTGCACCGCATCGCCGTAGTCGTGGTAGGTCAGCCCGCAGAAGACGCCGGTCTGGCTGCCGCGCACCGAGGCCGGGTCGATACCAGCCCGCTCCAGCGCCTCCCACGACGTCTCCAGCAACAACCGCTGCTGCGGATCCATCGCCAACGCCTCACGCGGCGAAATACCGAAGAACTCCGGATCGAACTCACCCGCGTCATAGAGGAAACCACCCTCACGCGCATACGCCGTGCCCCGGTGATCAGGATCCGGGTGATACAGACCCTCCAGGTCCCAACCACGATCGTCGGGCAACCCCGAGATCGCGTCCCCACCGCTGATGAGCAGTTGCCACAGCTCTTCGGGCGTACGCACACCGCCCGGGAAGCGGCAGCCCATTCCGACGATGGCGATCGGCTCGTCGTCGGTCGTGTCCTTGCGCACCGACGGCGTGGCCCGGGCCCGGTCGACGGCCGAGGCCCCGGCCTGTTCGGAGCCCATCACCTCGCCGAGGATGTGGCGGGCGACGGCGATCGGTGTCGGATAGTCGAAGACCAGCGTGGCCGGAAGCCGAAGCCCGGTGCCGGCGTTGAGGCGGTTGCGCAGCTCGACCGCGGTGAGCGAGTCGAAGCCGATCTCGCTGAACGCACGGTCGGGAGCGATCGCGTCCGATTCCGTATGGCCGAGCACGGCTCCCGCATGCTCGGTCACCAGTTCCAGCAGGACGTTCTCCCGCTCGGACGGGGGCAGTCCCGTGAGACGCCGTACGAGGGCGGTGGCACCGTCCTGGCCCTCGGCAGTGGCGTCGATCACTCGGCGGGCCGGGGCGCCGATGAGGTGGCGCAGCAGTGCGGGTGTGGTGCCGGGACGGGCGTGTTCGCGGAGCACCGCGACGTCCATGCGCGTCGGCACCAACAGGGCGTCACCGGCCGTGTGTGCCGCGTCGAAGAGGGCCAGCCCCTCGTCGGCGGACAGCGGGGTCATCCCGAACCGGGCCATCCGGGCCATGTCGACCTCGCCCAAGTGGCCGGTCATATCGCTGCGTTCGGCCCAGAAGCCCCAGGCCAACGACACCCCCGCAAGCCCACGCGCCCGACGACGCGCCGCCAGAGCATCCAGGAACATGTTCGCCGCCGCATAATTCCCCTGCCCCGCCGCACCGAAGGTCGCAGCCGCCGACGAGAACACCACAAACGCCGACAGATCCAGGCCGCGCGTCAACTCATCCAGATGCACCGCCGCATCCACCTTCGGCCGCAACACCGCGTCCATGCGCTCCGGCGTCAACGACTCGACCAGACCGTCATCCAGCACACCGGCCGCATGCACCACACCACGCAACGGACGATCCACCGGAATACGCGCAAGCACACCGGCCAACGCCTCACGATCCGCGACATCACACGCCTCGAACACCACGTGTGCGCCGATTTCGGTGAGCTCGGCCTCCAGCTCCGCGGCACCCGCCGCGTCGCGGCCGCGTCGCGACACCAGCACCACGCTGCGCACCCCATGGCGGGCGACCACATGACGCGCCACCAGCCCACCCAGTACACCGCTGGCGCCCGTGATCAGTACCGAACCGTCGGGCTCCCACACCAGCTCGCGCTGAGACGCCACGGGAACCAGGGCCCGGGTCAGCCTGGGGGCGGACAGACCTCCCCCACGCACGGCGATCTGAGGCTCTCCGGTGGCCACCGCCGCACCGATCGCCTCGGCGGCCCACTCCAGGCTCTCCAGATCCACCAGCATGAATCGGTCCGGATGTTCGGCCTGCGCCGAGCGCACCAAACCCCAGACCGTGGCGGCCGCCGCATCCGGCACATCCTCGTCCGGCACGGCCGCCACCGCACCGCGCGTCACCACCACCAGTCGCGCGTCGGCGCACCGCGCGTCGGCCAGCCATGCCTGGAGCGCGTCCAGTGCGCGATGCGTCGCCTGGTGTGCCACGGACACGAGGTCGCCTCCCGCCTCGACGGTGTCGGTGGCCGAGGCGGTGAGGAACGGCAGGAGCACGAGGTCGGGGACGGCCGTGGCCGATGCGTCGGACCGGAGCAGTGCGCCCATGTCGTCGTACTCGTCGATCCGGCCCCCGCCGGATTCGAGTGCGGTGCGCAGCTCCGCGCCGTCAGGGCCGACGACCGTCCAGTGGGACCGGTCCGGCTCGGCCCCGGATGAGCCTGCCGGGACGCTCATCCACTCCACCCGGAACAGTGACTCATGGGGCATCCGGCCCCCGGTGAGCTGCTCCGCCGTGAAGGTACGGGTCACCATCGCGGCCACGTCGGCCACCGCGTGGCCCGATTCGTCCGCCAGCAGGATCGACACACCGTCGTTCCGTTCCGGCTCCGTGGCGAGCCGTACGCGCAGGGTCGTCGCGCCGGTGGCGTACAAGGACATCCCGGTCCAGCGGTACGGGAGCCGGACGCGGCCGCCGCCGTCGTCGGCCGCCAGATCGGCCACGGCGTGCAGGGCCGCGTCGAGCAGCACCGGATGCAGACCGAAGCGGCCGGCGTCCGAGCGCATGTCCTCCGCCAACGCCACCTCGGCAAAGATCTCCTCACCGCGACGCCACGCATGGCGCAGGGCCTGGAAGGCGGGTCCGTACTCCACTCCGCCGAGCGCGGCCGCGCTCGGATACCGTGCGGCGATATCGATCGGCTCGGCGTCCGCCGGTGGCCACTGACCGAGCCCGGTTTCCGTCGGCATGGTGGGCCCCTCCGTGATCAGCACACCGGTGGCATGGTGCGTCCACGGCAGGTCGGCGGGCCCGTCCTCGAAGCGCGAGTAGAGGTTCACGGTGCGTCGTCCGGAGTCGTCCGGGCTCCCGACCGTCACTTGCAGCTGAACGGCGCCGCGCTCGGGAAGGGCGAGGGGCGTTTCCTGTGTCAGCTCCCCCAGGTGGGCGCAGCCGACCGCGTCACCGGCTCGCAGCGCCAACTCGACCAGGGCGGACCCAGGGAGCAGCGCGGTGCCGTGGATGGTGTGATCGGCCAGCCAGGGGTGCGACCTGAGGGAGAGCCGACCGGTGAACAGATGTCCGCCGGACTCGGGCAGCGCGACCGCCGCGCCGAGCAGGGGGTGGTCCGCGGAGACCAGCCCGGCCGAGGACACATCGCCCGCCACCGCCGAAGGCTCGACCCAATAGCGCTGGTGCTGGAAGGCGTACGTCGGCAGATCGACGCGCTTTGCCGTCGTATCCGCGAACACCCCAGGCCAGTCGACGGACGCGCCGCCCACGTACGCCTCGGCCAAGGAGGTGGCGAAGCGGTCGAGACCGCCTTCGTCGCGGCGCAGCGACCCGACAGCCGTGACCCGGGTGCCGTGGTCCTCGGCGGTCTGCTCCACACCCATCGTCAGGACGGGGTGTGCGCTGGCCTCGATGAACGTATCGAAGCCGTCAGCCAGCAAGGCGCGGACGGTCTCGTCGAAACGCACGGTCTGACGCAGATTGCGGTACCAGTACCCGGCGTCCAACGCGGTCGTATCCAGCACCCCACCGGTCACCGTCGAATAGAACGGCACCGACGACGACCGAGGGCTGATCCCCGCGAGCTCTCGCAGCAACTCGTCCTCGATGGCTTCGACATGGGCGCTGTGGGAGGCGTAATCCACAGGGATACGGCGTGCCCGGATCCCATCGCCCTCGCATACGGCCAGCAGCTCGTCCAGGGCGTCGGCATCGCCGGAAACCACGACCACCGAGGGTCCGTTGACTGCCGCCACCGACAGCCGCTCGCCCCAACGGACCAGCCGCTCCCGCACCATCTCCACGGGCAGCGACACCGACACCATGCCGCCACGACCCGACAACGCCCGCAACGCCCTGCTCCGCAACGCCACCACCCTCGCGGCGTCCTCCAACGACAACGCACCCGCCACACCCGCCGCCGCGATCTCACCCTGCGAATGCCCAATAACAGCAGCAGGCTCGACACCGTACGAACGCCACAACTCCGCCAACGACACCATCACCGCGAACAGAGCGGGCTGCACCACATCCACCCGCTCCAACACGGCCGCAGCACCCTCACCACCCCGCAACACATCCCCGAGCGACCACTCCACAAACGGCGCCAACGCCGCCGCACACTCACCCACCCGCTCCGCGAACACCGGCGAAGACTCCAACAATCCCGCCGCCATCCCCACCCACTGCGACCCCTGACCAGGGAAGACCAACACCGCACGACCATCAGCACCGGCCATGCCCCGGATCAACCCCGAGGCGTCCCGGCCCTCCGCGAGCGCGGCCACACCGTCGACCAGTCCATCCCGGTCCCCGGCCAGCACCACCGCACGGTGCTCGAACGCACTGCGCGTCGTCGCCAGCGACAGCCCGACGTCCTCGGCCGAGAGCTCCGCCCGCGCACGCACATGGGCCAGCAGCCGGTCCGCCTGGGTGCGCAGCGCGGCCTCGGACTTGCCCGACACCAGCCATGGGGTGCCGGGTATCCGCCCCACCCCGCCGACCGGCCCGTCCACCATGGGCCGCTCGGGCTCCGGATCCCGCGGCGGAGCCTGTTCGAGGATGATGTGGGCGTTGGTGCCACTGACGCCGAAGGAGGACACGCCCGCCCGCCGCAACCGACCGGTCTCGGGCCATGGCGTGGCCTCGGCCAGCAGTTGGACGGTGCCGGGCGACCAGTCCACGTACGGGCTGGGCTCGTCCACGTTCGGCATCCCGGGCAGCAGACCGTGCCGCATGGCCAGCACCATCTTGATCAGACCCGCCACGCCGGCGGCCGCCTGGGTGTGCCCGATGTTGGACTTGATGGACCCCAGCCACAGGGGCTGGTCGTCGGTGTGTTCACGCCCGTACGTGGCGAGCAGTGCCTGCGCCTCGATCGGATCGCCCAGCGTCGTACCCGTACCGTGTGCCTCCACGACATCGACCTGCCCGGCCGTGAGCCCGGCGTTGGCCAGCGCCTGACGGATCACCCGCTGCTGGGACGGCCCATTGGGCGCGGTGAGGCCGTTGCTGGCACCGTCCTGGTTGACGGCGGAGCCACGTACCACCGCCAGCACCTCATGGCCGTTGCGGCGCGCGTCCGACAGCCGTTCCAGCAGCAGCATGCCCACGCCTTCACCCCAGGCCGTGCCGTCGGCGGCGGCCGCGAACGGCTTGCACCGGCCGTCGGGCGCCAGGCCCCGCTGGCGGCTGAACTCGACGAAGCCACGCGGGGAGACCATCACCGAAACGCCACCGGCGAGCGCGAGAGAGCACTCACCCTGCCGCAGCGACTGTGCCGCCAGGTGCAGCGCCACCAGCGACGACGAGCAGGCGGTGTCCACCGTGACCGCCGGGCCCTCGAAGCCGAAGGTGTAGGAGATGCGACCGGAGACGACGCTGGCCGCGTTTCCGGTGGCCACATAGCCCTCGGTGGTCTCGGGGGCACGGTCGAGCAGGGACACGTACTCCTGGCCGTTGGTGCCCATGAACACGCCGGTACGGCTGCCGCGCACCGTTTCGGGGTCGATTCCGGCCCGTTCCCACAGCTCCCACGACGTTTCCAGCAGCAGCCGCTGTTGCGGGTCCATGGCCAGCGCCTCGCGTGGCGAGATGCCGAAGAAGGACGCGTCGAAGCCGCTCACCTCGGAGAGGAACGCACCCTCGCGTACGTAGCTCTTGCCGAGCGCGTCCGGGTCCGTGTCGTACAGTCCGTCGAGGTCCCAGCCACGGTCCGTGGGGAAGGCCGAGACGGCGTCCTCTCCGGCCGCCAGCAGCCGCCACAGGTCTTCGGCGGAGCGTACGTCGCCGGGGAAGCGGCAGCTCATCGAGACGATCGCGATCGGATCATCCGTCGCGGTGGACTCGGTCGTGGCCACGTCGGCGGTCGCGCCGTCCGTCTGCTGGTGGCTGCCGAGCAGTTCGGTGAGCAGATATCCGGCGAGCGCGGTCGGTGTGGGGTAGTCGAAGACCAGGGTGGCCGGGAATTGGACGCCCGTGGCCTCGCTGAGCTGGTTGCGCAGGCCCACCGCGGTCAGGGAGTCGAAGCCGATCTCCATGAAGGCGCGGCCGGGCCCGATGGCGTCCACACCGCTGTGCCCGAGTACGGCGGCCACATGGGCACGCACGAGCTCCAGCAGGCTTCGCTGGCGTTCGGCTCCGGACAGTGCCTCCAGCCGGCGGACGAGCGCCGAAGACCCCTCGATGTAGGGCGTTTCGGTGTCGCCCGGCCGGGTGGCCGCGGCCAGCTTCCGGACTTCCGGGACTCCGCTGAGCAGCCGGGAAAGCCGCCGCGCCTCGAAGGTATCGGCGAAACGCTCCCAGTCGGCGTCGACAACGGCGAGTGCGGCGTCCGAGTGGGTGATGGCGCGCTCCAGCGCCGCCAGAGCGAGCCGTGGATCCATCGCGGTCATGCCATTGCGCCGGATGGTGCGGCTGACTTCGGCGCTGCTGACGGCCATGCCGTTGTCGGCCCAGGGTCCCCACGCCACCGAAGTGGCCGGCAACCCCGCACCACGCCGCCACTCCGCCAACGCATCCAACACCGCATTCGCCGCCGCATAATTCGCCTGCCCAGCCGCACCCACCACCCCCGAAAACGACGAAAACAACACAAACGCCGAAAGACCCAACTCACACGTCAACTCATGCAGATGCCACGCCGCCTCCGACTTCGCCCGCAACACACCCTCGAACCGCCCCACCGACAGCCCGTCCAGCACCCCGTCATCGAGGACACCCGCCGTATGCACCACCGCCGTCAGCGGAAACTCCACCGGCACCCGGGCCAACACCCCGGCCAACGCCTCACGATCACCCACATCACACGCCACCACCGTCACCCGAACACCCACCCCACGCAGCTCAGCACACAACTCATCCACACCCTCAGCCCCAGGACCACGACGCGAAACAAGCAACAGATGCTCCGCACCCAAACCCGCCAACCACCGCGCCACATGCCCACCCAACGCACCCGTACCACCCGTCACCAACACCGTCCCCGACGGCACCCACCCCCCAACGGTGCTTCCGCCCACCGACGCCCGGACAACACGACGCCCAAACACCCCCGACGCCCGCACCGCCACCTCAACCTCACCCACACGACCACTCACCACGCCCACCAGACGATCCGCCACCCGCGCATCCCACACCTCGGGCAGGTCCAGCAGACCGCCCCACCGCTCCGGCACCTCCAACCCGGCCACCCGGCCCAGCCCCCACACCGCCGCCTGCTCCACCTCGCGCACGTTCTCGGAACCAGACACAGCGACCGCGCCGCGCGTCACGGACCACACCGGAGCGGCCACACCCACATCGCCCACCGCCTGCACCAGCGACAGCGTCAATGCCACGCCCAGGGGCACCGACCGGTACTGGTCATGTCGGCCCTCGGCAAGCGCCAGCAGGGACAACACCCCTGTGACATCGGTCGTTTCGGACCCGGCCAGCGCCTCGCGCAGCCGCGCCGCCACCGCCTCACGGTCGGTGTCATCGGGCCCCAGCTCGACCTTCACCGGCCACACACCACGCCCGGTGAGGGCATCCGCACATGCCGATACCCATGGGTCGGCGGCCATCCCCGCGGGGACCGCCAGCAGCCACGGCCCCGTCAGCGTCCCCGCCCCATCGGACACCGGCGACCACGACACGCGGTAGCGCCACCCGTCCACCGTGGCGCGCTCACGACCACGGCGACGCCAGGACGAGAGCACCGGCAGCACCGCCGCGAGCGATTCGCCGGCGCCGCTTTCGTCCGTCACCGCCAGCGTGTCCGTGAGCGCGGGCAGATCCTCACGCTCCACCGCGTCCCAGAACTCGGCGTCCACGGCATCCGCGCTCCCCGTCTCAGCCGTCGAGACGGACGACTCCAGCCAGAAGTGCTCCCGCTGGAAGGGGTACGTGGGCAGCTCGACGGGCCGGGGTCCCGCAGGTGCCAGCTGGGCGGCCCAGTCCACGGAGCGGCCCCGCACATGGATCTGCGCCAGCCCCTCCATGACCGAGGCGGTCTCTTCTCGACCGGTGCGGAGAACAGGGGCGAATACGGCGTCCGGGACGCACTCCTGCCCCATCCCGGAAAGGACTCCGTCCGGGCCCAACTCCAGGTAGGTGACCGCTCCTTGTCCGGCCAGGGTCTGCACCCCATCGGCGAAGCGCACGGTCTCGCGGACATGCCGCACCCAGTATTCGGCCGAGCACAGCGTTTCGGCATCCGCCACCCCGCCCGTCACGTTCGATACGACGGGGATGCGCGGGGGCGCGTACGACAGTCCCTCCGCCACCTGCCGGAACTCCGCCAGCATCGGCTCCATCAACGGCGAATGGAAGGCATGCGAAACACGCAGCCGCTTCGTCTTGACGCCCTCGGCCTCCAGCAGCCCAGCGACCTCCATCACCGCGTCTTCCACACCGGAGATCACGGTCGAGCGCGGACCGTTGACCGCCGCCACACTCACCTCGGCCTCACAACCGGCCAACAACGGCAGGACATCCGCCTCGGCGGCCTGCACCGACACCATCACCCCACCCGACGGCAGCTGCTGCATCAACCGCCCACGAGCCGCCACCAACACACACGCGTCTTCAAGCGACAACACACCCGCCACATACGCCGCCACCAACTCACCAATCGAATGCCCCGCTACGAAATCCGGCCGCACACCCCACGACTCGACCAGCCGGAACAGCGCCACCTCCACCGCGAACAACCCACACTGCGTAAACCCGGTCTCATCCAACACATCCGTGTCCGCATCCCCGAACACCACATCCCGCAGCGGGCGCGCCAACTCCATGTCGAACAGCGCACACACCTCGTCAAACGCGTCGGCGAACACCGGGAACGCCTCATACAGCTCCCGGCCCATCCCGACCCGCTGACTGCCCTGCCCCGAGAACAACACCGCCAACTTCCCCGGCAGCACCGAACCCCGCACCACACCAGCCGCCGGAACGCCCTCCACCAGCGCCCCCAACCCAGCGGCGAACCCCTCACCGTCACCCGCCAGCACCACCGCCCGCTCTTCAAGGGCCGACCGGGTCGTGGCCAGCGACAACGCCACATCGGCCACCGACGCCTCCGCCCCGGCCTCACCCCGGGCGTAGGACAGCAACCGCTCCGCCTGCGCCCGCAGCGCACCCTCGGACTTCGCCGACACCACCCACGGCACCAGCCCCGGCTCCTCGGGGCCCTCGGTCACAGGCCCGGCGACCGGCTGCTCCTCCGGAAGGTGTTCCAGGATCACGTGTGCGTTGGTGCCGCTGATACCGAACGACGACACCCCCGCACGCCGCGGACGATCCGCGTCCGGCCACTCCACCTCGTCCGTCAGCAGCTCCACCGCGCCCGCCGACCAGTCCACATGCGGCGAGGGCTCATCAACATGCAGCGTCCTCGGCAAAACCCCGTGCCGCATCGCCAGCACCATCTTCATCACACCGGCCACACCCGCGGCGGCCTGCGTATGACCGATGTTCGACTTGATCGAGCCCAGCCACAGCGGCCGGTCCTCGGCTGTCCGCTCCTGGCCGTACGTCGCGAGCAGCGCCTGCGCCTCGATGGGATCGCCCAGCTTCGTCCCCGTACCGTGCGCCTCCACCGCGTCCACCTCGGCGGCCGACAGGCGGGCGCTCTCCAGCGCCGCCCGGATCACCCGCTGCTGGGAGGGGCCGTTCGGCGCCGTCAGACCGTTCGACGCGCCGTCCTGGTTGACCGCGCTGCCCCGTACCACCGCCAGCACCCGGTGCCCGTTGCGCCGTGCGTCGGACAGCCGCTCCAGCAGCAGCACACCGACGCCCTCCGCGAGCCCCATTCCGTCCGCGGCCCCCGCGAACGCCTTGCAGCGGCCGTCGAGCGCCAGGCCCCGCTGGCGGCTGAAGCCGATGAGGGCGCCGGGGTTCGGCATGACGGCGACCCCACCGGCGAGCGCCAGCGAGCACTCCCCGTTCCGCAGTGCCTGGGCCGCCAGGTGCAGCGCCACCAGCGACGACGAGCACGCGGTGTCCACCGTCACCGCGGGGCCCTCGAAGCCGTAGGCGTATGCGACGCGTCCGGACACCACGCTGGCCGCGCTGCCCGTCATCAGGTGGCCTTCGGAGCCCTCGGGCGCCTCGTGCACTCGCGGTCCGTACTCCTGGTAGTTGGAGCCGATGAAGACGCCGGTGCGGCTGCCGCGCAGCGCGAGCGCCGGCACACCGGCGCGCTCGAAGGCTTCCCATGAAGTTTCCAGCAGCAGCCGCTGCTGGGGGTCCATCGCCAGCGCCTCACGCGGCGAAATACCGAAGAACGCCGGGTCGAACTCGCCCGCGCCGTAGAGGAATCCGCCCTCGCGTACATACGTCCTGCCGGGCGCGTCCGGGTCCGGGTCGTAGATGCCCTCGATGTCCCAGCCCCGGTCGGTGGGCAGTCCGCCGATCGCGTCACCACCGGACACGATCAGCTGCCACAGCTCCTCGGGGGAGGCCACTCCGCCCGGGTAGCGGCAGCTCATCGCCACGATGGCGATGGGGTCGTCGTCGGAGTCCGCGGGCACGGCCCGGGGCACCGCCACCCCGGCCGCCGTGTTCGTGAGGGCGGGGACGTCGGCCTCGCCGTCGGTCGCCGCCCCCGTCAGCTCGGTGAGGATGTGCTCGCTCAGTACGGCGGTGCTGGGGTAGTCGAAGGCCAGCGTGGCGGGCAGGCGCAGCCCGGTGGCGGCGTTCAGCCGGTTGCGCAGCTCGACGGCGGTCAGCGAGTCGAATCCGAGGTCCTTGAAGGCTCGTTCGGAGTCCACCGCGTCCGAGGTGGCGTGGCCCAGGACGGCCATCACCTGCGCGCGCACCAGTTCCAGGACGGTGTGCTCACGCTCGGTGGGGGTCAGTCCGGCCAGCCGCTGCCGCAGGCCCGAGGAGGCGTCGGCCGAGGCGTTCGCGATCGCCGCGTCGCCGTCGGTGCCCTCCTGAATGCGTCGCATCGCGGGCAGTTCGTCCAGCAGCGGGCTGGGGCGGGCGGAGGTGAAGACCGGGATGAAGCTGTCCCAGTCGATATCGGCGATCGCCAGGTGGGTCTGGTCGTGGTCGAGTGTCTGCCGCAGTGCGGCGACGCCGAGCGCGGGGTCCATGAACCGCAGTCCGCGCCGCCGCAACTGGTCCAGGTCCAGGGCCTCGGGCATGTTGTCGCCGGTGGCGTCCCACACTCCCCAGGCCACCGAGGTGGCCGACAGGCCGTTCGCCCGCCGTCGCTCCGCGAGCGCGTCCAGGTAGGCGTTTGCGGCGGCGTACGCGCCGTGGTCGCCCACGCCCCACAGCCCGGAGACCGAGGAGAACAGCACGAAGGCGTCCAGCGGGGTGTCGCCCAGCAACTCGTCCAGATGGGCCGCGCCCGCCACTTTCGCGTCCATGACCTGGGCGAACTCCGCCGAAGTCGTGGCGCCCAGCCCGGCCAGGTCGATATGGGCCGCGGCATGGATGACGGCGGTCAGCGGCTGGTCGTCCGGTATGGCCGCGAGGACGCGCTGGAGCGCGGCGCGGTCGGCCACATCGCAGGCGGCGACGGTGACCGGGGTGCCCTGTTCGGCGAGTTCGGCGACCAGGTCTTCCGCGCCGGGGGCCGCCGGCCCACGACGGCTGGTCAGCACCAGGTGTTCGGCGCCGTTGTGCGCCAGCCACCGGGCCAGATGGGTGCCGAGGGCACCGGTGCCACCGGTGATGAGGACCGTGCCACGGGGCTTCCAGGCGCGCCGCGCGGGGGTGTTCCCGAGGGGCGCGGGTTCGAGCCGGCGCAGCATCACGCCCGAGCCGCGGATCGCGACCTGGTCCTCGGGGCCACCGGCCGCGAGTACTCCGGCGAGCCGGGTCCCGGCCCGGGTGTCCATGGTCCGCGGCAGGTCGATCAGCCCGCCCCAGCTGTCCGGGTACTCCACTCCGGCCACCCGGCCCAGGCCCCACACCGCGGCCTGGGCGGGGCTGGTGAGCGGGTCGGAGCTGCCGATGGACACCGCGCCCCGGGTGGCGCACCACAGCGGTGCCCGGACACCGAGGTCGGCGAGGGCCTGGATCAGCGCGAGGGTCAGGGTCAGGCCGGTGGTGGCCACCGGATGTGCGGGATAGGGGCGCTCGTCCAGCGGCAGCAGCGACAGCACCCCGGACAACGTGTTCAGCGGGTGGTCGGCGGTGGCGGCGCGCAGCCGCTCGGCCACCGTGGCGCGGTCCGCGTCGTCTTCGCCCAGTTCGACGAGGACGACATCGGCGCCGTGTCCGGCGAGTGCCTCGCGGGAGGCCGTGACCAGCGGGTCGCCGGTACGGGAGCCGGGTGCCAGCAGCAGCCATGGCCCCGTGAGCGAGGGGGCCGGGGTGCCGCTCGTGGGGCGCCAGATCACACGGTAGCGCCACTCGTCCACGGTCGATTCGGAGCGCCGCTGACGGCGCCACTGTGCGAGGGCTGGCAGGACGGTGCCCAACGAGGTGTGCTGCTCGGTGGATTCGACCTGGAGGGTTGCGGCCAGCGCCTCGGCGTCCTCGCGCTCCACGGCCTGCCAGAAGTGCGCGTCCGCGGCGTCTTCGGCCGAGGTGCCGTCGATGGGACGCGCCGTGGTGGCCGAGGTGAGCCAGTAGCGCTGGTGCTGGAAGGCGTAGGTGGGCAGGTCGACGGGGTGCGCACCGGTCCCGGCGAAAACCTTCCGCCAGTCGACGGCGATGCCGCCGACGTGCGCCTCGGCCAGGGAGGTCAGGAAGCGTTCCGGCCCGCCTTCGTCGCGGCGCAGCGAACCGATGGCCGCCACCTCAGTGCCGTGGTCGTCGGCCGTCTGCTCGATGCCCATGGTCAGCACCGGATGCGCGCTGGCCTCCACGAACGTCTGGAAGCCCTCGTCGAGAAGCACCCGTACGGTGTCGTCGAAACGCACGGTCCCGCGGAGGTTGCGGTACCAGTAGCCGGCGTCCAGCTCCGTGGTGTCCAGCACACCGCCGGTCACCGTCGAGTAGAACGGCACCGAGGAGGGTCGCGGGGCGATCCCGGCGAGGGTGCGCCGGATCTCGTCCTCGAGGCTCTCGACGTGGGCGGAGTGCGAGGCGTAGTCGACGGGGATGCGGCGCGCCCGGATCTCCTCCGCCTCACAGGCGGTCAGCAGCTCGTCCAGCGCGTCGGCGTCGCCGGAGACCACGGCCGCCGAGGGGCCGTTCACCGCCGCCACCGACAGCCGCTCACCCCATGCGGCGATCCGCTCCCGTACGCGTTCCACGGGCAGCGACACCGAGGCCATGCCGCCGCGCCCGGACAGCGCCCGCAGCGCCTTGCTCCGCAACGCCACGACGCGTGCGGCGTCCTCCAGGGAGAGCGCCCCGGCGACACACGCGGCGGCGATCTCGCCCTGTGAGTGGCCGATGACGGCCGCGGGCTCGACTCCGTACGAGCGCCACAGCTCCGCCAGCGAGACCATCACCGCGAACAGGGCGGGCTGCACCACATCCACCCGCTCCAACGCGGCCGCGGCGCTCTCCCCGCCGCGCAACACGTCCACGAGTGACCAGTCCACATGCGGGGCCAGGGCCGCCGCACACTCACCGATCCGCCGGGCGAACACCGGGGAAGAATCCAGCAGCCCGGCTGCCATCCCCACCCACTGCGAGCCCTGGCCGGGAAAGACGAAGGCGACTCCGGCGCTGCGCCTGGCGACGCCTTCGACCAGCCCGGAGGTCGCCCGGCCCGCGAGGTGATCGGCCAGGGTACGTACCGCGTCCGCACGGTCGGATGCCAGCACGACCGCACGGTGGTCGAAGGCGGTCCGTGCGGTGGCGAGGGAGAGTCCGATGTCCCCTGCCGTGACCTCCGGGTGCTGCTCCGCGTGGTCCAGCAGCCGCGTGGCCTGGGCGCTCAGCGCCGCCTCTGACTTGCCCGACAGCGGCCAGGGGACGAGCGGCAGCACCGTCCGGGGCGCCTCCGCCGACTCCGCCACGTCCGTGCCGGAGGTGGCATCGGTGGCGGCCGGTGGTGGCGCCTGCTCGATGATGGCGTGGGCGTTGGTGCCGCTGATGCCGAATGAGGACACCCCGGCCCGGCGCGGTTCCTCACCTTCGGGCCATGGGGTGGCCTCGGTGAGGAGTTCGACGGTGCCCGCAGTCCAGTCCACATGCGGGGACGGCTCGTCGATGTGCAAGGTGCGGGGCAGCACACCGTGCCGCATCGCCAGCACCATCTTCATCACACCGGCCACACCGGCCGCCGCCTGCGTATGCCCGATGTTCGACTTGACCGACCCCAGCAGCAGCGGTTGGTCCGCGGTGCGCTCACGGCCGTAGGTGGCCAGCAGGGCCTGGGCCTCGATCGGGTCGCCCAGTTTCGTACCCGTCCCGTGTGCCTCCACGGCGTCGACCTGCCCGGCCGTGAGCCCGGCATTGGCCAGCGCCTGACGGATCACCCGCTGCTGGGACGGCCCGTTGGGCGCGGACAGCGCGCTGCTCGCACCGTCCTGATTGGTCGCCGTGCCACGGACGACGGCCAGCACGGGGTGCCCGTTGCGGTGTGCGTCGGAGAGCCGCTCCAGGAAGAGCATGCCCGCGCCTTCGGCGGGCCCGAAACCGTCGGCCGCCGCCGCGAAGGGCTTGCACCGGCCGTCCGGTGCGAGTCCGCGCTGCCGGCTGAAGCCGATGAAGGTGCCGGGTGTGGCCATGACGGTGACACCACCGGCCAGGGCGAGGGAGCACTCCCCCTGCCGCAGGGCCTGTACGGCCAGGTGCAGGGCGACCAGCGACGAGGAGCACGCGGTGTCCACCGTGACGGCCGGGCCCTCCAGGCCCAGGCTGTAGGCCACGCGCCCGGACACCACGCTGATGGCGCTGCCGGTCACCAGATGGCCCTCGACACCGTCGGTGGCCTCGTGCACCCGCGGCCCGTAGTCGGGGGCCACGGCCCCGACGAAGACGCCGGACCGGCTGCCCCGGAGCGAGTCCGGATCGATGCCCGCCCGCTCGATGGCCTCCCACGAGGTCTCCAGCAGCAACCGCTGCTGGGGGTCCATCGCCAGCGCCTCACGTGGCGAGATCCCGAAGAAGGAGGGATCGAAGTCGCCGACGTCGTGCAGGAATCCGCCCTCGCGCGCATAGGAGGTGCCCGGCCGGTCGGGGTCCGCGTCGTAGAGCGAGCCGAGGTCCCAGCCGCGGTCCTCGGGGAACGCCGTGATGGCGTCCTCGGCCCCGCTCAGCAGCCGCCAGAACTCCTCGGGGGAACGCACCCCGCCGGGGAAGCGGCAGCTCATCCCGACGATCGCGATCGGCTCGCGGGCCGCGGACTCCACGTCCTGAAGGCGCTGCCGCGTCTGGTGCAGATCAGCCGTCACCCGCCGGAGGTAGCCGAGCAGCTTTTCTTGTTCCGACATCAGAACCTCTCGGGGTCGCGCTTCGGGAGCGGGGTGGTCGGCGGGCAGGTGGTGTGGCTTCGTGGGTGCGCCGTGGTGGCGGCCGCTGTTCGGATCACGACGACCCGAACTCCTGGTCGATGAAGGCGAAGAGCTCGTCGGCCGCCGCCGTCTCCAGATGGTCGGCGACGTCGTCCGGCCCTCCGGGAGCGGTGGCGGGGGCCGTGTCGCCGGAACCGTTGGCCGTGGCCGTGTCGCCGGATGCGGTGGCGGGGTCCGCACTGCTGGGAGCGTTGGCCGCGCCATTCGGCGCCGGGCCGCCACGATCGCCGTCCCATCGAGACAGAAGGCGCTTCAGCCGTCCGGTCACCATCTCGCGGGTGGCGTCATCGGCGGCCGTGTCCGTGCCGAGCAACGCGGCTTCCAGCCGGTCGAGTTCGGCGGCCATGTCCGACTGGCCGCCCACCGCCACGGGTGCGATCTCCTCACCCAGGTGTCCGGCCAGTGCGGCAGGGGTCGGGTAGTCGAAGATGAGGGTCGCGGGCAGCCGCAGCCCGGTGGCGGCGTTCAGCCGGTTGCGCAGTTCGACCGCGGTGAGCGAATCGAAGCCGAGCTCCAGGAAGCCACGGTCGGTGACCACCGACGACGGTGTCCCATGGCCGAGGACCGTGGCGGCGTGTTCCTGGACCAGACGCAGCAGCGTCCGCCGCCGCTCCCCCTGTCCGAGCCCGGCCAGACGCCTGGCCAGCGGCGCCTCCCTCGACCCGGGGTCATCCTGGGCCGAGGCGCGCCGCGGCGGGGCGGGCCGCCGTATGAGTCCGTTGAGCAACGGGGGTACGGGCGTGGTGTCGGCGGCGGCCGCCAGGTGGATCAGGTCGAGCCGCGCGGGCACCACCACGCCCTCGGCCAGCCGGCCGGCCGTGTCGAACAGCCGCACCCCCTCCTCGGACGGGAACGGCACCACTCCGACCCGTGTCATACGCGAGAGGTCCGCCTGACCGAGGTGTTCGGTCATCCCCGTGCGCTCGGCCCACATGCCCCAGGCGAGCGACACTCCGGGCAGGCCCATGGCCCTGCGCCGCTGGGCCAGCCCGTCCAGGAAGGTGTTGGCGGCGGCGTAGTTGGCCTGCCCGGCGGATCCCAGGACACCGGCGGTCGACGAGAACAGGGCGAACATGGCCACATCGAAGCGGCGTGTCAGCTCATGCAGATGCCACGCCCCGTCGACCTTGGCGCGCAGCACCGCGTCGAGCCGCTCCGGTGTCAGCGAGGCCACCGTTCCGTCGTCCAGGATGCCCGCGGCGTGCACCACACCGGTCAGACCGTGTCCATCGGGCAGCTCCGCCAGCAGATCGGCCAGCGCCTCACGGTCGGCGACATCGCAGGCGGCGACGGTGACCGAGGCCCCCAGCGCCGTCAGCTCCGCCTCGAGCCCCGCCAGGCTCTCGGCCGCGCGGCCACGGCGGCCGACCAGCAGCAGCCGGTGTATGCCGCGCTCCGCCACCAGATGCCGGGCGATAATTCCGCCCAGGACACCTCCAGCGCCGGTGATCAGTACGGTCCCCTGCGGATCCAGCGCGGCCGGAACGCTGAGCACCAGCTTGCCCACATGGCGCGCCTGGCTCATGAACCGGAACGCCTCGGGAGCCCTGCGCACATCCCACACCCGGGTGGGCAGCGGCTCCAGCACACCTCGTTCGAAGAGGGCCACGATCTCCGCGAGCATCTCGCCGATGCGCTCGGGGCCCGGCTCCGCCAGGTCGAACGCCCGGTACAGCACGCCCGGATGGTCCGCGGCCACCGCGTCGGCGGACCGTACGTCCGTCTTGCCCATCTCGATGAAGCGCCCGCCCTCGCCGAGCAGCCGCAGCGACGCGTCGACGAACTCACCGGACAGCGAGTCCAGGACGACATCCACCCCACGACCGGTCGAGGAGTCCCTGAACCGCCGCTCGAACTCCACCGTCCGCGACGAGGCGATATGCGCCTCGTCCAGCCCGAGGTCGCGCAGGACATCCCACTTGGTCTCGCTCGCGGTGGCGAACACCTCGACGCCCCAGGCCCGCGCCAGCCGCACCGCCGCCATTCCCACGCCACCGGCGGCGGCATGGACCAGCAGCGATTCACCGCGCCGTACGCCCGCCAGTTCCCGTAGCGCGTACAAAGCCGTCACGAAGACGATGGGGACGGCCGCGGCCTCGGTGAAGGACCAGCCGTCCGGGATCCGCACCAGGGTGCGCTGGTCCACCACCGCCAACGGCCCGAAGCCACCGGACCACAGCCCCATCACCCGGTCGCCGACGGCGAGGGATGTCACACCGGGACCGGTGGCCACGACCACCCCGGCCCCCTCGCCACCCATCATGGCCTCGTCCGGATACATGCCCAGGGAGATGAGGACATCGCGGAAGTTCAGGCCCGTGGCGCGAACGGCCACCCGCACCTCGTGCTCGCCGAGCTCCCGGGTGGCGTCCGTGGCCGTGGCCAGCGTCAGCCCCTCCAGCGTGCCCGTCCCGGACGCCTCCAGCCGCCACGCCTCCGCGCCGTCCGCGGGCGTCAGCACACCCTTCGCGGCTCCGGGGACCAGACGCGGCACCAGCACCTCGGCACCACGTACCGCGAGCTGAGGTTCGCCGGTCGACACCGTCTGGTGCACCACGGCGAGCGACGGCTCGCCACCGTCCACATCCAGCAGGACGAACCGGTCCGGATGCTCGGCCTGCGCCGACCGCACCAGCCCCCACACCGGGGCCGCCGCCAGGTCACGCGGGTCCGCACCGTCCTCGGTGGCCAGCGCGCCACGGGTGACGAACACCAGCCGCGCCCCGGCGAACCGGTCCTCCGCCAGCCATTCCCGTACCAGGTCCAGGGTGCGGTGGGCCACCGTCCGCGTGGCCGGGACGATGTCCTCGCCGGCGCCGGAGGACATGGTGACGAACACCAGGTCCGGCGTGGGAGCGCCGGATCGCACATGTGCTTCGAGAGCGGCCAGGTCGGCGTGTTCCTCCACCGATCCGTCGGCCGCCTTCAACGCCCTGGCCAGGCCGAAGGCGTCCGGTCCGGCCACGGCACACCGATCGGTGGCGAAGGTCGCGGCCGGAGCCGGGTCGGTGGCGGGCGTTGCGACCCACTCCACCCGGTACAGCGACTCACCGTCGTCGGTGGACGCTGCGAGCTGTGCCTCCGAGACCGGTCGGGTGACCAGCGCATCCGCCGTGGCCACCGGCGTTCCGGCGGCGTCGGCCACCAGCACGGACATCCCGTCGGCACCGGCGCGGGCCAGCCGTACCCGCAGGGAGGTCGCGCCGGTGGCGTACAGCGACACACCGCTCCATACGAACGGCAGCCGGATCCCGTCCGCGGCCCCGCCCTTCTTCGCGGCGGCGCACACCAGCCAGGCGTGCAGCGCCGTGTCCAGCAGCGCGGGGTGCAGCCCGAACCGGGCCGCATCCGCCCGCGACTCCTCCGGCAGCGCCACCTCGGCGAAGACCTCGTCGCCCTTGCGCCAGACGGCGCGCAGCCCTCGGAACACCGGCCCGTACGCAAGCCCGGTGGCCGCCACATCCTCGTAGAAGCCCGCGGTCTCGACCGCCTCGGCCCCCGGCGGTGGCCATGTGATCAGGTCCGCCGGGTCCGTCGTCCGGGCGACGGCACCGGACGCCGGGGCCAACATGCCCTTCGCATGGCACATCCACGACGCGTTCGGAGCATCGTCACGGCGGGCATACACGCTGAACTCGCGCTGCCCGTCCTGCGCGGGCCCGTTCACCACCAGCTGCACCTGGACCGCCCCCTCGTCGGGCAGTACCAGAGGCGCCTCCAGCGTCAGCTCCTCCAGCCGGTCGCAACCGACCGCGTCACCGGCCCGCGTCGCGAGCTCGACAAACGCCGTACCGGGCAGGATGGCCCGGCCCAGCACCGCGTGGTCGGCGAGCCAGGGATGGGTACGGAGCGACAGCCGCCCGGTGAGCAGGAAACCGTCGGAGCCGGGCAGCGGCACGGCGGCCCCCAGCAGCGGATGCCCGGCCGAGTCCAGCCCCACCGATGACACATCACCGGCCTCCGCGGTCTCGGACTCCAGCCAGAAGTGCGTGCGCTGGAAGGCGTACGTCGGCAGATCGACGCGCTCCGCCCCGGTCCCGGTGAAGAGCCCTGCCCAGTCGACGGACGCGCCGCCGACGTACGCCTCCGCCAGGGAGGTCAGGAGCCGCTCCAGGCCACCTTCATCGCGGCGCAGCGAACCAACGGCGGTGACCCTGACACCCTGGTCCTCGGCCGTCTGCTCCACACCCATCGTCAGGACGGGGTGGGCGCTGACCTCGATGAACACCTGGAAGCCATCGGACAGCAGGGCGCGTACGGTCTCATCGAAACGGACCGTCTGGCGCAGGTTGCGGTACCAGTACCCGGCGTCCAGCGCGGTCGTATCGAGCACCCCACCGGTCACCGTTGAATAGAACGGCACCGACGACGGCCGAGGACCGATCCCCGCGAGCACTTGCCGAAGCTCGTCCTCGATGGCCTCGACGTGAGCACAGTGCGAGGCGTAATCCACAGGCACACGACGCGCCCGAATCCCCTCCGCCTCGTACAGCGCGAGTAGCTCGTCCAACGCGTCCGCGTCACCGGAGACCACCACCGCCGACGGCCCGTTCACCGCCGCCACCGACAGCCGCTCACCCCACATCGCAAGCCGCTCCCGAACCTCCTCCACCGGCAGCGGCACCGACACCATGCCGCCACGGCCTGATAGCGCCCGCAGCGCCTTGCTCCGCAACGCCACCACCTTCGCGGCGTCCTCCAACGACAACGCACCCGCCACACACGCCGCCGCGATCTCACCCTGCGAATGACCGATAACGGCCGCGGGCTCCACGCCGTACGAACGCCACAACTCCGCCAACGACACCATCACCGCGAACAGAGCGGGCTGCACCACATCCACCCGCTCCAACGCAGCGGCATCACCCAACACATCCACCAACGACCACTCCACAAACGGCGCCAACGCCGCAGCACACTCACCCAACCGCTCCGCGAACACCGGAGAAGACTCCAACAACCCCGCCGCCATACCCACCCACTGTGACCCCTGACCAGGGAAAACCAACACGACATGGTCCCTGGCGGCCGCCGTCCCCCGCACCACACCGGGTGCCGCATGCCCTTCGGCCAGCGCGCCCAGGCCGTTCAAGATGCCGTCCCCGTCTCCCGCCAGAACCACCGCGCGGTGTTCGAACACACTGCGTGTGGTCGCCAACGACAGCCCGATATCGGTGGGCGACAGCTCTCGGCGCTCACGCATGTGTGTCAGCAACCGCTCCGCCTGTGCCTCGACCGCGGCGTCCGACCGTCCGGAGATCACCCATGGTGTGATCTCCGGCAGTTCCGCGGCCAGGGTGTCGTCATCGACGCCAGCGCTGGGAGCCTCCTCGAACGGAGCCTGTTCCAGCACGGCGTGGGCGTTGGTTCCGCTCATCCCGAAGGCGGAGACCGCCGCGCGCCGCGGCCGTCCCGTCTCCGGCCAGGGCATATCGTCCGTCAGCAGACGCACTCCGCCCGTGGACCAGTCCACATGCGGCGATGGCTCGTCCAGGTGCAGTGTGCGCGGCAGCAGCCCATGTCGCATACCGAGCACCATCTTGATCACACCGGCCACGCCCGCCGCCGCCTGTGTATGCCCGATGTTCGACTTCACCGAGCCGAGCAGCAGCGGCCGTTCTTCGGGGCGGCCCTTGCCGTATGTGGCCAGCAGGGCCTGTGCCTCGATCGGGTCGCCCAGCGTGGTCCCGGTGCCATGTGCCTCGACCGCGTCCACCTCGGCCGCCGACAGCCGCGCGTTCGCCAGCGCGGCGCGGATCACCCGCTGCTGGGACGGCCCATTGGGCGCGGTGAGACCGTTGCTCGCACCGTCCTGGTTGACCGCGGTGCCACGTACCACCGCCAGCACCTGATGGCCGTTGCGCCGCGCGTCCGACAGCCGCTCCAGCAGCAGCACACCAACGCCCTCCGCCGGGCCGAAGCCGTCGGCGGCGGCGGCGAAGGGCTTGCAGCGCCCGTCCGGTGCCAGCCCGCGCTGGCGGCTGAAGCCGACGAAGGTCCAGGGGGTGGACATGACGGCGGTGCCACCGGCCAGGGCCAGGGAGCATTCGCCCTGCCGCAGCGACTGAGCGGCCAGGTGCAGCGCCACCAGCGACGACGAGCACGCCGTGTCGACGGCGACGGCCGGCCCTTCGAAGCCGAACGCATAGGCGAGCCGACCGGAGGTCACGCTGAGGGCGTTGCCGGTGAGCAGGTAACCCTCGACACCGCTCGCCGGCCGGATCGGGCCCGCGCCGTACCCGTGTGATCCGGCGCCCACGAACACACCGGTCTGGCTGCCACGCAAGGAGGCCGGGTCGATACCCGCACGCTCGAAGGTCTCCCATGACGTCTCCAGCAGCAGCCGGTGCTGCGGATCCATCGCCACCGCCTCACGCGGGGAGATACCGAAGAACGCCGCGTCGAATTCACCGGCGCCGTCGACGAAGCCACCGTGCCTGGCGTAGGTCTTCCCGGGCACTTCGGGGTCGGGGTCGTAGAGCCCGTCGAGCTCCCAGCCGCGGTCCTCGGGGAAGCCGGATATCGCATCACGGCCCTCGGTCAGCAGGTCCCACAGGTCCTCCGGGGAGTGGACGCCGCCGGGCAGACGGCACCCCATCGCCACGATGGCGATCGGATCGTCGTCCGGCTCGGCCCGGGTGACGGGTGTGGGCACCGAGGGGGCATCGCCTTCCCGGAGGCCGAGCAGTTCCGTGCGGAGGTATTCCGCGAGCGCCACCGGGGTCGGGTAGTCGAAGACGAGCGTCGCGGGCAGCCGCTCCCCTGTCGCCACGTTCAGCCGATTCCGCAGTTCCACCGCCGTGAGGGAGTCGAACCCGTGCTCCTTGAAGGAGATCTCCGGCTCGACCGCGTCCGGTGCGCTGTAGCCGAGGACGGTGGCGGCCTGATCCTGGACCATGCGCAGCACCATTCGTTCGCGCTCCGCGTCGCCCCCCACGCTCAGCAGCCGCTGCCGCAGCGACGCCTCCTCCGCTCCGAGCGCCACCTCAGCCAATGCGCGCCGGACCACCGTGGCCCGTTCCGGCCGAACGCCGCCGGGCTTCGCTGCCGCGGCCGTGAGCTGCTCCTCCGTCACCGGCCGCGCCACCAGCGCGTCCACCGTGGCCACCGGTGTTCCAGCCGGGTCGGCGACCAGCGCGGACAGGGTGTCGGTGCCCTTACGGCTCAGCCGCACACGGAGCGTGGACGCCCCGGTCGCATGCAACGACACACCGCTCCAGAGGAACGGCAGGCGGATACCGTCCGCATCGCCCGACAGGGGCGCCAGGCCCGGCTGCAAGGCGGTGTCCAGCAAGGCCGGATGGATGCCGAACCGAGGCACCTCACCACGCGCTTCCTCCGGCAACACCACCTCGGCGAAGAGCTCGTCACCGCGGCGCCACACCGCACGCACCCCACGGAACACAGGGCCGTACGCCACCCCGGCGTCGGCCAGCCGCTCGTAGAACCCGGCGGTGTCGACGGCCTCCGCGCCCTTCGGCGGCCATACGCTGAGGTCGGCGGCCGGGTTCGGGGCCGTGACAGGGCTATCGGCCTCACCGTGGGCTTCGCTGTGAATCAGCGTTCCCGAGGCATGCCGGGTCCACGGCCGGTGCGCGGTGTCCTCGGTCCTCGCGTACATCCGCAAGGGGCGCCCGCCGCCCTCGTCAGCCGCGCCAACGGTCAACTGGATCTGTACGGCGCCCTGTTCGTGAAGCACCAGAGGCGCCTCCAGCGTCAGCTCCTCCACCCGGTCGCATCCGGCCGCGTCACCGGCCCGCAGCGCCAACTCGACGAACGCGGACGCGGGCAGCAGGGCCCGGCCGAGTACGGTGTGTTCGGCCAGCCAGGGATGCGTACGGAGCGAGAGGCGGCCCGTCAGCAACCACCCGTCCGAGTCGGGCAGCGCGGTCCCCGCACCGAGCAGAGGGTGGTCGGCGGAGACCAGTCCGGCGGAGGACACATCACCCGTCGCGGCTGAGGGCTGGACCCAGTAGCGCTGGTGCTGGAAGGCATACGTCGGCAAGTCGACGCGTCGGGCGCCGGTGCCCGCGAACATCACCGACCAGTCGACAGCGGCACCGCCGACGTACGCCTCGGCCAGGGAGGTGGCGAAGCGGTCGAGACCGCCTTCGTCGCGGCGCAGCGACCCTACGGCGGTGATGTGCGTGCCGTGGTCCTGAGCCGTCTGCTCCACGCCCATCGTCAGAACGGGGTGGGCGCTGGCCTCGATGAACGTATCGAAGCCATCGGCCAGCAGGGCGCGGACAGTCTCCTCGAAGCGCACCGTCCGGCGCAGATTGCGGTACCAGTACCCGGCGTCCAGTTCCTGGGTGTCCAGCACACTTGCCGAAACCGTGGAGTAGAACGGCACCGACGACGAGCGCGGAGCGATCCCCTCAAGAGCCTGCTGAAGTTCGTCCTCGATGGCCTCGACATGAGCGCAGTGGGAGGCGTAGTCCACCGGGATACGACGCCCCCGGATCCCCTCCGCCTCGCACCCCGCCAGCAGCTCGTCCAACGCATCGGCGTCACCGGAGACCACGACCGCCGAGGGCCCGTTCACCGCCGCCACCGACAGCCGCTCGCCCCATCGGACCAGCCGCTCCCGCACCGCCTCCACGGGCAACGACACCGACACCATGCCGCCACGACCCGACAACGCCCGCAACGCCCTGCTCCGCAACGCCACCACCCTCGCGGCGTCCTCCAGCGACAACGCACCCGCCACACACGCCGCCGCGATCTCACCCTGCGAATGCCCAATAACAGCGGCAGGCTCGACACCGTACGAACGCCACAGCTCCGCCAACGACACCATCACCGCGAACAGAGCAGGCTGCACCACATCCACCCGCTCCAACGCCTCCGCAGCACCCTCACCACCCCGCAACACATCCCCGAGCGACCAGTCCACAAACGGCGCCAACGCAGCCGCACACTCACCCACCCGCTCCGCGAACACCGGCGAAGACTCCAACAACCCCGCCGCCATCCCCACCCACTGCGCCCCCTGACCAGGGAAGACAAAGGCGACACGGTCCGAAGGGCCAGAGGCCACCCCGTGCACGAGGCCCGCGGTCTCGCGGCCCTCCGCCAGCGCAGACAGACCGTTTATCAGGACGGTGCGGTCACCGCCGAGCACCACCGCCCGACGCTCGAAGAGCGCGCGTGTGGTCACCAGCGACAGACCGACGTCCAGAGACTCTGGACCGGCCTCGTCGCCCACCATCGCCAGCAGGCGCGCCGCCTGATCCCGGAGCCCCGCGTCGGACCTCGCCGATACCACCCACGGCACCACGGCCGGTTCGGAAGTGGTCTCCGTGGCGGCGTCGGGCTCCAACGGCCCCTGCTCCAGGATCACATGGGCGTTGGTGCCGCTCACTCCGAAGGAGGAGACGCCCGCCCGACGCGGCCTGCCGGTCTCGGGCCATGCGATCGGGGCGGTCAGAAGCTCCACCGCGCCCGCCGACCAGTCCACATGCGGTGACGGCTCATCGATGTGCAGGGTCCGCGGAAGCACACCGTGGCGCATGGCCAGCACCGACTTGATGATCCCGGCCACACCGGCCGCGGCCTGAGTGTGCCCGATGTTGGACTTGATCGAACCCAGCCGCAGCGGCCGCTCCTCGGGCCTCTCCTGCCCGTACGTGGCGAGCAGTGCCTGGGCCTCGATCGGATCGCCCAGCGTCGTACCCGTACCGTGTGCCTCGACCACATCGACATCGGCGGCCGACAGTCCGGCGTTCGCCAGGGCGGCCCGGATCACCCGCTGCTGCGATGGGCCGCTCGGCGCGGTGAGACCGTTGCTCGCACCGTCCTGGTTGACGGCGGAGCCACGTACCACCGCAAGGATCCGGTGGCCGTTGCGGCGCGCGTCCGACAGCCGCTCCAGCAGCAGCAAGCCCACACCCTCGCCCCAGCCCGTGCCGTCCGCGGCCGCCGCGAACGCCTTGCAGCGACCGTCGGCCGCCAGTCCGCGCTGACGGCTGAACTCCACGAAGAGCTCGGGGGTGGACATGACGGTGACACCGCCGGCGAGCGCGAGCGAGCACTCGCCCAGGCGCAGGGACTGCGCCGCCAGATGCAGGGCGACCAGCGATGACGAACAGGCGGTGTCCACCGTGACCGCCGGGCCCTCGAAGCCGAACGTGTAGGAGATACGGCCGGAGACGACGCTGGCCGCGCTACTGGTGACCAGGTGCCCCTCGACATGCTCCGATGGCGCCTGGCGCAGGCTGGTCCCGTAGTCCTGACCGTTGCTGCCCACAAAGACCCCGGTCCGACTGCCCCGGAGCAGTGTGGGATCGATCCCCGCCCGCTCGAACGCCTCCCACGATGTCTCCAACAGCAGCCGCTGCTGCGGGTCCATCGCCACCGCCTCGCGCGGCGAGATGCCAAAGAACTTAGGGTCGAAGTCGCCCGCGCCTTCGAGGAATCCGCCCTCGCGGACATAGCTCTTGCCGTGCTCGTCCGGGTCCGGTCCATAGAGCGTGTCCAGGTCCCATCCGCGGTCGGCGGGGAACTCGGTCAGCACCTCGCGTCCGGCGAGCAGCAGCTGCCATAGGTCTTCGGGCGTTCGTACCTCGCCGGGAAAGCGGCAGCTCATGGCCACGATGGCGACGGGTTCGTCGCCGATGGCCACGGCGGCGGGCACCGCGGCGTCCGCGCCGTTTCGCAGCCCCAGCACCTCGGTGCGCAACAGTTTCACCAGCGCCGTCACGGTGGGGTGGTCGAAGAGCAGGGTGCTCGGCAGGCTCAGCCCGGTGGCCGCGTTCAGCCGGTTGCGCAGGGTCACCGCCGCGAGGGAGTCGAAGCCCAGTTCCTTGAAGGCCCGGTCGGCGTCGATGGCCTCGGGACGGCGGTGGCCCAGGACGGCTGCCACATGCGAGCGCACGAGCTCAAGGAGGACACGGTCTTGTTCGGCCGCTCCCAGCCCGGCGAGTCGTCGGCGAAGCGACCCGTCAGCGGTGGTCTCCTCGTGGGGGGCGTCGGATGAGCCGTGGGCCGTCAGGTCGTTCAGGAGTCGGCGCGAACGCGCGTCCGCCATGGTCCGGGCCAGGGTGTCCCACTCGACATCGGCGAGGATCAGCGACGCTGCCGCCGGGTGGTTGACGCTCTTCTCCAAGGCAGCGACGGCGGACTCGGGGTCCATCGCGGGAAGGCCATGGCGCCGCCACCGATCCGCGATGCCCTCTGCCATGCCGTTGTCGGCCCAGGGCCCCCACGCCACCGAAGTGGCCGGCAACCCCGCACCACGCCGCCACTCCGCCAACGCATCCAACACCGCATTCGCCGCCGCATAATTCGCCTGCCCAGCCGCACCCACCACCCCCGAAAACGACGAGAACAACACAAACGCCGAAAGATCCAGCTCACGCGTCAACTCATGCAGATGCCACGCCGCCTCCGACTTCGCCCGCAACACACCCTCGAACCGCCCCACCGACAACCCGTCCAACACCCCGTCATCCAGCACACCCGCCGCATGCACCACCGCCGTCAACGGAAACTCCACCGGCACCCGGGCCAACACCCCGGCCAACGCCTCACGATCACCCACATCACACGCCACCACCGTCACCCGAACACCCACCCCACGCAGCTCGGCACACAACTCATCCACACCCTCAGCCCCAGACCCACGACGCGAAACAAGCAACAGATGCTCCGCACCCAAACCCGCCAACCACCGCGCCACATGCCCACCCAACGCACCCGTACCACCCGTCACCAACACCGTCCCCGACGGCACCCACCCGCCAACGGTGCTTCCGCCCACCGACGCCCGGACAACACGACGCGCAAACACCCCCGACGCCCGCACCGCCACCTCGACCTCACCCACACGACCACTCACCACATCCACCAGACGATCCGCCACCCGCGCATCCCACACCTCGGGCAAGTCGACAAGGCCGCCCCACCGCTCCGGGGCCTCCAGTCCGGCCACCCGGCCCAGCCCCCACACCGCCGCCTGCTCCACGCTCAACGGACTCTCCGAACCGCCGACCGCCACCGCACCCCGCGTCACACACCACACACGGCCACCCACACCCGCATCCCCGACCGCCTGAAGCAGGGACAACGTCAGCGCCACACCCAACGGCACCGCCCCGTACTCGCCATGCCGCCCCTCCGCCAGCGCCAGCAGCGACAGCACACCCCCGGCGTCGGAGACATCGGCCTCATCCAGAGCCCCGCGCAGCCGGTCCGCCATCACCGCACGGTCGGCATCGTCATGCTCCAGCTCGACGACAACGGGCAGGGCACCTCGCCCGGCCAGCGCGGCCACACAGGCCACAACCCACTCATCCCCGGCCAGTCCAGCGGGGACCGCCACCAGCCACGTGCCCGTCAGCGCACCCGCCACGTCCGAAACGGGCGACCACGACACCCGGTGGCTCCACCGGTCGGCCGCGGGCGCCGCCGCCGGAGCCGTGCCGGTACGGACCGGCTCCAGCCAGAAGCGCTCGCGTTGGAACGCATACGTCGGCAACTCCACACGACGAGGGCGGGCCGGTGCCAACACAGCAGACCAGTCGACCTGCCGCCCCCGTACATAAATCTCGGCGAGCGCTTCCTGTATCGACGCGACTTCGCCCCGGCCATCGCGCAGCGCGGACGCGAAGACGGCGTCGGACACACATTCCTGACCCATCCCGGACAGCACCCCATCCGGACCCAGCTCCAGGAAGGTGGTGACTCCCGCGTCCGCCAGACTCCGCACCCCATCCGCGAACCGCACGGCCTCACGGACATGCCGCACCCAGTACTCGGCCGAGCACAGCACCTCGACGTCAGCGACCTGGCCCGACACATTCGACACGACCGGGATGCGCGGGGGCGCGTACGACAGCCCCTCCGCCACCTGCCGGAACTCCGCCAGCATCGGCTCCATCAAGGGTGAATGGAAGGCGTGCGAAACGCGCAGCCGCTTGGTCTTGACGCCCTCGGCCTCCAGCAGCCCGGCAACCTCGGACACCGCCGCCTCGGCACCGGAGATCACGGTCGACCGCGGACCGTTGACCGCCGCCACACTCACCCCGGCCTCACAACCGGCCAGCAACGGGAGCACATCCGCCTCGGCAGCCTGCACCGACACCATCACCCCACCCGACGGCAACGCCTGCATCAACCGCCCACGAGCCGCCACCAACACACACGCATCGTCGAGCGACAACACACCCGCCACATACGCCGCCACCAACTCACCAATCGAATGCCCGGCCACAAAATCCGGCCGCACACCCCACGACTCCACCAAGCGGAACAGCGCCACCTCCACCGCGAACAACCCACACTGCGTAAACGCCGTCTCATCCAGCCCCTCCACATCCCCGCCGATCACCTCCCGCAAAGGACGCTCCAGCAATCCGTCAAACCGCCCACACACCTCATCGAACGCCTCCGCGAACACCGGAAACGCCTCATACAACTCCCAACCCATCCCAACCCGCTGACTGCCCTGCCCTGAAAACAACACCGCCGACTTCCCCGACACCACCGAACCTCGCACCACACCAGCCGCCGGAAGACCATCCACCAGCGCCCCCAACCCAGCGGCAAACCCCTCACCATCACCAGCCAGCACCACCGCCCGGTGCTCGAACGCCGAGCGCGTGGTCACCAGCGACGAGGCCACATCCACGACCGACGCCTCGGCGGCCATGCCACCGCTCACCGCCGACAACAACCGCTCCGCCTGCGCCCGCAACGCACCCTCGGACTTCGCCGACACCACCCACGGCACCAGCACCGGGGCCTCGCGCCCCTCGTCCACCGGCTCGACAACGCCCAGTTCTGCGGGAGCCTGCTCCACAAGGACATGGGCGTTCGTTCCACTGATGCCGAACGACGACACACCGGCACGCCGCGGACGCGCCGTCTCCGGCCACTCCACCGCATCCGTCAACAACTCCACCGCACCCGCCGACCAATCCACATGCGGCGACGGCTCATCGACGTGCAGCGACTTGGGGAGCACCCCATGCCGCATCGCCAGCACCATCTTCATCACACCCGCCACACCGGCGGCCGCCTGCGTATGACCGATGTTGGACTTCACCGAGCCCAGCCACAGCGGCCGGTCCTCGGCGCCCCGCTCCCGCCCATAGGTCGCGAGCAGCGCCTCGGCCTCGATCGGGTCGCCCAGGGCCGTGCCGGTGCCGTGCGCCTCGACCACGTCCACATCGGCGGGCGAAAGCCGCGCGTTCGCCAACGCCGCCCGGATCACTCGTTGTTGGGAGGGTCCGTTCGGCGCAGTCAGACCGTTTGACGCGCCGTCCTGGTTGACGGCGCTGCCCCGCACCACGGCAAGCACCTGGTGACCGTTGCGCCGCGCGTCGGAAAGCCGCTCCAGCAGCAGCATCCCGGCGCCCTCGGCAAAGCCCGTGCCGTCCGCCGCCGACGCGAACGGCTTGCACCGGCCGTCCGGGGCCAGCCCTTGCTGCCTGCCGAACTCCACGAACAGCCCCGGCGTCGACATCACCGTCACCCCACCGGCGAGCGCGAGCGCGCACTCCCCCTGGCGCAACGACTGGACCGCCAGATGCAGCGCCACCAAAGAGGACGAGCAGGCGGTGTCCACCGTCATCGCCGGGCCCTCGAATCCCATGGCGTAGGAGATACGGCCCGAAGTGACGCTGACGGTGTTGCCGGTCAGCAGGTATCCCTGTAGCTCATCCGAAGCGTCGTGCATCCGTGGTCCGTAGTCCTGGGCCATCGCGCCCACGAAGACACCGGTCCGGCTCTTCTCCCGCCCGGCCGGGTCGATACCGGCCCGTTCGAAGACCTCCCAGGAGGTCTCGAGCAAGAGCCGCTGCTGCGGGTCCATCGCCAGTGCCTCGCGCGGCGAGATCCCGAAGAAGTCGGCGTCGAAGTCGCCTGCGTCGTAGAGGAATCCGCCCTCGCGGGTGTAGGTCGTCCGGGCTCGTCCAGGGTCGGAGTCGTACAGGCCGGACAGGTCCCAGCCCCGGTCCGCGGGGAACGTCCCGATGGCGTCGCCGCCTGCGGCGATCAGCTGCCACAGCTCCTCCGGCGACCGCACACCACCGGGGTAACGGCAGCTCATGCCGACAATCGCGATCGGCTCGTCCAGAGCCGCGCCGACCGGCACCGACGCGGCTGTCTCCCGTCCGTCGTCGCCCAGGAGCGCGTCCCGCAGATGGCGTACGAGTGCCTGGGGCGTGGGGTGGTCGAACAGCAGCGTGGTCGGCAGCCGGAGTCCGGTGGCGGTGTTGAGACGATTGCGGAAGTCGACGGCGCCGACCGAATCGAAGCCCAGTGCCTGGAAGGTCCGGCCGAGATCGACGGCTTCCCGACCTTCGTATCCCAGGGCCGTGGCGACCTGGTCACACACCAGATCGGCCAGTATCTCGCCTTGCTGGAGGTCGTTCAGCGCGACGAGACGTGTCCGCAGGAGGGACGCCGTATCGGTCGCCGATGTGTGGTTCTCTCCGCCCCTGGGGTCGATCGCATCGGCCTCGATGTGCGGGCTCGGCTGCGGCAGCGCCTGGACATCCAGCCAGTGCCGCCGGCGCTGGAAGGCGTACGTGGGCAGCTCGACCCGCCGCGCTCCCGTCCCCGCGAACATCCGCGCCCAGTCGACAGCGGCCCCGCCCACGTACGCCTCGGCCACGGAGGTCAGAAAGCGACCCAGGCCGCCTTCGTCACGGCGCAGCGAGCCGACGGCGGTGACCCGGGTACCGTGGTCCTCGGCCGTCTGCTCCACACCCATCGTCAGCACCGGATGGGCACTGGCCTCGATGAACACCTGGAAACCGTCAGTCAGCAGGGCGCGTACGGTCTCTTCGAAGCGCACCGTGTGGCGCAGATTGCGGTACCAGTACCCCGCGTCCAGCCCGGCGGTATCGAGCGTCCCACCGGTCACCGTCGAATAGAACGGCACCGACGACGACCGAGGACTGATCCCGGCAAGCTCCCGCAGCAACTCGCCCTCGATGTCCTCGACATAAGCGCAGTGCGAGGCGTAATCCACGGAGATGCGGCGCGCCCAGACCTCCTCCACTTCGCACCATGCCAGCAGCTCGTCCAACGCGTCCGCGGCACCGGAGACCACGACCGCCGAGGGCCCGTTCACCGCCGCCACCGACAACCGCCCACCCCACGCCACGAGCCGCTCCCGCACCTCCCCCACCGGCAACGAGACCGACGCCATGGCCCCGCGCCCCGACAACGCCCGCTGTGCCTTGCTCCACAACGCCACCACGCGGGTCGCGTCCTCCAACGACAACGCGCCCGCCACACACGCCGCCGCGACCTCACCCAGCGAATGCCCCACCACCGCCGCAGGCTCGACACCGTACGAACGCCACAACTCCGCCAGGGACACCATCACCGCGAACAGAGCCGGCTGCACCACATCCGCCCGCTCCAGCGCGGCCGCGGCACCTTCCCCGCCCCGCAACACATCGACCAACGACCAGTCCACAAACGGCGCCAACGCGGCCGCACACTCACCCACCCGCTGGGCAAACGCGGGCGAAGAGTCCAACAACCCCGCCGCCATACCCACCCACTGCGACCCCTGACCAGGGAACACCAACACCGCACGGCCATCAGCGCCCGCAACCACACCCCGCACCACGCCTGCCGCGTCCCGGCCCTCCGCCAGCGCGGCCACGCCACCGACCAGACCGCCCCGGTCGTCGGCCAGCACCACCGCACGATGCTCGAACGCACTGCGTGTCGTCGCCAAGGACAGCCCGATGTCCTCGGCCGACAGCTCGGGCCGTTCCTCCGCGTACGACGCCAGCCGGCCCGCCTGGGCCGGCAACGCCGCTTCGGAGCGTCCGGATACCACCCAGGGGATCCGGCCCGAAACACCCTCCGGCGCGGATTCCACCGCGCCCGGGGCCACGGCCGGTTCCGGGACTCCGGAGAGCACTACATGGCAGTTGGTGCCGCCCACTCCGAAGGAGCTGACCCCGGCGGTCAGTGGCTTTCGCGTGTCCGGCGTGTCCGGGTCGGCGGTCCACGGTTCGGAGGTCGTCTGCACACGCAGGTTGAGCTGGTCCAGGGGAATGTCCGGGTTGGGCGTCCGGAAGTTGAGGCTGGGGAAGAGTTCGCCGTGTTTGAGCCCCAGGGCCGTCTTGATGAAGCCGACGACACCGGCCGCGCCTTCCAGATGCCCCACATTGGTCTTCGCCGACCCCACCCGCAGCGGGGCTCCAGTGGGCCGAGCGGCGCCCAGAACCGCGCCCAGGGCCGCCGCCTCGACCGGGTCGCCGACCTTCGTGCCGGTGCCGTGGAGTTCCACGTACTGGACATCGGCGGGGTCCACTCCGGCCTGCTGGTAGGCGCGGCGCAGGAGGTCCTCCTGGGCGGCCTGGTGGGGGGTGGCGAGGTGGTCCCCGCCCCCGTCGTTGTTGAGTGCGCTGCCACGGATGACGCAGTACACGGGGTCCCCGTCGGCAAGGGCGTCCGCGAGGGGCTTGAGGACGACGACGCCGCCACCCTCGCCGCGTACGAAGCCGTTGGCGCGGGCGTCGAAGGCGTAGGTGACGCCGTCCGGGGACAGCGCGCCGAACCGGGCGGCGGTGACGTCGCTTTCGGGGACGAGGTTGAGGTGCACGCCACCGGCGATGGCGATGGATGTCTCGCCGCGACGGATGCTTTCGCAGGCCAGGTGGATGGCCGCGAGCGATGACGCCTGTCCGGCGTCGAGGGTGAGGCTGGGGCCGCGCAGGCCGAGGTGGTGGGAGACGCGGTTGGCGATGATGCCGCGGTGGAGTCCGGTGAAGCTGTGCCGGTCGATGGCCGCGGGGCCGCCCCGCCGGATCAGCGTGGCGTAGTCGTCCGCGATCACTCCGATGTACACGCCGGTTCGGCTGTCGCGGAGCCGGTCCGGGATGATTCCGGCGTCTTCGAGGGCCTCCCAGGTCAGTTCCAGGGTGAGTCGCTGTTGGGGGTCCATGGCCGCGGCCTCGCGCGGCGATATGCCGAAGAAGGCGGCGTCGAAGTGGTCGATCCGGTCCCGGTCCAGGAATCCGCCACGGCGGGTGGCGACCGTGCCGGTGCCCGTATCCGTGTCGGTACCCGAATCCGTGTCGGTACCCGAATCCGCGCCCGCGCCCCATCGTCCCTCGGGGGCTTCCGTGATGGCGTCGGCGCCGTCGCGCAGGAGTTGCCGGAACGTGGCGGGGTCGGGTGCTCCGGGGAGGCGGCAGGACAGGCCGACGACCGCGATCGGCGCGTCCGTCGTGCTCGGCGAGGTGCCGTCGGAACCCTTCATGAGCGTGACTCCCTGGATCCAGGAACGTAGGACGTCAGGCGCACACCAGCGCAGGGCGGAGGTGTGCGCCGCGTCCGGGCAGGACAGCGGGACAGCGGAACAGGAGAACAAGATGGCGAAGTGGGGAGGAATGGGGCGGGACATGGGCGGGCAGGGCCCTCCCCGTGGCACATGCCACGCGGTTCGTTCGTGTCCCGTGTCCGGTGTCCCGTGTTCCCCGGGCTTCGTGGAGGCTGTTTTCGGGGTGTGGGCGAGGGCTAGTAGATGCCTTCCGGCGCCGATCGCACGACCTGGAGTGGCTTCACGTTGGCGACGCCGTCACATGGCCACTCCTCGCCCGTGTCGTACCGCACCGCGAGGTCGCGCTCCAGCACATTGGGCAGGAAGAGATCGTCGTGCAGGACGGTCAGCCGGACCTGGCCCTGTTCGCCGTATGCGACGACCTTGGACCAGTCGTCCTTGTCGACGACCGCCATGGTGACCTGCGGGTAGTTCGGCAGGTACGGCATGAGGGCACCGTCGTGCTCCACGGGCAGGCCCACGGTGTTGCCGAAGGTGTTGGCGTAGGTGACGACGACCAGTCCGCCGCCCAGGGCGTTGTGGAACGACCGGCGCATGGCGGGGGTGGCGTGTGTCCCGCTGAGCCGTACGCCCTTCAGCCGCGCCACCAGCTCCGGCCTGCTCTTGATCAGGGCTTGGAGCAGGGCCGGGGTGGTGACGAGGTAGTCCACCGGCTGGTGCTCCAGGACGGCCGCGATCTGCTCGGTGACGTGGGCCGAGTACTCCTGCGCTTCCTTCAGCCTGCCGTCGCGGAGCAGCCGCTTGACCCAGCGGGGGTCGAAGTCGATGCCGTACACCCGGCCGTCGTACAGGTCCGCCAGGTCCACGGCGCCGTGTCCGATGAGGTGCGGGCCGGTGGGGGTGGCCTGGAGCCAGTTGCGGCCCGGTTCGAATCCCTCGCGCTCGATCACCCAGCGCCGCCATGCGGCGCGGTGCTCGAGCATCGGCTCGGTGTAGTAGACGCGGCAGGGGTTGCCGGTCGTGCCTCCGGAGTCCCACACCCGGCCGGTCAGCGGCCGGGGCACGGCCTGGGGCACGAGTTCGGCCGGGTCCAGGGTGCGCAACTCGCCCAAGGGCATCGGGCCGAACGCGGAGAGCTCGTCGTGGCGGGTGATGTCCCCTGGATCGATGGCGAGTTCGGCGGCGCGCTTGAGCCAGTACGGGGTGCCGGTGTCGGGGTCGAAGTGGCGGCGGACGACCCGGCGTGTCCAGGCGTCGATGTCCTGCGACAGCCACTGGTCGATCTGCTCGGTCACGTCCTTCACTTGGTCACCCCGGCTTCCGTGGAGGGAAGTTCGATGCCGAAGTCGTAGACTGCGGTCATCGCCTCGAAGACATGGTCCGGCGATTCCACGTGGACCACGGGGAACGACGCGTTCTGGAAGGTGCCGAACGCGGCGGGGCCGAGCACCAGGCCCAGTTCGGTGCCGCTGTCCTCGAGTCCGCCGATCATGTGCGGGACGCTCACGGGGGCGGTGGGGTTGCGGTGGAAGAGATCGCGGATCTCGTCGGCGGTGGTGAGGGCTTTGCGCTCCATGCACGAGTGCACGGGCACCCGTGGGTCGTGGAAGGTCATGGCGTCCAGCGTGGGCTCGAGGAAGTCGCTGATGTGCCGCTGGAGCGGGGAGTGGAAGGCGGCGCCGTGGTCTTCGGACACATGCAGCGCGCCGGCCGGGAGCCCTTCCCCGAACCGCTGGAGTGCGGAGCGGTAGCCGCCGAGCAGCACCATGCGCTCCTGGCCCGTGCCGACTCTTCCGAGGTCGGCGGAGAGATACACATCCGGAACGTCGTCCAGCAGGTCGCCGGGGGCGGTGTCATACGGGATCCGCAGCATGGCAACGGCCTGCGGACCGGTGTCCGCGGCGGGCGGGGGGACTTCCCGCAATCGCATCAGAAGCGTGAAGAGATCCCGACGTTCTACGGCTCCGGCGAGACTCGCACCGACCAGCGCGCCGAAACTCAGTCCGCATACCGCTGCCGGTGTTATGCCGTATTCCTCGGCGAGAACATCCGCGATTCCTAATACGGCCGCGGCCTGACGAATGGCGCCTACGCCTTGTCGATGCTCCTGCCCGGGTTGCCGTTCTTCCCTGAATATGCGGTGGACGTCGATGCCCGTCCATTCCGCGATTCGTTGATAGGTGTGCTGCACACTCGGAAAGAGTTCATACAGCTCTGCGCCGGCTCCCGGCTGATCGTTCATACCACCGTCGAGGACATACGCAAGCGTCACCCCGAAACCCCCGTTTCCGCCCGTTCGCACCGTGCCAAAGCGTGCTGCGTCGACGCGACACCAAAGCGACTGCTCCCCCGAGCTCCCCGTTACGCAAGCGGGTCTCAAGAATCGCCCTGTTCGCGTGGTGTCATCAAACCTCTCGCCGCCAAGGCGTGTCAAGCAAGATCGACATGCCTTGTGTCATCTGTGCCTAACCCTGGTCGCCCTCATTGCGCAACTCTATTTCGGCCTCCGCACGGGGGCCGCCGAACTCCTTCCAGACCTGGTCAAGGGCGCTCACGAACATCTCCACCTCGGCGGTGGAATGCACGGCTCCGGGTGCGACCCGCAGGATCTCCTCACCGGCCCGTACGCTCGGCGCGTTGATCGCCTGTACGTAGACGCCGTGCCGCTCCAGCAGCGCCGTGGACATGCGCTTGCACATGGTCTCCTCCCGCACCAGCACGGACACGATGTGGGTCAGGTCGGAGATGAAGGGGATCCGGCGCTCCTTCAGTAGTCGGTGCATCAACTGTGCGTTATCCCACAACCGTTGCCTTTCGGCCTCGGAGGAGCGCAGATGACGGACGGCGGCGAGGGCTGCCGCGGCCACGGCGGGCGGCATCGCGGTGGTGAAGATGAAGGAGCGGGAGAACATCCGTACGGCCTCGATCACCTCGGCCGGGCCGGCGATGTACCCGCCGTTGGTGCCAAAACCCTTGGCCAGCGTGCCCATGATGACGGTGAACCGGTCGGCCAGTCCCTCGCGCGCCGCGATGCCCGCGCCCTGCGGGCCGTACATGCCCACGGCGTGCACCTCGTCAAGGAAGGTCATCGCACCATGGCGCTTGGCGATGTCGGCGATCTCCGCGAGTGGCGCGATATCGCCGTTCATCGAGTAGACGGACTCGGCCACGATCAGCTTGGGCGCGTCGGGGTCGGCGGCCGCGAGCAGCTCTTCGAGGTGTGCGGTGTCGTTGTGCCGGAAGATCCGCTTCTGGGCGCCGCTGTGGCGCAGGCCGTCGATGATGGAGGCGTGGTTCAGCGCGTCGGAGAAGACGACGCACCCCTCCATACGGCCCGCGATGACCGACAGCGCGCCGTCGTTGGCGGTGTAGCCGGAGGTGAAGAGCAGGGCGTCGTCCTTGCCGTGGAGCGCGCTGAGCTCCTGCTCCAGCAGCACGTGGTAGTGGTTGGTGCCGCCGATGTTGCGCGAGCCGCCGGCGCCCGCCCCGTACCGGTCGACGGCTTCCTTCATGGCGTCCAGGACGGCGGGGTGCTGGCCCATGCCGAGGTAGTCGTTGCTGCACCAGACGCTGATGCGGGAGGCGTCCTCGACACCTCTGACGCTGGCGGCGGGGAACTGACCGGCGAGCCGTCCGATCTCCAGGAACTCTCTCTTGCCACCGTCAGAACCCTCGGTGAGGCGCGAAAACATGTCCAGATATTGGGTCGTCACGTCCACTCACTTCGCTTTTCGGCTACTTGGGGAGCGCGCAGAAAACGGGATGAGCCGTGTCGGCCCCCCGCCAACGCCAATCTACATGCGGCCGGCCGTCAATCGGTATGCCGAAAGGCAGCTTCCGCACACCCAACCCGGTTTCACGGCAAGAAAGTGACGGGCGGTTGGAAGAAGGTTGCCATGCCGAGGGCGGGGTGTCATCCTTCAGCGGGAAACGGCACCTTGAACTCATCGGCACACGGCGAACTGGAGTTTCGATGTCTCCGACCGACAATTACGTCCGACGGGTCCTCGAGGCTCTATCCGCCGATCCGGAGCGGGTGGCCCTGCTCCGGGAGGATGAGCGGTTCACGGCCGGTGAGTTCACCCGGACCGTGGCCGCGGCCGCGGAATTCCTGCGCCGCCAGATAGTGGAAGATGAAATTCCGGTCGTGGCCGTGCTGACGGTCGCCAACACCCCGGCCACCATCATTCTGCGCTATGCGGCCAACTTGATCGGCGCCACGGTGGTCCATTTGCACTCCACCAACGCGGTGGATCCCACCGATCAGCTGGCCACCCGCGAGCGGTACGAGATCCTCAAGAAGACGGGCGCCACTTTCCTCGCCGTCGACGAGGAGAACCTGGGCCTGGCCCGGGAGCTGTGCGAGCGGCTGCCGGAGCCGCCCCGGCTCGCCGCGCTGGGCTCCTTCGGTCCCGATGTGCTGGACCTGACCACCGGCGACGCGGACGCCGTCGATCTGAAGGTGGTGGAGACCGACCCCGAGCGTCCGGCCGTGGTGCTGTTCACCAGTGGCACCAGCGGCACCCCGAAGGGTGTGACACTTCCCTTCCGGGTCCGAACTCTCTATCTGCGGGCGGGACTTGACGCACCCGGACCGATCACCTACCTGTCGACGCTGCCGGTGAGCCACTCCAACGGCTCAGGCGCCGACCTCGCCCTCGCCTCCGGCGGCACGGTGGTCCTGCACAACGGCTTCGACGCGAGCGCGGTGCTCGGCGCGGTGGAGCGCCACCGGGTGTCCGCGCTCACCCTCACCCCTCCGCAGCTGTACATGCTGGTGGACCACCCGGCCATCAAGGACACCGATCTGTCGAGCATCCAGATCATCTCCTACGGCGGCTGTCCCGCCTCCCCGGCCCGGCTGGCCGAGGCGGTCGAGGTGTTCGGCCCGGTGCTGCTCCAGTTCTACGGCACCACCGAGACCAGCGGTATCAGCGTGCTCGCCCCGCCGGACCACTTCGACCCCGAGCTGCGGATGACGGCCGGCCGACTGACCGCCGAGGTGCGCGTCCGCGACCAGGACGACGACCGCGATCTGCCGGTGGGCGAGATCGGCGAGATCTGCGTACGGTCGCCGTTCAACATGCTCGGCTACTGGCGCGAGCCGGAGCTGACCGCGGAGAGCGTACGCGACGGCTGGGTGTACACCGGCGACCTCGGCTCCCTCGACGAGCGTGGCTATGTGCGTCTGCACGGCCGGGTGGGCGAGGTGATGAAGACCAACGGCATCAAGGTGCATCCCATAGCGGTGGAGAACGCGCTGCTGACCCACCCCGATGTCGCCCAGGCCGCGGTGTACGGAGTGGCCGACGGGGACCGGGTGGAGCACATCCACGCCGCCGTGGTGCTCCGGCCCGGGGGCGCGGCCGACTTCGCCGCGTTGCTCGGCCATGTGGCCGGTGAGCTGTCGCCCAAACATGTGCCGGCCGCGATCACCTTCCATGACGACCTTCCGCTGACCGGTGCGGGCAAGCCCGACAAGCAGCGGCTGGCCGCCGAGCGGACCGGGGCATGACGCTCACCGCGGCGGCGGTGCTGGCCGAGTCCGCGCTGCGGCGCCCGGACCACCCCGCACTCGTCTTCGGCCCGCGGCGCATCACCTACCGCGAGCTGTGGGACGCCACGCGGCGGTACGCCGCCGTACTGCGCGATCACGGCATCGGCCCCGGCGACCGGGTCGCGCTGCTGCTGCCGAACACACCGCACTTCCCGATGGTGTATTACGGCGTGCTGGCCCTGGGCGCCGTGGCCGTCCCGGTGCACGGTCTGCTGCGCGCCGAGGAGATCGTCCATGTGCTCCGCGACTCGGAGTCGAAGGTGCTGGTGTGCGGGGCGCCGATGCTCACCGAGGGTGCCAAGGGCGCGGAGGTGGCCGGGGTTCCGGTGATCACCGTTCTGGAGGAGCGTCATGACGGCCGTCCGCGCCTGGACGCCCTCGCCGAACACACCGGGCCCATCGACGGCTGCGTTCCGCGCGAGCCCGGCGACCTCGCCGTGGTCCTGTACACCTCGGGCACCACCGGCCGGCCCAAGGGCGCGATGATCACCCACTTCAACCTGGTGATGAACGTGAGCACCACGATGCTCTCGCCGTTCGACCTCGGCCCCGACGATGTGCTGCTCGGCTGTCTGCCCCTGTTCCACACCTTCGGGCAGACCTGCGGAATGGGCACCACTTTTCTGGCCGGCGGCACGATGGTGCTGATGAGCCGGTTCGACGGCCCCGGGGCGCTGGACCTGATGGTCACCGAGGGGTGCACCGTCTTCATGGGCGTGCCCACCATGTATCTGGCCCTGCTCGACGCCGCCGCCAAGGACCCACGCCGCCCCGCCCTGGACCGCGCCTTCTCCGGGGGCTCGGCGCTTCCGGTGAAGGTGCTCGAGGACTTCCAGGAGGTCTTCGGCTGCCCGATCTACGAGGGGTACGGCCTGACCGAGGCGTCACCGGTGGTCGCCTACAACCAGAAGGCGTGGCCACGCAAACCGGGGACGGTGGGACGCCCGATCTGGGGCGTCGAGGCGGAGATCGCCGCGGCCGAGGTGGAGGACCGTATCGAACTGCTGCCGACGGGCGCGGTCGGTGAGATCGTCATCCGCGGCCACAATGTGATGGCCGGATACCTCAACCGCCCGGAGGCCACGGCGGAGGTCCTGGTCGACGGCTGGTTCCGCTCCGGCGACCTCGGCACCAAGGACACGGAGGGCTATCTCACCCTCGTGGACCGCAAAAAGGACCTGGTGGTGCGCGGTGGATACAACGTCTACCCACGCGAGGTCGAGGACGTACTGATGCGCCACCCGGCCATCGCCCAGGTGGCCGTCGTCGGACTGCCCGACGAGGTGTACGGCGAGGAGGTGTGCGCCGTGGTACGGCCACGCCCCGGAACCGCTCCGGACACGGCACTCGGCTCCGCGATCGTGGCGTGGGCCAGGGAGCGACTCGCCGGGCACAAGTACCCCCGCCGGGTGGAGTTCATCGACACGTTCCCCCTGGGGCCCAGCGGCAAGGTGCTCAAACGCGACCTCGTCAGCCGCTTCACCCCCGGCCGGTAGAGAATCAACTCGCCACGGGGCCATTCCGCCGATCCCGAGGCGCGTTTTCTCCGGCGGGTGTCGGAGGGCGGACCGTGGAGGCGCGGCGGACCGCTTCCGCATCGTCGCGGAAGCGGTCCGGCCGATGGCCTTGCCCGCGGCTCTCCCTGCCGGCTACCGGCCTCCGTTCAGCCGGCGTCCAGACCGAAGAAGGTGATGGCCCGTGCGGCCATTCCGGCGGTCGGGAGGGAGTGGCCCGCGCCCTGGATGCTGATCGCCTCGACGGGGGCCTGGTTGCCCGTGGCGCCGTAGCGGGTGCGGGTCCAGGAGGACTGTGGACGGTCCGTGAAGGCGGGGGTCTGGCTCACCCCGAGCACATTGGTCCACTGCTTGATCTCCTCGCCGAAGTTCGGATAGCGCAGGGTGCCGTCGCTGGTGCCGTGCCACAACTGCATCCTCGGCCGGGCGCCTTGGTATCCGGGGTGGGCCCCCCGAACGAGATCGCCCCACGCCTGCGGGGTCTTGGTGATGGTGCCGTTGGCGCAGGCGCTGTTCCAGCTGGATCCATCGGTGGTGGCGAAGCAGCCGAAGGGCACGCCCGCGAACGCCGCGCCCGCCTTGAACACATCCGGGTAGTCGCCCAGCAGGACGTTGGTCATCATGGCGCCCGACGAGGCGCCGGTGACGTACACCCGGTCGGGGTCGGCGTTGTGGCGTTGCTGGGCGTAGCGGACCATCGAGACGATGCCCACCGGGTCGCTGCCGCCGTCGTGCCGCAGCGCCTGCGGGGAGGAGACATCGAAGCAGGCGCCGCTTCTGGTGGCCGAGGGGTAGATGACGATGAAACCGTACCGGTCGGCCAGGGAGGCGAACTCCGTACCGGAGTGGAACGCGGGGCCCGAGCCGGTGCAGTAGTGCACCGCCACGAGGACGGCGGGCCGTGCCGCGACGTTGTTCGGCACGTACTCGTACATACGGAGGTTGCTCGGGTTGTTCCCGAAGCCCGTGACCTCGGTGAGCGATGCGGCCGCCGCGGGGGTCGGTGCGAGCAGGAGCAGTGAGGCGAGCAGCGGCAGTACGCCGCCGAGTAAGCCGCGTAACGCCGTGGCCGTCGACCTCGGTGTGTTTCGGCGTCGGCCGGGCGTGGATGTGGTTCCCACAGGCGCGGGGGTGCGGTTCATGGGCTGTCCTTCCTGGGGCTGTGACGGTGAACGGCGGCTCATGCCGCCCGTGCGGCCGACCCGTTGCCATACGCCGTGGACCCGGCGGTGCCGGACGAGGGCGTGGCGGACGAAGGGGTGCCGATGCTGCCCGGCACCGACAGCAGCCCCCGCCACCAGACGTCGGCCATCTTGTCGTAGCCACCCGCGTTCGGGTGCACTCCGTCGGCCAGATCCGCGGGGGTCAATGCGCTGTACATGTCAACCAGATGGACACGCTTGCCCGCGTTGGCCTTGCTCCGCACGATGCCCGGGATCGCCGCGTTGTAGGCCCGCACGGTCGAGTCCATGAAGCCCAGCGGGGTGATGGTGGCGACGAAGAGCTCCGCGTTCGGCGCCTGGGCGGTGATGTGGTCGATCAGTGTGGAGAGCCTGGCCGGGGCCCCGGCGGGGTCGCTGCCGTAGATGTCATTGGTCCCGATGTGCAACAGGATGGTGTGCGGGTTCTGGTTGCGCAGCCAGTTGACGACGTTGTCGTCGATCTGCTGGATCGTCCAGCCCGAGTGCCCCTCGTGGTCGTGATCGCCGAGCCCCGCCGGGCCGTTGAAGAGCGAGCCGACGAAGTCGACCTTGTAACGGCCGGCCGTGAACTTCTGCCACAGGCCGACGCGGTAACCGCCCGGAACGTTGAACCCGTCGGTGATCGAGTCGCCCAGCGGCATGACCTTCACACCACCGTTGGACTCGGCGTGGGCCGTACCGGCGCCGAGCGGGACGAGGACGGCGAGGAACGCGAGCAAGGGGATCAGGGCGGCGAGCGGATGTCTTCCAGTGCGTGCCATGGGCTTTCCTTTCGGCGGTCCACTAGATATGGGAGCGCTCCCATACGGGTGATAGGGCAGCCCTCGACCACCGTCAAGCCCTCTCGTGCTCCTCAGATACGTCCGCGTATGGACATCAACGCTGGGAGCGCACCGAGCACACCGCTACGGCGAGCGGTGTGCTCCCAGCTCAGGACGGCTGAACGGCGAGGTGCCGGCGGAAGCACACCCGGTGCTGTCCGGGGCCGTCGTAATCGCCGTGCACCGGAAAGCCGTTGACCTCACGGTCGCCCTCTTCGAGCGTGAACCCCATGGCCCGGTGGAAGGCCACGGATCCGGTGTTCATGGGCGAGGTGATGGAATGCACCTCCCGACGCCCCGCCTCGGCGGCGCGCTCGAAGAACGCCGTGTAGAGCCTGCGGCCCACCCCCTGCCCCCGCAGTTCGGGGGCCACCCCGACGAAGTGGATATACGCCTCGTGGTCGTTGTCCGCGGCGTGGAAGCCCACCAGGAACGCCTTGATCCCGTCGTCGTCCTCCAGCACCAGGCTGGTGCCGGAGAAGAACTGGAGGAACAGCCTGGGCAGCAGCAGGGACAGCTCACGGGCCTGGACGGGGGTGCGTGAATCGCCCCACCAGTGCCGCACCCTCTCGACGATGGTTCCATGGTCGGAGACATGGGCCCGGCGCAGTGTCATCTCACTCATGCCGCCACAGACTAAGCGCTCCGCCGGAAGTGCCGCCCTGACACGCCGTCGATCGTCCGCGGCGCCGTCGTGGCCGATCTCAGAGGGCCGTCATGACGTGCTTGATACGGGTGTAGTCCTCGAAGCCGTACGCGGAGAGGTCCTTGCCGTAGCCGGACTTCTTGTAGCCACCGTGCGGCATCTCGGCGGCGAGGATCATATGGGTGTTGATCCATACGCAGCCGAAGTCCAGGGCCCTGGACATCCGCATCGCGCGGGCGTGGTCCTTGGTCCACACCGACGAGGCGAGGGCGTACTCCACACCGTTGGCGTAGGAGATCGCCTGCGCCTCGTCCGAGAACGGCTGCACGGTGATGACCGGGCCGAACACCTCGTTCTGGATGATCTCGTCGTCCTGCTGGAGCCCGGAGACCACGGTGGGCGCGTAGAAGAAGCCCTTCTCGCCCACCCGGTGGCCGCCCGCCTCGACCTTGGCGTGTGCCGGGAGCCGGTCGATGAAGCCCGAGACCTGGGCCAGCTGACCGGCGTTGTTCAACGGCCCGTACAACACGTCCTCGTCATCGATGCCACCGCCGGTCTTCGTCCCGGCGGCGGCACTGGCGAGCGCGCTCACGAACGCGTCATGGACCGACTCGTGGACCAGCACCCGGGTGGCGGCCGTACAGTCCTGGCCCGCGTTGAAGAATCCGGCGAGGGAGATGCCCGCCACGGCCTCCGCGATATCGGCGTCCTCGAAGACCACCGCCGGGGCCTTGCCGCCCAGTTCCAGATGGACCCGTTTGATGTCCTTCGAGGCCGACGCGGCGACCTGCATGCCCGCGCGCACCGAACCGGTGATGGCCGCCATCGCCGGGGTGGGGTGCTCGACCATCAGTCGGCCGGTCTCGCGGTCGCCGCACACCACGTTGAAGATGCCGGCCGGAAGGCCCATCTCCGCGACGATGTCGCCGATGATGCCCGCGAGCAGCACGGTGGAGGCGGGGGTGGTGTCCGACGGCTTGAGGACGACGGTGTTGCCCGCGGCGAGGGCGGGGGCGAACTTCCACACGCCCATCATCAGCGGGTAGTTCCACGGCGCCACCTGCGCGCACACCCCGATCGGCTCCCGCCGGACGATCGAGGTCATGCCCTCCATGTACTCGCCCGCCGACCGGCCTTCCAGCAGGCGTGCGGCACCGGCGAAGAACCGGATCTGGTCGACGATCGGGGCGATCTCCTCGGTGAGGGTGAGGGCGCGGGGCTTTCCGGTGTTACGGCACTCCGCATCGGCGATCTCCTCCGCGCGGGCCTCGACCGCGTCCGCGATCCTCAGCAGCAGCTTCTGCCGGGTGGACGGGGTGGCGTCGCGCCAAGTGGGGAAGGCGGCCGCGGCGGCGGCCATCGCGGCGTCGACGTCGGCGGCGCCCGACAGGGGCGAGGAGGCGTACACCTCGCCCGTGACGGGGTCGGTGACCTCGAGGCGGCGGCCGTCGGCCGCGTCGGTGTACTCGCCGTCGATGTGGTTGCGCAGTACGAGAAGTTCGCTCATCGTTCCGTCTCCGTGGTGGTGCCGGGTGCTGCCGAGAGATGTTCGTGCACGGCCAGCCAGTGGCCGGATTCCTGACGGCGGAAGACGATGGTCTCGCGCTCGTGGGTGGTCTCCGCACCGGCCGTGGTGCTCACCGTGGTCTTCACCCGGTGGGTGAACACCGCGGTGTCGCCGAGGAGTTGGACCAGCCGGTCGGTGGAGGCGCAGTCCAGTACGCGGAAGTCGTCCTCCGCGACCCAGTGGTCCCACAGCGCGCGGTAGTCCGCGGTGGAGGTGAGCCGTTCGGAGGTGGTGTGGAAGACGAACGTGGCGTCGGGTGCGAACGCCGCGAAGTAGTCGTCGAGGCGGCCTTCGCCGAACGCCGCCACCAGGGCGTCGGCGGCCTTCAGAACCTCGTCGTTCATGGGGTGGTACTCCTTGCGTGGGTGGTTCAGCCGACGCGGGCCACGGCCCGTACCGGGGCGCCGTCGGCGGCGGGGAGCCGCAGCGGCAGCAGGGAGACCTCGATGGGCTCTCCCGCCGACTGCGCGTCGAGCAGGGGGTCGAGACCGGTGAGGTTCTCGGCGATGACGGCGTGTGCGCCGCACAGGATCCGGTGGGCGGGAAAGTCGTCGGCGGGGGTGGTGTCGACGCTCAGCGCGTCGATACCGACGGTGCGGATCCCCGCGGCCACCAGGAGTTCGGCGGCTTCCGGGGTCAGATACGGATGGGCGGGGTAGGCGTCGGTGCCCCAGTGCCGCGACCAGCCGGTGGCCACGAGCACGATCGTTCCGGCCCGCGGCGGCCCCTCGAACAGGGACGGTCCGAGTGGTGTCCGGGGCCCGGCGCCACGGGCGTCCACCACCACGGCCGGGCCCCAGAACCGCTCCAGGGGCAGTTGGTCCAGGGTGGGCAGCGTGTCGTCGATGTGGAACGGGGCGTCGACATGGGTGCCCGACTGCGACCCCATGTCCAGGTGCAGCACATTCACCCCGTCGTCGGTGGCGCTCAGCGCCGGGGCGACGGTGACCCGCGGATCGCCGGGGTAGACCGGCATGCCCGTGGCGATCGGGACGGAGAGGTCGATCAGGCGCACGCCGGCCTCACACCCCTTCCGCCACCGCGGGCACGGGCGCGCCGGCCTCCGTGGTGATGGGCGGTACGGGCGCGTCCGAGGCGCGGACCAGGCGCGGCCCCTCGGGCCCGTACACCTCGCGCGGCTCGGGGAAGAGCCACAGCAGCGCCAGGTAGAGGAGCGCGGCGGTGGCGAGGCCCACCGGCAGCGAGAGGTCCGCGCCGTCGGCCAGATCGCCGAGCGGACCGACGTACTGCCCCGGGAGGTTGACGAAGAGCAGGGCGAGGACCGCCGAGGTGAGCCAGGCGCCCATGCCACGCCAGTTCCAGCCGTGGTGGAACCAGTAGCGGCCGCCGCGCTGGCGCCGGTTGAACACCTGGAGCGAATCGGGGTCGTACCAGCCGCGCCGGGTCACGAAGCCGAGCACCATGATGACCATCCAGGGCGCGGTGCAGGTGATGATCAGCGTGGCGAAGGTGGAGATGGACTGGGACAGATTGGCGGCGAACCGGCCGAGGAAGATGAACCCGATCGAGAGCACCCCGACGAACAGCGTGGCCCGCACCCGGCTGAACCGGGGGAACACGCTGGAGAAGTCCAGGCCGGTGCCGTAGAGCGAGGTGGTGCCGGTGGACATGCCGCCGATGAGGGCGAGCAGGCACACCGGCAGGAAGTACCAGCCGAGCGAGATGGCCAGCAGTCCGCCCACGTAGTTCGGTGCGCTCGGGTCCATGTACGGCGCGGCCTTCGCGGCGATGATCGAGGCGGTGGCCAGGCCGAAGAAGAACGGCAGGATGGTGGCGATCTGGGAGGCGAACGCGGCCGTGACGACCTTGCGGCTCGGGGTGTCGGCGGGGATGTAGCGGGCCCAGTCGCCGAGGAAGGCGCCGAAGGACACCGGGTTGGACAGCACGATCAGCGCCGAGCCGATGAACGCGGGCCAGAACCCGGTGGTGGACGCCGAGGGGAACACGCCCTGGTAGCCGGGGTCGAAGTCCCCCGCGAAGGCGAAGAAGCCGAGGACGAACAGCGTCGAGGCCGCCACCACCGCGATCTTGTTGACGAAGAGCATGAACCGGAAGCCGTACACGCACACCGTCAGCACCAGCAGCGCGAAGACACCGTAGGCGAGGGCGAACACCCCGTCGTTCTGTGGCACGCCCATCAGCCGGTGGGCGCCGCCGACCAGTGCGTCACCGGAGGACCACACCGAGATGGAGAAGAACGCGATGGCGGTGAGCAGCGACAGGAAGGAGCCGACGATCCGCCCGTGCACCCCCAGGTGTGCCGAGGACGAGACCGCGTTGTTGGTGCCGTTGCGCGGGCCGAACACCGCGAGCGGGGCGAGGATCAGGGAGCCTCCCACCACACCGAGCAGGGTGGCCGCCAGGCCCTGCCAGAAGGAGAGCCCGAAGAGGATCGGAAAGGCGCCGAGCACACAGGTGGCGAAGGTGTTGGCGCCGCCGAACGCGACGCGGAACAGGTCGAAGGGGGTGGCGCTGCGGTCCGCGTCGGGGATGCGCTCGACACCGTAGCTCTCGACCTCGGTCAGTGCCGGGGATTCACTCATCCGTCTTCTCTCGCTTCTTCTGGAGGGCCAGCAGACTGATCAGGTCGTAGGCGACGTGGGAGGCCGCGACCGAGGTGATCTCGGCGTGGTCGTAGGCGGGCGCCACTTCCACCACGTCCGCGCCGACCAGCCGGCATCCGGCCAGTCCGCGCAGGATCTCCAGAAGTTCGCGCGAGGTGAGACCGCCCGCCTCCGGGGTGCCGGTGCCGGGGGCGTGGGCCGGGTCGAGGCAGTCGATGTCGATGGAGATGTACAGCGGCCGGTCGCCGATGCGCTGGCGCAGCTGGTCGGCCACCTCGTCGGCGCCGCGCCGGTAGACATCGGCCGAGGTGACGATGCCGAAGCCCAGCTTCTCATCCTCGGTGAGGTCCTCCTTGCCGTACAGCGGGCCGCGGGTGCCGACGTGCGAGAGGGCGGAGGTGTCGACGATGCCCTCCTCCACGGCCCGGCGGAACGGGGTGCCGTGGGTGTGCTCGGCGCCGAAGTAGGTGTCCCAGGTGTCCAGGTGCGCGTCGAAGTGGAGCACCGCCACGGGGCCGTGCCGCCGTGCGGCGGCGCGCAGCAACGGGAGCGCGATGGTGTGGTCGCCGCCGATGGTGACCAGGCGGGCGCCGTCGGCTTGCAGATGGCCCGCGGCGTCCTGGATGGTCTCGATGGCCTCGCCGATGTCGAAGGGGTTGACGGCGATGTCACCGGCGTCGGCCACCTGCTGGGTGGCGAACGGCGACACGTCCAGGCCCGGGTTGTACGGGCGGAGCAGCCGGCTGGCCTCGCGGACCGCGGCGGGCCCGAAGCGGGCGCCGGGGCGGTAGGAGACACCGCCGTCGAACGGGACGCCCACCACGGCCACGTCCGCCCCCGCCACCTCGTCGAGGCGGGGCAGCCTGGCGAAGGTGGCCGGGCCGGCGAAGCGCGGGACCCGGGAGGAGTCGACGGGTCCTCGGGGTTCGGTCATGGTGATGGCAGTCCCTTCTTGATGTGCGCCGGAGGTGTCCGGTCGGGCGAGTCTGCACAGCGGAGGAAGCGCGCGACAATCGTTGCTGAGACAAAGAGTTAGGCTCAATTTGTGGTGAACAACAAAGAGCAGGGTGTGACGGTCGGCGATCTGCTGTCGTATCCGGCGCTCCAGCTACGGCTGATCGCGGGCGGCGCCGGGCTGCACCGCTCCGTGTCCTGGGCCCATGTGAGCGAGTTGGACGACCCCACACCCTGGCTGCTCGGCTCGGAAATGATCATGACGACGGGGATAGCGATGCCCCGTTCGGCGGCCGGGCAGCGCGGCTATCTGGAGCGGCTGGACGACGCCGGGGTGGCCGCCCTCGCCGTCTCCGCCCAGTTGCGGATGCCCCCGCTGCGCAGGGCGTTCTTCGACGCCGCGGAGGAGCGCGGCATGCCGGTCCTGGAGATCCCGCTGGCCGTACCGTTCATGGCGGTGGCGCAGGAGGTGGCCGCCGCGGTGCAGGAGGACGCCCGCCACCGGCTGGGCGCCCAGCTTCAGGTGTTCGGCGCGCTGCGCTGGCTGACCTCGGAGAACCTGGACACCGCGACGCTGTTCAGCCGCCTGGAGAAGCTCTCCGGATACGACATCTACCTGTGCACCCCCCAGGGCCGGACACTGCTGCCCGGTGTGCCCGCGCCCGACGCGTCGGTGATCCCCGGCTCGGCTGACGGCCCGCCGACCATCCCCGGTGGCTTCGCCCTCCCGGTCCCCTCCCCCGGTGGCCCGGCGGGTTTCCTCATCGCCTTCGAACGGGAGGGCGCACGCCCGGCGGGGCTCGCCGTGGTGCAGCACATCGCCACGGTGGCCGCCCTCCAGCTCGCCATGGTGCGCACCGAACGGGAGACGCTGCGCCGCGAGGGCGCGGAGATCCTCGCCGAACTGCTCCAGGGCGCGCTCGAACCCGCCGTGGCGCGGCGCCATCTGCTGCGCCACTCCATCGAGGGCGAGACCGTGCTGGCGGTGGTCAGGGGCGCCACCGAGGACGCCGTGCTGCGGGCGCTGGAGGATCAGCCGTGTCTGCTGCTCAAGCGCGGCGAGGACCGCTATCTGCTCGGCTCGCCCGATCTGGCGGAGGCGATCGAGTCGCTGCCGGACGTGGCCGCCGGGATGAGCCGCCCGTTCAGCCCCGGCACCCCGCTGCGGATCGCCCAGCGCGAGGCGCTGTGGGCGGCCTCCCACGCCGTCGCGTCCGGCCGCGCCCTCGTGCGGTACGGCGACGATGTCACCGGCCGCTGGCTGCCCGACGACCCGGCCGCGCTCACCGACCTGGTGGAGCATGTGCTGGGCGAGGCGCTGCGCTACGACACGGGCCACGGCTCACGGCTGCTGACGTCGGTGCGCATCTGGATGGAGCGGGACCGCCGTACGGACGAGGCGGCCGCGGCGCTCCATGTGCACCCCAATACCCTCGCCTACCGGCTGCGCCGCTTCAGCGAGCTGACCGGCCGCGATCTGTCCTCCACCGCCGCGTTCGCCGAGGTCTGGCTGGCGATCCGGGCCGCGGGGCAGCTCGGTCTGCTCGACTGAGCAACGTCTCGACCGAGCGACGTCGTCGGCCCCGGTGTCATCGGCCACGGGATCCGCTGGGCACCGTCGTCGGCCCGGCTTCCGGCCGAGCGCCATCGTCGGCCACGGGATCCGTGGCCCTCACCGCTCAGCGGGGCCGCCGCCCCCAGCAGGTGATGAGCGGCGCTGTGGTGACGTCCATGCCCTCACCGCGCAGATGGTCCAGATGGCGCTCGATCTCCTCCTCGGTGGCCGCTCCGCCCGCCACCAGTCGCCCGCGCAGCTGACGTACGGTGGCCGCCTCCAGCTCCCGGCAGGCCGGGGAGGTCAGCGGGAAGCAGCCCTCGGCGCGGACATCGTGGAGTCCGGCGCCGCGCAGCAGGGCGGGCAGGGTGCGGCCGAAGGCGAGGTCCACACCGCGCTCGGCGAGCAGCGCGCGGAAACCGCGGCGGATCCGGTTGGCCAGCTCCTCGGCCGGACCGCGCTCATCGGGGCAGGCCAGGGGCTGGAGTGCCGGGTCGGCGTCCTCCACCACCAGCCATCCGCCCGGCCGCACCGCCCCGGCCACCCGCCGCAGCGCCTCGGCCCGGTCGGGCAGATGCACCAGCACCAGCCGGGCGTGGACGAGGTCGAAGCCACCGCCGGGTGGCTCATCGCGGGCCACATCATGGCGCCGCACCTCGATCGGGCCCGCGGCCGGGCCGGACAACCGCGTCAGCCAGGAGGTGTCGATGTCGGTCACCAGCACCTGCCCGGTGGGCCCGGTCCGCTCGGCGAGGGCGGTGGGCATCGAGGGCCCGCCCGCTCCCACCTCCCAGCAGCGCCATCCGGTGGCCGGGCCGAGCCGGTCGAGGTGGTCCAGGGTCCAGGGGTCGAAGAGCTCGGCCAGCGCGTCGAAGCGCCGCCCGGCCTCGCGCTGCCGGTTGTCCAGCAGATAGCCGCTCTCGGATGTCATGCGCCCCATCCTTCCGCGCCGGCCGCCGTCAGCGTGTCCAGGGCGGTGACGGCGACATGGAGCTGGGTGCGCTGCGCACCGGACTCCAGATCGCGGCCGAGGAGCCGTTCGATGGTGTGCAGCCGCTGGTAGAACGCCTGGCGGGACAGGCCGATCTGTTTGGCGGCGATGGACTTGTTGTCCGCGGCGAGGTAGTGGCGCAGCGTGGTCAGCAGATCGCCGGCGTGCCGCTCGTCGTACTCGATCAGCCTGCCCAGCTGGTGCTCGACGTACTTCTGCACACGTATGTCGTCGCGGAGCGCGTACAGCAGCTCGGGAAGGCCGATGTCGGAGGGTACGTGGAACGGCCGGTGCGGGGTGCCCGGGCCGATGGCGTCCACGACCTCCTCGGCCTCCCGGAACGCCCGTGCCACCTGGTCGATCTCCGTCACCCCCGGGCCGACCGCCACCACCGCCGCCGTGCCCAGGGTTTCCTCGGTGAGCCGGCTGACCCGCTCCACCACCGGCTGCCAGGCACTGGCCCGGGCCAGTGCGAGCAGCACCCCGGTCCGGTCCGGGGAGAGCCGCCCCACCAGGGCCCGGATGCCGGAGTCGCGCAGGGCATCGGCGAGCCGGTCGTCCAGGCCCGTCTTGTCGGCCGTGGCGCCGTGGTGGCCGATGGCGAGGGCGATGAGGCGGTGGCCGACGACGGGTATGCCGAGGGCCTCGATGCGGATGCGGGCCTCGGTGCGTCCGCGGTAGCTCCAGCGCAGCAGTTCCCGCAGCGCGCAGGTGTGGGCCTGGCGGTCCCACTGGGCGTGGCCGGTCAGCCGGGCCAGGGTGAGGGCGGTGGCGGCGCGTTCCAGGATCATGGTGTGTTCCGGGTCGGCCGCGGTGGCGGCCGCGTCCGGCACCGCCACCAGCCGCCCCCAGCGCCGCCCGTTGTGCTCGACGGGCGCCACCAGCCAGTCCTCCGGCCCGCTGACCGCCGTGGTGTCGGGGGTCGGCGTGGCGCGGGAGCGGCGCGCCCACGCCTCCAGGACCTGGCCGGCCGTGCCGCCCGCCGTGCGGGAGACCACCGCGTGGTGCAGCAGGTTCTCCAGGACCACCGGGCGGCCCATCAGATCGGCGGCGGTGCGCACCAGCTCCTCCGGGTCCGCGTTGCGCAGCGTCAGCGCGGTGAAGATCTCATGCACCTGCTGGGAGCGGCGCAGCAGCTCGCCCTGCGCGTCGAGGATCAGTGCGTGCACGGTCTGGGTCACCTCGATGAAGCGGATGCCCCGGGACAGCACGATCAGCGGGAGGTCCCGTGCGCGGCAGGCGGCCACCAGCTCCGGCGGCACCTGCTGGTAGCGGCGGCCGAGCTCCACCACGAGCCCCGCGGCGCCGATGTCGGCCAGCTGGTCGGCGTAGCCGCGCAGCCGGCTGGGGTCGTTGGGCTGGGGCATACCGGTGGTCAGCACCAGCTCGCCACCTTCGAGGAACGAGGCGGGGTCGAGCAGCTCGGTGACGTGCACCCAGCGGACCGCACGGGCCAGTTGCCCCTCACCGGCCATGACACGGGGGCGTCCCGCGACGATGACGGGAAGGCGCAGGACGTCGGCAACCGTGAGCAACGGCATCTGGACGGACTCCCTCCGGATACCGCTCATCATCGCAGAGCCGGACCGCCGGGCCCAGGGCCGCCGAACGGGGCCAGGACACGGCGGCGGGCGCTCTCACGGGCGGCGTGCGATGAGGTCGGCGATGGTGGCGATGGGTGAGGTACGGACACGCCCGCCCGCCTCGTGGCGGTCGGCGAGGCGGTAGGCGGCGTACAGACCGCGCACCCCCAGCCAGCGGAACGGCTCGGGCTCCCAGGCGCCCGGGGCGTGGCCGGTCCACGGCAGCCGGGTGAGCCGGGTGTCGCGCTCCAGGACCAGATCGGTGAGGGTGCGGGCGGCCAGGTTGGTGGAGGTCACTCCGTGGCCGACGTAGCCACCGGCCCAGCCGAGCCCGGTGGCACGGTCCAGGCCGACCGTGGCGGACCAGTCGCGGGGCACGGCCAGCACTCCGCACCAGGCGTGGTGCACCCGGGCCCCGGCGGTCTGCGGCAGCATCCGCTCCAGGGTCCGGGTGAGCTGGCCGATCGTCCGCTCGCCGACCCGCCCCTCGTGGTCGGTGCGCGAGCCGAAGCGATACGGCACCCCGCGCCCGCCGATCGCGATCCGGTCGTCCGCGGTGCGCTGGGCGTACATATGGCCGTGGGCGGTGTCCCCGAGGGTCTCCCGGCCCTCCCAGCCGATCTCCCGCCAGGTGCGGGCGGGCAGTGGCTCAGTGACGATCATGGAGCTGTTCATGGGCAGCCAGGTACGCCGCAGCCCCTTGAGGGACGCGGTGAACCCCTCGGTGGCGCGGAGGACGACGGGGGCCCGCACGGTGCCGTGTGCGGTGACCGCACGGCCCGGTTCGATGGCGGTGACGGGGGACTTCTCATGGATGGTGACCCCGAGCCGTTCGACGGTGTCGGCGAGGCCGCGGACCAGCGCGGCCGGCTGGAGCCGGGCGCAGTGGGGGGTGAAGGCGGCGGCGGTGACCCCGTCGACGCGGATGCGGGCCGCGGATTCGGCGGGGGTGAGCAGCACCGAGTCGGCCACCCCCCATTCATGGTCCTGCTCGACCTTGTGGCGCAGCCGGGTGGCCTGGGCGGGGGTACGGGCGACGCGCAGGGTGCCGCCCTTGACGATGCCGGCGTCGATGCCCTCGCGGGCGGCGACGCCGATCACCTCGTCCACCGCCTCGTTCATGGCCCGCTGCCAGTCCAGGACCGCGGGCCTGCCGTAGGCCCCTGCCATCCGGTCGCGGGCGCCGGGGATCAGTCCGGAGGCCCAGCCGCCGTTGCGCCCGGAGGCGCCGAATCCGGCGAACTCGGCCTCCAGGACGGTGATCCGGAGGCCGGGGTCGGCGTGTTTGAGGTAGTACGCGGTCCACAGCCCAGTCAGTCCGGCGCCCACGACGCACACATCCGCGTCGCGGTCGCCGGGCAACGCCGGGCGGGGGGTGGGGAGTTCGGCGAACCAGTGGGCGACGCGGCCGTTGACCGGTGCCGGGCGGCCGGCCGTGGTGGCGGTCATGGGTTCCCTTCTCGGCGCGGAGCGGTGGGGTGGGCGGACGACAGTGGTGACGGGCGCGTGGGTCAGACCCCGAGCAGTCCGGGCAGCTCGGACAGGTCCTTGATCTCCTCGTACGGCTGGAAGGCGGCCGAGCCGGGGAAGCCGTAGCGGTTCACCCAGATCCGCCGCATGCCCGGGTAGCGCTTGGTCGGCATGATGTCGTACTCCCAGCCCTGGGCGGTGTGGATGATGTCCCCGGGGCCACGTCCGGTGGCCGTCATGAGGTACTCGAACGCCCGCGGCAGCGGCTTGTAGGCACCGGCCTGTTCGGCGGTGAGCACATAGTCGAAGTCCACGCCCAGCGCCTCGACGGCGTAGGCGATCAGGTCGTCCTCGCTGTTGGAGAGGATCGCGATGTCGTACTCGCCCTTGAGGCGGCGCAGCGCGTCGGGGACCTCGCGGAAGGGGGTGAACTTCTTGACGGCCTCGATCAGCGCCTCGCCGTCCTCGTCCCGGTACTCCAGGCCGTGCAGTGTCATGACATTGCGCAGGGTGCGGCGGAGGATCTCCCGGTAGGGCAGATACTCGTCCAGGACGCCCTGGAAGCGCATCACATACGCGTCGTGGTGGAACCGATCGGGGTCCACGCCGATCTCGGCGAGCCGGTCCTCGACGATCTCATGGGTGGCGGTACGGGTGTCGAAGTTGATGAGGGTGCGGTAGCAGTCGAAGGAGACCAGCTTGCGCATGGGCGAGTCCTTTCCGGTGGCGGCGCCGTGAAGCATTGTGACGGGGGGTCAGGGGTGTCAGGGGCGGCGGCTGCTGGCTTCGGCCAGGCCGAGGTCCTTGGTCTCGGGGGCGAGGAGGACGGAGACCACCAGGCCGATGAGGGTGATCACCACCCCGATGGCGAGGGTGCCGCGGACCCCGAGGTCGGCGGTGGCCATCGGGAGCAGGAAGGTGCTGGACGCGGAGCCCACCCGGCTCATGGCAGTGGCGACGCCGACACCGGTGGCCCGCAGATCCGTGGGGAACAACTCGCTGGGGTAGACGAACTGAAGTCCGCTGCCCGCGGCCTCGAAGAACTGGAAGGCGGCGAAGAGGCCCACCACCAGGGCCGCGTAGTGCAGTGGCAGCACGGTGAGCGCGATCAGGGAGACATTGACGCACAGAAAGCTGCCGATGAGCAGCGGACGCCTGCCGATGCGGTTGACCACGGCCAGCCCGAGGCCGGTTCCGGCGACCGCGATGGTGGTGATCAGCGCGCTGGCGCCGAAGGTGCCGGTCACCCCGAAGGACTCCAGCATCTGCGGCTGGAAGGAGCGCACCGCGAAGGCCGGTGCCACCTGACAGATCCAGAACAGCGAGCAGAACAGTGCGGGCATCCCATAGCCGCGGCGGAACATCTCGGCGAGATTGCCCAGACCCGAGCCGCCGCGCCGGTCCTGGCGGACCTCGGCGAGCAGTTCCTCGGCGCTGACCTCCTGGCCGAGGTGACGGCGTACGACCTGTCTGGCCTCGTCCACCCGTCCCCGCGACGCCAGCCAGCGCGGCGATTCGGGAACACCCGCCCGCAGAAGGAGGAAGAGCACGGCGGGGACCGCGCCGGAGGCGAGCATCCAGCGCCAGGAGTCGTCGCCGGTGCCCAGCAGCAGCCAGCCGGCCCAGTAGCTGACCCCATAGCCGACCCACCAGGCCAGGACCAGCCCGGACAGGGCGGGGCCGCGCATCCGGCGCGGCACCAGCTCGGTCGTGAGGGCCGAGGCGATCGGGTAGTCGGCGCCGATCGCGACACCGATGAACAGCCGCAGCACCACCAGTTGCCACGCCTCGGTGACGAAGAACTGAAGCGCGGAGCCGATCACGAACGCGACCAGGTTGAGCACATACATCAGATGGCGGCCCACCCGGTCGGTGATCGGGCCGAACACCGCGCCGCCGAGGAAGACACCGATGAGGACGGACGCCGCGACGAGCCCGGTCCACAGCGTGTCCAGGTCCAGGGCCGGGGTGATCAGGCTGAGCGCGACGCCCATGATGCCGAGCAGATAGCCGTCGCAGAACGGACCGCCCATGGCGACGGCGACCATCCTGCGGTGGAAGGCGGTGACGGGGGCGTTGTCCAGGGTCTCGGCGGAGTTCCGGAGGGGCTCTCGGGAGGTTCTGGGAAGGGACATGCTTGCATCTCCTGGGGACGAGGAGGGGCGCTGCGGCGCGGGCCGACGCCACGCCGGGGCGGTGGCGGGCATCGTGTGTCAAGCATTCGGTGGGCACGCACGGCGGGGTACGCGGCGGGACGGACGCGTACGGCGGGTACGCGGCGGGGCGGGGTGTGCCCCGGGGACGGGGATGGGCTCCGGAGCGACCGGTGGCGTGTTCCGGCTGGCCATCACCCTGGTTCAGCCGCCGGCCACCGTCAACGTCCACCGTGTTCCGTCCCTCGTCATCGGGTGGACACTCTGTCCGTTGCCCATCGGCGTGGCGGCGGCCACGCTTGAGGCGTCCGCACGTACCCGGCACGCCCGTGGGAGGCCCGCCATGACCGATGCCACCGCCGCGGCCGCCGCCGTGGGAGCCGGACGTGGCTGACCGGCTCGTCGTCCTGTACCGGGACCATCTGCCGCCCGACCGGGCGCGGATCGAGTCCCTCGCCGAGACGGTGTACGCCACCGAGGAGGAGCTGCCGCTCTTCCTCCCCCGCGCGGACACGCTGCTCGCGTGGTGGCCGCTGTCCTCCGCGGTGGCCTCCGCCTGGCCCGACGACCCGGCGAAGGCCCCGGGCTGGGTGCATGTGGCGGCGGCGGGGGTGGACCCGTTTCTGTTCCCCGCGCTGACCGGCAACCCCGAGGTGGTGCTCACCAACTCGCGGGGCGTCTACGACCGGCCCATCGCCGAGTACGTCCTGGGGCTGATCCTCTCCCTCGCCAAGGACTTCCCCGGCACCTGGGAGCATCAGCGGCGCCGCGAGTGGCGCCCCTCGGACAGCGAACGCATCGGCGACCGTACGGTCCTGGTCTGGGGCACCGGCTCCATCGGGCGTGCCGTCGCCCGTCTGCTGCGCGCGGTCGGCATGCGGGTCGGCGGCGCCGGCCGTACACCACGGGCCGCCGACCCGGACTTCGGTGTGGTGCACGGCCCGGCGACCCTGCGCGCGGCGCTGGGCGAGGCGGACTATGTGGTTCTGGCCGCCCCGCTCACCCCCGCCACCCGTGGCATGGTCGACGCGCCCGTACTGGCGGCGATGAAACGGGGCGCGCGGCTGCTCAACGTCGGGCGTGGCCCGCTGGTCGATGAGCAGGCCCTCGTGGACGCCCTGGCCCAGGGCAGGCTGGCCGGGGCGGCGCTGGATGTCTTCGCGCATGAGCCGCTGCCCGTGGAGTCGCCCCTGTGGGAGATGCCGGGCGTCATCGTCTCCCCGCACACCGCGGGCGAGGTGACGGACTGGCGCGGAGACCTCGGCGAGTTGTTCCTCGACAATCTGATCCGCCGCGGTGAGGGCCGTCCGTTGCGCAATGTGGTCGACAAGGCCCTCGGCTATGTGGTGGACGAACCGGCGCCGCCACGGTAGGAAGCCCGCGGCGGCGCGGGGCTCCTGCCGCGGCCGGGTGTCCGCCCGGTGCCGGGCGGGCCGGTGCGCCGGCTGCCGGCGCGCCCCCCGCACGCGCCGGTCGCCGGTTCACCGCTCGGCGCGGGCCCGGGGGAGCTCCAGCGCCGAGGTCCCGTGCACGGTGATGCGCACGGGCGTGAGGGTGGTCGCGTCGAGCGTGGGCTCGCCGCTTCCGGTGTTGCGGGCGAAACGGGGGTGGGCGCCCCCGCTGATCTGGAGGCGGACCCGGTGGCCGGAGGCGAAGCGGTGGGCGGTGGAGCTCATCGGCACGGTGACCTCCAGAGGATGCTCCGGCCCGGTCGGCAGCCTCATCAGCCCGTCGCACACATTGATCGAACGGCCCTCTTCGTCGACATCACACAGGCGGGCGAAGACATCGGCGTACCCGGTGTCCGTGGAGACCCGCAGCCGCGCGGCGACCGGGCCGAGGACGTCCACCGGCTCGTCCAGCGGCTCGCTGGTGAACGTCAGCACATCGGGGCGCGCCTCGAGTTCGCCGTTGTCACGCCTCCCGGCGGTGCCGGAGAGCAGCGGCCCGCCGATGGACGGGGTGGGGTCGGCCGGGTCGTAGCGGAAGGAGGCGAGGGCGTCGCGGGAGGATGCCGGGGAGCCGGACACCTCGGGTGACCGCCGGGCGAGCCGCCCGTCCGGCGCGAGGTGCCACTGGCCGGTGGCCGTGGGCGGCGGCCAGTCGTCGAGGTCCCGCCACTCCCCCTGACCGCCGATGTGCACCCGCACCGGGGCCGGGCGCAGCCCCGAGGGGTCGTCGCACAGATGCGCGCGCAGCCAGGCGAGGCTTTCGGCGAACACCTCCGGCCAGCCCTCCTGGAGCGCGGAGGTGTGCGTCCACGGGCCGATGAGCAGGGAGGTGTCACAGCCGGACCGGCGCAGCCTGCCGTACTGCTCGACGGTCTGGTCCACCAGGGCGTCCTGCCAGCCGCTGATCAGACGGGTGGGAGTGCGCAGCCCGTCGGCGGCGCCACCCGTGGACGCGCCCTTCCAGAACGGGTCGCCGGCGTCCGGATGGGACATCGCTCCGTCCAGCCAGGGCACATCGCCCCCGAGGCCGAGCGCATACGATCCGCGCAGCGGCAGCGCCCGCGTCATTCGCTTCAGATGGCGCCGCAGGCGCAACGTGGCCCGTACGAAGGTGCCGAGCCCCCGGTGCTGGGAGGTCATACCGGAGCCGACGAGCAGGGTGTTCTCCAGTTGGAGCGCGCCACCGCGGTGGAACAGGGCGTGCGGGTCGTGCAGCCCGACCTGCACCACCATCGCCCGCAGCTCCGGCGGCGGGTCCAGGGCGAGCGCCCACTGCACATAGCCGAGATAGCTGGGGCCGAGGGTGCCCAGCGCGCCGTTGAACCAGGGCTGGTCCCGCAGCCAGTCCACGGTGGCCCGGCCGTCGGCCGCCTCATTGCGCCACAGGTGGAACTCGCCGCCCGAGCCGCCGGTGCCTCGGCAGCTCTGGAGGACGACATGGAAGCCCTGCTCGGCGAAGAGCACACCGTACATGGGCGACCAGGGCACTCCCCTGCCGTAGGGCGAGCGCACCAGCAGGGTGGGGAAGTCGCCCTCCGCGCGGGGGAAGTAGTGGTCCGTGCGGAGAGGGCTGCCGTCGGCGGCCGGCACGTCGAGGTCCGGCTCCCGTCCGGCCTCGTACCGCCTGGCCGGAAGGCCACGCCAGAGCGCCCTCAGCAGCCGCGCCGACAACGGCGGTTTGCCCGAGGGCGGCACCCAGGTGGCCCCGGACACCCCATCGCGCGTGGGTGACGTCATCGCGTACTCCCCTCCCCCTAATCTCGTACCGCGTACGAGAATAGTGGATGCTTGGATGGTTTCCGCAAGTAGGCATGGCGGGGAAGGAGCGATCAGGTCGTGGTCAGCGGTGATGGGCCGGGCGCCGGAGGCATCGACCCCCAGCAGCTGTGGCTGAGCTCCCCTCGCCCCCGCAAGGGGCGCAAACCCGCCTTCAGCCGTGCGGCGATCACCGCCGCGGCCGTCGCCCTCGCGGACGCCGAGGGAATCGACGCGGTCACCATGAGACGGGTGGCCTCGCGGGTCGGAGCCGGTGTGATGTCGCTGTACAGCTACGCTCCCGACAAGGACACGCTGCTGCACCTGATGGTCGACCACGTCAGCGGCGAACTGTCACCGCCGGCCCCGCCGACCGGCGACTGGCGCGCCGATCTGAAGGCCATCGCCCATGCCCAGCGCGCCCTGATGCTCCGCCACCCCTGGCTGCCCACCGCGCTGTTCAACCGCCGCTGGTCCCTGGGGCCCAACACCCTGGCCTTCGTGGAGCACGCGCTGGCCGCCCTGCGGCCCACCGCGCTGGACGGCGCCGCGAAGCTGGAGGTGTTCAGCCTGATCACCGGTTTCGTCGCCAGGCTCGTCGCCGACGAGATCGCCCAGGCGGCGCTCGCCGGCTCGCCCGAGCGGGCCGCCGCCGAGGCCCGCTACCTCGCCGCGGTGGCCGCCGACGGACACCATCCGGAACTCGCCGAGGCGCTCTCCGCCCCCGTGCGCCCGCTCACCCCCGACGCCACGTTCGCCCGGCTGCTCGACCGCATGGTCGACGGTCTGGACACCGGCACCTAGGGTCTGTCGTCAAAGGTGGCGTCGGGAGCAGGGCGCCCCCTTTGGCGACAGGCCCTAGGGATTGGTCCACGCCTCCGGGTCCTCGGCGAGGCCGAGGACGTCGCCGGGCAGCTTGGCCGCGGCCACCTCCGCGAGGGTCACCTCGCCGAGGATCTTGCGCACATTGGCCCGTACCGCGATCCACAGCGGCAGCAGCGACTCCGCCGGTCCGCGGTAGGACAGCTCGGGCGGGCGCACTCCGCGCACCGACACCAGGGGTCCGTCGACCACCCGGATCACCTCGGCGATGCTGATCGTGTCCGCCGGGCGGGCCAGCCGGTAACCGCCCTTGCCACCGCGCTGGCTGGCCACCAGTCCGCCCCGGCGCAGATCGCCCAGGATCCCTTCGAGGAACTTGTGCGGTATGCCCTGCGCGCCGGCGAGCACCTCGGCCTTGACCGAGGTGTCCTCCCCCGCCGCGGCCAGTTCCAACGCCGCCCGCACCGCATAGTCCGCCTTCGCCGAGATCCGCATGCGCCGATTATCCGCCACCGGCCCGCCGGACCCTCAGAAGGGCAGGGTGAACGGGGGGTGCTCACCGTTGAGGAAGTAGTCCCCGACCTCGTGGAGCCGGTGGGCGACGGGGTCGTAGAGCGTATGGGTGCGCGCGTTGCGCCAGAAGCGGTCGAAGCCGTAGGCGGAGGAGGCGGAGCGCGCGCCGACGACGTCCAGGGCGCGGGCGGTGGCGTCGTGGGCCGCCCGGGCGGCGGCCGCCTCGGCCGCGGCGGCGAGCACGGTGATCTCGGCGCATTCGTCGTAGGTCAGGGCCTCACCCCGCGCCAGCCCGCCGTCCAGGGCCTCCAGCGCCTGATCGGCGAGGGCGGCGGCGGAGAAGGTGGCGACGGTGAGCTCGCCGTAGGTGGTCAGCGCGTACGGATCGCGCGGGGAGGTGTGCGGCCAGGGCGCGTGCACCGCCCTGGTGTACTCGCGGGCCTCGGCGAGCACTCCCTGCGCGATCCCGAGACATATCTGCGCCGAGACCAGACGTCCGGTCGGCGCGGACAGACCGCTGAAGGGAGAGAAGGTGTCCTCGTCCCAGGAGAGCGGGCCGAGCACCGCGCCGTCCTCGACCGGCACCCCGTCGAACTCCACACTTCCGCCGGCCGCCAGCCGCTGCCCGAAGGTGTCCCCGTCGTCGCCGCCGCACACCACACCGGGATGGGCGGTGTCGATGAGCACGGCCAGCGGTTCGCCGGTGTCGGCGTGGGTGGCCCGGACGGCCAGCCGGTCGGCGACCAGGACACCGGTGGCGTACCCCTGGCGTCCGTTCACCACCGGGCCGTCCCTGCCGGGGGTGAACGTCAGCCGTGGCTCGCGGGCGGCCAGACCGCCGCCCCAGCACCACTGACCCGCCGCCGACTCCTTCTCCAGCCGGGCGGCGAGCTCGGCACCGCCGAAGAAGCGGGCGCTGAAGGACAGCAGATAGTGACAGCCGAGCACCTCGCCGATCGCGCCATCGGCCGCGGCGATCTTCCGCACCACGGCGCAGGCCGTGGACCAGCCCGCTCCCCCGCCCCCGTGCTCGACGGGGATCAGCAGGGTCAGGAGGCCCGCCTCGCGGAGCCGGGCGATCTCGCCGTACGGCGTCTTGCCCGCCTGGTCGCGGATGACCGCGTCCGTGGCGAGGTCATCCGCCGCCTCGGCGGCGATCTGAAGCCACCACGCGCGGTCGGGTGCTTCGGCCGCCGCATCCACCACCGTCACGCCCGCTCCCCTCCATACGCCGGATCTCATCATTCCCTATTTTTCCAGTAGGGAAAATAGGGAATTTGACGGTGGACGTCCAGCGAGCGATGTTGGGCATATGCCAGTGCTACGTTTGTTCGAGAATGCCCTATTCCATGAGGTGAGGTTCTGGAATGGTGGAGCGGCTCGGCACGGACATGGCGGAGCGTTCCCACTCATGGAGTGATGAACGGCTCTCCCTGCTTTCGGCGGTCGGCACCGCGCTCACCGACCGTGAGGTGATGCGGCACGCCCTGGACCAGGCAGTCTCCGAGCTCGGTGGGCTCGCCGGGCTGGTGCACTGGTCCTGCGGCCCGGCCGGCAGTCGTACGCTGCGCCTGGTCCTCGCCAGCGGGCTGCCGCTGCCCGCCCTCACAGGGTGGGAGGAGATCCGCGAGGACGAGGCCCCGAACGCCCCCGCCCGAGCCGTGCGCGACGCCCGCTTCGTATGGCTTCCGGCCGCCTCCGACGCGTCCCCGGGCCCCGGGGAGACCGGCCGTACCTCCTCGGGGACACTGCCGCCGGGGACCACGGTGGCGGCCGTTCCGCTGTCCGGGCCGGGCGGTCCGGTGGGCGCGCTGTCCGTCCTCACCGGCCCACGGGAGCCGACTCCGGAACAGACCGGCTTCCTCGAGGCGGTGGGACGCTGGGCGGAGCGCCGCCTCTCGCGCTCGACGGCGATCGGTGGCTGCGACGAACACCCGTGGTGGCAGCAGCGGCCGGGCGGCTCGGTGGTCCAGCAGTCCCTGGAGGCGGTCAAGGCCGGCTCCTGGGAGTGGGGCATCCGTGGTGGTGAGATGCGCTGGGACCGGGCGGGCCTGGCGCTTCTGGGCATCCCCCGCGGCTACGAGCGGCGGATCGAGAGCTGGATCAACCTGATCCACCCCGAGGACATGCCGCGGGTGATGGCCGCCACCGAGAAGTCGCTCCGCGAGCAGAGCTGCTACGAGGCCGAGTACCGGGTCCGCCGCCCCGACGGCACCACCGGCTGGGTGCAGAGCCGCGCCCATCTCGAACTCGACGAGGGCGGCGAGCCCGTCCGCATGATCGGGAAGATCTGGGACACCACCGAGAGCCGGATGGCCCGGGAATCGGTGGGGCAGGCGCTGCGGTACATGAGCGACGCGTTCTTCGCGGTGAACCGGGACTGGCGGATCACCTTCCTCAATGTCGAGGCCGAGCGGCTGATCGGCGCGGCCGGAGAGGTGCTCGGCCGACCGCTCTGGGAGGGCCCCGCGGGCACGGTCCCCGAGCTGGAGGACCGCTGCCGGCGCGCCGCCGCCGATGGCAGGCCGACCGGGTTCGACATCCGGTGGCCCACCGATGACCGCTGGTATCACATCCGGCTGGTCTCGGTGCCCGATGGGCTGACCGCCTATCTCACCGATGTCACCGAACGGCGCACCCAGGCCGCGCGGCGCGCGGCGGCCGAGCGTATCGGCGCGGAACAGACCGCCAGGATAAGCGAGTTGAGCAACGCTCTCGCCGACGCGGTGACCACCAAGGACGTCGTCCGGGTCGTCGCCGCGCATGTGCTGCCGCCGTTCGGCGCCTCGGGTCTGCTGATCCTGTGGCTGGAGGGCGGCCGGCTGAACGTGGTGGGCTCGGTGGGCTATTCCCGCGCCTTCATCAGCATGGTCGACGGGGTCCCGGCGTTCGGGGGCTACCGTCTGCTCAACGAGGTGCTCGGCTCGCGCCGTCCGTGCTTCATCTCCTCGACCGAGGAGTACCAGCGGCTGTTCCCCGATCTGGCCGGCAATCCCGCCATCGCCCGGAAGAACGCCTGGGCCGTGCTCCCCCTGATCGCCTCGGGCAACGCCATCGGCACCTGCACCGTCTCCTTCGACGAGCCCCACGACCTGTCCGCCGATGAGCGCACCCTGCTCACCGCCCTCAGCGGAATGGTCGCCCAGGCGCTGGCCCGGGCCCGTCTCTACGACACCGAACACGCCCGCGCCCAGGCGCTCCAGCGCGGTCTGCTGCCCCGGGCGCTGCCCTCCCTGGCCGCCCTCACCCCCGCGGTGCGCTATCTGCCCGCCAGCAGCGGCACGGACATCGGCGGCGACTGGTACGACGTCATTCCCCTGTCCGCGGAGCGGGTGGCCCTCGTCATCGGCGATGTGATGGGCCACGGTCTGGCCGAGGCCGCCACCATGGGGCGGCTGCGCACCGCCGTGCACACGCTCGCCAACCTCGAACTGCCCCCCGAGGAGGTTCTGGCCCATCTGAACGAGGTCGTCTGCGATCTGGGCGACGACTCCTTCGCCACCTGTCTGTACGCGCAGTACGACCCCGTCACGGGGCTCTGCTCGCTCGCCCGCGCCGGTCATCCGCCGCCGCTGATCGTGGACCCCGAAGGTGGCGTGGAGTGCCTGGACCCGACGCCCGATCCGCCGCTGGGCGCCGCCGAGCCCCCGTTCTCCACCGTGGATCTGCGGCTGCCCGACGGCAGTCTGCTGGTGCTGTACACCGACGGTCTGGTGGAGTCCGCGGCGCGCGACATCGACACCGGCATCGCCGAGTGCACCCAGGTACTCACCAGCGAGTACGGCCGGCTTCTCACCTGCCCTCCACGGCGTTCGCGCATCGGCGTCCTGGGGACGGGCGGCCGGCAGGCGGTGGACCACGACCGGCTCGACCGGCTCTGCGACCTCCTGGTCGGGGCCATGCTGCCCGCCCAGCGGCTGACCGCCGACGACACCGCCCTGCTGATCGCCCGGCTCCACGGGCTGGCGTCAGGGAACATCGCCGGGTGGCCGCTGCCGGAGGGCCCGGTGGCCGCCGGTCTCGCCCGTACCCGGGTCCGTGAACAGCTCCGGGCGTGGGGGCTCGACGAGCTGGTCGCGACCACGGAACTGCTGGCCAGCGAGCTCGTCGCCAATGTCGTCCGGCACGCCAGGGGGCCGACCCGGCTCCGGCTGATCCGCGGCAGATCGCTGATCTGCGAGGTCTCGGACGCCGGCGCCGCCGCTCCACGGATCCGCCGGGCCACCGAGCTGGACGAGGGAGGCCGGGGGCTCCAGCTGGTCTCCGCGCTCTCACAGCGCTGGGGGACCCGCTACACCGACGAGGGCAAGTGCGTCTGGACGGAGCAGCCCATCGCATGGGCCGGCACCCCGCGCTGACGGTCGTACACACCCACCGGCGGCGGCCAGGGCACCCGGCCGGGCTCGCGATGGCCGTCGTATCCGCCGCCCGCGCGCCCGGCCGGGCGTGTGTCAGCCGAAGGCGGGCTCGCCGCCCCGGGCCTCCAGGACCGCACCGGTGATGTAACTCGCCCGCGGGGAGACGAGGAAGACAACGGCCTCGGCGATCTCATCGGGCTCCGCGGGCCGGTCGAAGACCGTGGCCCGCGCCACGGTCCGCAGGGCCTCCTCCCCCATCTCGGCGGTGCCCGGGGTACGGACCGGGCCCGAGCGGACGGCGTTGACCCGGACTCCCCGGCCGCCGAACTCATCGGCCCACACCCGGGTCAGCAGCTCCAGCGCGGCCTTCGAGGCGCCGTAGGCCCCTGCGTTGCGGGCGGGGGCACCCGCGGCGATGGTGCTGAGGTTGACGATGGCCCCGCGGCCACGGGCGGCCATGCCCGGTGCGAGCCGCCCGACCAGCAGAAGCGGTGCGCGCGCGTTGATGGCCATATGGACGTCGAACATCTCCGGCGAGGTCCCGGCGGTGTCCGCGAACCGGTAGACACCGGCGTTGTTGACCAGGATGTCCACCTCCCCCGCCTCGGCGGCCAGCCGCCGCACATCGTCGGCCTCGGCCAGATCCGCGGCCACGAACCTGGCCCTGGCCCCCGCCGCCGACACCTCCTCGGCCACGCTCGCACCCCGTCGCGCGTCCCGGCCGTGGACGACGACCTCGGCCCCCCGCGCCGCCAGGCGCAGCGCCACGGCCCGGCCGATCCCCGCCGTGGCACCCGTGACCAGGGCAGTGGCACCGGACAGTTCACCACTCATGCGGACACTCCTCACCGTAGGCCGGACGCCGGACCACACCGCGCGTACCGGATGATTACCGCACCCGCCCACGCCCGGCCGAACGGCTCGCCGCCCCTGGGGCTGAACGGGCGCGCCGGGCCGATGAGATGACACGCGCTTCCGCGGGGCGCCGGTCTTTGCTGTACTGCGGGGGTGCGCGATACATCGTCAACCAGCCATGTCGCCCTGGTGACGGGGGCGAATCAGGGGATCGGCGCCGCGACGGCACGAGCGCTGGCGGCCCGCGGGGTCGCCGTGCTCTGCGCCTATCTGCGCCCATCCGGCCCCGGCGAAGGCTCCGGCGAAGGGGACGTCCCGGATCCCTCCCACGCCGCGGACCCCTACCACGCCGCGCGGTCCGTCGACGGCGAAGAGGTGGCGGCGGAGATCCGCCGGGCCGGAGGGCGGGCCGAGGCATGCGAGGCGGACCTCGCCGACCCCGCGGTTCCCGGGCGCCTCTTCGACCTCGCCGAGGACCGCCTGGGCCCGGTCGACATCCTGGTCAACAACGCCTCGGGGTGGATCCAGGACACCTTCACCCCCGATCCGGCCGACCGCTTCGACCGGCCGCTGCGCCCCGTCACCGCGGAAACCTGGTCCCGGCAGTTCTCGGTGGACGCGATGGCGCCGGCGCTGCTGATCGGCGAACTGGCCCGCCGCCACCGGGCACGCGGCGCCGACTGGGGGCGGATCGTGGGCCTGACATCGGGAGGAGAACTCGGTTTCCCCTCAGAGGTGTCCTACGGTGCGGCGAAGGCCGCGCAGACCGACTACACCCTCTCGGCCGCCGCGGAGCTCGCCGGCCTCGGCATCACGGCCAATGTGGTGCGGCCGCCCGTGACCGACACCGGGTGGGTCACGGACGAGGTCCGGCGGTTCGTCGCCTCGAGCCCCACCCATTTCCATGTCGCCGATCCGGCCGAGGTGGCGAAGACCATCGTCTTCCTCGCCTCGGACGAGGCCGCGCTCATCACCGGAAACGTCATCACCCTTCGCTGAGGAGGCTCCTACCGACACGGCTCGTCGTGCGGAAGGCTCCTCGCACCGCCGGACACCTCGTAGCCGCCATCACCGTTCGCCAGAGGGAGTGCAGAAGTGACTGACACGGGAACACACGGCCGTCGGCGCAGCTCGGCCTGGTTCGGCGCGGAGGGCCCCTCCGGCATGGTCTACCGGTCCTGGATGCGCAACCAGGGCTATTCCGGGGAGGTGTTCGACGGCCGTCCGGTGATCGGCATCGCCACGACCTGGTCGGAGCTGGCGCCCTGCAACAGCCATCTGCAACGGGTGGCGGAGTCGGTCAAGCGCGGGGTCTGGCAGGCCGGTGGCTTTCCGCTGGAGTTCCCCGCGATGGCGCTGGGCGAGACGCTGATGCGGCCCACCGCGATGCTGTACCGCAATCTGCTGGCCATGGAGGCCGAGGAGCTGATGCGGGCCAATCCGCTGGACGGTGTGGTGCTGCTGTCCGGCTGTGACAAGACCACCCCCGGTCTGCTGATGGCCGCCTCGAGCGTCGATCTGCCGGCCGTCATGGTCACCGGCGGCCCGATGCTCAACGGCAAGTACCGGGGCGCGGACGTGGGCTCGGGCACCCAGGTGTGGCGGTTCGAGGCCGAGCTGGCGGCCGGGCGGATGACGCAGGAGGAGTGCTTCTTCGCCGAGGGCTGTATGGCCCGGTCCAACGGGCACTGCATGACCATGGGCACCGCGTCCACCATGGCGTCGATGGCCGAGGCGCTCGGTATGCAGCTGCCGTATTCGGCGAGCTGGCCGGCGGTGGACTCGCGGCGGTACGAGACGGCGCAGCGCGCCGGGCAGCGGATCGTGGCCATGGTGGAGGAGGATCTGCGGCCGTCGCAGATCATGACCCGGGAGGCGTTCGAGAACGCGATCCGGGTCAACGCGGCCATCGGCGGCTCGACCAACGCGGTGATCCATCTGCTGGCCATCGCGGGGCGGCTGGGGGTGCCGCTGAGCCTCGACGACTTCGACGCGCTGGCCCGGGAGGTGCCCACACTGGTCGATCTCCAGCCCTCCGGACGGTTCCTGATGGAGGACTTCTGCTACGCCGGTGGGCTGCCGGTGGTGATGCGCGAGCTGGGGGCGCTGCTGCACACGGACACGGTCACGGTGAGCGGGCACACGGTGGCGGAGAACGTCGCCGACGCCGAGTGCTGGAACCGTGAGGTGATCCGGACGCTGGACGAGCCGTTCCAGGAAGCGGGCACCGGCACCGCCGTGCTGCGCGGCAATCTCGCGCCGAACGGCGCGGTGATCAAACAGTCCGCCGCCTCGCGCCATCTGCTCCGGCACCGCGGCCGGGCCCTGGTGTTCGACACGCCGGAGGACTACATCGCCGTACACGCCGACGAGGACCTGCCGGTGGACGAGGACACCGTGCTGGTGATACGGGGCAGCGGCCCTCGTGGCTACCCGGGCATGCCCGAGGTCTCCAATGTGGTGCTGCCGCCCAAGTTGCTGCGCAAGGGCGTCGAGGACATGGTGCGCATATGTGACGGCCGGATGTCCGGCACCGGCTTCGGCACCGTGGTCCTCCATGTGGCCCCCGAGTCCGCCGTCGGCGGCCCGCTGGCGCTGGTGCGCGACGGCGACTGGATCACCCTGGACGTCCCGGCGCGCACGCTGACCCTGGAGGTGGGCGAGGAGGAGCTGACGCGCCGACGGGCCGCGTGGGAGCCCCCGCCACCGGTCGCCGACCGGGGCTGGAGCAGGCTCTACACCGACCATGTGCTTCAGGCGGACCAGGGCCTGGACCTGGACTTCCTGGTCGGCTCCAGCGGACATCCGGTGCCCCGCGAATCACACTGAGTCCCTCGCGGGGCGCCTCTGGCGGGCGTGCCGGTCAGTGGGCCAGCAGCCTGCGCAGCCACCGCAGCCGCGCCTGCCACGCGTCCCGCGAGATGGCCGCCTGCGGTGCCATGCTGTCGAATCCGTGGAAACCGCCGGTCCAGACGTGCAGTTCGGCCTCTCCCCCGGCCTGCCAGATGCGGCGGGCGTAGTCGACGTCCTCGTCGCGGAAGGTCTCGGCGGACGCCACGTCGACGAACGCGGGCGGCAGGCCGGACAGATCCGCCGCACGGGCCGGTGCGGCGTAGGGCGAGACGTCGTCGGTGCCGCGCGCGGCGCCGAGCAGCGCCGTCCACCCGGCCTCGTTGGCGGCCCTGTCCCACACCCCGACGCCGGTCATCTGCCGGGCGGAGGGCGTGTCGTTGCGGTCGTCGATCATGGGGCACATCAGCACCTGCCCGAGCAGGGCGGGGCCGCCGCGGTCGCGGGCCAGCAGGGCGACGGCCGCGGCGAGGCCACCACCCGCGCTGCCCCCGACGACGATGACGCGCTCCGGGTCGATGCCCAGCTCCGCGGCGTGTTCGGCCGTCCAGACCAGACCGGCGTAGCAGTCCTCGACCGGCCCGGGGTGCCGGGTCCCGGGGGCCAGGCGGTACTCGACGGAGACCACGGAGAGCCGCAGTTCCTGGGCGAGGTCGAGCATCTCCGGTACGCCCGTGCGGTTGTCCCCGACCGTCATACCGCCGCCGTGGATGTGGTAGAGCGCGGGCACCGGGGTGGCCGCGTCCGCCAGGCGGCAGATCAGCAGTGAGACGTCCGGCGCGCCCGCCGGGCCGGGGACGGACCGCTCCTCGACCCGGAACGCCCCGTCGCGCTCCAGGGTCTCGTTCGTCACCGGTCGCATCCCGGGCACGTCCTCAGGAGGTGTCGCACCCGGGTCGGCCCCGGACCCGCCGGGCGGCATGAGCTCATGGATGGCCGCGAGCGCGGTGGCGAGTTCCGGGTCGAACGGCGGCGGCGGGCCGAGCGGTGCCGTGGCCGCACGGTCGGGGGAGGTGTGCTCCATGGTCGGCTCCCAGGGTCGTGGCAGGAGGAAACTCCTATGGTCGGGCGCCCACTGCCCCAAGATCAGCAGCCGCGCGGCGGGATTCTACCGGCCGGGTGGCGGGCGGGATGTGGACCGGTTTGACGCGTGGTCGGCCATCAGCCGTTCCAGCTCTCGTCGTACGGATCGCGCGGGGCCGGGACCGGCCTGGACCGGCTGACCTCGAGGTACGGGATGGCGCCACCGCCCACCGGGTCCTTGGTCCGTTTGCGGGTGTAGGTGCCGATGACCTGGAGCCAGGTGTCGGGTTGCAGCACCGGTGGGATCCGCCCGGTCAGGCCGATCTTGACAGGCTGGGCGTCGGCGGCGCAGCAGTTGAGGGCCATGCGGACGAGGTAGGGGGCGCCGTGGCCGTCGAGGGCGACGAAGCCGGTGATCTCGACCCTGCGGTGCTCCAGGGAGCGCCCGTGGTCGTACACCGCGCGCCCGGCGTAATCGGCCACGTTGAGCGGCAGCGGGTCACCTGCGGGGAGGTCGGGGAAGCCCCAAGGGCGTTGCAGCGCCGTACCGGTGTGCATGGCGGTGTACGAGCCCAGCGCGGGCGGCGCCACCAGGATGAGGGCGAACAGCGGGAGCACGAGCAGCCAGGAGACACGTGGCTCCCGGTGGGCATGGCCTCCGTCTGCGTCCCCCGCGTCCCGCGGCCCCCGCTCGTACCAGACGGTGGCGACGGCGACCGCGATCAGGACGACGCCGGCCGCGAGGAGCAACGGGCGCAGCCCCGCCTTCACATAGCGCAGATAGAGGTCGGTGAATCCGGCCCGCAGCACCGCCCCGCCGACCAGGAACAGTACGATCGCCTGAGCCTTGCGGTTCACAGCAGCACCGCCCCGACCAGGGCCGACACCAGAACGGCGAGGACGAAGGTGGCGGGGGCGAACCGCAGCGCGAACCCGCGGCCGAACGTGCCGGTCTGCATGGCGAACAGCTTCAGGTCGATCATCGGCCCGACGACCAGGAACGCCAGCCGGGCGGTGAGCGAGAACTGCGACAGGGACGCGGCCACGAAGGCGTCGGCCTCGGAGCAGATCGACAGCAGCACCGCGAGGACCGCCAGCGCGAGGACCGACACGACCGGGTCATCCGCGGCGCCACGCAGCCAGCTCGCCGGCACCACGGCCTTGAGGGTGGCCGCGGCCATCGCGCCGACGACGAGGAACCCACCGGCGTGCATCACATCGTGGCGTACGGACGCCCAGAACGCGGCGCCCCTGCCGTGGCCGTGGAAGGAGGGGCGGGCCGGTGGGCGCAGCCAGTCGGCCCGCCCCAACCGCTGCCACAGCCAGCCCATCGCACACGCCACGAGCAGACTCGCCACGAACCGGGCGAGCACCATCTCCGGTTGGCAGGGGAACGCCACGGCGGTGGCGGTCAGCACGATCGGGTTGATCGCCGGGGCGGACAGCAGAAACGCCAGCGCCGCAGCGGGGGTGACGCCCCGGCGCACCAGCGCCCCGGCCACCGGCACTGAGGCGCATTCACAGCCGGGCAGCACCGCCCCGGCCACCCCCGCCACCGGCACCGCGAGCGCGGGCCGCCGCGGCAGCGCGCGGGCGAAGAACGACGGCGGGACGAACACCGCGATGAGCGCCGACAGCAGCACCCCGAGCACGAGGAACGGCAGGGCCTGGAGGACCACCGCGACGAAGACGGTCATCCAGCTCTGCGCCACCGGGGCCGACAGCGCACGGCGGATCGGCCCCTGAGCGACCACCACCAGGAGCAGCAGCATGATCAGGCCGAGGGCGGAGTCGAACCGCCCGCCCCGCGGATCGCCCGCGGCGCGGCGGCCGGCCCCGGTCGGGGCGGCTTTGGTCGTGGTGGTCACGGGTGAGGCACCTCCGGCGTCGAGGGTGCGTGGCGGTGTTCCACGCCCCCTCCAGTACGCCGGTTCGGCCCCGAGTGCTCACCGCGTCCACCATGAGCCGGGTGTGCCGCGCCGCATGAGCCGGATGTGCCGCGCCACTTCGCTCAGCCGGGGCTCAGCCGGGGCTCACCCAGGTGCCCAGATCGGCGGAGCGGGTCATGGCGTCCAGCACGGTGGCGCTGCGCACGGCGTCGTCCAGGGTGGCGCCGTGGGCGGTGCCCTCGGCGATGGAGCGCATGAAGTGGTACGCCTCGATCACCTTCAGATCGTCATAGCCCATGCTGTTGGCCGAGCCGGGCTGGAAGGCGGCGTACTCGCCGTGGCCGGGGCCGATGTACACGGTGGAGACGGGCTGGTCCTGGTAGGCGCTGCCACGGCTGACGCCGAGTTCGCCCATGCGCCGGAAGTCCCAGAAGACGGCGCCCTTGGTGCCGTGGATCTCGAAGCCGTAGGTGTTCTGCTCGCCGACCGAGACCCGGCACGCCTCCAGCACCCCGCGGGCGCCGGAGGCGAAGCGCAGCAGACACGAGACGTAGTCCTCGTTCTCCACCGGGCCCAGCTCACCGCCGGTGGCCCGGGTGTGGCCCGCGGTGGCGCCGGTGGGACGGGCCCGCTCGGGCACGAACACGGCGGTGTCGGCGGTCAGGGTGTCGATCTCACCGAGCAGGAAACGAGCCAGGTCCACCCCGTGCGAGGCGAGGTCGCCGAGCACGCCGCTGCCGCCACGCGCACGTTCGTACCGCCAGGTCAGGGCACCCTCGGGGTGCGCGGCGTAATCGCTGAAGAGGCGGATACGGGCGTGGGTGACGGTGCCGATCTCCCCGGCGGCGATCATGGCGCGCGCCGTCTGGACGGCGGGTGCGTTGCGGTAGTTGAAGCCGACCGCGCCCTGGACCCCGGCCTCGGCCACGGCACCGGCGACCGCGCGGGCGTCGTCGGCGGTGAGCCCGACCGGCTTCTCGATCCAGATGTGCTTGCCCGCCCGGGCCATGGCGACGCCGATCTCGCGGTGCAGAAAGTTCGGCGCGGCGATGCTCACGGCCTGGACCCGGGGGTCGGCGGCGACCTCGCGCCAGTCCCGGGCTGCGGTGGCGAAGCCGTACCGCTCGGCGGCCTCCTCGGCCCGTCCGGGCACCTCGTCGGCGACGGCGACCAGTTCGGGCCGTACGGACAGCCGCGGGAAGTGGTGCGGCAGCCGGATGTACGCCTGGGTGTGCACCCGTCCCATCCAGCCGAATCCCACGACGGCGACCCCGAGCGTACTCACCATGGCTGCCCTTCTTCGGAGCTTCTTCGGAACCTTCTTCGAAACCGTCTTTGGACCGTTCCATATTTCTCCCGACCCACACTGGAAGCCCTATCCGCAGGTGTCAACCCCTTTGACAACCGTGTCCGCCTTATGGAACGGTCCACACCATGAGACCGCCGACGATCCGCGACGTCGCCGAACGGGCCGGAGTGTCGAAGTCGCTGGTCTCCCTCGTGCTGCGCGGCTCCGAGCAGGTGCGCCCCGAGAAGCGGCAGGCCGTCCTGGCGGCCGTCGAGGAGCTCGGCTACCGGCCCAACGCCGCCGCGCGCAGCCTCAGCGAGCGGCGCACCCGGACCGTCGGAGTGCTTCTCAACGATCTGCGCAACCCCTGGTTCGTGGAGCTGCTCGACGGCCTCAACTCTGAGCTGTACGCGAGCGGTCTGCGGACCCTGCTGGCCGACGGCCGGCTCAACCGGCGGCTCGGCGAGGACCTCACCCACACCTTCACCGAGCTGCGGGTCGACGGCCTGATCGCCGTGGGCACACTTCCCGATCCGGCGGCGGTGCGCACGGCGGCCGCCCGGGTGCCCACCGTGGTCGCGGGCACCCGCGAGCCCGTACTGCCCGACGTGGACATCGTGGCGGGCGACGACGAGCGGGGCGCCCGCCTCGCCACCGAGCACCTCATCGGCCTGGGCCACCGGCGCATCGCCCATATCGCCGGGCAGGGCGTGGTGGGCGAGCTGCGCCGCCGCGGCTTCGAGGCGGTGATGCGCGAGCACGGCCTTGCCGGGTCGGCCACCGTGGAACAGGGCGATCTGACCGAGGAGGGCGGCTACCGGGCCACGGTCCGGCTGCTGAGCGCGCCACAACGGCCCACCGCCGTCTTCGCGTTCAACGACATGACCGGAGTCGGCGCCCTGTCGGCCGCCGAGGAGCTGGGCCTGCGGGTGCCGGGCGACCTCTCCCTCGTCGGCTACGACAACACCTACCTCGCGCGGCTGCGCCATCTGTGGCTCACCACCGTGGACAACTCCGGCCACGACATCGGCCGCCGCGCCGCACGCCGCCTGCTCGACCGGATCGCCGCCCCCGGCCGCCCCGGCGAGATCGCCCTCACCACCCCGTCCCTCGAAGTGCGCGGCACGACGGCACCACCGCGACCGGCTGACCGCCCCCCGCACACGGACCATTGACGCCCCGTCGCCCGCTCCCGCCGGGTGGCCGTGGGGTGCCCCCGGCCGGTTCGCCCCGGTGCGAGGGTCCTCAACAGCCCGAGCCCGACGAGCGCCGCGACGAAGCGACAGGGAATGCGTTACGCAGTCCGGCGACGTTGATCGGCGACACCCGGAATGAACGCTGCTGCGTGGTAGAGCGCCCACGGGCGACGGCGGTCGAGAGTCTTAAATCAATCGCTTGACTTAAGGTGGCCCATGCGATTGCCTGATCTTGTCGATGACCGCCTCGGGCCGAGGGAGAGCGTCGTGGATCAGGGAGACGGCGAGGTGGCCGGCACCGTACTGCCGCGCGGCACCGCCGTGGTGTGCGGCATGGCCGTCGCCGACCGTGGGCCGTCCCACGAACCCGCGCTCACCGTAGGGCAGTTGCGGCAGTTGTCGGGCGTGGCCACAGGCGGGCCGCGCGAGCTTCCGGGGAGGTGGTGACCATGGCGGGCAGGGCCGTACGGCATGAGCGGGCCGATGCCACGCGCGAGGCGATCCTCGCCGCCGCGGAGCGGCTGTTCGCCGAGCGGGGGGTGTACGCGGTCTCCAACCGCCAGGTCAGCGAGGCCGCGGGACAGGGCAACAACGCGGCCGTCGGTTACCACTTCGGCACCAAGGCCGACCTGGTGCGGGCGATCGCCCGCCAGCACGCCGAGCGCATCGAGAGGATGCGCATACGGCTGCTGGACGAGATCGGCGACTCCACCGACGTACGGGACTGGGTGGCCTGTCTGGTGCGCCCGGCCGTCGAGCATCTGGCGGAGCTGCCCAGCCCGACCTGGTACGCCAGGTTCTGCGCCCAGGCGATGACCGACCCCGCGCTCCAGGAGATGATGGCCGAGGAGTCCCTGGCCTCTCCGGCGCTGCGGCGTACCGTCGAAGGATTCAACCGGTGCCTCCCCGAGCTGCCGCTCGAGGTGCATATCGAGCGCGGCGCCATGGCGCGCAATCTGATCCTGCACATGTGCGCCGAGCGGGAGCGCGCACTCGCCGAGCACACCGCCACACCCCGGTCCAGCTGGCACGACGCCGCCACCGGCCTGATCGACGGAATCGTCGGGCTGTGGCTGGCACCCGTCACCCGCTGATCGCGGGGCCACACACCAGCGGCCCGTGCGGGCCGCCGATCGACAACGGGGGTTCCACCACACACCTCGTACGAATTGAGGGAGCGATGACCAGCACAGTCAACCCGCTGGACGAGCGCGATGCGAAGGCCCCGGAGTATCCGATGGCCAGGGCGGCGGGGTGCCCGTTCGACCCGCCCCCCGCCCTGCGGGACAAACAGCAGGAGGGGCCGCTGGCGAGGGTCCGCCTCTGGGACGGCAGCACCCCGTGGCTGGCGACCCGGTACGCCGATCAACGGGCGCTGCTGGCCGACCCCAGGGTCAGCGCCGACATCAACCGGCCCGGCTATCCCCGGCAGGCCCCGATGCCCCCGGGAGGCACGGGGGTCAGCTTCATCCTCAAGGACGACCCCGAGCACGCCCGGCTGCGGCGGATGGTGACGGCGCCGTTCGCCATCAAGCGGGTGGAGGCGATGCGGCCCGGTGTGCAGAAGATCGTGGACGATCTGATCGACGAGCTGCTGGCCGGTCCGAACCCGGTGGACCTGGTGGAGGCGTTCGCCCTGCCGGTGCCCTCGCTGGTGATCTGTCAGCTGCTCGGAGTGCCCTACAGCGACCACGACTTCTTCCAGGACAACAGCAAGGTCATCATCAATCGGAACGTCACCCCCGAGCAGCGGTCGGTCGCCCATGGGAATCTGCTCGCTTATCTGGACGATCTGATGGGCGAGAAGATCGCCCGCCCCGTCGACGATCTGCTCTCCGGGCTGGCCGGGCGGGTCACGGCGGGCGAACTCGCCCGCGACGAGGCGGCACAGATGGGTGTGCTGCTGCTGATCGCGGGACATGAGACCACCGCGAACATGATCGCGCTCGGCACCCTCGCCCTGTTCGAGCACCCCGATCAGCTCGCCCTGCTGCGCGACACCGACGATCCCCGGCTGATCGCCTCGGCCGTGGAGGAGCTGCTGCGCTATCTGCACATCACCCACAGCGGGCGGCGCCGGGTGGCGACGGCGGACATCGAGATCGGCGGGGAGGTCATCCGCGCGGGCGAGGGGCTGATCCTGGCCAATGACATCGCCAACCGGGACCCGGACGTGTTCGCCGAGCCCGACCGGCTGGACCTCCGGCGCGACGCCCGCCGCCATGTGGCCTTCGGCTTCGGGGTGCACCAGTGCCTGGGCCAGCCGCTGGCCCGGATGGAGCTCCAGGTCGTCTACAGCACCCTGTACCGCCGCATCCCCACTCTGCGGTCGGCCGCCGAGCTGGATCGGATCCCCTTCAAACACGACGGATCCGTCTACGGCGTCTATGAACTTCCCGTGACCTGGTGAAGAGAGAGGAAACCCCGATGAAGGTGACCGTCGATCAGGACAAGTGCGTCGCGTCCGGCCAGTGTGTGGTCGCCGCGATGGAGGTCTTCGACCAGCGCGAAGAGGACGGCATCGTGGTGCTGCTCAACGCCGAGCCCCCGGCCGAGCAGGCCGACGACATCCGGCACGCCGCGGCGGTGTGCCCGGCCGTGGCCATCGAGGTCCGGGACTAGGGCCGGGACCGGGTCCGGGTCCGGGTCCGGACCAGGACCAGGACCGGGCCGCGGACCGTACGGCCGCGACCGGGCGGCGGCGCGGGCGTTCCCCCGCCCGCGCCGCCGCCACCCCGTACACACCCCGGGTGGGATGCGCACGGTCCGCGGAACACATCGACCTCGGACACGTCCATCTCGGACGACATCAAGAAGGGAAGACAACCGTGAACAGCACCGGTCTTCAGGATCGCGCCGTCATCGTCACCGGAGCGGGATCGGGGATCGGCCGGGCCGCGGCCCTGACGTTCGCCGCCGAGGGGGCGAAGGTGCTGGTCGCGGACCTCGACCGGGACGGCGCCGAACAGGTTGTCGCGGCGATAGGCGCGGCGGGCGGGGTGGCCCGCGCGGCCGTCGGCGACCTCGGCGACCAGCGGGTGGTGGACGAGGTCGTCGCCACGGCCGTGGAGGCGTTCGGCGGTGTGGACGTCCTGGTGAACAACGCCGGCATCATGGACCGCTTCTCGGCGGTGGCGGACACCGACGACACCGAATGGGACCGGGTGCTGCGGATCAATCTGACGGCCCCGTTCATGCTCACCCGGGCCGCGCTGCCGCACATGCTGGCGGCCGGCCGGGGCTCGATCGTCTTCACCGCGTCGGAGGCGTCGCTGCGCGGCAGTACGGCCGGCGCCGCCTACACCGCCTCCAAGCACGGTGTGGTGGGCCTGGTGAAGTCCCTCGCGGTGATGTACCGGGAGCAGGGGATCCGGGCCAACGCGATCGCCCCCGGCGGCACCGCCACCGCCATGCGGGTCGACGCCCGGCCGGGAGAACATGGCCCGGCCGTCATCGGAGCCCATACCTCGAGCGTCGGCAGGATCGCCACGGCCGAGGAGCAGGCCGCCGCCATCCTCTTCCTCGCCTCCGACGCCGCGAGCAATGTCAACGGCGTCCTCCTGCCCGTGGACAACGGCTGGTCGGCCGTCTGATCCGACGCCGGGCCCATCACACTGGCCTGTTTTCGATGTTGCTCAAGGTGACAGCGGCTCATTAGAGTGGTTGTTGAGACTTAAAGGAAAATTGTCACGGCTTTCCCCTGTCATCGCGCTCCCCACGGCATCGCGCTCTTGAAAGGAAGGCACTGTGCACAACCAATCTCTCCACTCTTCCGAGGCTCTTGACTACCTTGTCATCGGTGCCGGCCCCGCCGGCCTCCAGCTCGGGCACCTGCTGGCGACGGCGGGCCACACGTACCGGATCCTGGAAGCCGGAAACAGACCGGGCACCTTCTTCCAGAAGTTCCCCCGCCACCGTCAGCTGATCTCCAGCAATAAGGTGCACACCGGTATCGACGACCCCGAGTTCAACCTCCGGATGGACTGGAACTCCCTGCTGTCCCCCGATCCGGAGCTGCTGTTCACGCGTTACAGCAAGCGCTACTTCCCGGCCGCCGACGACTATGTGCGTTATCTGGCCGACTTCGCCGAGGCGTTCGACCTCGACATCGCCTTTGACACCCGGGCGGTGCGGATCCGCCGCGACGACGACGGCTTCACCGTCACCGATCAGCACGGCGGCGACCACCGGGGGCGCCGACTGGTGATGGCCACCGGGGTGAGCCGGCCCTATATCCCCGATGTGCCCGGTATCGAGACCGCCGAGGACTACTCCGATGTCTCGGTGGACCCCGAGGACTTCACCGACCAGCGTGTCCTGATCCTCGGCAAGGGAAACTCCGCGCTGGAGACGGCCGACAACCTCATCGAGACGGCCGCCGTCATCCATGTGGCCGGACCGCACGGCCTGCGGCTGGCGTGGAAGAGCCACTATGTGGGCCATCTGCGTGCCGTCAACAACAACTTCCTCGACACCTACCAGCTCAAATCGCAGAACGCCATACTCGACGGCAATGTGCTCTCGATCGAGAAGGAGCCGGGCGACGGCGGCCGGTACCGGGTGCGGTTCAGCTTCTCCCGGGCGAACGAGGTCGTGAAGGAGATCCCGTACGACCGGATCATCGTATGCACCGGCTTCCGCTTCGACGCCTCGCCGTTCGACCCCGAATGCCGCCCCGAGCTGGTCATCAACGACCGCTTCGCCGCCCTCACCCCGGCGTACGAGTCGGTCAATGTGCCCGGGCTGTACTTCGCCGGCACCCTCACCCAGCAGCGCGACTTCAAGAAGTCCACCAATGGCTTTATCCACGGATTCCGCTATGGCGTACGGGCGTTGAGCCGCATTCTCGACGAACGCCACCATGACCGGGCCTGGCCGGTGCAGCCGCTGGCCACCGATCCGGCCGCGCTGGCGGACGCCGTGGTGGCGCGGGTGAACCGCAGTTCCGCGCTGTGGCAGCAGTTCGGTGTGATCGGCGATCTGCTGGTCGCGGCCGACGGCGACCAGGCCCGCTACCACGAGGAGGTGCCGGTCGCCTACGCCCATGAATCCCCCCTGACGGCGGGCGCCGACTACTTCATCGTCACCCTGGAGTACGGCCCCGACCACGACAAGGTCGACCCCTTCGACATCACGGTGCGCCGGGCGGCGCAGAACTCGGTCGGGGAAGCCTTCGACGCCTCCTATCTGCATCCGGTGATCCGCCACTTCCGGGGCGGTGAGCTGCTCGGCACCCATCACATGGCCGAGAACCTGGAGAACGAGTGGAACCACCCGAAGGTCCACCACGCCCCGCTGGTCGAGTTCTTCGCGCGTGAGCTGGACGCGCAGCCCGCCGGCGCGGGGCGGTGATACCGCGCCATGCTGATGACCGTCCAGGACTTCGAAACCGCCGCCCGGACGAGACTCGACCCCGTCCACGCCGACTTCATCGCCGGTGGCGCCGGGGACGAGATCACCGTACGGGCCAATGAAGAGGCGTTCCGGCGGCTGCGGCTGCTGCCCAGGGTGCTGCGCGGCAACACCGAGCGGGCGCTGGACATCACCGTGCTCGGCAGCCGCGCACGGACGCCGATCCTGCTCTCGCCGACCGCCTTCCACAAACTCCTCGTCGAGGAAGGGGAGTTGGCCACCGCACGAGCCGCCACGGCCGCCGGCGCGATCATGATCGTGAGCATGGCCTCCACAGTCGCGGTGGAGGACATCGCGGAGGCCACCCGTGGCGCCGGTGAGGGCGGCGACCCGGCGCCCCTGTGGTTCCAGCTCTACCTCCAGCCGGACCTGGAGTTCACCCGGTCCCTGGTGCGGCGGGCCACCGACGCGGGGTGCTCCGCGCTGGTGGTCACCGTGGACTCCCCGGTGCGCGGCGCGCACGAGCGCGATGTGCGCAACGGCTTTCTCGACCTGCCGGACGGACTGCGCTGCGAGCACATGGTCGATCCGCGCGAGGGCGGCCGGGTGCGGCCGATCGCCATGTCGGCGGAGATCACCTGGACCCATATCGACTGGCTGCGCGGGATCACCTCGCTGCCGATCCTGCTCAAGGGCGCCCTGCACCCCGAGGACGCCCGGCTGGCGGTGCGCCATGGCGTGGACGGGCTGCTGCTGTCCAACCACGGGGGCCGTCAGCTGGACACGGTGCCCGCCACGGTCGAGCTCCTCCCCGAGATCCAGGCGGCGGTGGCCGGGCGGATCCCGATCGTGCTGGACGGCGGGGTGCGGCGGGGCACCGATGTGGTCAAGGCGCTGGCGCTCGGCGCGTCCGCCGTGGGCATCGGCCGGCCGGTGATGTGGGCCCTGGCCGAGGGCGGCGAGAAGGGCGTACGGCGGCTGCTGGAGCTGCTGCGCGAGGAGCTCGACCAGGCCCTCGCGCTGTGCGGCGCCGCCGGTGTCCAGGACCTCACCCCGGATCTGGTGCGCGCCCCGGTGTGGCCTCCCGCCGACGCGTCCGTCGCCCTGCCCGGTGGAGTGGTCTCATGAGCCGCCTCGGACGGGCGGCCACCGGTGCGGCGGCCGTGGCGCTGACGGCCAGCCTGCCGTACTGGCTGCCCCGGCTGGTGATCGACCTGCGGGTGCGCCTCTTCGCGCGGGTCAACGGCGAGGAGGGGATTCCGGCACCCGGCCGCGAGGTGCCCGTCGAGGAGTTCAAACGGGTCTACGGGCATCCGGCCGCGAACGGCCGCAGCCGCGGCGCCGCCCTGTCCGACCTCTTCTGGTACTGGCTCTCCCCCGGCCCCGAGGTGCACCAGGAGCATCTGGAACCCGGCCCCCGGTACGACGAGGTGGCCAGGACGACCCGGCAGATCCTCGCCGGGCTCTCCCGGGAGCGGTGGAGCGAACTGGTCGGCCGCTGCACCCGGCGGGTGCTCGATGAACTCGACCAGGACACCGGCGGACACGGCACCCGGGAACACCGGGTGCGGCTGCGCGACTTGATGATGCCGGTGTGGGCCGAGGTCTACTACGAAGTGGTCTTCCGCGAACCGTGCCCACGCCATGTCCGGGACCTGATCGTCGGCAACGCCGACGACGTGGTCAGCGCCCTGAAGTGCACCAGCCTGCGCCATATGGACCGGCGGATCCGGCTCACCGCGTATCTGCGCGAACGGCTGGCGAGCGATCCCCCGCCGGTGCCGCTGCCGTCGCTGCTCAACCGACGGGAGCAGGCGTACTACCTCCAGGGCACGTTCTTCAACACCGCCGTGGTGCAGACGTCGGAGGCGATGGCCCATCTGCTGCTGGCACTCGCCACGCACCAGAGCGTCCAGGACCGACTGCTCTCCGGCGAGGAGGACGCCGACTACCTGGACCATGTCATCAACGAGACGCTCCAGCACTTCCCGCTGTTCGGCGTGGCCCACCGCATCACCACCGGGGAGATCCCCCGGGCCGACGGACCTCCGATACCCACGGGTTCGGTCCTGCTGTTCAACTACCCCGAGTATCAGCGGTCGGGAGTCACCGGCCCGCAGCGGTTCGACCCCGGGCGCTGGCTGTCCGCCGACACCCGGCCCTCGGCCTTCATCCCGTTCGGCGTGACCGCCAACCGGCCCTGCCCGGCCCGTGGTTTCGCCGTGCTGACCATGCGGGTCGCGGCCGAGGAAATGCTGCGGCGCTTCCGGCTGGAGTCCACGGCCGAGCACACCCGGTCGCTGCCCAGCCGCGGGCCCTGTCTGCTGATCCCGCACACCGACCGGCCGGCCACGGCGGGCCGGAGACCGGCCGGGCGGGCGGCGAGGCTCGCCGGGATGCGGCTGGGCGACCGGTGGGCGGCCATCCCGCGCAGCCTCACCCAGCTGGTGCTCGGCGGCTACATGGTGTGGGACGCCCGGCGCCAGGGACTGTGCCGGAACTACTTCGCCACGGCCTCCGGTGATCTCGCCGAACCAGCCGTCGCCGTAAGCCGATGAGGAGGGTGAGACGATGACTCCCACAGAGCTCGCCCCCGCCTTCTTCATCGCGGCCGTGGTGATCCTGCTGACCTGCCGGCTGGTGGTGCTGATGGCGGGCCGGTTCGGCCAGCCGCCGGTGGTCGGGGAGATGATCGCCGGTGTGCTGCTCGGCCCGTCGCTCTTCGGGCTGGTGGCGCCGGGCGCCTCGGACGCGGTCTTCCCACCGGAGCTCAAACCGGTGCTCTATGTGGCCGGGCAGATCGGCCTGGTGGCGCTGATGTTCCACGCGGGGTACGAATTCAGGGCCCACGCCGGCAAGGGGCTGGCCGGAACCGCGGTGACGGTCTCCGCCGCCGGGGTGGTGGTCCCGCTGCTGCTGGGCGTGGGGCTGACCTTCGCCGCCCACGGCCACGTTCCCCTCTTCGTCGACGGGGTCTCGATCTGGGTGACCGCGGCCTTCGTCGGGGTCGCCCTCGCCATCACCGCCTTCCCGATGCTGGCGCGCATCATCACCGAGCAGGGGATCTCCGGGACCCGGCACGGCTCGCTGTCCCTCGCCTCGGGGGCCACCGACGACGCGGCCGCCTGGCTCATGCTCGCCGGAGTGCTGAGCGTGGCCTCGGAGAAGACGGGTCCGATCGTCAAGGCGCTGGGCGGTTCACTGGTGTTCGTGGCCGTCCTGTTCCTGGTGGGCCGGCGTCTGCTGGCGTGGATCATGACCAGGCCGGGGCTGAGCGATGAGACCCGGCTGCTGTTCACGGTCGCGGTGCTGTTCTGCGGCGCCTGGTTCACCGACATCATCCAGCTGTACGCGGTCTTCGGGGCGTTCTGCGTCGGGCTGGCCATGCCGCGCCATGAGGCGTCCGAGCGGGTGGTGCGGACCGTCCAGGGGGCGACCCAGGTCATCTTCGTGCCGATGTTCTTCACGTACTCGGGTCTGAACACACGCTTCGACGTGTTCGCCGACCCGGCCGTGATGGCCTTCGGTGCGGCCTGTGTCGTGCTCGCGTCGGTCGGCAAGTTCGGCGGTTGCTGGGCGGCCGCCAAGCTGTGCGGGGAGCCGGGTGCGGTGGCGGTCAGGGTCGGCGCCCTGATGAACGCGCGCGGGCTGATGCAGCTCATCGCCCTCAACATCGGGCTGTCGGCCGGGATCGTCGGCGATGAGCTGTTCGCGGCGCTGGTCCTGGTGGCGCTGGTGACCACCGTGATGACGGTCCCGGTGCTCAACTGGCTGGACCGCAGGGACGCCGGGTCCCGGACGGCCGGGGAACCGAGCGGCACCGCGGCGGCGGTACCGACCGGGAGCTGAGCACCGCGCACGGAAGACGTCCCGGCACGCACTCGGCGTGCCGGGACGTCCTAGTGTGTCAGACCACCGCCCGGCCGGACCGGCGACCCAGCGCCGTCACGCCGTCTCCAGCGGCCCGGTGACCCGCGACAGCAGCGCCCGCTTGTCCGGTTTGCCGCTCGGCGCCACCGGCACCTCGGTCACCACGGTGACGGTGGCGGGGACACTCGCCTCCCCCAACTCGGCCGCGACGAGGGCGCGTACGGCGTCGAGATCCGGTTCACGACCCTCGGCCGGGACCACGAAGGCGTGTGCGGCCTCGCCGGTGCGCTCGTCGGGCGCGCCCACCACATACGCCTGGTCGACATCGGGGTGGGCGGCCAGCGCGCGTTCGATGGCCCCGGCGTAGTGCACGATCGCGTTGATGATGACCACGTCCCGGGCGCGCCCGGTGAGCCGCAGAAAACCGTGTTCGTCCAGGTGTCCGACGTCGCGGGTACGCACCCACCCCGCCCGCAGGACCTCCCGGGTCTGCTCCTCGTCCTTCCAGTAGCCCGCCATCGCGGAGTCGGTGCGCACCCATATCTCGCCGGTGGTCCCGGCGGGCACCGAACGCCCCTCGGGGTCGCGGACGTCCAGCTCCACACCGGACCAGGCCCGGCCCACCGAGTCGTACACCTGGTCCGGCCACTGGGCCATATGGTCCGGGGTGAGCAGGGTGAGCATGCCGGTCTCGGTCTGCCCGTACCCCTGGTGCACCACCGGGCCCAGCCGCCGGGCCGCCTCCGCGAGCCGGTGCGGGGCGAGCGGGGACCCGGCCACGAGCAGCGCCCGGAGGCTGCTGGTGTCCACGCGGTCGGTGCGCAGCACGTCCAGCACATGGTGCAGCCGGGGCACGGTCATCAGACACGCGGTGATCCGGTGGCGCTCGAAGACCTGGGGGAAGGCGAGCGGCGGTTCGGGGATGACGGCGGTGCCACCACCCATCAGACAGGCTCCGAGATGCTCGAAGATCACCGCACTGGTCAGGGTGCCGAAGAGCAGATACCGCTCATAGCGCGCCGCGAGCCGTGCGGTCCCCTCGGTCCAACGCGCGGGCTGCCAGGCCCAGTTGAGGGCGAGCGAACGGTAGGTCTGCGTACAGCCCTTGGGTTGTCCGGTGCTGCCGCTGGTGAGCGTCACCATGGCGATGTCCTCGGGACGGCCCTGGGCGGTCAGCTCCCCCGTGGCCTTGGGGTGGGCGTCCAGGAGGTCCGGGCCCAGCCGCACCACGGTCACCTCACGCGCCGCGTCCAGCAGTTCGGGGGTGGCGCCGGTCTCGTCGGCCACCAGGACGTCGATTCCGTCGGAGAGGACGTAGCCGAGATGGGCCGGGGTCATACCGGGCCGCAGCCCGGTCACCCGGCAGCCCAGCAGGTAGGCCGCCATGAGCACCGCGAAACCCTCGGGTGTCACATCGGTGGCCACCGCGACCGACCGCCCCGGGCCGAGTCCGGCCGCCCGCAGCCCGTCGGCGCACCGGCCGATGAGCTCCAGCACCTCGCCACGTGAGAGGACGCGTGAGCGGTGTTCGAAGGCGGGCAGCTCCGGCCGCGTGTGGAAGGCGTCGATGACGGCCTGGGGGAAGGGCGCCGGTATGGGCTCGGCGTCGCGGTGGGATCTGTGACCGGACGCTCCGGCTAACGTGTCCATGTGCGTCTCCGTTCGGGGGGTGGTGCCCACTGGGACGTGGTGGATCACCGGACACGATACGGCCGTACGGCCCTCCCGGGGCCGGAGTTCGGGATCATCGACGGCGGTGCGGCACCCCTGGTGGCGTCCTGCTCCTCCCGGCGCCGCCCGCACCGTCACGCGGTCATTCGGCGCGCCAGACGTTGTCGAAGGCCGCTTCCTCGATGGCCCGCCGCTGCCGTTCGGCCTCCAGCTCCATCACGGCGTCGTTGACGGCGGCGAGCACGGTCACGGCCGCGTCGCCGGCCGCCGCCGCGGCGTCTCCCGCGGGCTCCTCGCGGACCCCGATGGCCGCCGCGAGGGATGCGAGAACGGGCTCGTCCGAGGCCCAGCGGTCCGTCGCGCGCCGACGGGCGGGTGAGTCGACCGGCACCGCCTGACCGGCGCGCACCGGCAGCCAGCCGTGGCGCCGCCGGGTGATCTGCCCCGCGGCCTCCAGGGCGTCCAGGTAGGCCGAGGACAGCCCGCGGCCCCTGCGCCACAGCCACTCGCCGACCGGTTCGTAGGGCGGCTGGCGGACGAGCGACGACACGGCCTCGTCCAGCAGACGGTCACCGGTCGGGGGGCAGAGGCGCGGCACGATCCGCTCGTCCTCGAACCCGAGGGCCTCGACGTCGAGGAGGTCGATCAGCTCGGCTCCCGCGAGCGCGAGCGAGAGATCGCCCCGCTCCAGGGGGCGGATGGGCGCCACGTCCAGCGTGACGATCATCAGGTCCCGCGGTGTGGTCATGAATCGCTCCGCTCGCCGTCCCTCAGCAACCATACGTCCCCCGGCGTTCGGCTGTCCGCCGGTGCGGTCCCGCGCATGCGCCACGTCACCGGCCGCTCAGGAGCCGGTCGCCCCCCATGCGTGGGCCAGCGCGGCCGCTTCGCCACGCGAGGTGACCCCCAGCTTCTCCAGGATGTTCGCCACGTGGAACTTCACCGTCGACTCGCTGATGTGGAGCTGCTGGGCGATCTGCCGGTTGCGCCGCCCGCGGGCCAGTTGCTCCAGCACCTCCAGCTCGCGCGCGCCGAGGGCGTACAGCGGATCCTCACCGGCCATCCGCGGCGGTCCCAGTGGCACGGTGGCCGTCACCGTGGTGCCCCACTCGGGGACCGCGTCCACGTCCAGCCGTCCGCCCAGCGCGGCCAGCCGCTCCCCGACCCGGCGGGCGTCCAGGGCGGTCCGCCGCAGGACGCCGGGGCCGTCGTCCCGCACGGTGGCGCGCAGCTCGCCCTCGCCGACCTTCCAGCCGATGTGGACGCGGCGCACCGGATGCGGCGCGCCGTCCTGGCCCGGCCCCTGCTCGTCGAGCATGGCGTGCACCACGGCCCGCACCACCGCGCGGGCCGTATTGGCCACATCGGCGGGGAGCGGCCGGTCCGCGCCCTCCTCCGTACCGGGCGGGCCCAGGTCCAGCCGTACGGTCAGGCCGCGCAGCTCCGGGCGGAGGGAATCGGCGAGCCGGGCGAAGGCGTCACCGGCGGGTTCCTCCACCAGCGCCTGATCGCGGTCGGTCCGGGCGCGCAGCTCGGCCAGGGCGGTGACGGCGAGGTCCACCGCGCGGGCCCGGGCGGTCGGATCGTCCAGATCGCGGCGGCGCAACACACCGAGCAGGGCGGACAGGGCAGCCCCATGGGCGTCGACGAGCTCGGCGATGGCCGTGGCCCGCGCGGCGGCCGCGGCGCGGGACTGGGCCAGCACCCCGGGCGCCGCCTCGGTCGCCATCCGGTCGCGGTGCGCGGTCACCAGGTCCCACAGGACGCGGGCCGTCGCCAGGGCCGCGGCCGGGACGGGGGTCTCCTCGGTCCGTACGAGGACGAGCAGCGCGCCCCGCGCGGTGGCGTCGCTGTACAGGGCCAGCACGGGCACATCGGCGCCCCCGATCCGGGCCCGGCCCTGCCAGCTCCCCTCGGCGCGGGCCGCCGGGGAGAGCGCGGCCAACTCGGTGGTGGTGATGGCGGCGCCGGGGTCGCCGGAGGGGTGTCCATGGGTCTTGAACGGTGAGTGCGGGCAGTTGCCGGAGAGCTCGGCCACCGCCCGGTGCGGAATCGCGTCGAAGAGCGCGGCGGACAGGCGCGGAAGGAGATCGCCCAGGGGCGCCCGGATCACATCGACTGCGGCCGTGAGGTCCATGTCCGTCAGCGTAGTGGGGCCTCCCCGCGGGCCCGGCCGTTCCTTCGGCCAGGTGGAACCGGCCGAAGGAACGGCCGGGGCGGGGCATGTCCCGGCCGAGGATGGCGTTGTCGCTACAAACGGCTGGTGCCCCATGAAACAGGGCTGACGGGAGTGAGAGAGATGAAGGCAATCGTCTACGAGGAGTACGGCGGCCCCGAGGTGCTGCGGCTGAAGGAGACGGAGGAGCCGCATCCGGGTCCCGGGCAGGTACGGCTGAAGGTCGTGGCCGCCGCCGTGAACCCCATCGACTACAAGATCCGCCGTGGCTGGATGCCGCAGATGGGCCCCGGGCTCCCCGCCGTCCCCGGCTCGGAGGCGGCCGGGATCGTCGACGAGGTCGGCGAGGGGGTCACTGATCGGTCGGTGGGCGATGAGGTGCTGGGCTGGACGGACACCGGCGCCTACGCCTCGTACGCCCTGGCCACCGCTGTCGTCCCCAAGCCGGCCGACCTCGACTGGGAGACGGCCGCCGCGCTGCCCGTGGCCACCGAGACCTCGGCGCGCGTGCTCGACCTGCTGGGGCTCAAGGAAGGCGAGACGCTGCTGCTGCACGGGGCCGCCGGTGCGGTCGGCGGGGTCGGCGTCCAGCTCGCGGTGGCCCGGGGAGTCACCGTCATCGGCACCGCCTCGCCCGCCAACCACGACTATCTGCGCTCGCTCGGCGCGATCCCCGTGGCGTACGGCGAGGGCCTGGCCGACCGGGTGCGCGCCGTGGCCCCGAAGGGTGTCGATGCCGTCTACGACGCGGCCGGTCAGGGTGCCCTGCCGGTCTCGATCGAGCTGCGGGGCGGCACGACCGACCGCATCGTGACCATCGCCGACCCCGCGGCCGCCGATCTCGGTGTCACGTTCTCCGGTGGCGGCGGTGGCCGCCCCCTGGAGGACATCGCCGGATACGCCCGGCTCGCCGCGGAGGGCCGGCTGCGGGTGCCCATCGTGCGGAGCTTCCCGCTCGCCGACGCCGCCGAGGCCCATGAGCAGAGCGAGGCCGGCCACAGCCGGGGCAAGCTCATCCTGCGGCCTGATGAAACGCCGTTGTGACCTAGGGGGCCGCGTTCATCAGGTCGAGCGCACTGTGCTGTCGTGCCGCGTCGGTCTTGTCCAGCGGTCCTGACCAGCGCAGTCCGTACTGGTCCAGGGCGTTGCGGTCGGCGGCGTAGGCGCGGTCGGCCTGCCGTTTGAGGTAGGCCGTGTAGGGGTGGTCGGCCAAGGCCGCGTTCAGCTTGGCCAGCCCCCGCACATGGGCGCCCTTGAACGACGGGCCGTCGGCGCCGCAGTCGCCGGTCTCGCACGGGTCCCTGAGGATGCCGTCGGCCGTGTTGAGCTGGGACGACGTAGTGGCGGCCGTGGCGATACGGCGGGCCGTGGCGAGCACGGAATCGTCACCGGTCGCCTTGTGCAGCTCGGTGAGGCCACCGAGCAGCACGCCCTGGTTGTAGGACCAGACGGCGCTGCCGTTGTTCTTGCACGTGCCCAGGTCGATGCCGTCGTTGACGAGGTTCGAGGAGTTCACCATGGCGGTGCCCTGGAACCAGGTCCACTCCGCCTTCGCCCGTTGGAGATAGGTGGTGTCGCCGGAAATCCGGTTGTGCAGGGCGGCGTTCAGCTGGAGGTAGAGGGAGTTGGCGATGGCGTTCTTGTAAGTCTTCGCGGTGCTCCACCACACGCCGCCACCACAGGTGGAGTCCCAGTAGGAGGCCATGTAGTCGGCGTCGGCACGGGCGGTGGCCAGATAGCGCGAGTCGCCGGTGAGGTCATAGGCGGCCACCCAGGCCAGACCCCACCAGCCGGTGTCGTCGATGTAGTCGTTGCGGAACTGCCCGCCCTGCGCACCGAGGTTGAGGTCGTAGGTGCGGGCGATCGCGTATTCGTAGCTGTGCATGCCGGAGACGCGGATGTTGTCGATGACGGCCGTGAGGGCGTTGGCCGAGTTCCACCAGCCGGTGGTGGAGAACAGCCCGGTCCCGTAGGAGTAGTAGGCCATCTGCGCGGTGGCGGCGGCCGTGCGGCGGTCCCAGGCGTTCCAGGTGGTACGGGCCCAGGGGGTACAGGCGATGTCGGGGCGGTCACCGGCCTTGCCGCAGGCCCGTAGCGCGCCGACGCCATGGGCGCCCCAGTCGTCCACGTTGTACATGAGGGTGCGCCAGCCGCGCTGTCCGGCGGGGATGGCGGTGTTGCCGAGGCGGCTGCCGGAGGACCAGGTCCGGCCGCCGTCGAACGAGCGGTCGAGCCACACCTCGTCACCGGGGCTGCCGTTGTCGATGGAGGCCCAGCCCATGGCGTCGGCGTCGTCGAAGTGCAGGGCGATGGAGCGGGAGAAGAGGGTGGCCGTCACGGGGTTGCGGCTCTGCGGGGCGAGCGCCGGGTCGCGGCTGTCGCAGTACTTGTTGCAGATGGTGGCGGACGGCGCCGCCTGGGCCGTGGCCGGGAGGAGCAGCGGGGCCAGCAGGGCGAGCGCTCCGGTGGCGAGGGCGGCCAGGCGGGTGAGCGGCGGTCTCTTGCGTCTCATGCCGTGCCTCCTGTCGGCCTAGTTGAAGGGGTCCAGGGTGATGGACGCCTGCTGCGGATTGCCGTCGTGGACGAGCGACTCGTGCTGCCCGACGTCGTCGAAGGCGAAGGCGTACGCCTTGCCGTCGGCCATCTGGGCGTGGATCGCGCGGGCGTAGTGGTTGGTCACGGCGTCGGTGTAGAACCCGGCGTCACTCGTGTCCGGCTGATTGGGGTTGGTGAGCAGCGTCGTGCGGTTGTAGCCCGCGCACAGGGTCCGCGAAATCGGGCCGCGCACCTGGTCGTTGGGCGCGTCGAGCCGCTTATAGCAGCCGAAGACCGAGTCGGAGTCCGGCTTCTGGAAGCTGGTGACCACGGCTCCTGCGCTGTTGGTGAAGTTCATGACGTCGCCGGAGACCCGGCCGAAGTACTTGGTGTCCGGCCGGTCGGCGAAGGGGGTGACCGTGAGGGTGGCGCCGGTGTACTTCTGCCACACCCGGTTGATGTAGTCGTCCATCGCGCTCGCGGGCAGGGCGCCCGCCTCGATGCCGTGTCCGGGCGACAGGGCCCGCAGGACGCTGCCGTCCGGCCGGGTCTGGATGAGCTTGCCCCAGCCGCCCGACTGTGCGCGCAGCGCGTTGAGGACGCCGTTGTAGCCGCCGGACTTGAGGTGCCCGGTGGTCTTCACGCTGCCATCGCCGCCCTGCACCCCCACCGCGTACGGCGCGGAGAACATGTCGACCTGGGTGCTGTTGATGTACAGCCCGGAGTCGTCGAGGGTGAACTCGCTCCAGTTGAACAGGATGTTCCGGTTGGGGTCCGAGGGGTTCTGCACGGCGGGCTGCACCAGGCCGCCGGTGGTGAGCCTGAAGTCCAGCTTCTGGCCGTAGGAGAAGTAGACCCGGCCGGAGAGCTTCGGGATGCGGATCGTCACGGACTGGCCGTTGGCCGGTCCCGCGATCGACGCGTCCGGGGCCGGGGTGGGCGGGTTGCCGCCGGCCGGCCAGGGGTGGAAGGTCCCGGAGGCGTCGGCCCAGCCCTGCTGCCCGGTCGCGAGCAGGGTGCCGAGCGTATAGACGTAGATCTGGTCGCCGCGCCCGGAGTTGTTGGTGAATTTCAGCGGGATCGTGCTCGGCACGGCCGCCCGGGCGGACGCCTCGGGGGCCAGTGCGGTGGTCATGCCCAGGGCCAGCAGCAGGGCCGACGCCCAGCAGGGCAGGGTCCGGAATCGGATGGAGACGCGTCTGGACATACGTCACCTCTCGCGCGGCCGCACGGCCGCGTCGCGGGGGAATGGGGAGGGTGCTCGTGAAGCCAGGTTGCGGAGGTCATCATGGCAGTGAACATGACACTGGTCTAGACATACTCACGTTCCGACATCAGCGCACCGGCGGGTGCGGAGCCTTGGGATCATGGGCGTCTGCCGGGTCGGGGTCGTCCCGTTCGACGCGGAGACCGCTCCCGCCCGGTCAGGAGACGACGCGCACCCCGCGGGTCATCCGCCTCCATACGGGTACTCGCGGGCTGCGGCCGACGTCCCCCGGCCGTTTTCCCGCTGGGAGGAGACCCCGTATGTACGCGCAGGCGCAGCCCCGCCCGGCGCACGTGCCGGCGGGGGTCAACGCGGAAGGCGATGGCATCGTGCTCGGCGACGGACCGGTGATGATCGACGCCTTCATCGACTTCCAGTGCCCTTACTGCCGGATGTTCGAGGAGTCGTCGGGGCCGATGCTCGACACCATGGTCGAGACCCGCCGGATCACCCTGACCTATCACCCGATGGCGTTCCTCGACGAGATGTCGACCAACCGGTACTCCACCCGGGCCTCGGCCGCCTCGGGCTGCGCGGCCGACGGCGGACGGTTCCTGGAGTATCTCTACATCGTCTTCGCCAACCAGCCGCCCGAGGGCGGGCCGGGACTCACCGACGAGGAGCTCATCGCGCTCGGCACCCCGGTCGGGCTGACCGGCTCCTTCGCGGGGTGTGTGCGCGGGGAGGCCCATCTCGACTGGCCACCGTATGTGACCGCGCGGGCGGCCGCGCGAAAGGTCGGCGCCACCCCGACGGTCCTGGTCGACGGGGTGCTCGTACGGCCTCATCAGAGGCTGATCAAGACGGCCGTGGAGGCCGCCCTCCACGCCAGGGGGTGATCGACGGACACCCCGGGAAGGGATCCGCCGGACAGCCTGCGCCCCGAGCCGCGGCGGGGCCGGTCCACCACCCGGCCGCACCGCGCCGACGTGGGCATTCGAGGTAAAATCGGCACCGTCCGCACTAGGAGCGGAGGCATCACATGACCGAGCCAGCCCCCTCCCACGTCGAACACAAGCGGGAAGCCGGCCACCCGGACGTGCCGTGGACGACCCCCTCGCAGGCCGAGGGCGAACGCGACGACGAGCAGGACACCGGCCACCCCGACGTACAGAGGACGACTCCCTCACAGGCCGAAGGGGAACGGGACTGAGCGGATCGGCGGAAGTCGGCCGCGGTTCGAAACGCGACCTGAAGCGGCACGGGGAACTACCCGACCGGCCACCACGGCGCCGCGGACGGTCGACGGCATCTCCGTGCGCTTCCGGCGGAGCGCTTGGGCACCACCCCTCTCGGCACCCGGGCCCGCCACCGGTGATACCCCACCGGCGGGCGGGCCCAGCCATGCGGCCCGGGTCGGGGGCGGCGGCCGGAGGCGGCGGCCGGAGGCGGCGGCCGATCCTCATGTGAGGGGCGGCTATCCTGATCGCGGTATCCCGGGGAGGCTGGATGGCACGCGCGACACGGACGGCCGGGACGAGCGGCACCGGCCCATCGGCGACCCGCCACCACGGCAACCGGCACGGGCGCAGTGAACAGGCCCGGCTGGCGGTGCTGAACGCGGCCGACGATCTGCTGGTCGAGAAGGGCTTCGCGGGCGTCACCATGGAGGGCATCGCCACCCGGGCCGGGGTCGCCAAACAGACCATCTACCGCTGGTGGAGCACCAAGACCGACGTCCTCATGGACGCCTTCCTCCAGGACGTGGCCGAGGACCTGGCCGTACGCGACTCCGGTGACCTCGCCGTGGATCTGCGCGCCTATCTGCGCGACCTGGCCTGGTTCCTCAGCGCGTCCGATTCCGGCGCCGTCTTCAGGGCGCTGATCGCCCAGGCGCAGCACGATCCGGAGTTCGCCCAGGACTTCCGGTCCCGATGCCTCGACCAGCAGCGCCGCCGCGACCGGCGCGCGCTGGAACGGGCCGCGGAGCGCGGGGAGTTGCCGCCCGGTCTGGATCTGGTGGCCGAGGCCGACCAGCTCATGGGGCCCCTCTACTACCGTGTGCTGGTCACCGGCGAGCCCGTCGGCCAGGACTTCACCGACCGGCTCGTCGACGCCTTCCTCCACCGCCACGGGCTGACGGCTCCGGCGACGGACTGACTCCCGGAGGCACCCGGCCGGACGGACTCACCGCCCGGACGACGCCATGCCCGCCGGTGCCGGGAGACCGTCCAGGAACAGGGCCCCGCGAGGAGTGCGGCACTTCCGCGCGGCGCGATGTCCCGCTCACGCGGCTCCGTGTCCAGCGCGGCCAGGGCGGTGGCCCCCTCGGGCGTGGCGGTGCCGCCCGCCTCGAACACGGCATGCGCCCCCGGGGCGCCGGATCAGGAGGGCCGGGGGAAGACCGTGCCGTCGAAGATCTTCCGCGCGGTGCGTACGACGGCCGTTCCCCGTGCCGCGGGCATGGCCCCGCTGTGGTCCACGGCCGTGTCGATGTCCAGGAAGCCGGTGGGGTGTTCGATGCGCAGCCGCTCCCCCCTCGCCGGGAGCCGGGCCACGTCCTCGCCGACGTTTCCCTCGACACACAGCCCGGCGGCGACACTGGCGGCGCCCAGGACGCCGATCGCCGTATGGCAGCGCACCGGGATGAAGGTGCGGGTCATCACGGTGCCACCGTGCGCGGGCGGGGCCAGCAGGCTGAGCTTGGGCACGGTCGTGGCGCTCACATCGCCCAGGCCCATCAACCGGCCCGCCACCCGCCGGATCTCCTGGAGCCGGGCGCCGAGCGACGCGTCCGCCTCCAGCTTTCCGGGGTCCTCATAGCCGGTGACGTTCAGCGCGGACGCGGCGATCAGCACGGTCGGCATGCCGTTGTCCACGCAGGTCACCGGGGTGCCGTCGATGAGGTCGCGGGCGTGGCCGGTGGGCAGCAGAGGGCCGCCGCCCTGCTGGAAGGCGATCACCATCGGGGCGGCGGAACCCGGGACACCCGAGATCTCGGCCGAGCCGGTGTAGTCCACGCGCCGGTCCGGGGTGGGAACGGTCACGGTGGCGTGGTCACCGGTGTTGACCATCCTGATCCGCACCGGTGTCCGCCCGTCCCGGGCGGCCACCAGACCCCGCTCCACGGCGAAGGGGCCGACCCCGGCCAGGAGGTTGCCGCAGTTCTGCCGGTCGGAGACCTCGGCCCGGTCCACACCGATCTGGAGGAACAGATAGTCGACGTCGGTCTCCGGGTCCTGGGAGGCGGAGACGACGGCCACCTTGCTGGTCAGCGGGTGTGCTCCGCCGAGGCCGTCGATCTGCCGCGGATCGGGACTGCCCATGATCCGCAGCAGCAGGTCGTCACGGGCGCCGGGGTCGGACGGCAGGTCCTCCGCGAGGAAGTAGCCGCCCTTGGAGGTGCCACCGCGCATCAGCATGCAGCGCACGCCTTCCGGCCCGCTCATGAGACGGCCCCACCGCGGGCACCTTCGGCGTACTCCGCGTGCTCCGCGTACTCTCCGTATGGCTGGTACCGCACCCCGAGCTGGGCGAGGGTCTCCCGCAACCCGTAGCGGTCCAGGCCCAGTTGGCCCTCGGCGAAGGCGGCCCTGGTCGCCTCCTCCTTCGCCGTGCGCGCCTTGGCCGCCTCGACGGCCGTGGCGGCCGACTCGCGCGGTACGCACATCACCCCGTCGTCGTCGGCGAGGATCACATCGCCGGGGCGTATCCACTGCCCGCCCACCACCACGGGCACATTGACGGATCCGGCCGTGGCCTTGACGGTGCCCTGCGCGCACACGGCGGCGGACCACACGGGGAAGCCCATCGCGCGCAGTTCGGCGGTGTCGCGCACCCCCGCGTCGATGACCAGGCCGCGCACGCCGCGGTGGTGGAGCGCGGTGGCGAAGAGCTCGCCGAACATGCCGTCCGTGGACGGCGATGTGGTGGCGACGACGAGGATGTCGCCCTCGGCGCACTGCTCGACCGCGGCGTGGATCATCAGGTTGTCGCCGGGCCAGCACAGCGCCGTGACCGCGGTCCCCGCGATGCGCACGTCCTGCTGGACGGGGCGCAGCCCGGGGCCGAGGCAGCCGGTGCGGCCCATGGCCTCGTGCACCGTGGCCACGCCGTACCCCCGCAGGGCGTCCACATGCCGGGCCTCGGCACGTGGCGGGCCGGTGACGATCAGACCGCTCGGCCGTGCGGCAGCGGGCAGGTCACCCGCGCTACCGTGCGTCATTGCTGGTATCTCCTTGCTGGACAGGTCGTCGCCCCACCCCGCGGCGCGAACCGCGCGTCATTCGCTCAACGCGTCGATCACACTGGTGAGGTGGGCACGGACGGCCGCTTCGGCCGCCTGTGGGTCCCTGGCCCTGATCGCCTCGATCACGGCCAGGTGTTCACCCAGGGACCGCTGGGCACGCCCCGGCCGCAGCGCGAGCTGGAAGCGATGGCGCACCAGCTGTGCGTTGAGCCGCTCCAGCAGCTCCACCGCCACCTGCTGACCGGAGAACTCCCGGATGCGGGCGTGCAGTTGATGGTTGAGGTCGGAGTAGGTCAGCGGTTCGCCGTCGGCGACCGCCTTGGACATCGCCGTGCCCAGATCGGCCAGTTCGGCCAGTTGCTCCTCGCCGGCCTCGACGGCCGCCTTGGCGGCGCACAGTCCTTCCAGGACCATGCGGCATTCGGTGATGGCCACGGCCTCCTCGACGCTCACCACCCGCACCCGTGAGCCACGGTTGCGGATCCGCTCGACCAGACCCTCGGACGCCAGATCGATCAGCGCCGCGCGGATGCTCGCCCGGGTCACACCGAACTGCTCGGCGAGCTCGTTCTCCACCAGCCGCTGGGCCGGCGCCATCTCCCCGCGCGAAATCGCCTGCCGCAGCTGCTCCAAGGCATGCTGCTTGGCCTGCTCTCCGGTGCCTGGACGAGCTTCGTTCGGCATCGTGTGCCCTCCCTGAGTGAGTGCCTGTCGAAGGTAAATCTAGGCCAACAAGATTGTCAACGATTCTGTTACCCATATTGGCGACATGCAGCTGCCCAGGTTCCCCGCTTCCGGTCCCGTGACAGGGGGTGCCGGGGTTGCTTGAATGGTGCGGCGGTTCCCCCATCGGATCCCGTCGACCGTTGGAGCGTGCCCGTGCCCCTCTCACGTCGTGCTCTCGTCTCCACGCTCCCGGCCGCCGCCCTGGCGGCCATGGCCCTGCCGCTTCGCGCGGCCGCGACCGGTGGGACGGCGGGAGGTCGGGCGACCGGGACGGCTCACACCCGGCTGATCGAGAACACCGTGGCCGCCTTCGCCGGAACACCGGACGTAGGCGCCCGCCCCGAGGTGCGCGCCAAACTCGCGTCCATCGCCACGACCGCCCGCTCCCGCCTCACCGCGATGGACCGCGCCGGGCAGGGCGAGCTCTTCCAGGGCGTCCCACTGGGCACGAGCGATCCCAACCTGGTCACCTCGTACCAGTACCTCTATGAGATCGCCCTCGCCACCCGCACACCGGAAGGCGGCACACCGTCCGGACCGGCCGGTGACACCGGCGTCCAGCGGCGCGTCATCGACGGGCTGATATGGCTCCATGAGCACTACTACGGCGACCAGTCGAAGGGCTACTACGGCAACTGGTTCACCTGGGAGATCGGCATCTCCACCCACGTCAGCAAGACGCTGGCGCTGCTCGCGGACGAACTCGCCGCCTACCGGCCCGAACTCGCCGCCACCTACGTCGCCTCGATGGACGCGTATCTGCGCAACGGCAAGGACGGTGACGTCGACCTCGACTCACGTTTCCACACCGGCGCCAACCTCGCCGACATCACCACCAACCGCGTCCTCCAGGGCGCCGTCCTCGGCGACGACGCCCGGATCACCAAGGCCGTCGCCGACCAGCTGACCGTCCTGGCGACCATCGACCCGTACGACCTCCGGCACGGTGTCACCGACGGCTTCTACGCCGACGGCTCCTTCATCCAGCACGCCTCCGTGGCCTATACCGGCTCCTACGGCAGGGGGCTGCTCACCCGCGTCGTGCAGACCATCAAGATGCTCGACGGCACCGGCTATACGGCAGATGACCGGCTGGTGCGAGTCGCCCAGGGGTGGGTGGTGGACGGCTTCGCACCGCTGATCTTCGAGGGCTGGCTGATGGAGATCGTCAAGGGGCGCGGGGTGTCCCGGCCGGCGACGGGGTACGCCGATACGGCCGAGGTGGTGGAGGCCGTGGTGGGCCTCTCCGCCCACGCCACCGGCGCCGACGCCACGGCGCTGAAGGGCTATGTGGCGTATCTGCGGCAGACCTCGAAGGCCACGCTCGACCCCTCGGCCTTCGTGTCCCCGGTGAGCATCGCGGCTTACGCCGACATCCTCGCCGACGCCTCGATCCCGGCCCGGGACCTCGGGCCCGCCGAGCGCCATGTCGCGTTCAACGCCATGGACAGAACCGTCCACCGGCGCCCCGGCTACGCCTTCGCCCTGGCCCGGAGCTCGTCCAGGATCAGCCGGTACGAGTACATGAGCGGCGAGAACCTGATGCCCTGGTTCCAGGGGGACGGCGCCCACCATCTGTATCTGTCCGGCCAGGACCAGACCCAGGCGTTCGGCATCGACTACCTCACCACCGTCCCGCCCCACCGCCTCGCCGGTGTCACCGCGCCGGTGGAGACCCGCCACACCGTCCCCGAGCTGTACGGCACGCTCTGGTACGACAACCCCGAGCGCGGCTTCACCTCCTCGTCGGAGGCGCAGAACACCTATGTCTACTTCCCCCGGAGCACCCACCCGTTCTCCGGTGGCGCCGCCCTGGGCCCGTACGGTGTGGCGGGGTTCGTCCAGTCCGACGATGTGGCGTACGCGGCGAAGCAGTCGGGCGGCCTCCCCGACGACTTCGTGGTGTACCGCGACGCCGATGCCACCAAGTCGTGGTTCCTGTTCGACGACGAGATCGTGGTACTGGCCGCGGGCGTCGGCGACACCGCCGGCCGCGCGGTGACGACGACCCTCGACACCCGGATCGCCGCCCCCTCGGACACCCTCGCCCTCACCGGGCGGCTGCGCGGCGGCGCCCCCTGGTCCGGCACCGGCACGGCCCCGCTCGAATGGCTGCGGTACGCCAATGCCACGCGGGCCGCCTCGGTCGGATATGTCTTCCTCGACGGGCCACCGCCCACCGTCACGCTCGACACCGTCACCCGCAGCCGCCGCGCCGTGCGCCTGTCCAACCCCGACCTCCCGGTGACCAAACAGCTCTTCGCCGTCACCGTGGAGCGTTCGGCCGGCGCGCCGCACACCTCGATGGCGTACGCCCTCGTCCCCAACGCCACCGAACACCAACTGGCCGCCTACGCCCGCCGTCCGCTCACCGTCCTGGCCAACACCACCCGGCTCCAGGCCGTGGTCCACCGGGACCTGCGCATCACCGCGCTCAACGCCTTCACCCCCGGCACCCACCGCGCCGGGCGGCTATGGGTGCGCGGGCCCGGCTCGGTGCTGCTGCGGGAGAGGCAGGACGGCACCGTGGCGATAGCGGTGTCCGATCCGACCACCGAACGCGACACGGTCCCGGTGGTCATCCGGGGGCGGAGGATGCGGGCCGTGGCGGCGGACGACGGCGTCCGGGTGGGCCGGGTCCCCGGGGGCACCCGGATCGTCGTCACCACCCGCCATGCCTACGGCCGCAGCTTCACCGCTACGCTGCGCTGATCTGCGAGGTCCGCAGGTGCTGGGCGCCCGCGCGGACCGCCCACCCGAACACGGCGAGCGCCAGGACACCCACCACCAGGGTGTCGTACGGCGCCGGGAGGCGAGCGGAACCGCCGAAGGTGCCCAGCCACGACAGCGCGGTCAGCGCGGCCAGATGGACGACCAGCCAGGCGCCACGCCGCAGCTCCACCCCCAGGGAGGCGCCTCCATCCGCACGGCGCTGAAACAGGAACAGCACCGCGCCCAGCAGCACGAACGGCAGGGCGAGCCGCAGATCGTGCCAGCCCGACCAGTAGACGAACTCGGTGGCCACCACGAAGCTCAGCGGTGCGATCCAGCGCACCCCCGGCACCTGGCCCTCGGCCAGAGCCACTCCCCGCTCCCGGTCATGTGCCCGGAACACCGCGACGGCGACCGCCGAGGCCGCGTAGATCAGCAAATACATATCGCCCATCACACTCACGATGTCCTGCCAGCCGCCGAAGGGCAGCATGAAGACGACGATGACCGCGAGGTTGAGCAGCAACGCCCGGCGCGCCACCCCGGACCGGGGGTGGATGCGCATGAAGACGCGGGGCAGCAGACCGTTCTTGGCCAGGGCGTATGTATGGCGGGCGTCGATGGCCACGCCCACGTACGCCGATCCGCCCGGTGAGATCACGGCGTCGGCGTAGAGCAGCGTGGCCAGCCAGTGGAGATTGAGCACCAGGGCGAGCTGCCCGAAGGGCGACTCGAAGTCGACTCCCTTCCAGCCGTGGCCCAGCAGCGCATCGGGCACCGTGAAGAGGAAGGCCAGCTGGAGCCCGAGGTAGACCAGCACGGCGAGGCCGATGCCGGTGAGCACCGCGGCCGGTACGTTACGGCGCGGGTTGCGGGCCTCCCCGGAGAAGTCGAGCGGGGCCTGGAAGCCGTTGACGGAGTACACGATGCCGCCACCGGCGAGCGCGGTCAGGCAGGCCGCGTAGCCGTACGGTGCGAAACCGCCGTGCTCGGTGAGGCGTCCGGAGTGGGTACCGGACAGGAACAGCGCGACGATCGTGACGATGGGCACGATGACCTTGAACACCGAGATCAGATTGTTCAGCCGGGCGAATATCCGCACGGCGAACCAGTTGCACGCCGTCAGCACGACACTCAGCGCGACGGCCACGGCGAGGCCCGGGACGGTCAGGGTGCCACCGCTGTAGAGCCCCGGCAGATAGTGCGCGGCGTACTGCATGATCGCGCTGATCTCGGCCGCCGTACCGCCCACCGAGAGCAGCACCGACCAGCCGATCATCGTGCCGACCAGCCGTCCGCTGGCGTACAGCGGCCAGCGCACGGTGCCGCCGCCCTCCGGGCGGGTGGCGCCGAGCTCCACCATGACCAGGGCGATCAGGGCGCACAGCACACCCGCCGCGATCCAGGACAGCAGGGCGGCGGGCCCCGCGGTCTGCGCGGCGTACATGGCCGCGAACAGCCACCCGGACCCCAGAATGTTGGAGAACCCGATCGCGGTCAGGGCCCAGAATCCGAGGTCCTTGTGGAGTCGTCGCTCCTCCGCGAGCACCGCCGGTGCGGCGATGGACTCCGGGGGGTCGTTCTGCGGCACGGTGACTCGTCTCCTCGGTGGCGCGTGAGCAGGTGGTGCGTGAACAGACAGTGCGTGAACGTACGAAAACCCCAGCGTGCCATGCGTGCGGACGGGGTCCGTCGACCCGCCCCGGAGCTCGGTAAGGGCCCCTGCGCGGCGATCGACGGAAAAACACCCCTCACCAGAGAGAAATCGCCAGATATCGGCCGGGGGCGTGTTCTCATGCTTCAGGTGTCCCCTCCCTCCCCTCCTTCCCGCCGTGCTGTGCTGCGGTCCGCGAGCGGTGTCGTGGCGGCCACGACCTGCGGTGTCGGCTGCGGCCACCCCGCCGACCCCGCGTCGTCCAGACCGGCCGGTCCCACCGATGCGCCCTCCTCCGGTGTGGCCTCGGACCGGGCCACGCCCGCCGGACACGCGCCGCGCGGACCGGCGCGCTTCCCCGGACTGCCACCACAGATCACCCACGGGCCGCGCGGTGGCGGCGCGGTGGCCCTCACCTTCCACGGCCAGGGCGACCCGGAGCTCGCCCGCTCGCTGTTGTCCGAGGCCGAGCGGGCCGGGGCCCGGGTCACCGTCCTCGCGGTCGGCACCTGGCTCGACGAGCGCCCGGAGATGGCCCGGCGGATCCTGGACGGCGGCCATGAGCTGGGCAACCACACCATGCGGCACCGCGCCGTGTGCGCACTGCCCGCCGACGAGGCGTACGCGGAGATCACCGAGTGCGCGGACCGGCTGCGCCGCCTCACCGGGACCATCGGCAGCTGGTTCCGGCCGTCCCAGGCCCGTACCGCCACCGATCTCGTGACGCGCCTGGCGGACCGCGCCGGATATCCGCACGTCCTCTCCTACGACGTGGACTCCCTCGACTTCCAGGACCCGGGGCCCGACGCGGTGCGGGACGCGGTCCTCGGCCAGGTCCGCGCCGGTTCCGTGGTAAGTCTGCACTTCGGCCACACCGGGACCCTGACCGCGCTTCCCGCGGTCCTCGACGGGCTGCGCCGGCGCGGGCTGCGCACGGTCACCACGACGGAGCTGATGCACTCCGATGGCGTAGCAGCGACGGCGGGCCCGGGGACGCGTACCGAGACTGGGTGAGACTCCGGGCGCCCGCCCGTGGTGTTGCCCGTACGGGAGCGGAGGAGACCCCATGCCCCAGCGCAAGGATCTGGGACTGCTCGCACTGCGCCTCGGCGTGGGCGGGGTCCTGGTCGCACACGGCACGCAGAAGCTCTTCGGCTGGTTCGGCGGCGACGGGCTGGCCCGCACCGGCGAGAGCATGGAGGCGATGGGCTTCCGCCCGGGGCGGACCAGTGGCCTGGCGGCCGGGCTGGGCGAGGCGGGCGGCGGGCTGCTGCTCGCGCTCGGCTTCGCCACTCCCGTGGCCGGGGCGGCGGCCGCGGGGACGATGGCGGGCGCGGTCTCGGTGCACGCCCCGGCCGGGTTCTTCGCCACGTCCGGCGGTTATGAGTTCACGGCCCTGCTCGGTTGCTCGGCGGCGGCGCTCGGTATCTCGGGGCCCGGCCGCTACTCCATCGATCACCTCACCTGCCATGTGCTGGACCGGCCCTGGCTGATCGCGGCGGCGTTCACCACGAGCGCGCTGGCGGCGGCCGGGGTCATCAAGCGCCGGTTGGCGGTGACCGCGGAGCGCGAACTCGTCGACGAGGAGGAACTGCTCGAGTAGGGACCGCCCACTCCGCTCCCCCCCTCGCGTCACCTGTACAGCAGGGGACGTACGGTGTGCGGGGGTCACACCCGTGCACACGCAACCGCAGCCGCCCAAGGTCGAATGGGCATGGTGGTATCAGCGGGTCCGTACGCCCACCGGACGCTCAGGGACATCGGCCACAATGTGCCCCAGGAGGCTGAGAGGCCACGGGACGCCACGTCCGAAGGGGGCAGGGGATGGCGGAGTTCGAGGTGGCCACCGGCGCCGCGGAGGTCCCCGACGGCGGCGACGGCCGGGGCCGCCTGGCCGCGGTACGGACCGCCTTCGAGGGGCTGCTCCAGATCCGCCGGCTGATGAACACCGACGCCGCCGACCCCGGAGGTGTGCCCGCCGAGTGGGAGCGGCGTCAGCCGGTGCGGGCCGTGGCCATCGCCCTGGAGGCGGCAGGTGTTCCGCCGTCGGCCATGGACACGGAGGGCCACCGCACGGCGACCGGCTACTGCCTGGGCGCGGCGGAGCGTCCCGGGGTGGTGCGGGTCGAGTGGCTTGGGCCGCCGGGGAGTGGCGCCGGGTACGCGGCGGAGGACGCGCTGCGGAACTGTGCGGCCGTGCTGCGCCGGCTGGGCTGGGAGGCGCTGGAGTACCGGGGCCCGCGCCGCCACCGTTACCTCGAGGTCGAGCCGCCCCCGGCCGGACCTCCCCGGCGCTGACCGGGCCGACGGGCGGACCCCGGCCCCGGGAGGCGGGGGCGGTGCCAACCGCTTCGCCTCCCGGGGGCGTTTCTCACGCGTTGGGGTCGAAGGGGATCTCGGACGGCTTGGCCCCCGCGAGGTGTGAGTTGAACGCGCTGTCCTTGAGACCGAAGTTGGCGCTGCCGAAGTCGGCCTGGCTCAGCTTGTCGCGCAGCCCGGCGGGGTAGCCGTTCCAGCCGACCAGCGCGGGGTACTGCCAGGTGTGGTAGTGGTTCTCCGGCGGCTCGTCGTTGGTGTTCGCCGGGCGGAAGCAGTGCGTGCTCAGGCCGTCCTTGTGGTACACGACCTTGGGGTGGGTCCCGTCCCAGAGGATCTGGTCACGGGGGTAGATGTTGAACTTGCCGTGGGCCGAGGTGGCGACGTACTTGGCCTCGTTGTCCTGCACCCACACCACGACGTGCTCCCAGTCGTGGCGGTGTCCGCCGAGACCGCTCCCGGCCACGGCCTGGTCCTTCTCGAAGTACAGGCCGTAGATGATCGCGCACCAGCCGTTGTTGCACTTGGAGCGGGCGTACCCGTTGGTGTTGTCGAGGTCCCAGGAGTCACGGCACTGGCCGTTGAGGGCCCCGCTGGGGTTGAGCCCGCCCGCGATCGTGCCGTCGGGGCCGATGGCGGGCGTGGGGTAGCAGCCGTCGGTGTCGTAGTCGAACGCCGGCTGGAACGTCTGCTCCGTGCCGTCCGCGTTGGCGGGCAGCGCCGTGGGCGGGTCGGCGAGCGCACTGCCGGGAAAGGCCACGACCAGGGCGATGGCGCTGCCGAGGATGGCGGACACTCTGCGGATCCGCGAACTCTTCTTCACTGCGTCCTCCTGAACGACCACGGCGTGGCTCCACACCGGGGTGGGGGGTTGGCATGCTCAGGTCAGCATGATCGCATTCCTTGGACGGCGGCGGGAGATGTCGCCGTGATGAAGAGTCAGCCAACAGCTATAGCAGGTGAGATGGGGTGGCAACAGGAGGGGAGCGGGCACCGGGCGCGGGACTCGGCGGATCCGCGGCCGGTTTCGGGTGAAATACTCGGCGCCGACCGCGGGCAGCGTTTCCGCGGGGCGTCACGCCCGCTACCGTCTCGCAGGCCCGGGAGAGATTCGCATGGACCGTATCCAGGCACGTCCCACCAGCTGTTGTGCGCCGTCGCGCGGCGGCGGCCCGGCGGTCACCGCCCCCTCGGCCGCGGCGCGGACCGGCCACCACGACGCGGACATGGTGCCGCTGCCGGGCGGGACCTTCCTGATGGGCGCCGAGGACGCGGAGGGTTTCCCCGCCGATGGCGAGGGGCCGGTCCGGGAGGTGACCGTCGCCGCGTTCCGGATCGATGTGCACGCGGTGACGAACGAGCGGTTCGCCCGTTTCGTACGCGAGACCGGCCATGTCACCGAGGCCGAACGGTTCGGCTGGTCGTATGTGTTCGCCGGGTTCCTGCCCGCGGCACTGCGCAAGGGCGCGCCACGCCCCGAGGGGACGCCGTGGTGGTGCGGGGTCGAGGGGGCCACATGGCGGGCGCCGGAGGGGCCGGGCAGTGATGTCGGCGAGCGGGGCCGCCACCCGGTGGTCCACATCTCCTGGAACGACGCGGTGGCGTACTGCCGTTGGGCCGGGGCCCGGCTGCCCACCGAGGCCGAGTGGGAGTACGCCGCCCGCGGCGGGCTGGTGGGGCGCCGGTATCCGTGGGGCGATGAGCTGACCCCCGGCGGTGTGCACCGCTGCAACATCTGGCAGGGGCGTTTCCCCGTCAAGAACACGGCCGAGGACGGCTATCGGGGGACGGCCCCGGTGGACGCCTTCGAGCCCAATGGGTTCGGTCTGTACAACGTGTCGGGGAATGTGTGGGAGTGGTGTACCGACTGGTGGTCCACCGACCACACCGACCGGCCGCGCACCGACCCCAGCGGCCCGGCCACCGGCATCGGCAAGGTGATGCGCGGCGGCTCCTATCTGTGCCATCAGTCGTACTGCAACCGCTACCGCGTGGCCGCCCGCACCTCCAACACCCCCGACAGCTCCACCGGCAACCTCGGCTTCCGCTGCGTCCGCGACGTCTGAACCCTCTTTTTTCCGGGGTGTTGACGTAATAGATCGGCGTGCGCATGCTGGTCGGCATGCACCCCCATCAGGACGGCCCCCTGGCCCGGCTGCGGCGGGGACACGAAGACTTGGTACTGGAGCTGTTGCGCAAACACGGCCCGCTCAGCCGGGCCGAACTGGGGCAGCACAGCGGGCTCTCCCGCACCACCCTCAGCGATATCGTCACCGAGCTGATCGAGAGCGGCGCCGTGGTGGCCACGGCGCCCGGAACGGCCCCGCGCAGACGGGGCCGGCCGGTGGAGGCGCTGACGCTCAACCCCAGCGCGGGCCAGGCCATCGGCATCGACTTCGCCCGCCGGGCGGTGCATGTCTCCGCGGTCAATGTCGCCCATGAGGTGATCGGGTCGGCCAGTGAACCGCATGACCCGGGACTGCCCTGGGAGGAGCGGATCGCCCTGGCCGAGCGGCTGGTCGGCACACTCGCCGACGGCGCCCTGCGGCTGGGCGCGCTGAACGCCATCGGGGTGGGCGTGGTCGGCCCGGTCGGCGATCCGGACTCGGGGCCCGCGCAACCCTGGCCGTCCACCGATCTGCCCGCCCTGCTGCGCAAGCGTTTCCAGGCCCCGGTGCTGGTGGACAACAACACCCGGCTCGCCGCGCTCGCCGAGGCGACCTGGGGCGCGGCGGCGGGCGGCCGGGATGTGCTGTATCTGCGGCTGTCGCACGGTGTGGGCGGCGGGCTGGTGGTGGCGGGCGCCCTGCACCGCGGGGCGTACGGGCTGTCCGGCGAGTTCGGGCATATCGCGGTCGAGTCGGGCGACGGACGATGTTCGTGCGGCGCCACCGGCTGCCTGGAGACGGTGGCCTCGGTGGGCGCCGTGCTCGCCGCCTACCGCCGCGCGGGCGGACTCGCGGACGGTCTGGCCGAGCTCCTCGGGGCGCTGGAGGCCGGCGACCCGGTGGCGCTGCGCACGCTGGAGGCGGCCGGCACCCATATCGGCACCGTACTGGCGGCGGTGTGCAACGCGGTCGGCCCCGGGGTGATCGTGCTCGGCGGCGAACTCGCCACGGCCGGCACACCACTCTTCGAACCGGTCGGACGAGCGCTGCGCGCACACATCATGCCGATCTCACGGGACCGTGTGGACCTCAGGCCCGCGACGCTCGGCGAAGCCGGTGGCGCCCTGGGCGGTATCGCCCTCGTCCTGCATGAATCCCCCCTGCTCAGCCATTACCCGGCCGCTCCGGGCTGACCCCGGCCCGGCCCCGGGCCGAAGAGGAGGACCCATGAACTCCGCGAGGCGTCCATGACGGTGGTCACCGCGCCCGAGAAGACCCCCACCACACCGGAAGCGCCACGCGGCGCACGACGTACCGTCCGCCCCCTCGTGTTCAATCTGATCGCCCTCGTCCTGGGCGTCGCCCTCTGGGCGCTGACCGCCGCCGCGGGGCTCGCGGACATCCCCGGACCGCTCTCGGTGAGCTCCAGGGCGCGGGAACTGCTCTCCGACGGAACCCTCGCCCAGGACGCGCTGGCCAGCCTGCGGCGGGTGCTCCTCGGGTTCGCGCTCGGCACCCTGGTCGCCGTGCCCGTCGGCTTTCTGATGGGCTGGTATCCGGTGGCCCGGGGGCTGCTGGAGCCGTACGTCCAGTTCTTCCGCACGATCCCGCCGCTGGCGCTGATCCCCCTGGTGATCGTGTTGATGGGCATCGGCGAAACACCGAAGGTCTTCGTCATCTTCCTGGCGGCGTTCATGTCCTGTGTGGTGGCCGCCTTCCAGGGGGTGACCGGCGTGGACCGGACGCTGATCGACGCGGCGCGGGTCCTGGGCGCCTCGGACCGGACCGTCTTCCTCAAGGTGGTCATCCCGGCGTCCACCCCGTTCATCCTGGTCGGCATGCGCATCGGGCTCGGCGCGGCCTGGGCGACCGTGGTGGCGGCCGAGATGATCGGCGCCCAGAAGGGGCTGGGCTTCGAGATGGTCCACGCCCAGACCTACTACGACGTGCCCACGATCTTCGTGGGTCTGATCAGCATCGGTGTCATCGGCCTGGTCATGGACCGGCTGTTGCTGCTGGCCGAACGCCGTCTCACCGCGTGGCAGGAGCGTCGATGAGCCCCAAGATCTCTTTCCGGGACGTGGTCAAGACCTACCCGATGAAGAACACCACCTTCACCGCCCTCGGCCAGGTCTCACTGGACATCGGGGACCGGGAGTTCGTCGCGGTCGTCGGGCCGTCCGGCTGCGGCAAGTCCACCTTGCTGAGCATGGTGGCCGGACTGGTGCAGCCCACCTCCGGCACGGTCACGGTGGACGGCGCGCCCGTCGCCGGACCCGGCCCGGACCGTGGGGTGATCTTCCAGCAGTACGCCCTGTTCCCCTGGCTGACGGTGCGCGGCAATGTCGAGTTCGGGCTGAAGCTGGCACATGTCCCCGCCGCGGAGCGCAGGCGGCGCGCCGACCACGCCATCGAGCTGGTGGGGCTGGCCGACTTCGCCGACGCCCTGCCCAAGACCCTCTCCGGAGGGATGAAACAGCGCTGCGCCATCGCCCGGGCCTACGCCGTGGACCCCGAAGTCCTGCTGATGGACGAGCCGTTCGGGGCGCTGGACGCGCTGACCCGGGTGCAGTTGCAGGACCAGCTGCTGGACACCTGGACTCAGGAGCGGCGCACCGTCCTGTTCATCACGCACGACGTCGACGAGGCGGTGTATCTGGCCGGGCGGGTGGTCGTGATGGCCGCCAGGCCCGGCCGGATCCACCGGGTCATCGAGGTGGACCTGCCCTATCCGCGGACCGAGGAGATACGGCTCTCCGCGGAGTTCGCCCGGATCCGCAACGACGTCTGGACCCACGTCTACCACCAGTCACCGGCCGGCTCCGCCGCCTGACCTCACCCCCCTCACTCCCCCATCCCACCCCATTCCGAAGGGACCCACCCGAGATGAGGATGAGCCGACGCGACTTCATATACACACTCTCCGCGACCGGAGCGGCGCTTTCGGTAGCGGCGTGTTCCTCCTCCGGCAGCGGCGGCGGCTCCGCGGTCAGGTTCGGCTATATCGCCGACTACAACGGCGCGAGCCTGCTGGCGATCGCCGAGGAGCGTGGCCTGTGGAAGAAACACGGCCTGACCGCCGAGCCCAAGGTGTTCGTCAACGGCCCGGTCCAGATCCAGGCCCTGCGCACCGGCAATCTGGACTACGGCTACATCGGGCCGGGAGCCCTGTGGCTGCCCGCCTCCGGCAAGGCCACCATCGTGGCCATCAATACGCTCACCTACGCCGACCGGGTCATCGCCAGACCCGGTATCACCTCGATCCGGGGTCTGCGGGGCAAGAAGGTCGGCGTCCCCGAGGGCACCTCCGGTGAGATGGCGCTCAACCTCGCGCTCCAGCGGGCCGGGATGACCATGAAGGACATCTCGAAGGTGGCGATGGACGCGCCCACCGTGGTCTCCGCGTTCGCCTCCGGGCAGATCGACGGCGCCGGGATCTGGTACCCCCTCATCGACACCATCAAGGGGAAGGTGCCGGGGATGAGGGAGGTGGCGAGCACCGAGGACTTCTCCGGTTCCGCCTTCCCCACCGCGTTCGTCTCCGCGGCCAAGGGCAAGCCGGAGCGCGACCGGAAGGTGGTGGCGGTCCTCCAGGAGGCCAACGACTGGCGGGCCGCGCACCCCGAGGAGTCCATCGCGCTGGCGGCGAAGCTGCTGGGGGCCGATGAGGCGAAGGTGGCGGCGGACGCGGAGCATGTGAAGACGATGACGACCGCCGAACTCGTCGCCGGCACCAAGGACGGCACCGTCGACAAGTGGCTGGACGGCATGAGCCGCTTCTTCGTCCGGACCGGGCAGCTGCAAAAGTCGCCCGCCGTGTCCACGTTCTACGCCGGTGACCTCTACACGAAGGCGGCCGCCCGATGAACCTGCTGTTCCTGATGACCGATCAGCACCGCGTCGACACCCTCGGCTGTTACGGCAATCCGCAGGTGGCCACGCCGAACCTCGACCGGCTGGCGGCGACCGGGACCCGCTTCGACCGGTTCTACACCCCCACCGCCATCTGCACCCCGGCCCGCGCCAGTCTGCTCACCGGACAGGCGCCCTTCCGCCACCGGCTGCTGGCCAACTACGAGCGCAACGTGGGCTATCTGGAGGATCTGCGGGAGGACGCCTTCGCCTTCCCCGGCGCCCTGGCCGAACGTGACTACCAGCTCGGCCTGGTCGGCAAGTGGCATGTCGGCACCCATCGCAACGCGGCCTCGTACGGCTTCGACGGACCCGATCTGCCGGGCTGGCACAACCCCGTGGACCATCCGGACTACGCGGCGTACCTGAAGGAGCGTGGCCTGCCGCCGTACCGGATATCCGATCCCATCCGCGGCACCACCCCCAACGGCAATCCGGGCAATCTGCTGGCGGCGCGGCTGCACCAGCCCGTGGAGGCCACCTTCGAGCACTATCTGGCCACCCGCGCCATCGAGCAGCTGGAGCGCTACGCCACGACCGGTCGGCCGTTCTTCCTCGCCACCCACTTCTTCGGACCGCATCTGCCGTATCTGCTGCCCGACGCGTACTTCGACGCCTACGACCCCGACCTGGTGGAGCTGCCCGCCTCGATCGCCGAGACCTTCGAGGGAAAGCCACCGGTGCAGCGCAACTACAGCGCCCACTGGACCTTCGACACCATCCCCATCGAGGTGACCCGCAAGCTGATCGCGGTCTACTGGGGCTATGTCACGCTGATCGACGAGCAGATCGGGCGCATCCTCACCCGCCTCGACGAGCTCGGACTGGCCGATGACACCTCGGTGTTCTTCACCGCCGACCACGGCGAGTTCACCGGCGCCCACCGGCTGCACGACAAGGGCCCGGCGATGTACGAGGACATCTACCGCATCCCCGGCATCATCCGGATCCCCGGCGCGGCCCCGCAGGTCCGCCAGGAGTTCGTCAGCCTCACCGACTGCACGGCCACCATCCTGGACCTCGCGGGCTGCGACACCTCACCCGCCGTGGACAGCAGGAGCCTGGTGCCGCTGGTGCGGGGCGAACATCCGCGGTGGCCGGGCGAGTTGCTCGCCGAGTTCCACGGCCACCACTTCCCGTATCCGCAGCGGATGATCCGCGACGAACGCCACAAGCTCATCGTCAACCCCGAGTCGGTCAACGAGCTCTACGACCTGGACACCGACCCCCATGAGCTGGCCAACCGGTATGAACACCCCGAGCTGCTGCCCGTGCGCCGCCGTCTCATGCGCCGTCTGTACGAGCTGCTGCGGGAGCGCGGCGACAACTTCTACCACTGGATGACCCCGATGTTCGACATCGGGGACCTCGACTACGACCCGAGCCTGAGCTCCTTCGAGCCGGAAGGGACCGCGTAGATGAGACGAAGCCCGAGACGAAACCCCGGCACTTTCATCCCCGCGCTGCTGTGCGCACTGCTGGCCGGGCTGCTGCCCGCGGCCCAGGCGACCGCCGCCGCGCGCCCGGCCCGCGAGGCACCGGCACGGCCCACCCCCACGACGCCCCACGAGGCGCCGACGTATCACAACCCCCTGACGGCCGGAGTGGTCGACACCTTCCCCGACCCGGTGATGATCCGCGGCAAGGACGGCCTGTGGTACGCGTACGGCACCCAGAACCCGGTGTTCCAGAGCGGGGGCGAGGACGGTGAGCGGATGCTGCCCATCCTCCGCTCGGCCGACCTGGCGCACTGGGAGTACGCCGGTGAGGTCTTCACCCCGGAGACCAAACCCGCCTGGCACAAGGGCGCCCGGCTGTGGGCCCCCGACATCCGCTATGTGGACGGCCACTACACCCTCTACTACTCGGTGTCCGCCGAGAACACCGTCGGAGTGGCGACCGCGCCCACCCCCATCGGTCCCTGGACCGACCGGGGAGCCGTGCTGCCCTCGCCGAGCGGCTGCGCCACCGGCAACATCGACCAGGCCCAGTTCACGGACGAGGGCGGGCAGCCCTATCTCTACTGGGGCAGCTACGACACGATCTGCGTCGCGAAGATGAACACCGCCCGCACCCGCATCGAGGGCGCGGTGACCGAAGTGGGGCAGGGCCGCCGGATGGAGGGCGGGTTCGTCGTCCGGCGCGGTGGCCACTACTACCTCTTCTACTCCGACGCGGGATGCTGCGACGGCGCCTACAGCGGCTATCAGGTCAAGGTCGGCCGGGCGACCAGCCCGACCGGGCCGTTCGTGGACGACGAGGGCATCCCGCTGACGGCCGCCACCAGCAAGGGCGGTGTGGTGCTCACCGCCAACGGCAACGGCTGGATCGGCCCCGGCCACAACGCCCTCCAGACCGATCTGTCCGGTCAGGACTGGCTCGTCTACCACGCCATCTCCTCCGACGACCCGGACTTGAAACCGGCCGCGGGCGGCACGCTGAAGCTGTCCAAGCGGCCGATGCTGATGGACCGGCTGGACTGGATCGACGGCTGGCCGGTCGTACGGGCCGGGGCCGGCCCCTCCCAGGGCGCGCGGCGGGCCCCGGTGGCCTCCTGGGCCGCGGGCGGCACGTTCAACGACGGTTCGCTGAAGGGCTGGCACGGCGGTGGCGGCTCCGGCACCGGCGGCTGGGGTGTCGAACATGAGCCGGACGCTCAGGGCTTCGTCGCACCGCGCGGGAATCCCACCGGCCCCGTCCACCTGGTCTCGGACCGGTCCGCCCCGGCGGCCCGGCGTGCCGAGGCCGATCTGCGGGTCACCTCGGCCACCGGTGCGGCCGGGCTGCTCGCCGAGTACACCGGCCCGGACGACTTCGTGGTCGCGTGGCTGGACAGGGAGCGCAACGCACTGGTGACGGACGTGCGGATCGACGGCCACGGCCGCGGCATCCGTACGACCCCGCTCCCACCGGACTTCGCCTGGGACACCTGGCACAACGTGGCGGCCGAGATACGCGGCACCCGGATGACCGTGGAGGTGAGCGCGGACCGGCTGCGGGACGCGGTGGCCACCCAGGAGCGGGCGCTGCCCGCGGCGGCGGTCCGCCCCGGCAAGGTCGGCGTCGCCGCCCGTGGCACCGGGGTGGCCGCCGACAACGTGGGGGCCGCGGCGCTGCACACACCGGTCACCACCCGTGTCCCCGAGCGTGTGCCGGGTCCGCTGCTGCCCGACTACAGCGATGACTTCGACACCGCCACCGTCCCCGGCACCACCGCGGATTCGCCGTGGTCATGGGTGCGCGGACCGGCGTCCGGGGTCACGATGGCCGAGGGCGCCCTCTCCTGGCCGACCCAGGGCGCCGAGCTCTACCTCGGCACCAATACCGCGTCGGTGCTGACCCGGGACGCTCCCCCGGGCGACTACACCGTGGAGACCAGGCTCCGCTTCGCCCCGGGGCGGGCCAATCAGCAGGCCGGGCTGGTGCTGTACGGGAACGACGACCGCTACCTCAAGCTGGTGCACGCGGTGCTCCCGGTGAGCCACACAGATGGGAAGGCGACGCATGTCACCGAGTTCGCGAAGGAGGGCGAGCGGCCCACCACCACACCGCCGACCCCGGTGGCCTACGGGCCGATGTTCGGCGGCCCGCCCGCGGACACGCTGTGGATGCGGCTGTCGTACCACGCCGACACCACGCGGAACGAGACCGAGGTGTGCGCCGCCACCAGCACGGACGGTGTGCGCTGGACGCACACCGGCGTCTGGACCCTGCCGACCGTGAGCAGGCTCAGGATCGGCCTGGTGGCGCAGAACACCGCGGGCGCGATCGCGCGGTTCGACTATGTGCGCACCTATCGCGGCTGAGGCTTCCACGTGGCCCCCGTCCTATCCTGATCGTCGTTGTTGACGTGAGGACGGGGGCCGCTTCGGCGGCCGGAGAAGGTGAGAGAGCGTGGCCAAGCCTGTACGTGCGGCGATCGGGGACAACTGGATCACATGTGTGTTCTGCAAGGGCGACCTTTTCCGGGATCGCGAGGTGAAGCTCAACAGCACCGGCATGGAGTTGCTCAAGTTCGGCTGGGCCAACGAGTCGGCCACCGGGTTGATCTGCTGGAACTGCGGCTTTGTGCACCTTTTCGCCAACCGGGACATCGAACTGTACAAGGTCAAGAAGGGCGAGATCTAGCCACCCGCACCGGCGGCCGCGCGAGGTCACGGCAAAAGTTGCTGCGCGGGATCTTTACAACGATGTAAACCGGTGATGGCATACCCCTGCCCGGTCGAATCCCCTGCTCCCCCGGAGATCCCATGGCACAGCCCGGCGTGGCCTCGCCCGAAGTCTCGAACGCCGTTCCACGACCCGAATATCCCCGCCCCAACTTCGTCCGTGAAGAGTGGCTCAATCTCAACGGCAGCTGGCAGTTCGCCTTCGACCCCGGTGACAGCGGGCTCGAGCGCGGTCTGGTGCACCAGGAGCTGGACGAGCGGATCCTGGTCCCGTTCTGCCCCGAGTCCGAGCTGTCGGGGATCGGGGACACCGACTTCCACCCCGCCGTCTGGTACCGGCGCACGGTCCGGATACCGGCGGACTGGGCCGGCCGGCGGGTGCTGCTGCACTTCGGGGCCGTCGACCACGATGCCACCGTCTGGGCCGACGGCCGCGAAGTGGCCCGGCACAGCGGCGGCTTCACCTCCTTCACCGCCGACCTCGGCGAGGTGCCGGGCGCGGCGGGCGGCGACGCGAAGGTGGTGATCGTCGTACGGGCCCGGGACGCCCGGCACGGCCCCCAGGCGCGCGGCAAGCAGGCCACCGAGTACGCCAACAGCGACTGCCACTACACCCGCGCCACCGGCATCTGGCAGACGGTGTGGATGGAGCCGGTGTCAGAGGTCCATCTGCACCGGCCCCGGATCACCCCCGACCTGGCGTCCGGGGCCTTCCACCTGGAGCTGCCGCTCAGCGCCAACCGCCCGGGCCACCGGATCACGGCCCGGGTGAGCGACGCGGACGGCGAGACGGTGGCCGAGGCGACCGTGCGCGCCGACCTCGGCATGGCACCCCGCATGGTGCTCACGCTGCCCGAGGACCGGCGCCGGCCGTGGTGTCCGGAGGACCCCCATCTGTACCGGGTGCGGATCGAGCTGCTGGACGGCGGCGGCGCGGCCGTGGACCGCGCCGAGTGCACCGCCGGGCTGCGCTCGGTGGCCATCGACGGCAAGCGGCTGCTGCTCAACGGCCGCCCCGTCTTCCAGCGGCTCGTCCTCGACCAGGGCTGGTACCCCGACGGGCTGATGACCGCTCCCGACGACGCCGCCCTGGTCCGGGACATCGAGCTGTCGCTGGCCGCGGGGTTCAACGGGGCGCGGCTGCACCAGAAGGTGTTCGAGGAGCGCTTCCTGCACCACGCGGACCGGCTCGGCTATCTCGTCTGGGGCGAGTTCGGCGACTGGGGAGCCAATACGGGGCGCACCGCCTCGGACAACCAGCGGCCCACCGCCGGTTTCATCGCCCAGTGGCTGGAGGCCGTGGAGCGGGACTACTCCCATCCGTCGATCGTGGGCTGGTGTCCGCTCAACGAGACACACCAGGAACTCCACGACCGGCAGACGGTCCTGGACGATGTCACCCGGGGGATGTTCCTGGCCACCAAGGCCGCCGACACCTCCCGGCCGGTCCTGGACGCGTCCGGCTACTCCCATCGCGTGGCCGAGACCGATGTGTACGACTCGCACAGCTATGAGCAGGACCCGGAGGCGTTCCGCCGCCAGATGGCGGGGCTGGACAAGAACGAGCCGTTCATCAACCCCGACGACCAGGGAAACCCCGACAAGAAGGACACCGACGCGGTGTGGTCGCTGCCGTACCGCGGCCAGCCCTACTTCTGTAGCGAGTTCGGCGGCATCTGGTGGAATCCGGAGGAGGCGGATGCCGCGGCCGGTGACGACCGCGAGGTGTCCTGGGGCTACGGGCAGCGGCCGCGGACCGAGGAGGAGTTCCAGACGCGGTTCGCGGGGCTGACCGGGGCGCTGCTCGACGACCCGCTGATGTTCGGCTACTGCTACACCCAGCTCACCGATGTCTTCCAGGAGCAGAACGGGGTCTACCGCTTCGACCGGAGCCGCAAGCTGGACGTGGAGCGGCTGCGCGCGGCCCAGCAGCGCCCCGCCGCGTTCGAGCGGCCGGCCGGTGAGGAGGGGCGATGAGCGGACTGTCACGGCGTGGTCTGCTGAGAGGCGCGGTGTACGGGGCGGGGTCCGCGGCGTTGGCATCCGCGCTCAGCGGCTGCGGTTCGATCGCCGGAAGCGTGGCGAGCGCGGACGAGATCCAGTACTGGACCCTCTTCACCGGCCCCGACGGCGAGCTGATGAAGACCATGACGCGGAACGTGGAGAAGCGCGTCCCGGATCTGAAGGTCAGGACGACGGTGCTGGACTGGGGCCCGCCGTACTACACCAAGCTGGCGATGGCCTCGGCCGGCGGCCGCTCGCCGGATGTGGCGATCATGCATCTGACCCGGCTGGCGGGCTATGCCCCGGGCGGTCTGCTCGACCCCTGGGACCTGGATCTGCTGGCCGAGTTCGGGCTGAAACAGGAGGACCTCAACAAGACGCTGGTCAAACGGAGTCTGTACCAGGGCGACCCGTATGCCATTCCGCTGGACACCCACCCCTTCGTGGTCTTCTTCGACCGGGACGTCATGGACAAGGCGGGTCTCCTCACGGGCGACGGGCGGCTGGTGCCCTTCGAATCGCCGAAGCACGCCCTGGAGCTGATGGACAAGCTCCGCAAGGACAGCGGCAAGCTGGGGCCCGTCTTCGGCCACGCCAACGACGCGGCGATGGGCTGGCGGATGTTCTGGACGCTGTTCAGCCAGACCGGCGCCACCTTCGACCTCACGGGCGAACGGGCCGAGATCGACGAGGACACCGCCGTCGAGGTGGTGCGCTTCATGGCCGACCTGGCGCGCGACAGCCGCACCATGGACGTCTCGACGGCCATCGCCGCCTTCGCCAACGGCCGGTCGCCGATGATCTTCTCGGGCGAGTGGGACATGGCCACCTACAAGGCGGCCCTGAAGGACAGGCTGGGCGGCTCTCCCATCCCCACCTTCTACGACCGTCCGGCGGGCGCGTCGGACAGCCACGCCCTGGTGCTGCCGCACCAGGACAACCCGGATCCGGAGCACCGGCGGCGCACCCACCAGTTCGTGGCCGAGCTGGTCCGGTCCGGGCTGACCTGGGCCTCGGCGGGTCATATCCCCGCGTACACCCCGGCCGTCTCATCCGCCGCCTACGCCAAGCTGCGTCCGCAGTCGGAGTACGCGGACGCCGCCAAGCAGCTCGTACTCGACCCGCCGGTGTGGTTCGCGGGCTCCGGCTCGGACTTCCAGACCCGGATGTGCCAGGCGCTCGATCCCGCGCTCGGCGGTTCGTCGTCCGCCCAGAGCGCGGTGCGCACGATGGTCTCCCAGATCAACACCCTGCTGGCCCAGCCGAATCCGGCCTGATCGCGCGGAATCGCAATGGAAAGGAGCGATGTCATGGCTTCCGTCTCCACCCCCGCGCGGCAGGCCGCGACCGGATCCCGGCGCGCCGGATTCCGCCGGGCGACCGCCACGGACCGGCGCCGGTCCCCGGGCGGCGCGGGGTGGCTCTTCGCCACCCCCTTCCTGGTGTTCTTCACCCTCTTCCTCATCGTGCCGATCGGCATCGGCCTGTGGATGAGCTTCACCGACGCCAGTCTGACCGGGCACGGTGACAACGCCTTCGTCGGACTGGACAACTACACCGAGGCGTTCGGCGACAGCCAGGTGTGGCAGACCCTCGGCAACACGGTCTGGTTCACCGTTCTGACCACCGTCCCCCTCGTGGTCATCGCCCTGGTGATGGCCCTGCTGGTGTACACGGGGATGCCGGGGCAGTGGCTGTGGCGGCTGGCCTTCTTCGCCTCGCATCTGCTGCCGGTCGCGGTGGTCTACCAGATCTGGAGCATGCTGTTCCAGCCGGACCGCGGGATGCTCAACAGCCTGCTGGGGATCTTCGGCATCGATGGGATCGCCTGGCTGACGGACGAGAAGTACGCGATGTGGTCCATCGCGCTGGTGACCCTGTGGTGGACGGTGGGGTTCAACTTCCTGCTCTACCTGGCCGCGCTCCAGGCGATCCCCGACCATCTCTACGAGGCCGCCGCGCTCGACGGCGCCGGTGCGTGGCGCCGGCTGTGGTCGGTCACACTGCCCCAGCTGCGCCGGACCACCGCGCTGATCGCGGTGTTGCAGCTGATGGCCTCGCTGAAGGTGTTCGACCAGATCTATCTGCTGACCAAGGGCGGCCCGAACGGGGCCACCCGGCCGATCCTTGAGTACATCTACGACACCGGCTTCACCAACTACCGGCTCGGCTACGCCTCGGCGGTGTCGTATGTGTTCTTCGGGCTCATCATCATCCTCTCGATCGCACAGCTGAAGATCTTCTCGCGCAGGGAGGACTGATCGCACCATGACCACCGAAACACTCTCCCCCCGTACCCCCGGAAAACACCGCTCGACCATGCCCCGGGAGGTGGTCCGGCGGCGCCGCTACGGCGGCCATGCCTGGCATCCCACGCTCGGGACGGGCCCGCTCCCCCGGGTGCTGACGCTGCTGGCGCTGGCGCTGATGACCGTGGTCTGGCTGGTGCCGTTCGGATGGGGGGTGGACACCTCGTTCAAGACGGAGGTCGACGCCAGCGCGTCGGGCGCCGACTGGATCCCCAAGGCGGGCTTTACCCTCGAGGCATACCGGACCATCTTCGGTCAGGGCAATCTGCCAGTGTGGGCGGTGAACAGCGTTGTGATCGCCGTATGCGTCACGGCGATCACCGTGGCCGTCTCGGCGATGGCGGCGTACGCCTTCTCGCGCACCCTCTTCCGCGGCCGCCGTGTGCTCTTCGCCGTCACCGTCGCCTCCATCATGGTGCCGCCGCAGATCCTGATCGTGCCGCTGTTCCGGCAGATGCTCGCGATGAACCTCGTCGACACCTACGCGGCGGTGATCCTGCCGCAGGTGGTGGCGCCCGCGATGGTGTTCATCCTGAAGAAGTTCTTCGACGGCATTCCGCGGGAGCTGGAGGAGGCGGCCCGGATCGACGGGGCGGGCAGCTTCCGGGTGTTCTGGAGCGTGGTGCTGCCGCTGTCCCGCCCGATCCTGGCGGCCGTGGCGATATTCGTCTTCATCAACACCTGGAACAACTTCCTCTGGCCGTTCATCAGCACAAGCGATCCGCAGCTGATGACGCTGCCGGTGGGGCTGTCGACCGTGAAGGACTCCACCGGGCTGCGGAACGCCCAGGAGTCGGCCGCCTCGATCCTCGGCTCCATCCCGCTGCTGATCGTCTTCATGCTGTTCCAGCGCCAGATCGTCAGGTCGGTGGCCACCACGGGTCTGGGAGGTCAGTGAGCGACCCCGGTGACACCGCCCTCGGTGGACTCGCGGATGTGGAGCGTATGTCCGACGACGACCTCCTGGGCCGGACGGTCCGGTGCCTCGATCCGCTCCAGCAGCAGATCGACGGCGTGCCGGGCGATGGCGGCCTTGTCCGGCGCCACGCTGCTCAGGCTCGGTGTGCTGTAGCGGGCGGCCTCGATGTCGTCGAAGCCCATCACGGCCATGTCGTCCGGCACCCGCAGTCCGCGCTCGTACAGGGTCCGCAGCGCGCCGAGGGCCAGCGCGTCGTTGAAGCAGAACACGGCGTCCGGCGGCTCCGCGTGGTCCAGCAGAGCCGCCATCGCCCGTGCCCCCTCGGCCAGGTGGTAGCGGGGGGTCTCCCGCTCCAACCGGGGGTCGGGCGGCAGCCCGGCCTCCTCCAGTGCCTGCCGGTAGCCGGTCCTGCGCAGCAGCGGTGTGCCGATGTACGGCTCGGGCTGGACGCCGATGGCGGCGATCCTGCGGCGCCCGCCGGCCACCAGATGGCTCACGGCCTCCTTCGCGGCGGCGACGTTGTCGATCACCACATGGTCGGCGAGGCCGCCGCTGGGGCGTTCGCCGATGAGCACGAGCGGCACGGTGCCGAGGTGGTCCGCGAGCGCGCTGCCGTGCAGCGCGAGCGGGCTCACCACCATGCCGTCCACGACCTGGTCGCCCAGGCCGTGGATCACCGCGGCCTCCCGCTCGCGGTCGCCGAGGGTCTGCTCGATCAGCAGGGTGCGGCCGTGTTCCTCGGCCGTGGTGAGGAAGTGGCGCCCCAGCTCGGCGAAGTACGGGACGTCCAGCTCGGGCAGGACGAGACCGAGCATGCCGGTGCTGCCGCGGCGGAGGTTGCGGGCCACCCGGTTGGGCCGGTAACCGAGCTCTCTGATGGCCCGCTGGACCCGCTCCCGGGTCGCCGGGGACACATGCACAAAGCCGTTGATCACATTCGACACGGTCTTCGGGGAGACCCCGGCGAGCGTCGCCACGTCCTTGACGGTGGCGCTGCGGGCGGCACCGTCCGAGCGCTTCCGCCCCGGTGCCGCTTGGTCCCTGGTGGTCTGCTGCTTCACGGCGGTCACCGACCGATCCTAGAGCGTGACGGTGGCGGGCCGCACCGCCGGGCCCGCCGTGGGCCCCGCCGCCTCAGGTGACGGCCGGTCGCGAGGGCGCGGGCAGCGCCTGCTCCGTCCAGATGCACTTGCCCGTCGCCGTATAGCGCATGCCCCACCGATCGGAGAGCGCCGCGACCAGCTGAAGCCCGCGCCCGCCCTCGTCGGTCTCGGCGGCGCGGCGGATCCGCGGGGTGGTGAGGCTGCCGTCGGAGACTTCGCAGATCAGTGTTCTGCCGTACAGCAGGCGCAGCCGCGGTGGGCCCTTGGCGTGCCGGACGACATTGCCGACCAGCTCGCTGACCAGAAGCTCCGTGGTCATCGACAGCTCGTCCAGATGCCACGCCGACAGCTGTTCGGTGACCCGGCGGCGGGCCTCCGCGGCGGCGATGGGGCCGTCCGGGAGCGCCCAGCACACCACCCGGCCGGGCGCCAGCGACCGGGTCCGGGCAATCAGCAGCGCGGCGTCGTCGTGGGTCGCGGCCTGCTCCGGCACCAGTGCGCTGATGAGGGCGTCGCACAGGCGGCCGGGATCGTGCAGCGTGGTGGGGGCGGATTCGGTCCCGGGCGGTTCGGGCGGGGGTGCGACGACCCTGCTGAGGGCCTGAGCCAGGCGGTCCATGCCCTCGTCGATGTCGACCGTGGACGACTCCACCAGGCCATCGGTGTAAAGGACCAGATGGCTGCCCTCCGGCACCCGTACCTCATGCGTCTCGAAGGGCGGGCTGGCGGCGCCGAGCGGCGGATCGGCGTCCACATGGGGGAAGTGGGCCGTGCCGTCGGGGTGGACGATGGCGAGCGGTGGGTGCCCGGCGCTCGCGAAGGCACAGCGGTTGGTGACGGGGTCGTAGACCGTGTACAGACAGGTGGCGTAGAAGTCATCGCCGAGGTCGCCGACCAGTTCATTGAGGTGGCTGAGGAGCTCATCGGGGGGAAGTTCGAGATCGGCGAGGGTGTGGACGGCCGTGCGCAGCCGGCCCATCGTCGCCGCCTCGGACAGCCCATGGCCCATGACATCGCCGATGACCAGGGCGACCCGTTCACCGGACAGCGGGATGAGGTCGTACCAGTCGCCGCCGACCTGCACGCCCTCGGTGGCGGGCAGATAGCGCGCCTCGGCGGCGACCGCCGGGACGGCGGGCAGCGTACGGGGCAGCAGCCCGCGTTGGAGCTCCTGGGCGCGGGTGTGCTCGGCGTCGTACAGCCGGGCCCGCTCCAGCGCCTGGGCGACCAGTCCGCTCAGGGCGATGAGCAGGGAACGGTCCTCCTCGGAGAAGTGGCGCGGCCGTGCGAAGCTCACCACGCAGTAGCCGATCTGCTGGTCGGAGGCGATCAGGGGGAGGAAGGCCCATGCGTTCATCCCGCTGCGGTAGAGGTAGCCGAGGGCGTCGGGGTGCTGTTCGGCGTACTCCCGCGGGGTGGACAGGAAGTGCGGGGTGCGGGAGCTGAGCACCTGCACGATGGCGGACATGTCCGAGACCATGAATGTCTGGACGGTCTCCAGGAACTCCTCCGGATACCCGGCCGAACCGACCATCCGCAGCCGCCCGTTCTCGATCAGCTGGCAGATCAGGCCGGTGGCGCCGAACGGTGGAAGCATCCGGTCGGCGACCGCCTTCACCACGTCCTGGACGGTCAGCGCCTCGGCGAGCGCCGAGGTCAGCTCCCCCATGCGCATGACCCGCTCCGCCGCGGTGCGCTGAGCCGCGGACCGCTCGGCCTCCTGTGCCCGGCGTTCGGTGATGTCCGTGATGTGGATGACCAGCCCGTCGGGGACGGGGTCGAGACGTGCGTGGTACCAGCCCGCCCTCCCGGGCCAGCGGGTGTCGAAGCCGGCCGGTGCGCGGTTGGCCAGGGCCCGCCCGTGGCAGGCGGCCATCCCGGTGTCGCGGATCACCGGGTGGTCCCACAGCACGGTTCCCAGCGCCTCCTGGGCGGAGGCCCCCAGCAACTTCAGGGCCGCGGCGTTGGCGAAGGTGAGCCGCGCCTGATGGTCGAGAGCCAGCAGACCGTCGTTCATCCGCCATACGGCACTGCCGACGGCCTCGCCGCCGAGCGGCTCCCCCGCCTGCCCGGTGTCCGTGGCGGCGGGGCTGACGGGCCGCAGGTAGTCGGCGGCCCAGTCGGCCACCATCCGCAGGAAGGCACGTTCCGCACCGCCGATCTCACCCTGCGCCTCCACCAGGACGGACAGCGCACCCACCGGCTGCCCATCGGCCGTGAGCACGGGCACGGACGCCACACCGCTCCCGGGCGGCAGCGTGCCGGCGCGGGGCGAGAAGTCCTCAGAGGAGGACCGGCCGGACGACGGGGGAGGCGCCCGGTGCGGCACATCGGGCGGGGGCGGCGACCAGACGTGGGTGCGGTAGCGCAGACAGGACACGGGGGCCGCGCTGTCCTCTTCCGTGAGGACCTCCCAACCCGCGATCAGGTGGTCCGGGAGCCCCATACTGGCGACGAGGCACATCTCTCCCCGGCGCGGATCACGCACATGGATCATGCCGCCCAGAGCGCCGGATCCGGCCACCGCCTGCCCGAGCGCGAGTCTCAGCGGCCCGGTGCCACTCAGCTGGCCGCCCGCGGAGCCCAGCAGCCGAAGCCGCGTCCGCGCCGACCGGGTGATCCGGGTGTCCGCGCTGTGTGGGTGCTGCTCATCCACACCCATGGCGCCACCTGTCATCTCCCTGGGAGCCCGGTGTCGTACGGATCGCAGGCCGGCCGCGTCCCATATAGCCCGAATATAACCCTTACCCCGAGGCGAGTCCCGCCCGATGCGTGCGGCCCCGGCGCATATCGCCGGAGCCGTCACCGAGAGCGGAAGGGCCGTGCCCCTACGCGGCGATGCCGCCGACGCGGACGGGTCCGCCGGTGGTCACCGACTCGATGGCCGCGAGCGCGACGGACAGGGCGGCGCGGGCGTCCTGTCCCGTGACGGACGGGGCGCGTCCGGTGCGCACACACTCGGCGAAGTCGGCGAGCTCGGCCACGTAGGCGTCGTGGAAGAGATCCTGGTCGTAGCTGACGCAATCGGCGGCGATGCCGTCCGGGCCGTAGGCGGTCAGATGGCCGCGGCGGATGTCGCCCATGGTGAGCATCCCCGCCGAACCGAACACCTCGCCACGGACGTCGTATCCGTACACCGCCTGGAAGTTCGCCTCGGCGGTGGCGAGGGCGCCGTTGTCGAAGCGGATGGTGACCACGGCGGTGTCCAGCAGTCCGCGGTCCTTGAAGTCGGGGCGGACCAGGGCGTCGGCGAACGCGAAGACCTCCACCGGCGCGGCGCCGGGGTTGAGATGGCGCAGGGTGTCGAAGTCGTGGATGAGGGTCTCCAGGAAGATGGTCCACGGCGGGATACGGCCCGGATCGGCCGGCTTGGGGTCGCGGGTGAGCGAACGCAGCAGTTGCGGAGTGCCGATGGCGCCCGCGCGGATCTTCTCGTGGGCGGCGTGGAAGCCGGCGTCATAGCGTCGGTTGAAGCCCACCTGGAGAGGGACACCGGCGTCGGCCGCGGCCGCGATGGCGCGATCCGCCTCGTCGAGGGTGACGGCCATGGGCTTCTCGCAGTAGACGGCCTTGCCCGCCCGGGCCGCGGCCTCGACCAGCCCGGCGTGGGTACGGGCGGGGGTGGCGATGACCACCGCCTCGATCCCGGGGTCGGCGAGCAACTCGGCTATCTCGGTGTACGCCGTGGTGCCGCCCAGCCGGTCGCCGAGCCCTCGCGCGGCTCCCGGGGCCGGGTCGGCGATGGCGGCGAGACGGACGCCGGGGAGACGGCGGGCGAGGGTCTCGGCGTGGAAGGAGCCCATGCGTCCGGCCCCGATGAGACCGATGGGGAGGGGGTGTCGCGTGGTCATGCGGATGCTCCGTTGGTTACCTGGTTCCGTGGGGTCTGTGGGTTCCGTGGGTTCCGTGGCCCCTGGGCGAGATCGGGTGCGATCGGGTGCGATCGGGTGCGATCGGGGTGGGGCGGCGGCGCGGCCGCGCGCTCAGCGGGCGAAGGCGGAGCGGAAGCGCTCCAGGGCGAGGTCGCTGTCACCGGAGGCCCACGCCTCCATGGCCACCGTCCCCGCGTAGCCGAGGTCGGCCAGGGTTCGGGCGAGCGCCGGGTAGTTGATCTCCCCGGTTCCGGGTTCACAGCGACCGGGTACGTCGGCCACCTGGATCTCACCGATCAGGCCCCGGCCATGGGCGCGGCGGACCAGCTCGATCAGGTTTCCCTCGCCGATCTGCGCGTGGTACAGGTCCAGGTTCATCCGCAGCCCCGGCCGGTCCACGGCCTCGACCAGGGCCAGGGTGTCGGCGGCCGTCGCGAACGGCACTCCGGGGTGGTCGACGGCGGTGTTGAGGTTCTCCAGGGTGAAGGTGACCCCGGCGCGTTCGCCCAGCTCGGCGAGGCGGGTGAGGGTGCGGTGGGCCGCCATCCACATCGGGCCCGTGGCCGCGCCCGCCACCGGCACCACCGGCAGACCGTGGCCGTCCAGCCCGGTGCCGTGCAGATTCAGCCGGGGGCAGCCGAGCCGTTCGGCCACCTCGACCGACTCCTCGGCGGTGCGCAGGAGTTCGGCCGCACCGTCCTCGTCCGTCAGGCCGCCGCGGAGATAGCCGGTCATGGAGGAGAACACCGCGCCGGTCCGCTCGAGGGCGGTCAGATCGTGTCGGCTCCAGTCCCAGATCTCGACCTGGAAACCGGCGTCGTGGATGCGCCGTGCCCGTTCATGGACCGGCAGATCCCGGAAGACCATCTCGGCGCAGACCGCCAACGTGTACATCGCTGCTCGCCCTCTCTCCGGCCCCAACTGGAACGTTCCGGCCATGAGCCTTCCGCGATCACTAGAACGTTCTAGTAGTGAGCAGCAGTACGCCAGCCGTCGGCCACCCCTGTCAAGGGCCGGCGGCCGAACGACTAGAACGTTATAGAAGCGCGGACCACCACACATCGCGCCCTGGGCTACGATCGTCGCCCGGAAGGCGAAACCCCCGACCGTGGACGACTCGACCAGGGAGACCAGTGGTGCCATCGACGCCGGCCGTCCCCCATGGGAAGCGCCCCACCCTCGCGGACGTGGCGGCGCGGGCAGGTGTGTCCACCGCGCTGGTCTCCATCGTGATGCGGGACGCCAAGGGCGCCGGCGCCGCCACCCGGGAACGGGTCCTCAAGGCCGCCCAGGAGATCGGATACCGGCCGGACGCCAGGGCCCGGCTGCTGCGCAGCCACCGATCCCATCTCCTCGGGGTGCAGTTCGGCCTTCAGCACCCCTTCCACTCCGATCTGCTGGAGGGCATCTACGCGGTGGCCGAGCCCGCCGGGTACCAGATCGCGCTGAGCGCCGTGGCCGCCGGACGTGGTGAGCAGCGTGCCAGCGACACCCTGCTCGCCGACCGCTGCGAGGCCCTGATCCTGCTCGGCCCACAGGCCCCGGCCGCGCGCCTGGCCGAACTCGCCCAACAGCTCCCGGTGGTCTCCGTGGCCCGCCGGCTGCGGGGCTCCGCCCCGGGTGTGGAGGTGGTGCGGACCGCCGATGACGAGGGCGCCCGCCAGGCCGTGGACCACCTGGTCGCCCTCGGCCACCGCGACATCGCCCATATCGACGGCGGCCGGGCACCCGGCGCCGCCGACCGGCGCCGGGGCTACCGCACCGCCATGAACCGCCACGGCCTGGCCGACCGCGTCCGCGTCCTGCCCGGCGGCCTCACCGAGGAGGACGGCGCCGCGGGCGCCCGCGCCTTCCTCGACGCCGCCACCCGGCCCACCGCCGTCCTCGTCTTCAACGACCGCTCGGCCACCGGCGTCCTGGACACCCTCCTCCGCGCCCGGGTGGCCGTCCCCGGCGAGATCTCCGTCGTCGGCTTCGACGACAGCCATCTCGCGCGCCTGGCCCATATCGACCTCACCACCGTCGGCCAGGACATCCCACGCCTCGCCGAACTCGCCGTCGGCCGGGCCATCGCCCGCCTGGAGGGAGCGCCGACACCCACCGGGGAGGCCGTGGTCGCCCCCCACCTCGTCGTCCGGGGCACCACGGCCACGCCCGCCTGAGGGGCAACGCCGAGGTCAGACGCGGCCCCGTTCACCTGAGGCGGTGACGACGGATCAACCGAGCTGCTTGAGCAGTTCGTCCGCGAGCGGGCCGGAGGAGGCCGGGTTCTGGCCGGTGACCAGGTTGCGGTCGACTTCCACATGCGGGGCGAACGGCTCGCCGACCCGCACCGTCAGGCCCGCCTCGGTCAGGCGGTCCTGCAAAAGCCACTTGGCCTTGTCGGCGTTGCCGGCCATCTGCTCCTCCTCGTTGGTGAAGGCGGTGATCCGGTAGCCGGCGTAGGCGTGGGAGCCATCTTCCGCGACCGCCGCCAACAGCGCCGCGGGGCCGTGGCAGACAACGCTCACCGGCATACCGCGCCGCACCGCCAGGGTGAGGATCCGGCCCGAGTCGGCGTCGACCGCGAGGTCCTCCATGGGGCCGTGGCCACCGGGGACATGGACGGCGTCGTAGTCGTCCAGGTTCACCTCGCCGAGCGCGACGGGCGCATGGAACTCGGCGGCGGTCTCGGCGACGTTCCTGATCCTGGCGGCGTTCTCCGGGCCGCCGTTGACCTCGGGGCTGAGGCTAGCGGCGTCGACGGGCGGGACGACACCTCCCGGGGTGGCCACCGTGATGTCGTGGCCCGCGGCCTTGAACGCCTCGTAGGGGACGACGGCCTCATCGGCCCAGTAGCCGGTGGGGTGCTTCGTACCGTCGGCCAGTGTCCACTGGTCGGCACCGGTCATCACAAACAGGATCTTCGCCATGCTCACTCCTCGACGCGATCACACGCCGTGTGATCGCCTGCTTCTCCGGGGCGTGGTCGCCGCCCCGACGTGGCGCCGCCGTCCTGACGGCGTGGTCGAAGGTAGATCCACTGGGCATCGACATGCCAATAGGTGAGTCGATCGACGGCATCGGGATTCCGATGGAAGGAAACGCCGTGGGGCTTTCTATGCTGGCCGCATGGAGGACGGGACACAACGAACCGGCGATATCGTCATCGGTGGCGGGCGGACCCCGCCCCATGCCGATCTGAATCTGCTGCGCACCTTTCTGGCCGTCTACCGCTCCGGCTCGTTCACCGCCGCGGCGCCGTTGCTCGGACTCTCCCAGCCGACCGTCACCGCCCAGATCCGCGCCCTGGAGCAGCAGACCGGGCGGGAGTTGTTCACCCGGCTTCCGCGCGGGGTGGAACCCACCCACCTCGCCCATGATCTGGCCGGACAGATCGCCGGGCCGCTCGACGCCCTCGCTTCCCTCGGGGGCCGGAGTACCGTACTCACCGGGCGCACCACCCCGGTCCACCTGGCGGGCCCGGCCGAGTTTCTGTGCACCCGCGCCCTGCCCGCACTCGCCCCGCTGGTCGCGGAGGGGGTACGGCTGCGAATCACGATGGGGCTGACCGATCCGCTGCTGGAGGCGCTGCGGGCGGGCCACCACGACCTTGTGCTCGCCACCAGACGCCCCGGCGGCCGCGCGCTGACCTCGCTGCCGCTGGCGGACGAGGACTATGTGCTGGTCGCCTCGCCCGACTGGGCCCGGCGCATCGGGGGGCGTCTGGCGGCGGACGGGCCGTGTGCCGCGGTCCGTGATGTACCGCTGATCACCTACGCGGAGGACCTCCCCATCGCCCGCCGGTACTGGCGCAATGTCTTCGGCAAGCGGCTCACCGCCCAGGCCGCGGTGACCGTGCCGGATCTGCGCGGGGCCGTGTCCGCCGTCGCCGCCGGCGCGGGCTACAGCGTGCTCCCCCGCTATCTGTGCCAGGACGAACTCGCCTCCGGCGGGCTCGTTCTGCTCCATGAGCCCGAAGAGCCACCGCTCAACACGCTCTTCCTCGTACAGCGGCCGGGGGCCGACGCCAATCCGGACGTCGCCCGGGTCCGCGAGCGGCTTCAGCGCGCCGCCCGCGCCTGGTGACGGGCGCACATCTGCGGAAACCCGCACACCTCAGCGGATCTGCCGGGTCACCGCCCGCCGTTCGGCGAGGACTCGTCCACCATGCCGTGCTCCCAGGCCCAGGCGGCGATCTCGACGCGGTTGCGGGCGGCCAGCTTGCGCTGGACGTTGCCGAGGTGGGTCTTGACGGTGGACAGGGTGACATGCAGATCGGCGGCCACCTCCTCATTGGTACGGCCGCGGGCGACCCGCCGGACGACCTCGGCCTCGCGCTGGGTCAGCGGCTCGATCAGATCCCCCGGCCCGCCCTTCCCCCGGCGGGCCGGACGGGCCTCGGAGCGGGCCGGCCGATCGCGGTGGGGTGCCATATGCGCGAGCAGACGGACCGTCACCGACGGGGAGATCAGCGAGTTGCCCGAGGCCGCGGCCCGTACCGCTTCGGTGAGCAGACCGGGCGCGCCGTCCTTGAGCAGAAAGCCGCACGCACCGTTGCGCAGCGCGCGGTAGACGTATTCATCGAGGTCGAAGGTGGTGGCGATGAGGACGTTGAGCGGATCGGGCACATCGGGTCCGGCGAGGAGCCGGGTGGCCTCCAGACCGTCCAGCTCGGGCATGCGGATGTCCAGGAGGCAGACATCGGGCCGCAGGCGGCGGGCCTGGTCGACGGCCTCGAGGCCGGTCGCCGCCTGGGCGATGACCCGCATGTCCGGCTGGGAGTCGAGGATCATGCGGAAGGCGGCACGGACCATCTCCTGGTCGTCGGCGATGAGTACCTGGATCGTCATGTCACGCATGATCGCAGGCGGGCCGGCCGTCAGCCGGAGGAGGCCACGTTCGGGGCCGCCTTGCCGAGGGTGACCTCCGCCGGGGCCTTCTTGTCCGGTGTCGCTTCGTCCGGTGTCGCATCGTCCTGGGTCGCCTCGTCCTGGGTCACCCTGGCCGAAGCCGTGTCGGGAGCCACCTTGTCCAGGGGGAGGACCGCCAGGACGTGCCAGCCACCGCCGTCCCTCGGCCCCGCCGTGATACGCCCGTTGGCCTTCTCGACGCGCTCGGCCAGGCCGATCAGACCGTAGCCGCTCCCCTCGGCCGACCGTTCGGCGGCGGGCGAGGCGCCGCCTTGTCCGTCGTCGACGACCGACACCTCCAGCCGCTCCGGGTCGCCGGGCCGTACACCGATCCGCACCTCGATCCGGCCGGCCCCGGTCGCGTGCTTGCGGACGTTGGTCAGGGACTCCTGCACCACGCGATGGACCGTGGTGGTGATACCGGGTGGCAGCGGACGGTCGGCGACTTCGGGGGCGAGGATCAGCTCGGCGGGCGGCCCCGCCTCGGAGAACTCCTGGATGAGGTCACACAGACCGCGAAGGCCGCGCAAACCGTTCAGGCCCGCCGGATCACCCGTGGGCCGGGTCGTGGCGGCGGCGGTGTGGTCGCGCAGGCTGGAGACCATGGCGCGCATCGAACCCAGCGCCTGGGATCCGGCCCGCTCGATCTGGGCGAGCATCCGGTCCAGGTCCTCCGGGGACTGGGTGTGTCCGGCCGCGGCCGTGAAGCGCGCGGCTTTGGTCTGCGCGACGATCGCCGTGACGTGGTGGGCCACGAAGTCGTGCAACTCCCGGGCGTGCTCAAGGCGTTGGGACTGCCGGATGGCCTCCCGCTCCCGCTCCCGCAGCGTGTCGTACAGACGCAGACACAGCCCCACCAGCACCATGAACGGCACGGCGCAGACCGCGATGACGGCGATCAGATTCTTGAGGTGGTCGTCCCACACCTCGATCCGCAGGGGGAGGACCACGGCGGCGAGTGCGGGTCCCGTGGCCAGTCCGACCGCTCTCAGCGGCGAGCAGCGCCGCACGGCGCGGGTGATGAGCAGCAGCAGCGCGATCAGCTCCACCATGCCCGGGGTGTTCGGGGGACGCTCGGACAGCTGTGCCTCCGTGAAGGTCAGCGCGCATGAGACGGCCGCCGAGCCGATGGCGCAGGGCAGAAAGCGGCGTTCCGGCACGGCGAGCGCGGCCAGACACACCACGCCGGACACCGTCGTCGCCGCGGCCATCGCCGGATGCGGCGCGTTCAGCCCCTCCAGGACCACGAGGACGACGAGGCTGACGCCGACCAGGCCCAGCCGGAGGTGGCGGAGGCGGAAACGGGACCGGAACTCGGAGATCATGGCAGGTCACGCTACGGCCCGGCCGCCGTCGCCACATCAGACTTTCGGCCGAGGAAACCGGGGAAGGGGCACGGACGGCTTCGGCATTCCGGTGGATCCGCCACTCCGCGCCGCCGCGAAGGATGACACCAGGGGCGGCCGGAGAGCGCTGGAGCGCGCCGCGCCACGCCCCTCCCCGACCGTTCCCCCTTCCGAAGGCCGTCGATGCTCCGCACCGCCCTGCGCACCCTCCGATCCCATCGGCTCCGTTTCGCGATGCCCGCCCTCGCCGTCGTACTCGGCGTGGCCTTCGTGACCGGTTCGCTGCTCTACGGCGACTCCGTCAGAGCGGCCGTGAACCGCGCCCAGTCCAACTCCCAGCCCGACACGTCCGTCTCGATCACCGCGGACCCCGCTGACTCCGACCCGCACCGGCTCGATGACACGCTGCTGCGGCGACTGCGGGCGCTGCCGTCGGCGACCGCGGCGCGCGGTGTGGTGGAGGGCCGCTCGTTCCTCGTCGGCTCGGACGGCACTCTGGTGGGCGATCTGTTCCAGGCCGCGGGCGTCAACTACGTGCCCGACGCCAGCGGTAAGGACATCCGCTATCCGCTCATCGCGGGCCGCGGCCCCCGTGGCGCCGCCGAGATCGCCGTGGACCGCAGGACCGCCGAGCGCGCCGGGTACCGGGTGGGCGCCCGGGTGCGCATCGTCGTGGGCGGCACGGCCCGTGACGCACGGCTGGTCGGTGTCTTCACCGCCCATGACAGCCGGGTGGACTCCGGCGGTACGCTCACCGCCTTCGACACCGCCACCGCCCGACGGCACTTCGCCCCCGCGTCGATGAGCTACTCGGCGATCACACTGACCGCCGCCGATGGCACGTCGGATGCCCAACTCGCCCGGCGGGCACAGAAGTTGCTGCCGACAGGACTTCGGGCGGTCACCCGCGCGGACCTGGAGTCCGGTGCCGCCTCGGACGGGGACACGGACAAGCTCACCACACTGTTGCTGAGCTTCGCCGGCGTCGCCCTGTTCGTGTCCACCTTCCTGGTCGCCAACACCTTCACCATGCTCAGCGCGGCCCGCGCCCGGGAACACGCGCTGCTGCGGGCGGTCGGCGCCACCAGGAGCCATGTGCTGCGGATGGTCCTGGCCGAGGCCGCCCTGGTCGGCACCGCCGCCTCGGCCATCGGCTACGGGCTGGGCATCGGCGTGGCGCACCTGCTGGGCAGCCTGTTCGACGCCTCCGGGGCGGGGAGCGCCGATGTACCGCCGCTGTCCGCCGGGCCGCTGCTCGCGGCCTTCACCGTGGGCGTCGGGGTCACCGTACTCGCGGCCTACGTCCCGGCCCGCCGGGCGGCCGCCGTACCGCCCGTGGCGGCGCTGCGGACCGTCCAGCCGTCCACCGCCACCTCGCTGCGCCGCCGCAACACCATCGGTCTGATCGTCACCGCGGGTGGCGCGCTGCTGGTCGCCGCCGCCGTCGGCGCGCCGGACCTCCTGTTCGGCGCCGCGCCCCTGCTGCTCGTCGGCCTGATCGTCCTCACGCCGCTGCTCGCGCTGGGCGTCACCGGGCTGCTGCGCTCGCCCCTGACCCGGCTGGCGGGCGTCCGGGGCAAGCTGGCGGTGGAGAACGCCCGCCGCAATCCACGGCGTACGGCGGCCACGGCGACCACCCTGATGGTCGGTCTGGCGATGGTCACCGCCGTCACCGTGGCCGTCACCTCGGTGAACCGCTTCGACGAGGAGGAGGCCGACCGCTCCATGACCTCGGACCTGCGCATCACGGCCGTGGACTTCGGGGAGATCGGCGAGGGCACGGCCGCCCGGGTGAGGCGGCTCGCCGGCGCCGAGGCCGTCACCAATGTCATCCACACCTATCTCGACCTCGCCGACAAGAGCTCCTTGGCGGTCACCGCGGTCGACCCCGCCGCGGTGGAGCGCGCGGCGTCGCTCACCGTCCGCGAGGGGTCGCTCGACCGCCTCGGCGAGGGCATCGCCGTCACCGAGGAGCTGGCCGCCGCCCACGGCTGGCGGCTTGGCTCCCGTGTCACCGGTGCCTTCACCGGCCCCGGCACGGACACCTCGGGCAGCCGTATCCGGCTGCCCGTCGTCGCGATCTACGACGGCCCGGAGGATCTGACCCCCGCCCTCGTCTCCGATCGCGCCCTGCCCCGTCCGGCCAGTGCCGAGGACCGGCCGAACATCGACTCGGTCCTGGTCAAGGCCGCCCCAGGCCGCACCGCAACGCTCCAGGAGGAGATCCGGCGCACCCTGGACAACCCGGCGCTGCTCGTCCAGGACCGCGCCGACGCGAGGGCCGCCGCCACCGCGCGGACCGCGCCGTTCCTCAACATCATGTACGCCATGCTCAGCGTCACCGTGCTGATCGGCGCCCTCGGGGTGGTCAACACCATGGGCATGGCCGTCTTCGAACGGGTGCGGGAGATCGGGCTGCTGCGGGCCATCGGGCTGGACCGCGGTGGTGTCGGGTCCGTGTTGCGCCTGGAGTCGGTGACCATCTCCCTCTTCGGCTCCGCGCTCGGGGTCGCCACCGGTACGGCCATCGGCGCGGCGGCCGTCCTCGGCCAGGAGGTCGTTCCGCTCGTCATCCCCTGGGGCAGGACGGCCGTCTTCTTCCTCGCGAGCGCCGCGATCGGTGTCCTGGCCTCGCTCTGGCCGGGGCGTCAGGCGGCGCGCATGCCGATGCTGAAGGCCATCGGCGCGGACACCGAATGACGGTCGTGGGGCAACCGACCGGCTTGCCCCACCACCCGGCGTGTCGCGACCGGGAAACCACCGGAAGACGACGGAGGTGGGTAAAGGTGTTTTTTTCGGGAGGGGGTCTCAGCGACGAGTGAGGAGCGCCCGTGCCCGCTGTCGACCAGCATCCGTGGCAGCCGGCCGCGGCCGTGGTGAGGGATTGGCTGGCGGGCCCGGCCACGTCCGGCGATCTGTCGGCGGCCCGCGCCCAGATGGGTTTCTCACTCGCCTGGCACATCATCCTGGCCTGTCTGGGCGTGGGGCTTCCGCTGCTCACGCTGATCGCCGAGTGGTGGGGGGTGCGCACCGGCGACCCCTCGTACCGGCTGCTCGCCCGGCGCTGGGCGCGGGCCATGGGGGTGCTGTTCGCCGTGGGCGCGGTCTCCGGCACGATCCTCAGCTTTGAGATGGGGCTGCTGTGGCCGGGGCTGATGGGCCGTTACGGGCAGGTCATCGGGCTGCCGTTCGCCATCGAGGGGATCGCCTTCTTCATCGAGGCCATCTTCCTCGGCATCTACCTCTACGCATGGGACCGGCTGCCGCCGCGCGTCCATATGCTCACCGCGGTCCCCATCATCGTCGCCGGTATCGCCTCGGCGTTCTTCGTGGTGTGCGCCAACGCGTGGATGAACGAGCCACGTGGCTTCACCGTCCGCGACGGCCGGGTCGTGGATGTCGATCCGCTCGCCGCGATGTTCAACCCCGCCAGCCCGCCGCAGACCGTCCATATGATCCTCGCCGCGCTGATGGTGGCGGCCTTCCTGACCGCGAGCGTGTACGCGGTCGCCCTGCTGCGCGGCCGCACCGACCGCTACCACCGCGCGGGGTTCTTCATCCCGTTCATCCTCGGCGCCGTCGTCTCGCCCGTCCAGCTCGTGGTCGGCGACTGGATCGCCCGCTTCGTGGCCGACCACCAGCCGATCAAGCTCGCCGCCATGGAGGGCGTGTTCACCACCTCCAGCCATGTGCCGATCACCTTGGGCGGCATCGCGGGCGACCACGGCATCAAGTACGGTCTGGAGATCCCGAACGGCCTGTCGCTGCTGGTCGGTTTCAGCCCCAACACGGTCATCGAGGGGCTGAACCAGGTTCCACCCGCGCTGCGGCCCCCGGTCACCGGCACCCATCTGTCGTTCGACCTGATGGTTCTCGGCGGACTGTTCCTGCTCGGGCTCGGGGTCTGGCTGCTGCTGGCCTGGTGGCGCACCCGGCGCCGGGGCGAGACCGACCCGCTGGCCCGCCGGGGCACGCGCCTGTTCCTGTGGCTGGCCTCCCTCAGCGGCCTGGCGTCGGTCGTCTCGCTGGAGTGCGGCTGGGTCGTCACCGAGGAGGGCCGCCAGCCCTGGGTGGTGCAGGGGATCCTCAGTGTCCGGGACGCGGTGAACCCCGCCCCCGGCCTGATGATCGGGCTGTGGCTGCTGCTCGCGGTGTACGCCGCGATGACGGTGGCCACCGTCTATGTGCTGCGCCGGCTCGCGGGCGAGCGCCCGGTCCCGGTGGCCCCGCAGGAAGCCGATGTGACCGGCTATCCGGTCACGTGAACCGCTGGAGGTCCTGATGCTCGCGGACACCGTCCTGGTGGTGATGTGGCTGGGTCTGATGTGCTACGCCCTCTTCGCCGGGGCCGACTTCGGGGCCGGGCTGTGGGATCTGGTGGCCGGTGGCAGCCGTCGTGGACGGCCGCAGCGCGCACTGATCGAGCACGCCATCGGACCGGTCTGGGAGGCCAACCATGTATGGCTGATCTTCGTGCTGGTGATGTTGTGGAGCGCTTTCCCCGAAGTGTTCGCCGCCGTGATGTCCACCCTCTATCTGCCGCTGACCCTTACGGCGCTCGGCATCATCGCGCGCGGCGCCGCCTTCGCGTTCCGCAAGGCCAGCACCGAGCTGTGGCAGCAGCGGCTGTTCGGGGGCTGCTTCGCCACCTCCTCGGTCATCACGCCCTTCTTCCTCGGCGCCGTCGCCGGTGGTGTGGCCTCCGGGCGCGTACCGTCCGGGCTGGCCGCGGGCAGTACGGTCACCAGCTGGATCAATCCGACGTCCATGCTCGGCGGTGTGCTGGCCGTGGTGACCTGCGCCCATCTGGCCGCCGTCTATCTGTGCGCGGACGCGGCCCGCGGCGGCGGGCCCGAGCTGGTACGGGCGTTCCGGCTGCGCGCCCTGGTCAGCGGGCTGGTGGCGGGCGCCGTCGCACTCGTGGGCATCGCCGTGCTGGACGCCGACGCGCCCCGGCTGTTCCACGGACTCACCCATCGCGCCCTGCCGCTGGTGGTGCTGTCCGCCGTCGCCGGAGTGGCCGGACTGCTCCTGCTGCTGCGGTCGCTGTGGGGATGGGCAAGGGCCGCCGCCGCCCTCGCCGTGGCCCTCATCCTCTGGGCCTGGGGCGTGGCACAGTACCCGCTGGTGCTGGAACCGGACCTCACCGTGGCACGGGCGGCCGCTCCGCCGTCGGTGCTGATCGCGGTGCTGATCGTGTTCCTGGCCGGAGCGCTGCTGCTGATCCCGTCCCTGGGGTGGCTCTACACGCTCTTCCAGCACCCGAGGACCGGTGCCGCGGCGGGCGCCGAGGAGGCGCGCTGAGCGGTCAGGCGGCGTCGATCAGCGCCAGGTCCGGGGGGACGAGCGTGGTCGACATCATCAGGGCGCGGATCAGATGGTCGTTGAGCGCGTTCCCGACCGGTTCGCCGACCTCCTCGCGGGTCAGCCAGGGCACTCCGTCCCGGGAGAGCATCATGCGGACCCGGTTGACCAGGTGCTCGACGCGCTTTTCCCGCCAGCCCTCATCGGGGCGCAACTCCGCGAGCTGGGCGGCCGTCTGCTTCCAGGTGAGGGGCTGCGGCCGGGGTTCGTGGAGCAGATACCGCTGGCCGAGGACGACGAGCGCCAGCTTCTCCTCGTCGGTGAGCACCCATACACGAGGCGGGCGGGTGACGTCCCCGGGCAGCGGTACGGGCCGCTCGGCCTCGGGGCCGCTGACGAAGACCTCCAGCAGATGCTCACGGTCGCGCGAGCCCCGGACGAACAGCGGGGTGTAGCCGGTTTCGAGGGGCAGTGGCTCCTCGCCCGTGAAGAGCAGCCGCGACGGGAAGCGGAGGGGCAGCCGGCCGTTGTTGGCGACCCACCACCGGCCGTGGCGGTGGGTCAGTCTGCCCTGGCAGCGGCTGACCTGGGGGTCGTCCTCGCCCACACAGACGTGCACCTCGGGGCGGTTCCGCCCGAAGAGCAGTTCACGCCCGTCACCGGGGCCCAGGGTGATGCCGCCGGTCAGGGCGAGGGCGAAGGCGGTGCCCGGCACCGGCGCGGTCACACCGCGGGCCAGGCTGCCGTGCGCGGCGGGCAGGAGACGGCCGCCCGCGGCGGGGCGGCCGGGGGCGGGGCGACGGGCGGCGGGGGCCCGTCCGGTGGCGCGGCGGTCGCTGCCGGGAGGTGTGCTCATGATGTCGGTAGTTTCTTCGCGGCCGTGGCGGCGAGCGCCTTGGCGGAGTGGCAGAGCGTTTCGGTGGACTTCGGCCCGTAGACGTTCAACGACACCATCTCAACGGTGTCGTCACCGAGGGAGTTGCGGTACGAGCGGTGGAGCATCCGGACGAGGCATGAGTCGTCGTCCCACTCGTTGGGCGACACGACGCTCCGATTGCCCGCGATCACCGCCCGCTGACCGCCCTCCGAGGTGAACTGATTGTCCCGGTTGAACACCAGCTTCACCCCGGCGTCGCCCGAGCCGTTCGTCCACTCGCACTGCCAGTCCCCGAAGCCCGCCTCATGGTCCTCCACCTGGACACCGGAGGCCCGCTTGATCTCATCGCCGTCCAGCACCCGGCATGCGTGTCCCCGCAGCAGAGAACTCGCGGCCGGCTGCCCCGCGCGCCGGGGCACCTGGCCGCGGTCCAGCACGCTCACCGCGTAGTCGGTGGCGGCGTCGCCCAGTTGGCACGGGTCGGGGGCCGGGGTGTCGAGCCGCTCGGTGATGATCCAGATCTGCTTGCGGTCGGCGGACGCGATGTTCCGCAGGCACTCGTCCCCCTCGCGCTGGAACGCGCCGACGGTGACATTGCCGACCCTTCTGGTGGGCACATCGCCGCCCGGCTCCGGCGGTTCGGAGGAGAAGTTGAGCTGGACGTCGGCGATGTCATCGCCGCTTTTGCCGTGCAGCAGGACATCGCATCGATCGATCTCGCCGTAGTCCGGGTCGAGTACGGTCTCGCCGAAGCGGCTGAGCGAGGCGGGATTGAGCAACTTGCAGGGATCGGCCGTCCGCGCGTCGCCCACGGTGCCGGCCGGTCCGTGCGGGGACACCGAGTCGGTCACCCCGGACCCGCCGCGCCCGCCGTCCTTGCCGGACCCGCGGCTCTCATCGGATCGCCCGCCGCTCCAGGGTCCGAAGAGGGCGGCCCAGGCCACCAGGACCGCGGCGGTGCAAAGCGCGGCCGCGGCGATCACCACCCGGCGGCGCGGGCGGCGCCAGGACCCTCGGACCAACGGCCTCACCAGCCGCATCGTGAAGGGGGTGCGGTCCAGCGTCTCGCCGTCGCGGGGGTCCTCGGCGCTGTCGAGGCCCTCGATGTGCGGGGATGCCGGGGCGACCCGGCGCAGCAACCGCACGGCCTGCTGGGCGGCGGGGCGCCGCTTCGGCTCCACGTTCAGCAGCGCGGTGAGCGTGTCCACCAGCGGACCGGCCCGGTGCGGGGTCTCGATATAGCCCTCGATGGCCCGCGCCACATAGGCCATGGGATGCGATGCCTCGCCGTACGGGGACCGGCCCTCGATCACCGCGTAGAGGGTCGCGCCCAGCGAGAAGACATCGGACTTACGGTCGGCCGCCTCCCCCCTGGCCACCTCGGGCGGCAGATACGGCGGCTTGCCGCGCACCCCGCCCGTCCTGGTCATCGTGGCCTCGCTCCACAGCGCCCGGGAGATGCCGAAGTCGGTCAGCTTGGCGACCCCGTCCTCGGTGATCAGCACGTTCTCCGGGGTGACATCGCCGTGCACCACGCCCTCGGCATGCGACTTCGCCAGCGCGGCGGCGATCTGGCAGCCGATGGAGCCCGCCTCCTCCGGGGAGAGCGCGCCCCGGCTGCGCACCATGTCCGCGAGGCTGCCCCCGGACACGTACTCCATGACGATCCAGCAGACCTCGCTCTCGTCCACGAAGTCGAACACCGACACGATATGCGGATGGTGCAGCCGTGCGGCGTTGCGCGCCTCGTTGGTGAGTCGCAGCACCGCGCGGTCGTCGTCCGGACGCGCGCACTTCACCGCGACCTGGCGGTCCAGCAGCTCATCGTGGGCCCGCCAGACCACTCCCATCCCGCCCCTGCCGATGGGCTCCTGGAGGAGATATCGGCCGGCGACCCTGTCACCGGCCTCCGCCATCACCCGCACCCCCGCTACCCCGCTTCTTCGCACCAGTCACGTTCCATTGTCGCCACGGAGAGTACTTGCCCATGACGTCAGTGGGTAGCGCTTCCGGCGGATAGCCCCGGAAAGAGGGAAGCCTCCGGCGCACGGCGGTCGCTTCCGCAACGGGGCGGCGGACGTTGGCCGGTGGAGCGCCATCGCGCGCCTGCCCATGTCACCCCTGCCCCGGACCGGCGTTCCGGTGCAGGGGTGATGTCATCAAGTGGCCGAGACGGGTGGCCCCACCCGGGTCACGGCACGATTTCCTCCTTGACCACGATGTGGCCGGAGTCGGGGTCGAGGACGCCGCCGAGCCGGGCGTACGCCCCGTCGGTCAGGTCGAGGCACTTGGGCACCGACGGGGTCCACGCGAAGGTGCCGCGGTCGTTGATCCGCACGACCAGCGACGCGTTGTTGGCGAGGTTGGTGACCTTCACCCGGGTCCCGAACGGCAGTTGCGGATCACGGCTCAGCGAAGTCGCCGCGGTGTCCGCGTTGTTGTCGAAGAGCTCGCCGCTGGCGGTGTAGGCACCGGGAGGTATGTAGCCGTAGTGCGTCGCCCAGCAGGGCTCACCGGCCGGCGGGGTGTCGCTGGTGGCGGCGGTGCTCGCCGGGGCGACCCCCAGCACGGCGGTCAGTGCGACGGCCGCGGCCGCCACTCGGCCGATCAGCGTTCCCTTGCGCATGGCGAAGGACCTCATTCCGGGTTGTCGTGGTGTGGGGTGGGCGCGGGAGGGCCGTTCGTCAGTCGGCCGCGCGGTAGGCGGCGCCCGACTGGTTGGGCGTCGCGCCGTTGTAGAGCCCGGTGCCGCCGCGATCCGCGGACAGCGTGAACCACGCGTACCGCTCGACGAAGGACAGCCCCTGGAGCATGGCGGTGGACTTCGTCACGAAGTCGGCCTGCTGGGCCTGGGGCGGATACCTCGGCGTACCGGTCGAGAAGTCGATCAGCGCGTACTCGGTGAGCCAGATCGGCTTCTTGTAGCGGTCGTACGTGGCCTGGAGATAGCTCCGCAGCTGGTCGGTCGCGCGGGTGGCGTCGAAGTCCCCGCCGTACCAGTGCAGCGGGATGAAGTCGACCTTGTGGCCACGGTCGGCGGCGCCCTTCATGAAGCGGTCGAGCCAGCCATTGGCGACGTCGCCGCCGTAGGCCACGGCGGGCGCGCCGAGCCGCATACCGGTCGACTGGAGCCGTGGCCACAGGTCGAGGGCCTTCTCCACGGTCATATTGGCCTGGCCCGCCATGTCCGGTTCATTGAAGCCGAGCAGGGTCGTGCCCTCGCTCTTGGCCCGGTTGAGTTCGGCGTCGGTCACCGAGCCCGAGCCCCAGATCATGGGCACGAACTCGACACCGGCAGGTGCGTTGATCTGCTCCCTGCCCGAGGCCCAGGTGTAGAACCAGCCGACCTTGGCATCGGACATCGCGGCGGTGACCCCGTTGAAGTTCCAGGCGCTGACGCCCTTCTTCTTCGCCACCGCGGCGGTGGCGGCATCGGTGGCGCCCGCCTGGCTGCCCGCGGTCAGCAGGGTCAACACCGCGAGCAGTACGGTCAGCAGGCGTACCCCGCGTGCTCCGCGTACCCCCCGAATCCCGTGTGCAGCGCGCATCCTGTGCACTTCGTCTCTCCCTTCCTCTCCTCATCCGGCCTGGTGGGTCAAGTGGCGGACCGGCCGGTCAGGCGGCGCTGTGGAAGGTGACGGTGAAACCGCTGCACCGGGCGCACTGCTGCATCACCTGGTTGCCCGGCTCCTGGTCCTGCTTGGACCATCCGTAAGCCTTGGGGCAATGGGCTGCGATCATGTCGCTGTAGGGCGTCTTGGCGTCCCGGTTGGGGCTGGTGCACAGCATCGGCTCGCCATCCGGCCAACTGGTCAGATCGCCGGGAGGACACAGCGGCAGCAGGTTCTCCGAGCAGCCCATCGTGCCGCACCCTCCGCCGCCCGCGGCATCCTTGGGGGCGATGGTGACAGGCTGCGAGAACGCGTTGACGTAGCTGACGTTGTACCAGGGGGCGAGCGTGTCCTCGGTGTCGAAGTTGAACTCCGCGAGGCTCGTGGGTTGTTCACCGGACTCGCAGTGGTCGGCGAACTTGCCGCAGTCCCCCACCAGGCAGTGGAAGGTGCTGCCCGATGCCCCGGTGCATCCTTGGCGTGCGAAGAACTTGCCACGCCAGTGGCCGGGTTCCGCCGTCTCGGGAATCGTCACCGTGCCCGACTGGCCCGGCTCCAGGATGGGTAGCGTGGCGAACGGCTTGGATCCGTCGTTGTTGACATCGCTGCCGATCCACACCTTCTTGCCGGTGTCGTTGACGAACGTGACCGTGTGATCGGCCGCCGTGGCCGCGGCCGGTGCGGCATCGGACAGCGTGTGCGCGCCGGTGCCGGGGGTGGCGCCCGCGCCGGTCCCCGCATCGGGGCTCAGGGCCACCAGGACCGCTACGGCCGTGGCGGCCATGGCGGTCACGACTTTCCGCAAGGCGCCGTAGCGCTCCCATAAGCCGAATCTGTCACGATCATGACAATCTACACGCACCGGGAACTCTCCGAGGTCCGGCCTCAGTTGAGGACATCAACGTGAGGACACGCTCCAGGGCTGACGGTCCCCCATGACAGCGTCCCGGGCCGAATACGTCAATGGTCTGGACCAAATTCGGACACCGGGAAGCATGGAGGGAACGCGTCGAACCGTAGCCCGGCACGCCATGAGCCGCTCCCCGATTCGGCAGATGTCACGCCACGCCGCTGGGGCGGAACTGGATGCTGATCCGTGGACCGGTGGCGCGGGAGGATTTGGGGATCGCGTGTTCCCAGGTCCGCTGGCAGGAGCCGCCCATCACCAGGAGGTCGCCGTGACCGAGCGGCCGTCGCAGGGCACTGCCACCGCCACGCGGGCGGAGCAGCAGGTCCCGGGGCGCGCCCACGGACAGGATGGCCACCATGGTGTCCTCGGTGCCGCCGCGCCCGATGCGGTCGCCGTGCCAGGCCACGCTGTCCCGGCCATCGCGGTAGTAGCACAGCCCGGCCGTGGTGAATTGCTCCCCCAGCTCGGTGGCGTAGTACGCGGAGAGCGCCTCCCGGGCCTCGGAGAGGACGGGGTGCGGCAGCGGGTCCTCGGCGCCGTAGAAGGCGAGCAGCCGGGGGACGTCCACCATCTGCTCGTACATATGCCGCCGCTCGGCCTTCCAGGGGACCTCGGCGACGAGCCGGGTGAACAGGTCGTCCGCTCCCCTCAGCCACCCGGGCAGCAGATCGATCCAGGCCCCGGACCCGAGCTCGGTCCTGCGCGTCCCGCGCAGCGAGCCGAGGCCGATGTCATCGGCCTGGTCGAAGAGCGAGCCCTGGAGATACGCACCCATATGGGCAGCGTACCCGCGTAATCGAGCAAGCGTTCCACAGATGGACATAGGGGGCGGACTCACTGTTGTTATGGCGGTGATATCGCAGGTCAGAGGCTGTTCGCCACGGCCAGGCGCCAACGACGACACCGTCCGAGCCGTCGCGGGACACTTGGACCCTGACGAGTTCCCTTCCGCGTCGGCCGGGGGCCCATGACCATGCGCACACCACGCGGCACACCGCGTCCCGCCGCCCCGGCGGCGCCACTCCCGGGGCTGGGGCCCAGGACCTGGGGCGAGGTGCCGCGCCGGTCCCGGCAGGTCCTGGTGGTGACGGGCGGCGACCGGAACGCGCCGGTGTCCACGGCGGTCCTGTACGAGCACACCGGGGCCGGCTGGCGGGCCGGACCAGGCCAGCCGGCACATAACGCGCTCAACGGCTGGACCGACCACCACCGGGAAGGCGATCTGCGCTCCCCCATCGGCGTCTACACCCTCACAGACGCCGGCGGACGGCTCCCCGACCCCGGCACCCGGCTGCCCTACGACCGGTCTGCCGACTTCAGCGTGGGCGGCACGGGCTTCGCGGGCGAGCCCCTGGCCGGCTCGTTCGACTATGTGATCGCCATCGACTACAACCGCCGGCCCGGCACCTCGCCCCTGGACCGGACCCGCCCCCTCGGCCCGGAGCGCGGCGGCGGCATCTGGCTGCATATCGACCACGGCGGCCCCACACACGGCTGTGTCAGCCTCGGGGCGGACGCCATGAAGGAGCTGCTCCGGACGCTGGACCCCGACCGCGGGCCCGTCGTCGTCATGGGCGACGCGGCTTCCCTGGAACGCTGAGGGCCGTCCGCGGCGGAGCGCCGGTGCGCTGATGGCCGTCACGGGCCCGGATCACTCCGGGAAGCGGCTGCGGTGGGCACAGCGCGTCAGCGGCTCGGCGATGGCCCGCACCAGCCAGTCCAGTTCGGCCTGATGGGCCCGTACCGGGTTGCGCAGGGTGCCGACCCCCTCGATGGAGATCTCCACCACGTCCCCGGCGCGCAGCGTGAAGTCGAGCGCGGGCACGATGCCGGTGCCGGTGGACAGCACGGCGCCGTCGGGGAAGGGCTGGGAGCGCCACAGGTGGTCCACCAGCCCCTGCGGAGTGCGGTGGAACGCGGCCGTGGAGGTGGCCGCCTGATAGGCCGCCTCGCCGTCGCGCCACACCGCCATGGTGATCTCCAGCGCGTCGGGGGCCTCGATCTCCCAGGCGGGCACGATGGCGGAGGACACGGCGGCGCTTCCGGCGTAGATCTTTGCCTGGGGGAGGTAGAGCGGGTTCTCGCCCTCGATGGACCGGGAGCTGACGTCGTCGGCGACCAGATAGCCGACGGTCTCGCCGTGCCGGTTGAGGACCAGCGCCAGCTCGGGCTCGGGGACGTTCAGCTCGGAGTCGTCCCGTACGGCGATGGGCTCGCCATCGGTCACCACGCGCCAGGGCGGCGATTTGAAGAACAGCTCCGGGCGCTCGGCGTCGTAGATCCGCTCGTACACCGACTGCTCGGTGCTCTCCTCCACCCTGGCCTCGCGTGAGCGTTCATACGTCACCCCCGCCGCCCACAGCTCCATCAGCCCGTCCAGCGGCGGCAGCGGCAGGACGTCCCGCTCATGGACGGCCGCCGGGCCGGAGGCGGTGTGCTCCACCAGGGCCCGCAGCTCCGCCATGGACAGCCGCAGCAGCTCGGCGATGAGCGGCGCCCCGGGGAAGGCCCGGATCCCTCCGGTGTCGTCGGCCACTCCGGTCCGGACGGTCCCGGTGTCATCGGCGAAACGCACGATGCGTGTCATCTGTCGCCCTCTCCTCTCGTGACGATGTGACCGGGCCTCCCTGCGGACCACACCGTCTCGCGGAAACATCTGTTCGCTTTCCCTCGCCCTTCTGCCCTCAGGAGGGCGCGCCGACCCCTCGTGCCGTCGATGCCGAGATCACCGATGTCCGCTTCCCGACCTCCCGGCACCTCGACGGCTCCGACGCCATGAACGACGCCATGAACACCGACGAGGCCACGCGCGACCGGCTCCCGGAGCGGATCGAGCGGGGTCAGATGTCGCGCCGGGCGAGGAAGCCCAGCAGTGTACGCAGCTCCGCGCCCGCCCGGGGCGCCAGCGGCAGACTCGCCAGGCATGTCTCCACGGCGGCGATGTGGCGGTCGGCCTCCGCCAGGGCCGCGGAGCGGCCACCGGCCTGCTCGATCAGGGCGGCCGCTCGGCGTGTGGTGGCGTCGTCCGGGGTGTCCGGGGACTCCTCCAGGAGCGTGGCCAGCCGCTCGGCGGCCGGGGCGCCGGGTCCGCCGGCGCCCAGCGCGGCGAGCACGGGGAAGGTCTTCTTGCGCTGCCGCAGATCGCGGTGGACGGGTTTGCCCGTGACCGCGGGGTCGCCCCAGATGCCCAGCAGATCGTCCACCACCTGGAACGCCACGCCCATGTGCCGTCCGGCCCGGTCCAGGGCGGCCACGGTGCTCTCCGGCGCCCCGGCGAGTTCGGCGCCCAGGGCGGCGGCGCAGCCGAGCAGCGCGCCGGTCTTGTGCTCGACCATCGTGCGGTACTCCGCCGGCCCCACCGCCGTGGGCCCGGTCCAGGGGCGCGACTCGAAGAGCAGGTCGTCCGCCTGACCGCGGACGAGGTCGCCCAGTGCCGCGCTCAGGCGCCGCACCGCGGCCGCGGCTCCCGCGCCGTCCACGGCGGCCAGCGCCTCCACGGCCAGCGCGAACAGGGCGTCACCGGCGAGTACGGCCGGGCCGGTCCCGTACGCCTTCCACACGGTGGGGCGGGTGCGGCGGGTCTGGTCGCCGTCCATGATGTCGTCGTGCAGCAGCGAGAAGGTGTGCACCAGCTCCACCGCCACCGCACCGGCGACCGCCGCCTCACCGGATGCCCCGGCCGCCTCCGCGCACAGCACGGAGAGGGCCTGCCGTATCCCCTTGCCGCCCGCCCCCTCGGCGGGCGTGCCGCCCACATCGCACCAGCCGAAGGAGTACGCGGCCATCTCGGCCACCCAGGGGTGCAGCCGCCCGACCGTCCCGACCAGGGTCGGGCGCACCAACTCCCGGCAGCGGCCCAGGATTTCGCCCGCGGTCGCGGTGGTCTCGTCCGCCCCGAGGAGCACGGGGAACGCCGTTGTCACAGCGCCACCTCCATGACCTCCGTGAGACCGAACTCCTCCCGGGCACGGTCCACCATCCGGCAGGCGTGCCGCAGCCCGATCCGCTCCAGCTCACCGGCCAGTTCGGACAGGTCCTCGGCGGTACGGGCACGGTCGCGGCCCAGCCGGGCCAGGGACTTGATGAGCCCGAGGCGGGCGAGCCCCTCGCCGCGCGGCTCGCTCATGTCGCGGAACTCTTCCAGCGCCTGCTCGTACATCGCGCGGGCCGCCTCGTAACGGCCCGCGCGGTAGAGCACATTGCCGCGCATCTTGTGGTTGTAGGCCAGCGCGCTCACCAAGTTCATCTCACGGCAGGTCAGTTCGGCCTCGGAGAGCAGCTCCAGCGCGCGCTCCACGTCCCCGTCGCGTACGGACACGATGTCGGCCATGCCCCGCAGCGCCCATGCGTGTCCGCGCCGGTCGTCGGCCTTGGCGGCTATCTCCGCGGCCTCCTGGAACATCGCGTGGGCCGAGTCGTACGACCCGGTGTTGCGGTGCATCTGGGCGATGCCCTCCAGCGCCCATACGGTGTGGCGTGCCTCGCCGCGCTTCCGCGCCTCGGCGAGGAGCCGCTCGTGCAGTTCGCCCACGGCCTCGTAGTCGCCCTGGATACGGCCGGTCTCCGCCATCCCGGCCAGCGAGTAGCCGCGGACGACGATGTCCCCGCCGCGTTCGCCGAGGTCGGCCGCGAGTCCGAGCAGCCGCCACGCCAGCGCCAGCGCGCCACGCTGCCGGGCGAGCGTGCCTCCGCTCCACAGCGCCCACGCCATCGCTCCGACGTCACCCGCCGCACGGGCCGCGCGGTAGCTGGCCTTCCACTCGCGGTCGGCCTCGCCCACCTGCCCCAGTCTCCGGTACGCCTCGGCGACCGCGAGCCCCGCACGGGCCGCCTCACCCGGGGAGCCGCCCCGCTCGGCCGCCCGCAACTGCTCGGTGCCCGCGGCCAGTACATCGGCCAACGAGGAGTTCACGGACAGGGTGGTGAGGGAGCCCTGGTACTCGGGTGCGAATGCCTTGCCGTACATGGATGCCTTCCGTCTGTTGTCCCAGGAGCGCGCGACCGCATCTATACACGGGATGTATACGTCGAACGTATACATCGCAGGTATGCGCCCCATGTATACACGCCGCGTATAGGCGCCGGGAAACCGGCCCCATCAGGAGCAGCACTGCTGCGCGTTCGTTGTGGATCAAGACGCCATCGGACCCGTTGAGGTTTACCGCGCGGCTCCGGGAGTGGCAAAAACTTATGGAGCCGGTCGCGCGCCGTCCGCCACCTCGCGCTCGATCCAACGGCAGATCACATCCACCGCATAGGTCCGCTCCGCGCGGGTCAGCTCCCGCCCCTTGGGGATCTGGTGCCAGCGCTCGAGGCAGGTACGGCAGCAGGTGGCGGTCGCATGCTGGGCGACGAACACGGGGTGGCCGCGGTAAGGCGTCTGCTTGCCGTCTTTTCGGGGCTCGGCGGGAGCCAGCCGCTTGGCGATCACGTCATACGCGTACCAGCGCATCGCCGACGGACCGCTCAGCTCGGCCGTGGCCAGGTCACGACCGCGCAGATGGAACTTCGCGCGGAACGGGTGGCGCGCGATGGCGGCCAGCCGCTGGTCGAGCGAGTCGGACATCAAAAGCTCCCGGAGACGACAAAAGCCCCTTTCGATCCTATGACGGCGGGCCCGCACCACCATTGGCCGGTGCCCGGCCTTGCGGGTCGGTGGGGCCAGGGGCACCGTGACGGCCATGGTGGACACGCAGTTCTCCGATCGCCGGCTGGCCGCGCTCTACGACCTGTTCTGCCCCTGGGACGAGCGCGGCGACTTCGCGTTCTACCTGCCCCTGGTGATGTCCGCCCGCTCCGTCCTGGACGTGGGGTGCGGAACGGGCGCGCTGTTGCGCAGGGCGCGGGAGGACGGACACACGGGGCGGCTGTGCGGACTGGACCCCGGGGCGGGGATGCTGGAGGTGGCGCGGGAGTGCCCGGATGCGGAGTGGGTGCTCGGTGACCTGCTCTCGGCGCCGGGGTGGAGCCGTGAGTTCCAGCTGGTGGTGATGAGCGGCCACGCCTTCCAGGGGCTTCTCGGCGACGATGAGTTGCGCGGTGCGCTGGCCGCGGTCGCCACAGCGCTGACCGACGACGGCCGCTTCGTGTTCGAGACCCGCAATCCGCTGGTGCGGGAGTGGGAGGACTGGAACACGCGGTACTCGGGCGAGGTGGTGGACTCCGCGGGGACCGTGGTGCGCTGCGTGTGCGAGGTGGAGACGCCGGTGCGCGGCGATCTCGTCTCGGCCACGTACACCTACACCGGCGGGGGCTGGGAGCGGCCCCTGCTGAGCCGCAGCACGCTGCGGTTTCTCGGCCCGGACGCGCTGGCGGAGCTCCTGGACGAGGCGGGACTGGTCGTGGCCGAGCAGTTCGGGGGCTGGGACCGCGGGCCGCTGACGGACACCAGCCCGGAGATCATCACCGTCGCACGCCGCCCCCGCTGACTCGGCGCCCGGCCGTCAGTGCTGGTCGCCGCAGCGGTGACGGTGATCGTCATGGGCTACCGCAACCCCGCAAAGTCGCGAACTATCGCATCTGGCCCCGAACGCGTACTATCGCGTTCGGGTTGATCGTGACCGCCCAACTCCCCCCGCACGCCTTTGAGTTCCCCGAGGAGCACTCCCATGCCCACGCTGCTGGACCCGGTCCTGGATCTGCTGATGCTCCGTGGCACCGTCACCGAGGCCGAACCGATCACCGCCCGTATGCGCCGACTGCGCATCGAGGGCGACACCCTCGCCGGGCTCGCCGTCCGCCCCGGGCAGCAGGTGCGCGTCCTGGTTGGCTCCGGACTGACCCGTCGTACGTACTCCGTATGGCGCTACGACCCCTCCGGTGCCGTCGAGTTGTGCGTGCTGGACCACGCCGGAGCGGGACCGGGAGCACAGTGGGGCAGGAGCGTCGAGGTCGGCGAGCGGGTGCGCCTGGGCAAGCCCGAGGGGTCGTTCACACTCCGGCCCGAGGCCGCGCACCACGTCTTCGTCGGGGAGGAGACGGCATCCGTCGCCTTCGGCGCGATGCTGACCGCACTGCCGACCGGGGCGCGCGTCTCCGGCTGTGTGGAGACGGAGACGGCCGCGGACCGGCTGCCCCTGCCCCACTCGGACCGCCTCGACTGGCTGACCAGGGGCGGAACTTCACTCCCGGACGCGGTACGACGCCTCGCCCCCGAGCCGGGCGGGATCGCCTACGTGGCCGGGGAGGCCCGTACCGTGCAGCAGGTGCGGCAGGTGCTCGTCCGGGAGGCGGGCTGGGACCGTCGCGCGGTGCTCACCAAGCCGTTCTGGGCGCCGGGAAAGCGGGGACTGGAGTAGGACGGCCAGGTCCCGCGCCCACCGCACACCCGCCGGGCGGAAGGGGCCGTCTCCGCCGACGATCCCGGGCGGCCGGACCGCGACACCTCGGCGCCCGGCGCTGCGAAGCCTGCCGCGGCAGCTCAGGCGGCCTCGGCCCGGGCGCGGCGTGCCTCGTGGAGGAGTTCGCCCCACCACAGCAACTCGTCGAGCATCGCCTTCGCGGCGCCGTTCGGGCCCTCCGGGTCCCGTAGCCGGCCCTCCGGGCCGAAGAGCTCGTAGTAGCGGGGGAACGTCACGGCGTTGCGCACCGTATGCGCCTGGAGCTCGGCGAAGACCTGGCGAAGCTGCTCGATGGCGAGCAGGCCGCCGCTGGCTCCGCTGTAGCCGACGAAGCCGATCGGCTTGGCCTCCCACTCCGTGTAGTGCCAGTCGATCGCGGCCTTCAGGGAGGCGGGGAAGCTGCGGTTGTAGTCGGGCGTCACCACGACCACCGCGTCGGCCTCCTCGAGCCGCCGGGTGAGGCCCGCCATCCCGGCGGGACGGGCCATACGGGGTTCGAGGGCGGGTGGCACCGCCGGGAGGGCCAGTGGCAGGGGTGTGTCGGCGAGATCGACGAGGTTCACCGCGAAGCGGCCGTACTCCTCGGCCCGTTCCGCGAACCACTTGGCGACCACCGGGCCGAAGCGGCCCTCTCGGACGCTGCCGATGACCACGGCGAGGTTGAGGGGTTCACCGTTCCGGGGCTGACCGTTCATGGGCTCAGTGGGCATGGTGGTTCGGCACCTCTCCTTGTGCTGGGGTCCGTTGGATCGCCTTCGAATCTGCCGTGGTTGCCGGGTGCCAGGAAGGCCGGGCCGAGGCTGGTAGTGGCAGGGCCACGATCCGGACGGGCGCGGCTGTTACGTTCACGGGGTGAGCGACAAAGAGCTGGGTCTCTTCCTGCGCAGCCGCCGCGAGGCCGTCGCCCCCGCCGACGTGGGCCTGCCCACCGGGCCGCGCCGCCGCACGCCGGGGCTTCGCCGGGCCGAGCTGGCCACGCTCGCCGGGGTCAGCGTGGAGTATGTGACCCGGCTGGAGCAGGGGCGCGACCGCCGGCCGTCCGCGCCCGTGCTCTCCGCCCTCGCCGACGCGCTGGGGCTGACCGCGAGCGAGCGGGTCCATCTGCACCGGCTCTCCAAAGGGGCCGAGGGCGGGTTCACCTGCCGGGGCGGGGCGGTGCCCGGTCGCGCGGTGCGGCCCACCGTGCGGGCGCTGCTGGACCGTCTCGAGCCCGCCCCGGCCGTGCTGCTCAACGGGCTGGGCGAGCTCCTGGTCTGGACGGAGGCGTACGAGCGACTCACCAGGCCGCTGGGGCTCCTCGACGCGCACGGGGCGGACGAGGGGCCGCCCAGCCTCGTCCGCTACATCTTCACCGACGCGCGGGCACGTACCGCCTACCCCGACTGGGACCGGGTCGCCGATGACCAGGTGGCCGCGCTCAAGCAGGGGCCGTTCCGCGCGGACCCCCATATCGCGGCGGTCGCCGACGAGCTGACCGTGACCGCCGGCCCGGACTTCACCGAACGGGTGACGACCCTGCCCGGTCTGCCGAGGGCGAACGGCGTCCTGCGTCTCATCCACCCCGAGGAGGGGGAACTCCGCCTGGCGTACGAGACGCTGGAGCTGCCCGCCGACGACGATCAGCGCCTGGTGGTGCACATCCCCGCGCGCCTCCGCCGCCGCCCTGGACCGGCTGACGGGCCGCCGCTCCGGGGCGCTGCGCGCGGTGTCCGGCTGAGACCGCCGGGGCCCGCGCACTCTTCGAGATCGGCTCGCTCGGCGTGCCCCGGGGGGGCAGCGGCTCGGGGGCGCGGCCACGGTCAGTCAACAGCTACCACCACTCCTGGGCTTGGGGCCGACCCCGAGCCCAGGAGCCGTGGTCTATCGGGATGCGTCGCCGGGGTAGGCGGCGGTCGCACGGATCTCGACGAGGAGTCCCGGGCTGGCGAGACCGCTCACCCCGATGATCGTCCAGGTCGGGTAGGGCGCTTGGACGAGGCGCTGTTTGGCCTCGACGAAGCCGGGCAGGTGCTGGCGGATGTCGACGTGGTAGCTGGTGACGTCGACGAGGGCGGACAGGTCGAGGTTCTCCAGCCGAAGGATCTCCTCGATCTTCCGGATGGCGATCTCGGTCTGCTCCTCGATGGTGTCCGGGATGGTTCCGTCGGCGCGGCGCCCGATCGTTCCGGCGATGAACAGGAGTCCCTGCGCGCGGACCGCGGCGGAATAGCCGAAGCTCGCGAAGGCGCTGGTGGTTTGCCCGAAGACTGCGTTGCCCTCGGGGATCTCGACGGTGTGGACGGTCATTGCGGTGCTTCCCTTTTCTTCGTTGAGGGGGTTCTTTGTTGCGGGGGTCGTGTTTCTTCGTCGAGGGGGTCGTGGAGCCCGTGGGCTCAGTTGCCCCAGCGGGACGAACGGCAGGCGTGCTCCATCCGGGTCCGGCCGAAGGTCTCGCGTTCACGGAGGAATTCACCGGGAAGCGCGTACCGGGGTGCGTTCTTCGGGTTTTTCGCGGCTTGCGCGACGATCGCGTCGGTGAGTGAGCGGATCATTTCCAGCCGTGGGTAGGCGGCGTGGACGGCATCGGCCTGCTCGTCGGTGACGGCATCGACGTGGTTGGCTCCGAGCGCGCCGCCGAAGTCGAGCGCGACGCCTTCGCGCACGAGCACGCACAGCGTGCCGCGGCGTTCCGCGATGCCCGGGGAGGTGTGCAAGGCGATGGCCTGCCAGACCTCGTCGGCGGCCGCCGCGGGCACTCCGCGGTCGACGAGGAATGCGGCTGCCCGGTCGGCGCCTTCGACCTCGAACCGCTGACTGTGCGGGCCGTCCGATGCCACGCCCAGGTCGTGCATCGCGCACGCGGCGAACAGCAGGTCGTCGTGGTAGTCGTGGCCGACGACCAAGCCGAGCCGGTCGGCCACCAGCCGGGCGAACAGATAGCTGCGGACGCTGTGGTTGAACACGGACGGCGTTTCCACCGGTCGGATGAGGTTCACGACGGCGTCGGCAAGCGGTGTGCCGGGCAGCGTGATCAGGTCGGCGGTCGCCTCGCGAGTAGGTCCGGTCATGTTTTGAGTCTGACCGCGACCGCCCTGACCAGGCGAGAGGCAAAATTTCCTCGCTTCGATAGAATCTTGCCATGGTGCATCGAATAGCGGTACTGGCGCTGGACGGGGTCACCCCGCTCGACCTGGCGATCCCGACACAGATCTTCACTGCCCGGCCGGAGACTCCGTATGAGATGACCCTGTGTGCGCTCGACTCGCAGGTGGCCACCACCGCGGGTTTCGCCCTGGTCGCCGCTGGGGGCCTGGAGCAGGTGCGCGCCGCCGACACGGTGATCGTGCCGGGATACGAGCCGCTCCTGCGGCCGCCGGAGGCCGCGCTCGGCGTGCTGGCCGAGGCCCGTGATCAAGGCCGGCGGGTGGTGTCGATCTGCACGGGCACCTTCGCGCTGGCCGCGGCGGGCGTGCTGGACGGGCTGCACGCCACGACCCACTGGAAGCACATCGATGCCCTCGAGCGGGACTTCCCCGCCGTCAAGGTCGACCGCGACGTGCTCTACGTCGACGAGGGAGACGTGCTCACGTCGGCCGGGGTGTGCTGCGGCATCGACCTGTGTCTGCACCTCGTCCGCCGCGACCTGGGGGCGGTGGTGGCCAACCAGATCGCTCGCGGCCTGGTGGCCGCCCCGCACCGCGACGGCGGGCAGGCCCAGTACGTACCGGCTCCGGTCGCGGCGGCCGGCGAGGCGTCGCTCTCCGATACCCGGGGATGGGCCCTGCGCCGGCTCGACGAGCCCCTCACGCTGCGCGTGCTCGCCCGGCACGCGGGCGTCTCGCAGCGCACCTTCATGCGCCGCTTCACCGAGGAGACGGGCACGACCCCGTTGCAGTGGTTGCTCAACGCCCGTCTCGGCAAGGCCCGGGAACTGCTGGAGACCACGGACCACTCGGTGGATCGGGTGGCGCGGGACTGCGGGCTGGGCACACCCGCCAACCTGCGGCTGCACTTCCGGCGGGCGCTGGGCACCACCCCCACCGCCTACCGGCGCACCTTTACGCGATGACGACGGCCGGAACATCCACGCTTGGGTCCCCCCGCGTAGGGCGAGTGCTCACCGCGCACATGCCGATGTCTCGGGCGCCACGCGCGGAAACGGCAGTCAATCAGGCCATCGTCTTATCGTGCTGTCGTCGCACCATCTCGGTGATCCAGATGGGCGCGAACGGAGAGGGATTCAGCCTACGGCGGACGTCGGCCTCCCGGCCTGGGCGCCGGCCCTACGGCATGGGCTTGAGCGGCTTGGTCGGCCGACGCATCGCCGGGGAGGCCATGGAGCCCCGCCCGGCGGCCACGGGCCGGTCAGGAGGGGACGGCGGGCCCGGTCTGCTCCAGCCGCGAGCGCAGGGTGGCGGCGAACTCCTCGGCGCGGGCCAGCTGACGGTGCAGCTCCTCGATCTTCCGGGCGGCGACGAGGCCGGGGCCGACGTGGCGGGCGGCGACTGCGGTGAGCGTCGGGGGCGGGCCGGTACGGCGGGCGAGTTTATGGGACCCGGTACGGTGCCCAGCCGTTTCCCGGCCGTCCGGCCGTCAGCCAGCCGTTCGGCGATCAGCTACACCGCATTCGCCGTCCGCACGCCGCCGCTGCCGCTCCGCCACCGGTCGGCGCGCCGCTCAGGACGGCGTTTCGCCTGCCCGCCACTCCGGTGCGAGTACCGCCCAGATCTCCATGTCGTGCCGGCTGCCACGGTGCACATAGCTCTGCCGCAGTACCGCCTCCCTCTTCATCCCCAGCCGCCGGGCCACGGCGATGCTGGCCTCGTTCTCCGCTTTCGCCCACCACTCCACGCGATGGATGCCCCGCTCCACCACGGCCCAGTCGATGATCACGCGCGCGGCCCGGGTCACCAGCCCCTTGCCCACCGCCGACGGCTCCAGCCAGCAACCCGCCTCCGCGGTGCCCTGGTTGATGTCCATCGTGCGGAAGAGGACTCCGCCGACCAGCTTGCCGTCCGCCCAGATGCCGTAGATCCGCCCGGCGTCGGCCGCCGCCTTGTCCGCGTACCCCTGGAGGAACTTGCGGGCCGACTCCAGGTCGGCGACGGCGTCCGCCAGCGCGATGTACCGCCCGATGAACTCCCGTCCCCGGTCCATATGGGCGAGGAACTCCTCGGCCTGCCACGGCTCCAGCGGGCGCAGCTCCGCGCCGTCCTCACCCAGGGGTATCGCGTACATCGTCACCTTCCACGGTTTCCACGGTCCGATCCAGCGCGCACTTACGCCGGGATCCTCTCACCGAGGGAGCCGTCCGCGCGTTCCCTTTTGTACCTACTAGTATGTAAGATCCAGGTCATGGACACCCGGGAACGACTCATCGCAAGCACCCGTGAACTGCTGTGGGAGCGCGGCTATGTGGGCACGAGCCCGAAGGCGATCCAGGAGCGATCCGGGGCGGGCCAGGGAAGCATGTACCACCACTTCCGCGGCAAGCCCGATCTGGCGCTCGCCGCGATCGGCCGCAGCGCCGAGGAGTTGAAGGGCAGGGCGGAGGCCGAGTTCGGCGGACCCGGCACGGTGGTCGAGCGGATCACCGCCTATCTGCGGCGGGAACGGGACGCCCTGAAGGGCTGTCCGGTCGGCCGCCTCACCCAGGACCCCGATGTGATGGCGGACCCGGACCTGCGCCGACCGGTGGAGGAGACCTTCGCCTGGCTCACCGACCGGCTGGCCGGGCTGCTCGCGGAGGGCCGGGCGAACGGTGAGCTCGACGCCGGGCTCGACCCGGTGGCCACGGCCACCGCGCTGGTCGCGGTGTTGCAGGGCGGCTATGTGCTGGCCCGCGCCGCCGACTCGGCCGAGGTGTACACCCGGGCCATGGACGGAGCGCTCGGCCTGCTCACCGCGCACGTCCGCTGACCTTCCACCGGACTTCCGCCGGACTTCCGTCGGCCTTCCGCCTGTCTTCCGCCTGTCTTCCGCCGACCGACTCGCCCGAAAGAGAGTCCCGACATGCCCTTCGTGCGCATCGACGCGCTACGGGCCCGTACGTCGACGGATGACCGAGTCGCTCCCTGGCTTATTGGCTGAGCCAATAAGCCACCAGGCCACTAGGCAACCCAGCCCCCCACATGGCGAGAATCCGTTGACATCTGTCGTTCCAGCCCCTGGGTGATCTTCTCTCGGCTCTCTAGCGTGAGGCGGGCACCACCCGGCCCACGCTCGAAAGGAGACACCGGTGCCTGCCACATCCGACAGGCGGCCGGACGCCACCCGATGACCAAGATCCTGCTCTCCCTGCACGTCCTGGCCGCCATCGTCGCGATCGGTCCCGTCACCGTAGCGGCCAGTATGTTCCCGCCCGCGGCGCGCAAAGCACACGCCCCCGCCGAGGGCGAGGCGGACCTGGGCACGGTCCGGCTGCTGCACCGCATCTGCCGCATCTACGCCAAGATGGGCCTGGCCGTGCCCGTCTTCGGCTTCGCCACTGCCGCCGCGATGGGTGTTCTCAGCAGCGGCTGGCTCACCGCCTCCATCGCCCTGACAGCCGCGGCCGCGGGCATCCTGGTGGCTTTCGTCCTGCCCCGCCAGGACGAACTCATCGACGCTCTCGGTACACACAAGGCCCTGGAGCGGTCCGACACCGTCCAACTGGCCATGTTCACGGGCGTGTTCAATCTGCTGTGGGCCACGGTCACCATTCTCATGATCGTCCGCCCGGGCTCGACAACAGGAGCCTGACCCCGCCACGCCACGGAAGCCGACCCCGGCCGAGGGTGGCCCCGTCGCAGCCCGTCGCGGCGCGGGATAATGATCGGGAGTGCCGGGGCCAGGAATCGGAAGGCGGTGCGGTGAATGCACGGTGAGTACAAGGTGCCGGGCGGCAAGCTGGTCGTCGTGGATCTGGATGTCCACGACGGCACGCTGCGCGAGGTGCGGGTCGCGGGCGACTTCTTCCTGGAACCGGACGAGGCACTGCACACGATCGACCGGGCCCTGGAGGGCGCCCCCGCCGACGCGGACGCGCAGGCGCTGGCCGCGCGCATCGACGCGGCGCTGCCCACCGGCACCGTGATGTTCGGCTTCTCCGCCGAGGCCGTGGGCATCGCGGTGCGACGGGCGCTGGCCCATGCCACCGACTGGACGGACTACGACTGGCAGCTGATCCACGAGGGGCCGCAGGACCCGGCGCTGCACATGGCCCTGGACGAGGTGCTGACCGACGAGGTCGCCGCCGGGCGGCGGCCGCCCACGCTGCGGGTGTGGGAGTGGGATCGTCCGGCCGTCATCATCGGCAGTTTCCAGTCGCTGCGCAACGAGGTCGACCCGGCGGGCGCCGAGCGGCACGGGGTGACCGTCGTCCGGCGGATCAGCGGCGGCGGGGCGATGTTCGTCGAACCGGGCAACACCATCACCTACTCGCTGTACGTACCCGACTCGCTCGTCTCCGGCCTCTCCTTCGCCGACAGCTACGCCTATCTGGACGACTGGGTGCTGGGCGCACTGGGCGAGATGGGGGTCAAGGCGTGGTACCAGCCGCTGAACGACATCGCGACGGAGGCCGGGAAGGTCGGCGGGGCCGCGCAGAAGCGGATCGCGGCGCACGGCGGCGCAGTACTGCACCACGTGACCATGTCGTACGACATCGACGCCGCCAAGATGCTCGAGGTGCTGCGCATCGGGCGGGAGAAGCTGTCCGGCAAGGGCATCGCCAGCGCCGACAAGCGGGTGGACCCGCTGCGTCGCCAGACCGGGCTGCCGCGCCACGCCGTCATCGAGCGCATGGTGGCCTCGTTCCGCGGCCGGTACGGGCTCACGGACGGCAAGGTGACGGACGAGGAGTCGGCGGCGGCACGGCGGCTGGCGGCGGAGAAGTTCGGTTCACCGGAGTGGACATCTCGGGTGCCGTGAGCCGGGCCGTGGCGAGGTATCGCCCCGTCCGGGGTCGCGGCACGTTTCCGCTGAGATGGTGGCAGGGGCGTGCCCTGGGGTCAGTTGCTGTAGACCCGCTCGGGGTGGACGAAGACCGCGGCACGGCCCTGCTCGACCATCACACGGTCGTAGGCGGCCCAGTCGTCATGAGTGCCGCCCGCGGCAGTGAAGATCTCGCGCAGCAGCAGACGCAGTCGCTCCTGGTCGACCCCTGGGAACGGGTCGTCGGGCCCAGCGATCTCGGTGCGGCCCTCGACGGCGGCCCAGTTCCATCCGGCGCGGAAGACCACGGTGGCGCGCGGCCGTGCCCGTAGGTGGGCGAGTTTGGCGCGGCCGTAGGTGACGAAGGCGACCACCGGCTCACCGGACACCGGATGGCCGACGATCCCGGCGTTGACCACTGATGCCTGGACCGAGCTGTCGGCGCGCGTCGTCGACACGACCGCCAAGTGGTGGTCGGCCGCGGCGATGCGGTCCACTTCCTGAAGATCCGTCATCGAGTGCCTTTCTGGGCGGACCGGTCCCCCCACCATGGCATCCCCGGGGCGTGGGCGCACCCTGCTCGCGTCCATGCCGGTCAATCCCGGGTCGGGGGTGGGGTGTAGCGGGCTCCACCGTCGAAGGGGCGGCCCGCTCTCCCGCGCCTGCCCGGACGGTCTTCTAGCCTCGTCGGCATGGGTAGGACGATGCGCCACTCGGCGCGGGCCACTGCCGTGCTGACGTCGGCGCTCGCCTTGGCGCTCGGCGCGTATCTGCGTCACCGGCGGCCCGGCCCGATGGACACGGCCGTGTACATGGACAGGGGCACAGCCACGGCCACGGCCACGGATATGGATATGGACACGGACACCGCGCGGCTGGCCGAGCGGGTGGCGGAGCTGGCGGAGACCCGGGCGGGCGCCGTCGCGGCACACGGCGCCGAACTCCGCCGTATCGAGCGGGAGTTGCACGATGGCACCCAGGCCCGGCTGGTCTCCCTGTCCCTGCGGATCGGGCTGGCGAAGCGGGCGTACGACCGGGATCCGACAACCGCGCGCGGGATGCTGGACGACGCACAGGACCTGGCCGAAGAGGCGCTGACCGAGCTGCGCCACGTGGTGCGCGGCATGCACCCGCCGGTCCTCACCGACCGTGGCCTGGCCGGTGCGGTACGGGCACTCGCCGCGAGCAGCGAGCTCGATGTCACCGTGCGGGTGGACGGTCTTGCGGAGGGGGTACGAGCACCGATGGCGGTCGAGGCGGCCGCGTACTACGTCGTGGCGGAGGCGCTGACGAACGCGGCCGGGCACAGCGGCTCCGACCGGGCCGAGGTCCGGCTGGCCCGCACACCGAGCGGATTGTGGGTCTCGGTGCGTGACGAGGGACGGGGGGCGGGCGGCGCCGAGGCCGCCACCGGCGTGTCCGGCGCCCACGTATCCGGCGCCGGGGAGACGGGTGGCTCCGACCCTGGCCCGCAGCTCGGCTTCGAGCCCGGCTCCGGCACCGGCCCCGGCCCTGGCTCCGGACTCCTCGGGATACGCCGCCGCGTCGCCGCGCTCGATGGAACGGTGACGGTGACCAGCCCGCGTGGCGGCCCGACGGTCGTCGTGGTGGAGCTGCCCTGCCGTTGGCGATAGCCCGGCAGCCCGCGTGGCCACCGCCGCTACGGCTGGCCGGACGCCTCGAGCAGGTCGCGCAGCTGGGAGCGGGCGGTGACACCGAGTTTGGGGAAGCTGCGGTAGAGGTGCGAGCCGACGGTGCGCGGGGAGAGGAAGAGCCGTTCGCCGATCTCGCGGTTGCTCAGGCCCTGCGCGGCCAGCCGGATGATGTGCTGCTGCTGCGGGGACAGCGAGGTGAGGGCATCGGGCGTGGCGGGGGCGGATTCGACGCCGGCGGCACGCAGTTCGGCCTGGGTACGGTCGATCCACGAGCGGGCGCCGAGGCGGCGGAAGGTCTCCAGCGCGGTGTTCAGCTGGTGGCGGGCCTCGGTGACGCGGTGGCGGCGGCGCAGCCATTCGGCGTGGTCCAGCAGGATCTGCGCCCGCTCGAAGGGCCATTGGCGCCCCTCGGGCTCGGCGAGGGCCGCGGTGAAGTGTGGCTCGGCCCCTGACGGTTCGAGCAGCGCACGGGCGCGGTGGATCAGGATGCGCATCCGGGGCGAGGGGTCCTCGGCGAGCCGGTCGGCGGTGCGCTCCACGATGGCGGCGGCCTCGGCGCCGTTGCCGGTGCGGACGGCCGCGGCGGCCAGTTCGGCGAGCCCGGCGTAGGAGCACGCGTAGTGGACCGGGTCGCCGTCGGCGGTGAACAGCAGCCGGAACTGCTCGTACGCGCCGACATGGTCGCCGTCGGCCACCGCGGCCATGCCCAGCGCCCACCGGGCCCGGACGGCGACCGCGCGGCTGCGGTGCGGATCGACGAGGGACAGCGCGGCCGAGCCCGCGGTGCGGGCCGCATCGGTCCGTCCGGCCAGTGCGAGGGCCGCGGCCTCCAGCGACCGCGCGGCGGCGTCGAGGTGCGGCAGCCCGGCACCCGCGGAGCTGGTGTTCACGGCGGCGGTACGGGCCTGCGCCCACAGCCCGTGATCCAGGTACGCCCACCCGGCCGAGCAGCCGAGACCGATGGGCAGGGTGCCGCCGAGCCGCCAGCGGTGGAGGGCGTCGTCGAAGATCCGTACCGCGAGCGCGGTCTCGTCGAGCAGCCAGGCCATGGCGCCGAGCGAGATGAGCCGGGCGGGGTCGCCGTCCGCCCGCTCGACCAGCGCCGGGATCGCCGCCACCCGCTCGGAGCGGTGTGCGGTGGGATCGGTCACCGAGAGCGTCCAGGGGTCGTCCTGTGCCCGCGCCCGTACGGCGAGGCGGTACTCCTCGTCGCCCGCGTAGAAGCCCGCGACCGACGCCGAGGCGACCGCGGCCCGGCGCAGCCTGGGGTCCTCGGCCGCCCGCAGCAGCAGGGACATCGCGGTGTCGTGCTCGGTGCTCAGTGTGAGCACCTGGCCCACCCGCAGCGATGCCTCGGCCGACAGCGCCGGGTCGTCGGTGAGCGCGGCGGCCCGCGCGGCCAGCCGGCGCACCCAGTGCGGCTGTCCGGTGGACACCGCGGCACCCGCCGCGGCCACCAGGCGGCGGGCGCGGTCGTGCCGCTCGGGGCTCAGCTCGGCGGCGCGTTCCAGCGCGGTGGTGGCGGCGGTGTATCCGCCGCGCTCCCGGGCCCTGGCCGCCGATGCCTCCAGGGCCACGGCGATCTCCTCGTCAGGACCCTCCGCGGCGGCGGCCAGATGCCAGGCGCGGCGGTCGGGTTCGGCGCTGAGCAGCGCGGCGAGGTCGCGGTGGGCCTGACGGCGGGCGGCCAGCGGTACGGAGTGGTAGATCGCGGACCTGATCAGCGGATGGCGGAAGCGGGCCCGCGAGCCGTCGCGTCCGCCGCCGGTGATCCGCAGCAGCCCGGCGGCCTCGGCGGGGGCCAGCGCCTCGATCCGGCCCGCCACCGCCCGGTCGTCCGCGGCGGCCAGGAGCAGTGCCCGCCGGGTGGGCTCGGGCAGGGCTTCGAGGTCGGCGGCGAAGACCCGCATCAGACGGTCGGTGGGCGGCAGGAGTTCCGCGTCGGCGGAGTCGGCCGAGTCCGCGTCGCAGGCGCCGTTCGCCCGGGCCAGTTCGATCAGCGCCAGCGGATTTCCGGCGGCCTGGTCGAGGATGCGGAGCCGGCGGCTGCCGGTGGGCGGATACGGCTGCCGGTCCAGCAGGAGGCCCGCGGCGGTCGCGTCCAGCGGAGCGAGCGTGAGCAGGGGAAAGCCGGAGAACGGCGTCGTGGCCCCGCCCCGGATGCCCTCGCGTGCGTCCCGGGTTCCGGCCAGCACGGCGAGGGGCTCGTCGCCGATGCGCCGGGCGGCGAAGGCGAGCAGCTCCAGCGATCCGGCGTCGATCCACTGGAGGTCGTCGGCGACCACCAGGACGGGCGACTGCCGGGCGAGGTCCGACAACAGGGTGAGCAGCGCGACCCCGAGCAGCAGCCGGTCGGGCGGGCCACCGTGGCGGCCGCCTTCGCGCCCGGTGCCCTCGGAGCCGGTGTCGCCGCGGCCAGGATCCCCGAAGCCGGAGCCCTCGAAGCCGCCATCCGCCAGGCCGACGGCCCCCAGCAGCGCCGACCGCTGCCGCCCCGGGAGCCGGGTGGTCTCCCCCAGCACCGGCCGCAGCAGCTGGTGCAGCCCCGCGAACGTCAGGTTGGCCTCGCTCTCGCTGCCCGTCATCCGCAGCACCCGGCCCCGGTGACGATCCGCCGCGAGGCCCAGCAGGGTGCTCTTGCCCGCACCCGGTTCACCCGTGAGGACCAGCACACCGCTGGTCAGATCGAGTACGGCCGCGCTCTCGCTTTCCCGCCCGACCATGGTCATCCCTCGACTCTAGCCCGTGGTTGCAGTCATATGACCGATACCGCCGACGCCCGCCGACGAGCAGGCTGGAGTCATGGACACCATCACGCTTGGAAACGTCGAGATCACCCGCGTGGTAGAGGTGACCCCGAGGGGTCTGGCACGCGACTTCATCTTTCCCGACGTGGCCACGGAGCACTGGCGCGCGCACGAGAGCTGGCTGGTCCCCCAATTCCTGGATCCGGCCGCCGATGAGATCAACACGATGATCCAGACCTGGCTGGTCCGCAGCGAGGGCCGGACGATCCTGATCGACACCGGCGTCGGCAACGGCCGGGAGCGGCCGCATATGCCGCACTTCCACCACCTCCACACGAACTACCTGGGGGAACTGGCCGCGGCCGGGGTCCGCCCGGAGGATGTGGACCTGGTGATCTGCACCCATGTGCACGGGGACCACGTCGGATGGAACACCTCCTGGCAGGACGGTGAGTGGCGGCCGACCTTCCCCAACGCGGAGTACGTCATCCCCCGCATCGACTTCGACTACTGGAACCCGGAGAACGGGCACCGGACCCGCTCCGGCCTCCGCATGATGAATGTGTTCGAGGACAGTGTCACCCCCGTCCACCAGGCCGGGCAGACCGTGCTGTGGGAGGGCGGCCACTACGACATCGACGGCGGGCTGCGCATCGAGCCCGCCCCCGGCCACACGCCCGGCTCCTCGGTGGTGCGGCTGCGGTCCGGTACGGATCGGGCGATCTTCGCGGGCGATGTGCTGCACAGCCCGCTTCAGATCGTCGAGCCGGACGACTGCCCCTGTTTCGACGAGGACGAGCCCAGGGCCCGGGTCAGCCGACGCCGGGTGCTGGCGCAGGCCGCGGACCAGGGCGCGCTGCTGTTCCCCGCGCACTTCCCCGGCCCCGGCGCGGCCGAAGTGCGGCGTGATGGCGAGCGGTTCGCGGTGAAGGAGTGGGCGGCATGGCGATGAGTGTGTTCCGGAACATCCCGTACGCGGCCGCGCCGACCGGCGCCGCGCGGTTCGCCGCGCCGACCCCCGTACACGGTGCGCCCGGCGCCGATGGGCCGGGGCCCACCGCTCCGGCGCCCGAGCGGCCGTTCGCGGTGGATCTGAGCCCGGCGATCGGTCAGGGCTGGGTGCGCGGCGATGACTATCTGACGCTCAACGTCTGGACACCGCGGACCGACGGAAACGCCCCGGTGATGGTCTTCGTGCACGGCGGCGGTTTCCTCTCCGGCACCGGCCAGGCGCCGCTGTACGACGGAGCCCCCTTCACCCGCGACGGCGTGGTCCTGGTCACCCTCAACTACCGTCTGGGCGCGCCAGGTTGGCTCGATCTGCCGGGCGCCCCGCGCAACCGCGGGCTGCTGGACGTGCTCACGGCGCTGCGGTGGGTGCGCGAGCACATCGCGGACTACGGCGGGGACGCCGACCGGGTCACGGTGTTCGGACAGTCGGCGGGCGGGATGATCGTCAGCGCGCTGCTGGTGACGCCCGAGGCCGCCGGGCTGTTCCGGCAGGCGATCAGCCAGAGTGGTGGGCTCTACGCCCTGACCGGCGCGGAGGCGGCGGAGACGACCCGGGCCCTGGCCGACCGGCTGGGCGTACCGGCCACGGTCGAGGCGTTCGCCACCATCCCCGACGAGCGCCTGGTGTCGGAGCTCGCGGGGCTGCCCCAGGCGGGGCGGCGGCTGTCGCCGCTCGGCGTGGTGCTCGACACGCTCGACGACACGCCACCGCCGCATCCGGTGGAACTGGTGGCGGGCACGAACACCCAGGAGTCACGGCTCTACCAGCGGCCGGAATACAGCGCGGCCATCGACGCGATGTTCCGCGACGCCCGGGAGCGGCTGGTGTCCCGCTACGACAAGGCGTTCACCTACGACTTCGACTGGCGGGGCGGGCCGTTCGGCGCGTGTCACACCGCCGAGCTGCCGTTCGTCTTCGACAACACCGCTCTGCCCGCGCTCCGTTCGGCGAACGGACTGCTCGGACCGGACATCCCGCCGTCGCTGGCCACGGAGATGCACGGTGCGTGGGTGCGCTTCGCCACCACCGGGGATCCCGGCTGGTCGGGAACACACCGGTTCCACTGAGCGCTTGAGCGCTCCCCCCGGAAGCGCGCCGAACTGCCCGCCTTCCGCCGAGCTGCCGAGGTCCCATGGGGTGTGGCGGGGCGGCCGGGGCGGTCGCGGCCGGTCCCGCCTCGCCCCGGACCGGCCGCGGGTTCACCATGGGCGGTACTCCTGGCCGCCGTGGGGTGGGGCCGGGCGGCTCTCCCGGGCCCGAACAGGATCGTCCGGCGGCCGGCTCGGCCAGACCGGACGAGGCGGTGGCGGCGGCCGACGGCGGCTGTCCGCCTGCTTCTCGTTCCACTCCCCCTCGCCCAGCACCAGCAGCGGATCGAACATGATGATGGTCCCCGCGATCACGAGGAAGACCACCGGACCGATCAGCAGGGGGAGGATGAGCGATACCGGCGCCTTGCCACCCACGGAGGCGCTGAGCACATCGTCCAGCCGCACTCTGACCGCTGCCATGCCCGTGTAGTGCATCCCGGTCGCCGCGACCCCCATCACCATGCTCGACCCCAGGCTGGCGCGGAAGCCGTGGATGGTGACGGCGGCCCAGAGCGCGGCGGTTCCGGCCACGACCGCGATCAGGACGGAGAGCAGGACGGTCGGCACGGAGTACTCCAGATGCCCCTGCATACGCATCGCGGACATCCCGATGTAGTGCATGCCCGCGACGCCGAGCCCGGTGAACACACCGGCCGGGAGCAGCACCGCTCGGGAGGTGCCCCGGTAGCCGACCATGAAGACGCCGATGCCGACGACGACGATCGCCACCGCGAGGCTGAGCAGGGTGATCGGTATGTCGAAGCTGATCGGGGTCTCCTTCACATGGAACCCCATCATGGCGATGAAGTGCATCGTCCAGATGCCCGAGCCGATCGACGCGGATCCGAGCGCGAGCCAGCCCGGCTTCCAGGAGGGCCGGTTGCGCACCGACCGGGCGGTGCAGCGTAAGCCGAGGGCCGCCCCGAGACAGGCCATGAGGTAGGCCGCCACCGGAGTGGCGGCCCCGTAGCTGAACCCGTCGACCGTGCCGTACATGTATGCCACATCCTTCTCGCCGCGGGAATCCTGTGCAGAAATGTTGAACGTGCGGCGAGAGTAGAGCGCGGTCGAGCACGCCACCCACACATTTGGTCACGCATCGATAAAGGTGTCTCACCTGGCGTGACGGGATATCACGCCATTCACCCCATGCCCCTTTTCTCTTGATCACGAGGCGGGCGGTGTCATGCCGGGGGCATGTGCCGGACAGGAGGCGACACGGGGGCGGCCCGGGAGCCATCCGTGGCACCCGCGCCATCCGCGCCGCCCCGGAGCTTCTAGGTCGCGGACGAGTCCTCCGGATGTCTTACGGCCTTCTTCACCGCCCGCTCCACCTCGAATCTGCTCAACCCGGCCGACGTGGCGTGTTCGGTGATCGCCGCCTGCACCCGCTCCGCCGCCACGCGCCACCGCTCCCACTGGGCCCGGCGCTCCTCGCCGTCCAGCCCGGACACCCGCTGATGTTCGGCATCAGCGGACTTTTGCAGGTCAATCAGCTCATCGGTCACCAGATCAGACATGCGAGCGATTCTAAGGAAACCGTGTGAAGAAGAGCGGAGGCGCCGCGGGAGTTTCCACGCGGCCTCCGGCGTACGGATCCGACCGGGCGATTCGCGGACGTCTTCCGGTCGGTTTCCGGATGGACCGATCAAAAGACTCCTGCGCTCGTGCGCAGGGGCGGATGATGAGAGGGGCACAGCACCGGGGGACGGGGGGACGTTTCATGCACGGCACGGATCTCGCGGCGTTGCGCGACCGAGCGGAACGGGCCGCGACCGACGCGCTGGCATGGATCGTCCCTCCCCCGTCGAACGACCCCGCGGCCAAGGGCCCGCCCGACGGCACTGAATCGCGGAGCTCGTCCCACGGTCCGGGGGCCGAGCGAGCGCCCGACGACCCGGCGGCCAAGGGCTCCCCCGACGCCACTCGCCCGTCCGACGGCGCCAACCCCGCGGCGCTCGACCGCTTCATCACCGAACTGGCCGAGCTGGAGACCGCGTTGGCGGCGGCCGTGCCGGACGAGGACGCGCTGCTGTGCACCGTACGGGCCCGGCTCGGCGGCCTGTACGCCGACCGCTACCGGCGCCATCCCACGGACGACGACCGGAGTCGGGGCCTGCGGGTGCTGCGGGCGGCGCGCGCCCCTGAGGTGCTCGACCCGAGGGACAAGCGGGTCTCGGCCCTGCACCTGGTGCCGTTGCTGCTGACACCCAGCATGGTCGCCGGATGGGACGGCACGCTGTCCCGCCTCCTGGAGTCGTTCGCCCTGGGGCGCCAGGTGGTGGTGGGCGACTCCGAGCTCAGCGCCGATCTGGCCGAGCTGCGCGGTCTGGTGGCCGAGGTGGCGCCGACCCTGCCCGAGGCCGTCGCCGAACCCCTGTTGTGGGCGGCCGAGGCGCTGGAGCGGGTGCCCGCCGCCGCGCGCTCCGGGGACTTCGAGCAGATGGCCGACCTGGCCGCGCAGCTGGCCCAGCGGATGCCTGGCCACGGCTCCGAGCTGGTGCGGGCCCTGAGCGGGATGGCCGCCGAGTTCGCCACGGCCGGGGCGGCCGGAGGCGGCGATGCGACCGATCCGCTGGAGGAGCTCACGGAGGAGGAGGCCGCCCTCACCTTCGCGCAGGCCGCGCTCATGCTGGAGATCGAGGTGCCCGGCACCATCCGGGCGGAGGATTTGACCACCCTGGTCGACGAGGTGAGCAAGGGACCGGCGGGCGAAGAGGCGGAGACCGCGATGCGGGCCGCGATGAGCCGTATGGCGCACGGTGTGCGCACGGGTGACGCCGATCGGCTGGCCGAGGCGGCCGAGTTGATCGGGGCGGCGGCCGGGAAGGGGTCCGGCCGGGTGGGCTGGATGGCCGGGCTCATCTCGCCGGGGCTGCTGGCCGCGGCCAACACCCTCGGCGGCAACCTCACCGACCGCGACCAGGCACGGGCCCGTCTCGACGCGCTCTTCGGCCCCGCCTCCGCGGTGTTCGACTCGGCACACGCCACCGGGCCCGGCGCCGAGGGGCTGCGGATCTGCAACCGGTGCATGCACCTTCAGCTGCGCATCACCGAAGCCCTCGCGGAGGAGGACACCGACAAGCTCGAGGATCTGCTGGACGAGCTGCTCGACCTGCTGGAGGAGACCGAAGACTGCGAATGGCAGTTCCTGGTCCTCTTCCTGCTCGGCCAGGCCCAGTTGAGCCTGGCCACGCTGGACGGCGGGGTCACCGCACTGCGTACGGCCGTCGCCTATTTGGAGGAGGCGGCGGGGCATCCGAAGGTCCCCACGTTCGCGCGGCCGCTGATGGACGCGTGCTGGGCGCCCGCGCTGGCCCTCTCCTCCCTGATCGAACCGGATCCCGGGCGGGTCTCCGAGGCCGTGACCCGGGCCCGCGGGGCGCTGGACGGCCCCGCCTCGACGCCCGACCAGCATGTGCGCGTCCGGCAGGCCGTCGTGTACGCGCTGCTGGCCATCCACCGCTCGACCGACGACCCGTCCGTGCTGGAGGAGGCGGTCGGCGAACTGGAGCGGGCCCGCCGCGACCTCACCGAGCGCACCAGCCCGGACATCCGGCAGAAGGTGCTCTGGGAGCTGGCCGAGGCGTACCGGCTGCGCGGCGACCGGGGGCGTGACGACATCGATGCCGCCCTCTCGACGGCACAGGAGTCGCTGCGGGTGCTGGCCGAGGACGTACTGCTGCAACTCGGCGCCGAGCACGGCCTCGAAGTGGCCAGGGCGGGCGCCAGCCGCGGGCTGCTCGCCGCCCACTGGGCCGCGGTGGACGGCCGGATCGAGGAGGCCGTGGAGTCGCTGGAGAACGGGCGGGGCCTGGTGCTGCGGGCCGCGGCCGCGGCCGCCGGGGTCCCCGAGCAGCTGGCCGCCCGGGGCGAGGCGGAGCTGGCCGAGCGGTGGCGTACCGCCGTACGGGACCTTCCGCCCCGGGCCGCGCCGACCGGCGGCGGACTCGCACCCGGCGTCGGTGGCGGCACTCCGGAGGAGGTCCGGACCGCGCTCGCGCGGGTCCTGCCGGCCGAACTCGACCCCGGTCTCGCCATCCCCAGCACCCTGCGCCGCCGTGCGCTGGAGGCGCTGCGGCGGCCGGACGGCGGCTCCGAGGCGCTGCGCGGGCTGCTCGGCGCGCCCGGTATCGCTCAGTTGCGGGAGGGGCTGTGCGCCACCGGCGCCGACGCCCTGGTGTATCTGGTGCCCGGGCAGGGCACCGCCGACGGCGTGGCCGTCCTGGTGGGGAGCGCCGGTGACCCGGCGGCGCTGCCGCTGCCGGGGCTCGGCGCGCTCGGCCGGGAGCCGCTGGAGCGCTATCTGGACGCGGGCGCCCGGCGGTCCGCCGGGTCCGAGCGGGGCATGGACGCCTACGCCGAGGCCCATCGCCACTGGGAGGCGGCGCTGGAGGGGCTGTGCGACTGGGCGGGCCCGGCGGTCCTCGCGCCCGTACTGGACGCGCTGGGCGCCCGGGCGGAGGGCGGGCGCGGGGCACACGACGCGCCGGTCCGGCTGGTCCTCGTGCCGTGCGGCAACCTCGGTGCCGTTCCCTGGCACGCCGCCCGGCTCCCCGGGGCACGGTCCGGTGCGCCGCGCCCGTACGCGTACGCCTGCGAAGCCGCGGTCATCTCGTACGCCGCGTCCGGGGGTGAGTTCCTGCGGGCCGCCCGGCGCGGCCGGATGCCCGCGGGCGAGCGCGCGGTGCTGGTGGCCGACCCCAGCGGGGATCTGACGTGGGCGCAGGACGAGGTGACGGCCCTTCGTACCGCGTACTACACCGGGGCCCTGCTCTACGGCTGGCACGAGGACGCGCCCGAGAGCGCGCTGGGCACCCCCGAGGACGTGCTCTCCCACCTCCCCGGAGGCCCGGCGGTGCCCGCCGCCTCACTGCTGCATCTGGTGGTGCACGGCCTGGCCGGGCTGCGGCCGACCGATTCGGCCCTCCACCTGGCCGGCCCGGAGGACCCCGCGGACGCCCCGGACCTCGCGGACACCCCGGATCCGGGCAGGCTGACGGTGACGCGCATTCTCGACGTGCCCGCCGCGGAGCGGGCCGCCGCCGGGCCGCTGATCGTGCTCAGCGCCTGCGAGACGGACCTCAGCAGCCGCGACCACGACGAGGCGCTGACCCCGACCACCGCGCTGCTGGCGCGTGGCGCCACGGATGTGGTCGGCTCGCGGTGGAAGGTCTCGGACAGCGCGTCCGCAGCGCTGATGGTGGTCTTCCACCACCAGCTGACCGTCGCCGGGCTGGCCCCGCCGGACGCCCTGCGCGCCGCCCAGCTGTGGATGCTGGACCCCGACCGCCGTCCCGTCCCCGGGCTGACCGGGCTGCTGCTGGCCGAGACGCAGGGCGACGCGGGGGGCCTGGCCCGGGTCGTCTCCTGGGCCGGATTCATCCACCAGGGCAGCCCCGCTCCCCACGCATCCGCGGAAGGACGACAGCCATGACCACCGACGATCTCCTGGAGCTGCTGCGCCGGCATCTGCCGGAGATCCGCGCGTCGCTCACCGCCGCGCAGTTCAGCGGGTTCCAGGACGGCGTGCTGCGGCTGCGGGCCGCCGGAGACGACACCAGGGCCGTGCGCGGTGCGCTGCGGGAGGTGCGGCTGGCGCTGCTGCCCCTCCCCCGCGAGATGGAACTGCGCAGAAAGCTGGACCAGTTCAGGTCCGGCGGCGCCGCCCCTTCAGCGGTGCTGCCGGACGCCGACCGGCTGGCCGAGCTGATCCGGCTGCTGGAGTCCGTGGACTGGCCCGCGCTGGACCCCGTGAGCGCCGAGATCGCCCGGGCCGTACAGCAGCGGCTGCTGACCGCCCCCGCTCGGGGCCCTGAGCGGCTCACCGGCGCCGCCGCCGAGGATCCCGCCGGGGCCGGGCTGATCCGTCTGTCCGACCCCGAGCGCGGCGACCGCTACCCGGACTTCCAGTTCGACCCGGACACCGGTGAGCCACGGCCGGTGGTGCAGCGGATCAACCGGATGCTGCTGTCGGACCAGGACCCCTGGGGCGCCGCGGACTGGTGGCTCGGCGGCAACACCTGGCTGCGCGACGCACCGGCCGCCCTAGTGGGGCGGGTGCCGGACGCGCGGCTGACCGAGGCCGCCGCCGCGCTGATGGGAGAGGGCGGATGGTGAGGCAGGCGCCCCCCGAGGGCGCGCGCATGAGCCCGAACCTGTCCGTTCTGAGCGCGGGCACCGAGCTGTGGAGGTGCCATGAGACCGCCTACGCCTGCACCGAGTTCAACCCGAAACCCGCGCACTCCTTCTTCGGCGGCAACCGCTTCGACGCCACCGCCGAGGACCGGTACGGGTATCTGTACGCGGCCGTGGAGCCGACCACCACCCTGGCCGAGGTGATGCTGCGGGACATGGAGTTCACCGGGCCGGAGGGACGGCGTCAGGTGCCGTGGGCGCTGGCGGCCACCCGCTCGCTGTCCAAGGTGCGGGTGACCGAGGATCTGACCCTGGTACGGCTGGTCGGGGAGGAGGACCTGGCCGCGGTGTTCCAGACCTCCTGGCTGCTGGAGACCGACGACTACGCGCAGACCCGCGCCTGGGCGCGGGAGATCCGGCGCCAAGTGCCGGGCGCCCATGGGCTGATGTGGCAGTCGCGGCGGCACCGCCCGCACCCCGCCCTGGTGCTGTTCGGCGACCGCTGCGGGGAGGAGCCGCTGAAGGCGGTGCCAGGACAGACCCACAACCTGGGCACGTTCGAGGGGGCCAATGTGGCCAACCGGCTGCTGGCACCGCTGCGGGCGGTCGTCATTCCGCCCGGTATGCGGACATGAGCGCGCGGGGCGGCACGGGGGTTGCCGCCCCGCGACACCGCCCGGCACCGGCTCAGCCGGTGCCGGGCCCCGGTCCGTACAGCCGTACGGTGAAGCTGATCCGCAGCCCGAGCCGCAGCTGGTCGCCGTCGCGGACGGGGGTGCGCACGCCCGCCGCGATCCGGGCGCCGTTGAGATATGTGCCATTGCGGCTGCCCGCCTCGGGCTCCTCGGCCCAGGCGGTTCCGTCCGGCTCCACCGTGATGGACACATGGCGCCGGGAGACCTTGTTCCAGCCGGCGAACGCGGCGGCGGTCCGCGGCGCCCAGTCCGCGTGACGGCCCAGGCGCAGCGGAGGGCCCGGGCCGTGTCTGAGCTCCAGACAGGGCTCGGAGCAGACCAGCAGCACATGGGTGCGGGCCCGGCCGCAGGACGCGCAGCGGGTGTCCCTGGGGGCCACCGGGGCACGGCAGTTCCAGCAGGGCGCGGACACTTCGACGCCGTCCGGGCCCGGCGCGGGCCCGGACGGGGAGGTGGCCCGGGGATCCGGCTCCTGGGTCTCGTGCGCCTTCTCCGTCCGCTCCGCTTCCGGTGGTTGTGATGCCTCCGGCGGGCGCGACGGCGCTTCCGCTTCCTCGTCGTCCGGTTCGCGCCACCACCCCGGGGGAGCGGTTCCTTCGCTCATCGGCCGCCGCCCGGGCCGAGGCCCTCGGCCCCGGTGCGCACCGCCCGCAGGTCCAGCGCCACCGTGCCGTCCCCTACGGGCCGCACACCGGTGACGGTGACCGCCGTGCCCGCCAGCCGCTCCTGGTCGAACAGCGCCCGTGCCAGCGGGTTGATCAGATGCGTCTCCAGCAGCATGCCGATGCCCCGGCCGCCGTTGTCGACATCCGCCGTGCAGTAGGTGGACAGCGCCTGATGTGCCTCGTCGGAGAGGCGCAGATGGACCCCCTGCTCCTCCCGCAGCACCCGCTGGATGTTGCCCACCTGCGAGTCGAAGATCTCGGCGGCCACCTTGGCGTCGATGTAGTCGAAGACCACCACATTGCCACCGAGCCGGTTCATCAGCTCGGGGCGGCCGATCTCCTCGACGAAGTGTTCCTTCACATTGGCCAGGATGATCTCCTCCAGCTGGTGGTACGGCATACCGGGCTCGGCCACCCGCCCTTCGCGTCCGCCGCCCTCGCCGGTCCGCTTCCTGACCCCGAGGTTGGAGGTGAAGATCAGCACGCATTCGCTGAAGTACGTGGTGACGCCCTGCCCGTCGGTGAGCCGGCCGTCCTCGAGCACCTGGAGGAACTTGTCGAGCACCCCCTTGTCGGCCTTGTCGATCTCGTCGAACAGCACCACCCGGAAGGGGTCGTTGCGCACCGCCGTGGTCAGCTCGCCACCCGCCTCGTAGCCCACGTATCCCGGCGGTGCGCCGAGCAGCCGGTCCACCGAATGCGGTGCGGAGAACTCGCTCATGTCGAAGCGCAGACACGCGTCCTCGGTGCCGAACAGCAGCTTGGCCACCGACTTGGCCAGCTCGGTCTTGCCGGTGCCGGTCGGCCCGGCGAAGAACAGCACACCGCGCGGCCGGCTGCCGGGGTGGGACGCCTGGGCGCCGGAGAGGCCGAGCGCCGCGCGCTTGAGGATGTCGAGGGCCTTGCCGACCGCCTTCTCCTGGCCCTTCACCCGGGCCCGCAGGTCCGCCTCGCCCCGTTGGATCTGCTCGCGGATGTAGTCCGCCTGCCACGGGTTGTCCTTGACGCCGAGCTGGTAGACCCGGACCGCGTCCCGCATCTCGGCGAACGACAGCCCGCGGTCGAGCGCGATCCGGGCGCTCTCCCGCATCGCGCGCAGGGTCAGCCCGGCGGTGGCCCGGGCGAAGGTGTCGATATCGTGCTCGTCCGGCCGCCGTGGCTTGCCCAGGCTCACCGGCCCGTCGTCCTCGGGTGCGGAGGCGGCGGTGTGCTCCTCGGCCAGCAGCTCGGCCATGCGCCGCCTGCCGCCCAGATCGGGCAGTGGGATGCCGATGGTACGGACCCGTTCGCTGCCCGCGACCAGCCAGGTGGGCAGGTCGCGCTCCCCGTCGGCGAGCCAGATCACGGGGTTGAACAGCCGCCGTCCGCTTCCCGGGGAGGGGAGCGGCCGGGCGTCCTCGGCCAGCTTCAGGCAGTTGAGGAAGAAGTCCCGCTCCGGATCGCTGAGCCGGGTGACATCGGTGGGGATCCGGGCCGCGTAGTCGATCAACAACACCACCCGGTAGGGCTGTTGACGCTGTGCGGTGTCCGGGCGGGGCCGGCCGTCCGGTGTCTTCGGTTGGCGCCCCTGCTGCTTCCAGCCGGTGACGATGTCGCGCAGGGTCCGCTCCGCGTCGGCCAGGTGGACGGGGGTGTCGGCGCGCCGGGCGCGTCCGGGCCTGGCCGCGTCCCGCCCGTGCAGCAGCTCGCGGACCTCCTTTGCTGCCGGGCCCGCGACGGCGGTGAAGCCGTCCGCGATGTCGAAGCGGATCAGCGCCTCGTACCCCTCCTGCCACAGGGCGTTCCACAGCACCTCGGTGAGGGTGTGGTGGGCGTCGTATCGCCGCTCGGGACCGCCCTCGTCGGGGTTCTTGTCATGGCGGACGAGGTGGATGTCCCGGATGTTGCCGTGCAGGACGTACTGGGACTGGACGCCGAGCGTGCCGACCAGCTCCTCGGCGAAGGCCGGGAGCCTGCGGTCGCCGCGGCCCGGGGACATCACTGACTCGGTCATGACTGTGTCTCCTGGTCACGGCGGCGGACCTTGGGTCCGGTGCGGTGGTCATGGCTGGGCCGGGCCGCCGTGCGCGGGGCCAGCCGCGCGGGTGGCTCGTCGAAGTCGAACGGCATGCTGAGCCCGGCGCGTTCGGCCAGTTTCCGCAGCTCCTCCAGATGGTCGGGGGCCTCGGCGCAGCGCCGCCAGTCGAGGTCCAGGTCGTCGTCGGTCTCCTCACCGGGGTCGCGCTCACGGTGCATGGTGGAAACGCGGGCGGTGCCCCGGGTGTCCAGGCTGATGCGGAGCCAGTGCTCGTCCCCCCAGCCGGGCGGGGTCCAGTCGATGATCTGCACCGCTCCCGAGGTGGTGTATCCGGCCGTCTCGGGCTCCGAGTGCCGGACCGCCGCGCGGATCACCTCCGTGGCGTACATCCGCTGATACGCGTCGACCCGCTCGCCGACGCGGGCCGCGATACGGACCCGCTCGGCCTCCTCCAGCGTCCCGCCCTGGTGCAGAAGCCGCTCCAGGACGGCGATCTCGGCCGTGGCGTCGGGCAGGGGCACGGGGGTGCCGGGGTCGGCGCGGAGGAAGGCGAGCTGCTGGGCGGCCCACTCCTCGGTCTCCTGCCGTCGCTCGGCGTCGCGGGTCACCCGCTCGGCGAACCGGGCGGCCTCACGCAGATGGCGCTTGGCCGCGGCGGGCCGCCGGGCGGCGACCTCCGTGGCGACGGCGACCTTCTCCTCCACCAGCCGGTAGTCGGCCACCGACACCTGACGCGGAAGCATGGCCAGCAGGTCCCCGCCCAGCCGCAGCACCTCCTCCTCGGTGAGGTCCGCGATGGGGGCGGTCGGCGGTTGTGGCAGCGAACCGCGTGCCTCGGTTTCGGTGGCCGCCTCCTCGTACGCCTCCAGCGCCTTGCGGCGGCGGGCGCGCAGCTTGGCGTGCCAGCCGGTGCTCTCGGGGTGCGCTCCGGCCACCGGACGGGCCGCGGCCTCCATCGTGGCGCGGGCGTACGCGGCCTCGGCGTGGCGCAGCCGGCAGTCGGTGTCGGCGAGCCGTCGCCACGCCTCCTCCAGGCTCAGGCCCGTCAGGGCCAGCGGCGGCGGCAGGTCGGGCGGTTCAGGCGGCCCGTCGGGTCCTGCGGCGGTGGCGACCCGCCGTATCCGCGCCCGGAGCGCGTCGATGCGGGCGTTGGCCCGTACGGCGGCGAAGGCGGCGTCCCGCCAGCACTCGGCGGCCTGCTTGGCGTTCAACTGCTGCCTGCGCAGCTCGGCCTGGGCCTCGGCGGCGCGGATGGCGGCGGCCGCGAGCACCTGCGCCCCGGCCATGGTGGCGCGGCCCACGAGCAGCGCCCCGCTGAGCGAGCCGAGGCCGATCAGGGCGGGCACCATCAGGTCGTGCAGCTGGTCCATGGCCGCGTTCACCGCGTGGCCACCGGCGTTGTGCACGGCGTCGGCGATGTGCTGGCCGGCCTGTGTGCCCAGGTGATCCGACACCCCGGTGCCCTGGACCGCCTGGTGCGGCACTCCGGTGTTCTGGACGGTGTCCTGCGCCGTGCTCTGAACGGTGTGCTGGATGGTCTCGGTGGTCGGAGGCGGGGGGAAGTACACATCCGGCATCACATCGCCGATGCTGGGAATCGCCTGTCCCGAGCTCATACGGCCCTCCCTGACGTCGGCGGGGCGGCCGCCCTCCGGCCGCCGGGGTGGAGTCGGCCGCGCAGCTCCGCCACATAGCGGCGCCAGCACCGCGTCCGGTGCCAGGTCCACCAGAGCAGGACCGCCACCGTGGCCACCGGCCACACCCAGGGCGCGTAGGCCACGGTGGCCCACAGCACGGCGATGACCGGGAGGATCAGCAGGCCCTGGACGGGGAAACGGGAGCCGGGGCGGCGGATGAACCGGGCCACGGGGAGCGCACGGTCGATCAGCAGCCCGGCCAGGGAGCGGTCCGGATGGTAGCCGGGGCTGCCGATGCGATACGCGGTCCACAGCTCAAGTGCCAGGACGGCGGCGGCCGCCGGGACGGCCAGCATCCACGCCGTCACCACGGCGCGCTGGGCGGGCCAGCCCACCAGATCGCCCAGGCCGATCACGAAGATCCACGGGAAGACGAGGCCGACGGCTCCGCCGAGGGCCCAGCCGAGGGTGGGCAGCATGTCCTGTCTGCGCACCCACAGCGTGGCCACGTCCAGATCGCGCTCCTGGCGGAGCAGAGCGCGCTCATCGTCCAGCCGGCCCTGTGTCTCCGAGGACTCCTGCTCGGCGAATCCGGCCAGCCATTCGGCCAGTTGCGTCCGCACCAGGTCATCGGGGTCGCGCACCAGCCTGCCGTACCAGGCCACCTGCTGTGGCAGCGTGTCCTGAACACGGGCGATCCGCTCCTGGAGCCTGCGCCGGTGCGCGGTAGGGGCCGCGGCGAGGGACAGCAGGACGGCGAGCCGGGAGCGGTCGAGCCGGGTGGCGGCGCGCACCTCGGCACGGCGGTCGCGCAGCCAGGGCGAGGCGTGGAGCACCTCGTCGACGGTGTGCTGCCAGCGGGAGCGGGCCGTCAGCCAGCGCTGCTGCACCTCGGCGAGCCCCTCGCCGCCGGGCCGTGCGTCCAGCAGCGGCAGGATGGTGTGGTCCCGCAGGTCCGCCACGACGGAGAGGGCGAACTCGTCCCCGCGCACGGCCTCCCGCAGCAGGTCCTCCAGCCCCGCGTGGTCCATCGGCACCCCCCGGTAGGACGCGTCGAGGGTGGGGCCGAGCCAGGAGATCAGCCGCACCATCGTGGCCGGCTTCGGCTCACGCGGCGGAGCCGCGGCGTACTGCGGCTCCAGGAGGGCGAGCAGCGCCGTCAGTTCCTCGCCGTCGCGGTCCGCGGCGCCCTCGAACTGGCGTAGCCAGCGGGTGAATTCGCCGCGGCCGCGCCGCCGGGAGAGAAGCTGCCGGGCGGGCCGCCAGTTCTCGCTGAACGCCCTGGCCAGCTGCCTCGGCCGGGTGTAACGGCCATCGAGGAAGGCGAACGGCTCGATGTCCGGGTCGCCCGCCGGGTCCGAGGCACCGGGGGCCGTGCCCGGCTCCCAGGGCGCGGCCGGCGGCGAGCCGCCCACCAGCCACTGCGCCACCTCGTCGGTTCCCCAGCGGTGGTCGGGGTCCCGGGTGAGCAGCCCCCAGCACAGCAGCCGCAGCCGGTGGTCGGTGACCAGGGACAGATCCGGGGCGCGCGAGCTGATCTCCTCCCGGACGAAGTCGTTGTCGGTGAACCGGATGGGGTGACGCCCACCGGCCATCTCGGCGACGATCATGCCGAGCGACCACCAGTCGGCGGGCGGGTGGATCAGCTGGTGGCGCAGCGACGCCTGCGGGGACATGTAGAGGGCGGTGCCGACCCAGCGCTCGTCCCGGGTGTAGCGCTCGGCGGGCTCATGGGCGGAGACGGCGAAGTCGACGAGGGCGAGGTCCGGGGCGGCCGGGTCGAGGCTGCCGAGCACGATGTTGGCCGGGCTGATGTCCCGGTGGACGATGTCCAGTTCGTGCAGGGTGGTGAGGGCCTCGTGCGTCTGCCGTACGACGCTGTGGATGAGCACGGGGTCGGCCGGGCCCGGGTTGTCCCGCAGATATCCGGCGAGGTCGGTCTCGCCGTAGGAGGGCGCCAGGTCGTACGGATGGCCGTCGGCCCCGGTGTCGCTGGTCTCGGTGAAGTGGGTGAGATGGCGGCGTGGCCGGTCCCGCAGCCGCTCCCACACCCGGCGGTCCGGGGCGTGGCCGCGGTGGTACCACTTGAGGATGTGGCTGCCGCGGTCGTCCTCGACGCGGTAGACGGCCGCTTGGTGCGGATGGTCGGGGCGGCGCAGCACGGCCCTCAGCCGGAACCTGCCGCGCAGCGAGACCGGCAGCGTTCCGGTGTCCCCGCGCAGGTCGCGACCCCCGTCCGCGGCCTGCGCGGAGGCCGCCGAGGGGATCTCGTCCTCGGTGGGCCCGGCAGTCGAGGCGCCCGCCGACGGGGGCGGCTCCTCGTGTTCGGTGGGCGGCGGCCCGGTGTCATGGGCACGCCGCGGCTCTTCGGGCTCCCCGCGGCTGTGGTGGCTGTGGTGGTTCTGGTGATCCCTGTGGTCCCTGTGGTCCCTGTGGTCCCTGTGGTCCCTGTGGTTCTGGTGGTCCCTGTGGTTCTGGTGGTCCCTGTGGTTCTGGTGGTCCTGGTGGTCCCCTTGGCCTTCGTGAGGCGTGTTGTTCCCGCGGTTCGCCGCGTGGTCGTCGTGGGTCGCGTATTGCCCGTTACCCCCGTAAACCCCGTAGTCCTCGTCGTCCTCGGATTCCGTGGGGGGCGGTTGCTGGTGCGGATGGGTCACAAAGGTCACCTCGTAGGCGTGCGGGCGGCGTTGGCTTCATCGCGGCGATGACGGCGACCGCGGTCGCCGGGCCGTGGATCAAGAAAGCGGAGCCATGGAAATCGGAAATCTGTTCCAGCATGGGCGAATTACCGGCGGTACAAAGCCCCGCAGGGCACGGCCGCCGGAAGACCGATTTCCTCTTTCTCGACCGGTCGCTAGCCTGGTGACCATGAGTCAGGAGCCATTTGCGTCAAATTTGCCCACATACGATCAACTCCTGGAAGAACTCAAAAGCATACGCAGACCCGGACTCCCGGATCTGCGCAGAACCGATCGGCCGACGCTGCGCGCCGCGGCCGCGGCGGCCGGCCTCTGCGATGGCTCCGACGACGCCCCGGCCGGTATCGAGGCGCTGCTCAAGGAGGCGGTACGACGGCTCGGCGAGCGGGATCTGCTCGGCCAGGCCGCGGCCCATACCTTCGGACTGCTCCCCGACCGCCGGGGCGCCCCCGCCCATGACCGCCGTAAGATGGCCGCCGCCGTGTACGGAGTCACCTCCGAGCGGTTCCGCAAACAGCAGGAACCGCAGGTCATCCAGCAGCTCGCCGAGGCCGTGCTGACCGTCCTGCGGGAGCCGCCGCCCTTCACGGGAGGAGGCGGCTCGGCGGGGCGGAGCCCCGGACCGGACACCGGAGCACGGAGTTCCGGCGGGCCGAACGCGGCGGGGCCGAGCACGATCGCGCCGAGCGGCAGGATCGGCCAGGAACCTCCGCTGCGGGTCGACGCCGTGCCGGTGGACGCACGGAGCACGTTCACCCTCCATGTCTCGCCCATCGAACTGCTGCGGGACATCGAGGTGCTGGTCTCCTCGGAGAACGTCTACCTGGAGATGTCCAAGACCTTCCGCCCCACCGTCTCCGGCGCGCTGCGCCTGGCCGCCGCCGTACGCGACCCCGCCGGGGAGATCGTCGACGATGTGCTCGCCCGCGAACTGGCCGCGTGGCTGCGCGCCCACGGCCGCCCGGGGCTGCCGATCCGGCCGGGCACGGTGGTGCCCACCTCGCCGGGAGCGCTCGCCGCGCGCGGCGTCCGGCGGATCTACCACGCCGCGGTGGCCACACCGCGGGACGATACGTACGAGGTCCGCCCGGAGAGCATCGCCCGCGCGGTCAGCGCGTGCTTCGCGCTCGCCCGCGCGGAGCGCGACCGTTACGAGCCCGCCCTGTCCTCGATCTGCTTTCCGCTGCTCGGCGCGGGCCGGGGCGGTCTGGCACCGGCGGTGAGCGCGACCTGGCTGCGCTGGGCGATCCGCGACGAACTCGCCCGGGACTCCCGCTGGCGGGTGCATCTGGTGGTCCGCAACCGGGAGATAGCCGAGGCCGTCGGCGCACTGTGACCGCGACCGCAGAGGCCACCGCCACGGTGGCCACCGCCGCCGAGCACCCAGCCATACGGACCACAGCCGCAGAGACGGCAGCCGCCGAGACCACCGCCACAGGACCCTCTGCCACAACGGCTCCTGCCGCAAGCACCACAGCCGCCGAGGCCACCGCCACAAGGTCCGCTGCCGCAGAAGCCCCTGCCGCACAGATCGCAGCCGCCGAGGCCACGGCTTCCGGGGTCGCGGCGCGCCCTGCCACCCGAGCGGGCGCCCCCGCTCAGGGGCGCCAGCTCGCACCGGTGAGGGCGATCCCCGCCCGCCGCAACCGACGCTCCAGCTCGACCAGTTCGCCGCGCCGCGGCACTCCGTAGAGCCGCACATCGCCCTCCCCCTCGACCACCTGTAGACGCGGCCCGCTCTCCGTCCGGGCCAGATGCTCCTGGTAGCGCGCCCACCCGCGCGCCGTACGCGGCCGTATGCGCTGGTTCGCCGAGCCGCGCCACACCAGCGCGGTGGGCTCGGCCACCCGGAAGCGTCCGGTCACCAGCGCATCGGCGTGGCGGACGGCGGCGGAGCGCGCCGCGTCACGCTCCACTTCGTCCTCCTCGTACCCCGTGTAGAGGAGGATGTCGATCTCACGGCCTGCCGCCGGGCCGCCCGGTGCCACCGCCTCCGCACGGGCCCGCACCGCCCCGGCCAGCAGGGCCTCCAGAGCAGCGGGCTGGTCGAGCGGCTCCCCACCGCTGACCGTCAGCCCGTCCGCGCCGCGCGTCAACGCCTCGCGCCACAGCCCGAGCAGGGACGACACCGTACGAGAGGCGCCGCCCCGTGGATCCCAGGTGTGCCGGGACATACAGCCGGCGCAGGCCAGTCCGCACCCCTGTGACCAGATGGCCAGGCGCCGCCCGGGACCCAGGGTCTCCACCGGGAAGTGTGTCTGACTGATCCGGAGCGTGGGCTCTGCGCGCTCTGGGACGTTCTCCACCGACCCATCTCCTATTCCCCCGAGGTCGTGTTCCGAGATCCATGATCAAAGACGCCAGGCCCCCGGAACCGTTCCAGTATGACCCGGCGTCAGGCATCTACGAGGGCGTTCTCCGGTTGACTTCCGGGCGTTTTCAGGAGCGGGCCCTATGGGGAGCATTCCCGGGTACCACCTCACCGATACGGTCTGACAGAGAATCCAATCGACATCCACATCGACATCCACATCGGCATCGACAACGGCATCCACATCGGCATCGGCTACATCGGCCGCGAACCCTTTGCGGGAGAAAGCGGAATACCACTGTCCGCAATGCGGCTGTCCGGTGCGGGAATTTCCGTACCGGGGAAATCGGGGGATCCATTTCCATGATCACATCTGACAGTGTCAACGGGGTGGTGCGCCGCGGCAGGCTCGGCCGTACCGCCCGCTTCGCGGCCCGCTGGCGGGGCAAGCGCGACGGCGCGCGCGGCGTCCCCCGCATCGTGCTCCCGGAGCCGTCCGGGGAGCAGCGGAGCAAGACGCCGCCGCCCATCGAGCCACCCGCTCCCGAACTGCTCATCACCCCTTACGTGATGGAGGTGCGGACCGGCGTCCGCCGGACCACCGAGCAGATGCGCTCCGCCCTCATCGGGCGGGAGCACGCCCTGCTCAGCAGGTTGCGCGCCGAGTCGGTGCGCGTGGTCACCCAGTACGACGTCCGCGAGGACCCCCGGCCCGCGGCGCTCGCGCGCTACGGCCACTGGGTGGGTCAGTGGCGCACCAGCGTGGACCGGTGCCGATCGCATGCCCATGCCGTGGTGGACCAGGCCAATCAGCGACTCGCCTGCTACTGGGACGCGGTGCGCGAGACCCACCCCCAGCTCTCCCGCCTCCCCCGGCGCCCGCCCGGGGACTGGCTGCCCGGCCGAGTGGAGCTGGACCGGTCCTGGTACCAGCCCGACGTCTGGCTGCTGGCCGACGACGACAGCACGCGGACGGCCACCTCCCGGGCGCTGCACATACTCGAACGGCAGAACACCGACCGTGTCGACGGGAGGACCGCGTGATGACCGTCCACACTCCCGCTCCGGAGCGCCCGGCCGCCCGGCGGCACGGAAACCGGCGGCGCGCGCTGCCCGCCGCGCTGGTGCTCGCTCTCGCGGCGGCCGCCACGGCCTGTGGCTCCGACGAGCCGTCACGCTACTCGCAGACATGTGGTGTCGTGGTCGACGGCTCCGGCTCGGCCGACGCCTCCCGGACCGGCTTCGACGCGGAGGCCAAGCTCAAGGCCACCCTCCAGACGTTCCTGTCGGACAAGAAGTGCCGCAAGACGTCCTTCGCCCCCATAACCAAGGTTTCCGAGGCGTCGAAGTGCCAGGTCAGCCCGCTCGACCTGGACCCGGACACCTCGAAGACCGCCGACCGCGAGCGGACCCGCACCGCCATGCGTGCCGTCGCCCTCTCCAACGCCCTGAAGCTGCTGCGCTGCGCCCAGAAGGAGGAGCCCGGCTCCGATGTGCTCGGCGGGCTGTCGCGCATCGCACTGTCCAAGCCGAGCGGTGACGACGCGTCGTTCGACGTCCTGGTGGTCAGCGACTTCGACCAGGGCGACACCGACTTCCGGCTCGGGCGGCAGGACCTGTCCACCGCCACCAGCCGCCGGACCGTCATCGACGACTTCCTCAAGTCGCACGGCAAACCGAAGCTGTCCGGCGCCGATGTCTACCCGGTGGGCTACGGCATGAAGTACCACACCGACACCTCCCGGTACGAGCAGTTCAACGCCTTCTGGACGGAGCTTCTGGAGGGGAGGGTCAAGGCACATGTCAACACCACCTATCGCCGGTGACGACCAGACGCCGCGCCGGCTGAGGCCGCGCCGCCGCAGGGCCGACGCCGACCGCGGGCGCCGGGGCGGGCGGGCATCCGCACGGCGGTTTCCCGATGGCGCCCTGCCGCAGCCCGAGCCCGTCGCGTCGGATGTCATCCGGGCCGGTGACAGCACCTGGCTCCGGGACCGGGCGCGCAAGCACGGCGCGTCGGCGGCCACCCGGAAGGTCTTCGACCCCTGGGTCCTGGCCGGCCCGGACCGGGTGCCCTACTTCGCCGAACTGGCCAGTCTGCGCAACCGGGTCAAGCACCGGCTCGCCGAGGAGCATGCGCGAGCCGAGGAGGACGGCGCGCTGGAGGCAAGCCGGGTCAGGGCGGCCGCCACCGCGGCCGGAGAGCGGCTGGAGCGGGCCGGGCAGCGGCGGGTCGTCCTGGAGCGGCAGCAGACGGTCACCACCGCCCAGCTGGACCGGCTGGCGCGGCGGGCCGACCGGTGGCAGACCTTCCGCGACACCGTGCGGGGCGGTTTCGAGCGCCGGTGGCTGCGCGCCCGTATGCCTGCCGACGGCAGCGACGGGACCGACCCCGGACGGCAGGGCGCCACCCGGCGCGAGGACGAGCCGGAGACCACCGGCCACGCCAGCTGGCAGGCGGTGTCCGAACCCGATCCGGTGGCGGAGGCGGACGCGGCCGACCGCGCCCTGTCCACCAGGGCGGCGTGGGAGGGCGCGGCGGCGCGCCCCGGTATGCCGCGCTGGATGAAGCTCGGTGTGCTGGCCGCGCTGGTCGTGGTGGAACTGCCCGTCTACTACTCGGTGTTCGAGAATCTGCACGGTGTCGGGCGCTTCGCCGATCTGCTCTCCTACAGCCTCATGGTGGCCGTGGCGGTGGCGATGATCCTCGCCCCGCATATCGCGGGCTGGATACTGCGGCGGCGCTCCGCCACCGGTGCGGTCCGGCTGTCGGCCGTGCCCGCCCTCGCCCTGTTGGGCGTCTGGGCGTACGGCGCCTGGGCGCTGGGGGATCTGCGGGCCAAGGTGGCGTTCCGGGAGGAGCCTCCGCTGGATCTGCCGCCCGATGTGGCCGCGGACGTGGGCGACAGCGTGCGCAACCCGCCGAGCCTCCTGGAGTCCCTGCATCTGGACGCGCAGAGCGTGACCTGGATGTTCGTCGCGCTGCTGCTGCTCTCCGGCGGGATCGCCTTCCTGATCGGGCTGGGCGAGGAGCATCCGTATCTCGCGGCGTACCGGACCACGGCCGAGCGGCTGCGGGAGCTGGAGCGGGACATGGAGACGGATCTCGCGGGTTCCGAGCGTGCCAAGGAGGCCGAGGCCACCCTGGGTGCCCGCGCGGAGGCCCGCCGCGCGGCCCATGAGGCGCGGCTCTACGCGGTCGACGATCTCTACGAAGCCGCAGCCCACGCCTATCTGGACGGGGTGGCCATGGAGTCCAGCGATCCGGCGGTCACGGAGGCCGCCATGCGACTGTCCAAGCAGTGGCCGCTGCTGCCGCGCTGAGCGCGTGCGGCACACCGGAAGCACACGGAAGACCCACGGGGGTGGCGATGGAGCCGACGGCACCGGCACAGTACGTACTGATCACTCAGTGCTTGCAGAACGACTTCTTCCTCAACCTGGACTGCCAGTTGTCCCTGCCGGACAGCGCCGTCTCCAAGCTGCTGCTGGACAGCGAGAGCGGTGCGTCCCTCCACACGGAGGGCCACCGCAGGGTCTTGTCCGAGTCGGAGCTGCGCCGTTCGCCACTGGCCCGTTTCCTCGACGCCACCGTGGGCTCCCGTACGCGCGGACACGGGGACGGGGTTCTGCATCTGATCAACATCCGTGACTGGCATGTCCCGGGAGAGACGTACGACCTGGAGCGCAGGCAGTACGGGGCCCATTGCGAGGCCGACACCTGGGGGGCGGCGTACGTCGACGGGCTCACGGACCTGCTGGCCCCGGATGAGTACGCGCCCGCGGACGGCGAGGGCGGCTGGGGCGGGAAACTCCATGTGCACCATGTGCGGTCCAACACCCTCTTCGACTTCCAGCACAGCGCCGGCGGACGTCCCGACCTCAGCGAACCGGCGCCGCTGACCACACTGCTGGACGGTCTGCTGGGCGATGGACGTCAGGAGACGACGCATCTCGCGGTGGTCGGCGTCCTCACCGATATCAAGGTGCAGCTGCTGCTGACCGGTATCCGCTCCCGCTACGACGTGCGGCAGCTCGTCGTCTCCGACGCGCTCACCGCCAGCAGGACCCTGGAGCGCCATCTGACGGCGCTGGACTTCTGCCAGCGTGTGCTGCGCACCGAGGTGATGATCGGCCTGGCGGAGCTGGCCCGTTTCCTGGGCTCCCGGCCGGACGACGACCGGCTGTCCCGTGGCGGGGACGAGGAGTTCGTGGGCTACTCCTCATACATCCAGGACAAGCAGGGCATCCTGTCGTACGAGGACGCCAGGATGCGGGACTATCGCATCCAGACCTCGGAACGCCTCCGGCGAACGCAGCACACGGTTGGCTTCGCCAGCAAGTTCCTGCTGGGGCTGGGCACCTGTCTGCTGGCCAGCGCCCTCGTGCTGTCGCTCGTCGGCGTCTTCCTCCCGGGCCGTATCGGGTGGCAGAGCCCCGCCGTGCTCGGGGCGCTCGGGGTGGGGCAGATCGTCACGTTGTTCTTCACCCGGCCGGTCAGATCGGTGCAGGACGCGCTGGCGGAGGAGACCATCTACCGGATGATCCTGGAGAGCCGCAGCCTGAAGGTGGCCCTGGCGCGGTTCCACATCACCACGGCCACCGCGCTTCGACGGCATGACGATGTGAACGGCCAGTCCGACGCCCTGGCACGGCAGTTGGAGATCCTGGAGAAGATCGACACGGCCGACTTCGAACGGCTGAAACAGCTGGGGGTGACCCCGCGGGCCGAATCGTCCGGGACGGGGCGGCCCCGCAGAAGAATCCGCTCACAGGTTTCCTGAACACGTCGGCCTGCCGGGCGGACGGGCGCGTGTGAAGCGGGCGCCTTCCGAGCAGGCACCTTCCGCGCGGGCGTCTCCCGAGCGGACTTCTTCCGAGCGGGCGGGCCCGTGTGCGCGGGCCCGCCCGCCCGTACCTCCGCCGCGGCCCCGCCGTCAGACCTGGACCACCGGTGTCTGGAGTTCCGTGACCCATTCCGCACGGTTCTCCGGGCACTCCAGGGTGATCTCCCGGGGGTAGCCGGTCGACCGGTAGCCGTTGCCGTCGATCCAATGGGCCAGGGCCTGGGCCGTGGGCACCACGGCGTCCATCGGGCCGCGGTGGACGATGGTGGCGGCGTGGTCGATGGGCGGCAGATCGAGGATCCGGAGGTCATCGCCGTCCCGTGGCGGGGCGGACACCTGGACGGAGGCGTGCACACTGATGGCGCCGCCGCCTTCCGGGGCGTCCTCGTAGTACGCGACACCGGGCCCCGTCGGGGTGATGCCCGCAGCGTCGAGGCGCCGGAACAGCTCCTCGTAGAGGGGTGTGATGACCGGGCTGATGTCCTGCGGGTCGAAGCTGGCGGCGGTCGCGGTGAGCTCCGCCACCCGCACCGCGGGGACCCTCTTGATGACGACGTCGTCGGTGGGCATGTGCCCCTCGCTTTCGATCGACCGGAGCCTCGCCTCGACCTGCACCAGCCGTGCCGCCACGGCTTCCACCGTGGCTTCCAGCTCGGCCCGGCGCAACCGCAGCATGCCGCGCAGCTCCTCGGTGCCGACCTTCTCGTCCACGATGTCCCGCACCTGCTGGAGGGTGAAGCCGAGCTCTTTGAGCGCGATGACCCGGTTCAGGCGGCTGAGCTGGGCGGCCGAGTAGTGGCGGTAGCCGGTGGCGGGGTCGACATGGGCCGGGCGCAGCAGTCCGATGGCGTCGTAGTGGCGCAGCATCCGGACCGAGACACGGCCGTGCCGGGCGAAGTCTCCGATGGTGAACATGATGTCTCCGAGTACAGCGCCTGACACGGTGTGAGGGTCAAACCCCGTTCAGGTTCTACATTCGACGACGGGGAACTCCCGGTCAAAGGCCCCGGCGGTCGCCACGGCGCCTACCGGGGCGGAGGGGGCCGCCTCGTATGTCCCGGCCACGTCGTAAAACCATCGGCCGGACCAGCAGTCGCCGATCAGTCCGGCAGTCCCCTGGCCAGCAGCACGGCGCCGTGCAGTGAGGACAGCCCGCCCAGTCGCGCGGGCCGGACCGGTGGCGGTGGATGGCCGGGGCGCCCCAGCTCCGCCGTCCGCTCGGCCACCATCGCCACCAGCTCCGGCATCGCCGCGGCAAACCCTCCGCCGATCAGCACGAGCGAGGGATGGAGCAGTTCGCATACGCCGGTCACGGCCGCGGCCAGGGCCCTGCCGCTCTCCCGCAGCGACGCCACCGCCCACGGCTTTCCGCCGCGCACCGCCTGGCGCAGCGCGGTGAAGGTCACCTCCTGGCCCCGTCTCCGCGCCGCCCTGCGCAGGGTCGCCGGGCCCGAGGCCGCCGCCTGGACGCAGCCGCGCCGGCCGCAGTCGCACAGCGGTCCGTCGCGGTCCACGACCAGGTGGCCGACTTCGCAGGAGCCGCGGCCCACACCGGGCACGGGTTTCCCGTTCAGCACGATGCCACCGCCTATCCCGGTGCCGACGCCGAGGTAGAGCAGGTCGGGGCAGCGGGCTTCGTGTGCTTCGGCGAGGGCGGCCAGATCGCCGTCGTCGGCGCAGCGGACCTCGGCGTGGCCGAAGAGGGCGGACAGCGCGCCGCGCAGATCCACTCCGGCCCAGCTGGGACGGCCGGGCCAGGCGGTGACCGTGCCGGTGGCGTCGAGGGTGGCGGGCATCGCGACCCCGACACCTGTGAGCCGCTCGGGTCGGCCCGCACACAGCTCCCTGATGTGGCGCGCCAGCAGGTCCAGATCGCGGGTGGCGCCACCGGACGTGGACGTCATGGCGTCCGTACCGTCCGGCTCGGGCCAGCGGAAGGAGGATTCGCTGATACCGAGGTCGTCGTGTTCGAGGCGCAGCGCCACTTTGGTGCCGCCGACGTCGATTCCCAGATGACCGATGGTCGCCTCCCGGCTCGTCAGCCTTGGCTCGTCAGCCCTCGCGGTGTGGGGTGGCGGTGGGGCGGGCGCTCAGTCCGGCACCTTGTCGAGCAGGGCGCGGGCGGCGAGCCGGTAGCCCAGGGCGCCGAGCCCGAAGATGACGCCCGCGGCCAGCGGCCCGGTCACCGACTCATGGCGGAACTGCTCACGGGCCCAGACATTCGACAGATGCACTTCTATCCAGGGCCGCGGATAGTTCGCCAGTGCGTCCCGAAGACCCCATCCGGCCATCATAAGCGCGGCCGGATTGATGATGGCACCGACCGTGTCGTAGTTCCCCTGAATGGTCTGGATGATCTCCGCTTCGCCATCGAACTGGTAGGAATCCACTTTCCAGCCGCGCCCCGCGACCTCTTCCCCGACCCAGCGCTCGATGTCCTGAAGCGTATCCGTGCCGTAGATCTCGGGCTGGCGCTTGCCAAGTATGCCGAGATTCGGTCCGTTCACCAACAACAGCCTGCTCAATGGGCACCTCACCCTGTGGGGTCGACTGAATTACAGCGACTCATCACGGAAGTGCATTTATAGCACGGCACCCTTGGCCTCGACATGATGACTTCGCCAACCGCGTTTTTAAGGGGGATATAGGGGGGCCCTGAGGGGGAATGACGTTTCCCCCGCCGTCCGGTTAGCGTGCTAATGCGTCCGCCGCGGACCCGCCTCCATAACGAATTAAGGGAGTAGGGAATTCATGAGCAATGATGTGCGACTGCGATCCGAGCTGCCCGCATGGCCGCAGTACGGCGACGAGGAGCGCGAGGCCCTCATCCGGGCTCTGGATCAGGGGCAATGGTGGCGTATCGGGGGCGGTGAGGTCGACGCCTTCGAGGCGGAGTTCGCCGCGGCCCATGGGAGCGAGCACGCCCTGGCGGTCACCAACGGGACGCATGCGCTGGAGCTCGCCCTCGAAGTGCTCGGGGTCGGCGCCGACTCCGAGGTGATCGTTCCCGCGTTCACCTTCATCTCGTCCTCGCAGGCGGCTCAGCGGCTGGGCGCGGTGGCCGTGCCCGTGGACGTGGACCCGGACACGTACTGCATCGATCCCTCGGCGGTCGAGGCGGCCATCGGCCCGAAAACCCGCGCGATCATGCCGGTGCACATGGCGGGCCAGATGTGCGACATGGACGCGCTGGGCAAGCTGTCCGCCGACTCGGGGGTGCCGCTGATCCAGGACGCGGCCCATGCGCACGGTGCGCGGTGGCGCGGTCAGAAGGTCGGTGAGCTGGGCTCGGTCGCCGCGTTCAGCTTCCAGAACGGAAAGCTGATGACGGCCGGTGAGGGCGGCGCCGTGCTCTTCCCCGATGCCGAGATGTACGAGAGGGGCTTCGTCCGGCACAGCTGTGGACGTCCGCGCACCGACCGCGGCTACTTCCACCGCACCTCGGGCTCCAACTTCCGGCTGAACGAGTTCTCCGCATCCGTACTGCGCGCCCAACTCGCCCGCCTGGACGGCCAGATCACCACGCGTGAGCAGCGCTGGCCGGTGCTGAGCCGGCTGCTCGCCGAGATCCCCGGTGTGGTACCGCAGTCGCGCGACGACCGCGGTGACCGCAATCCGCACTACATGGCGATGTTCCGGGTGCCGGGCATCACCGAGGAGCGCCGTGCGAAGGTCGTCGACACCCTCATCGAGCGCGGGGTGCCCACGTTCGTCGCGTTCCGCGCGGTCTACCGTACGGACGCCTTCTGGGAGGTCGCGGCGCCGGATCTGACGGTGGACGAACTCGCCCGCCGCTGCCCGCACTCCGAGGCGCTCACCCGCGACTGCCTTTGGCTGCACCACCGGGTGCTGCTGGGCAGCGAGGAGCAGATGCACGAAGTGGCCGCCGTCGTCGCCGATGTGCTCGCGGGCGCATGAGCGCCCCGTCCATCGGCGAGCCGCCGATCAGGACCGCCGTGGTGGGGCTGGGATGGGCGGCCCGCTCGATCTGGCTGCCCCGGCTCCGCCACAACCCCGCCTTCACCGTGACCGCCGCGGTGGATCCCGACGAGCGCGGCCGCGCGGCCGTCGCCGAGGCGGAGGGCATGGACCGGCTGCCGGTGCTGGCGGCCGTCCACGACCTCGACCCCGCCGAGGTGGACCTGGCGGTGGTCGCGGTGCCCAACCATCTGCACTGTGCGGTCGCCGCCGAGCTGCTGGCCAAGGGCATTCCGGTGTTCCTGGAGAAGCCGGTGTGCCTGACCTCCGAGGAGGCCGAGCGGCTGGCCGAAGCGGAGCGCTCCGGCGGCGCGATGCTGCTGGCCGGCAGCGCGGCGCGGTACCGCGCCGATGTGCGCGGGCTGTACCGGATCGCCGCCCGGCTGGGCCATGTCCGTCATGTCGAGCTCGCCTGGGTGCGGTCGCGCGGCGTGCCCGACCGGGGCGGCTGGTTCACCCAGCGGTCGCTCGCGGGTGGCGGGGCGCTGGTCGACCTGGGCTGGCATCTGTTCGACATCGCGGTTCCGCTGCTGGGCACCGCCGCGTTCCGGCACGCCATCGGGACCGTGTCCTCCGACTTCATCGTCCAGCGGTCCTCCCGGGCCGCGTGGCGCGGCGACGACGGCGACGGCCCGGCGCTCCTGGGCGCCAACGGGGGTGCCACCGATGTCGAGGACACCGCACGCGGATTCCTCATCACCGACGACGGCCGTTCGGTTGTGCTGCACGCGAGCTGGGCCTCGCACGAGGAACTGGACACCACCCGGGTGACGATCGACGGCAGCGCGGGCAGCGCCACCCTGCGCTGCACCTTCGGATTCAGCCCGAACCGCCTCGAGAAGTCCACCCTGACCCGTACCGTCGACGGTACGACCCGGCCGGTGGCCGTACCCACCGAACCGGTCGGCACCGAGTACGACCGGCAGCTCGACATGCTTCCCGCGCAACTGCGCGACCCGGCCGGGCGGGGCCGGGTGATCGATGAGGTCCGCCGGACCATCGGTGCCATCGAACGGGTCTACGCCTCGGCCCGGATCCACCGGGAGGTACGGGAGTCGGCGTCGGTGTGACCGCACCGGCCGACCGCCCCGCCGCACCGGCACCGCTCCCATCCGCCCCCTCCCTTCCCTCGCCATCCCTTTCGTCGTCTTCCCCTTCTCCGGACCACGTTCTTTCGGACCACGTTCTTCGGACCGCGTTCTTCGGACCGCACCCGGGACCCGGACCGGCGGTCCGCCGTACCGGCCCGCACCACGGGAGTGCTCAATGAACACCCATCCGATCAGTCATGGCGACCCGCTCTCCGGCGCGGGTGTCGCCCCCATCACCTCCGTGGTCTTCGACCTCGACGGTGTCCTCGTCAACAGCTTCGCGGTGATGCGCGAGGCGTTCACCCACGCCTACGCCGAGGTCGTCGGCGACGGTGAGCCACCCTTCGAGGAGTACAACCGGCATCTGGGCCGCTACTTCCCCGACATCATGCGGATCATGGGTCTTCCGCTGGAGATGGAGGGCCCGTTCGTCCGCGAGAGCTACCGGCTCGCCCACCTGGTGGAGATGTTCGACGGTGTGCCAGAGCTGCTGTCGGAGCTGCGCCACCGCGGGTTACGACTCGCCGTGGCCACCGGGAAGAGCGGACCCCGGGCGCGTTCGCTGCTCGACACCCTCGGCATCCGTGGGCAGTTCCACGTGGTCCTCGGCTCGGACGAGGTGGCCCGGCCCAAGCCCGCGCCGGACATCGTGCTGAAGGCGATGGACATGATGGACGCGGACCCCGACCGGACCGTGATGGTCGGGGACGCGGTGACCGACCTGGCCAGCGCGCGGGGGGCCGGGATCACCGCCGTGGCCGCGATGTGGGGTGAGACCGACGAGAAGACCCTGCTCGCGGCGGAGCCCGATGTGATCCTGCACAAGCCGGCGGAACTGCTGTCGCTGTGCCCCAAGGTGACGGTTCCATAGTCCGTGCCACGTCCGGGTCGATGTCCGTCCCCGCCGTCTCCCGGCGGTGTGGCCGACCGCTGATGCGGGACGTGGCAGGCGACGGCCACCGATGGGCCGCCGCCCGCCACGCCCCGGAACACCGTTGGGCTCAGCCCACCAACGGCACCGGTCCCGCGGCCTTCTCGGCCGCGGCCAGCAGCGCGGAGATGTCCTCACGGGCGCGGGCCACGCGCGAGCGTACGGTGCCGATGGGGCAGCCGGTCGCGGTCGCGGCGTCCGCGTACGGCAGGCCGAGCACCTTGGTGAGGAGGAACATCTCACGGCGTGCCGGGGCGAGCGCCGCCAGCAGGTCCATCAGCGCCACCCCCTCGTCGAACCCGGGGAGCCCGGCGGGCTGCGCCCGTTCGGCCGCCTCCTGCCAGTCGTCCGCGTCCAACGTACGGGGACGGGCGGCGGCCGTGCGGTAGCGGTCGACGACCACACGGCGGGCGATCGACAGCAGCCACGTCCGGGCCGATGAGCGACCGGCGAAGCGCGGCAGCCCGGTCAGCGCCCGCAGATACGTCTCCTGGGCGAGGTCCTCACAACCATGCGGATCGGCGCTGAGGTGGAGCACGAAACGGCGCACATCGCGGTAGGTGGCGCGGATGAAGTGGTCGACCGCCTCGCGGTCGCCGTCCCGGGCGGCCAGCGCCCATTCGGTGACCTGGTGGTCGTTCGCCGCGGTGGCAAGGCCGTGCACGGCTCTTATCGGTGCGGCGGGCAGCATGGCAGAAGGCATCGTCAAAACGTCCTTCGGAAGGCGGTGAGCGGCACATCGGCACGCGCCACCAGCCGCGCGAGTGTGCGGCGGGGCGACGAGGGGCCGACGGTGCCGATGGGTGGGGGCGACGCCGCGCTGGCGCCGGTACTCCGCCCGTCACCGGTGCTCACCCCAGGTCGGGGCGGGGGAAGGACGGGCGGTTCAGCGGATGGCGAACCGCCTCGGTGGCCCTCTGCGCAGGATGACGTGCCGCAGCAGGACTCCGCGCGGCCGGCGGGCGACGGCCGGCGCGGAGGGCCATGCGGGCGGCGGAGTGACACCCGCGCCCAGGATGCGCAGGGCGAGGACGAGCGGGACGAACAGCAGGGCCGCGAGCGCGCGGCCGAGCCGGAAGGCGGCCCGTTCGCCGCGCCACAGCCACAGCCCGCAGATCAGGGCGGCGAGCAGGTGGGCCGTGGCCATGCCCGCCCCGCCCGGACCCGCCCAGGGCCACGGCAGATGGCTCATGGACGGCGCGGCGGAGGAGATCGCGTCCGCGCCATGGCGCATATGGCCCATGCCATCGTGCATATGGCCCATGGCGCCGCTCATCGGGGCGGCGCCCATGCCGCCCCGCATACCGGACATCCCGTCACCCATGGCACTTCCCGCCGCTGGGGCGACTGCCGTCTCCGCGAACCGGAAGGCCATATGCAGGCCGAATTGCGCGACCACGGTCGCCCCGGTCACGGCCAGCGCTCCGCGCTCCCGCCCCGCAACCCACCACGCACCGGCCGCCGTTCCGGCGAAGGCGGCGGCCACGGCCCACACCGGCAGCGTGTCACCGGACATCAGCACGTGTCCGAGCGCCGTCACCACGACGCACATCGCCGCGAACACGGCGGCTCGTGCGAGACGGAAGGGCGGCCCGGCGGACATGGCAGCCATGGTGCCAGCCGTTGCCGGTATGCGTAACGATGGCTCAATCTTCATCACGCCGATGACAAGCGCGGCTCGTCGACGGCCGCCACATGGCCCCATGTGAGCCAGTTCACATAAAATGCCCGGAACTCGGCGATGCCCGCATCCGACGACTCAACCGGCGCGCGTCCGCCTGCCGCCGTTGCCCCGAGCCAGGAGTCGTCCATGTCCGCTGAACCCCTCGCCCCGGCCACCCCGTGGCGCATGGCGACGGGTGCCGTTGTACGTCCTCGTCCCGCTGGCCGCGGCCACCCGCCGACCGCGGCCATCGCCGTGATCGGCTACTACCTGCCCCTGCTCGGCATCCCCCTCGCCGCGTTCCTGGCCGTCGACATCGCCGTGGGCGAGATCGCCCGCCGCCGCACCACCACCCCGGCCGCCTGACCCCGGCTTGCCATCTCGGCAATATGTTTTGCCTCGATGGAGGGAGGGCTCGCATGGTTGCCGTGGAGGTGGTCAAGGTGGCCGATGAGCTGAAGAACGCCTATGACGTGGTGGTGATCGGTGGTGGCGCCGCTGGGCTGAGCGGGGCGCTGATGCTGTCCCGGTCGCGGCGTTCGGTGGTGGTGATCGACGCGGGCGCCCCGCGCAACGCCCCGGCCTCGGGAGTGCACGGACTGCTGGCCCGGGACGGGATCCCTCCGGCCGAGTTGGTGACCCGGGGCCGGGCCGAGGTCCGCGGCTACGGCGGTCAGGTGGTGTCCGGCGAGGTGGGCGCCGTGACCCGGGAGGAGTCCGGCGGCTTCCAGGTGGCCCTGGCCGATGGCCGGACCGTGCATGCGCGCCGGTTGCTGCTGGCCACCGGGCTGGTCGACGAGTTGCCGGACATCCCGGGGCTGCGGTCCCGGTGGGGCCGGGATGTGCTGCACTGTCCGTACTGCCACGGCTGGGAGGTCCGCGACCAGGCCATCGGCGTACTGGGGAGCGGGCCGCTGTCGGTGCACCAGGCGCTGCTGTTCCGTCAGTGGAGCGACGATGTCACCTTCTTCCCCCACACCCTGCCGTCGCCGTCCGGCGAGGAGGCGGAGCAGCTGGCCGCCCGTGGCATCCGTGTGGTGGACGGTGAGGTGGCGTCCCTGGAGATCGTCGAGGACCGCCTCGTCGGCGTGCGGCTGGGCGACGGCGGCGTGGTCGAGCGCGAGGCGCTGGCCGTCGCGCCGCGGATGGTGGCACACGCCGGTCTCCTGGCGGAGCTCGGGCTGCGGCCGGTGGAGCATCCGAGCGGTGGCGGTGAGCACATCCCGTCCGACGCGACCGGGCGCACCGAGGTGTCCGGGGTGTGGGTCGCGGGCAATGTCACCGATCTGGCGGCCCAGGTGGGCAGCGCCGCGGCGGCGGGGGCGACCGCGGCCGCCCATATCAACGCGGACCTGATCGCCGAGGAGACCCGGCAGGCCGTCGCCGCCCGGGCCCGCGGCAAGATGCCGTTCTCCCCGGAGCTGGAATCGCGGGTCTGTGAAGCGGTGTTGGGCGGCCGCCGCCACGGCCTGTGACGGCGGCCCGCCCCGGCGACGCGTCACCCGGCGGCCTGCCCCGGCGAGGCACCACGCGGCGGCCCGCCCCGGTGACACGCCACGCGGCAGCTCAGTCGGGCAGCGCGCCACCCGACGGCCCGACCCGGCGACACGCCACCCGACGGCCCGACCCGGCGACACGCCACCCGGCGGCTCGGTCGGGCAGCGCGCCATGGGGCGGCCCGACCCGGCGAGGCTTCGCACGACGGCCCGACCCGGCGACGCGTCACCCAGCGGCCCGGCCCGGCGAGGCTTCGCACGGCGGTCCGGCCACGCGACGCGCCACGAGACCATCACGGCCGGTAGGCCATGTCAGTAGACGGTGAGGCCGTAGGCGCTCAGCACCTCCTGGATCGGCTGGTAGAAGGTGGTGCCTCCGGTCGCGCAGTCCCCGGAGCCGCCCGAGAGAATGCCGATGATCTTGTCGCCCGCGTAGAGCGGACCGCCGCTGTCGCCCGGCTCGGCGCAGATATTGGTCTGGATCAGGCCGGAGACGACATCACCGCCGCCGTAGTTGACGGTGGCGTTGAGCGCGATGACCTGACCGCACCGGACGCCGGTCGTGGCACCCCGGCGGCAGACCTGCTGGCCGACGTAGGCGGTGGCGGTCCCGGTGATGTCCACGGTCCCCACCGTCCCGGGGTGCGGAACGGCCGTGTTGGTGTACCGGACGACACCGTAGTCATTGCCCGGGAAGCTGGTGGCGGTCGTCGAACCGACCGGGGTGGTCGCATCGGAGCCGGTGTACCAGGTGGGGGCGGCGTCGGTGCAGTGGCCGGCCGTGACGAAGTAATACGTGGTGCCGCTTTGCACATTGACCCCCGCGGAGCAGCGCAGCCCCGTGGTGGAGTGGATCCCGTCGCCACCGGAGAGCAGGGTCCGCAGCGGACCATCGAGCCGCTCCACGGTGATCGTGCCGCCGAAGCGCTCGGCGGTGCGGTCGAGCCTGGCCAGATCGGCTTCCCGGACCGTGGAACCGACGAGGACCCGCAGCGTTCCGGTGCGCTCGTCCACGGTCCAGGCGGTGCCCGGGACATCCAGGGATGCCACGGCCGAGGCGGCGCCGGACACGGACGAGGCGGCGCCGGACACGGGCGTGGATACGGACGGGGGCGTGGCGGTGGCACTGGGCGCGGACGTGGCGGTCATCGCGGAGGAAGCGGCCGCACTCGTACCGACTGTCGCGAGGGCTGCCGTGATGAACAGACCGGACACCGCGGCGGTCAACCGGCCACGTCTCCTGGTACGGCGAGCTGTTCTCACCCGAACCTCCTTGAAAGGGGCGTCAGTTGGTCCAGCCGCCTCATTGTGCCCGTGGTCGGGCGGACACGTAACCCACCATCCCGTACCGTCGAAAAGCGCCCTTGATCAGCACATTGACGATCAAGCCGGACCGCGCACGCCCTGCCGACCACGACACGGAGAGTGTTATAAATGCCGATATGGGCGGACGTGCTCGTCCGGCTCGGCGACGGCTGGGGCCCCTGTCGTATACGCGAAGCGTCGCCGGGCAGGCGTTCATCTTGCAGCTTCTGCTGATCCTGGTTCTGGTGGCCGCGGCGGTGGTGGCCGTCGCAGCGGATGCCCGGAGCCACAGCACGACCGACGCTCGCCGGCGATCCCTCGCGGTCGCCGAGACCTTGGCACACTCCCCCGGAATGGCCCGGGCCCTGACCAGCGACCGGCCGACGTCGCTGCTGGAGTCGCATGCGGAGGCGGCACGGAAGAGATCAGGCGTCGACAGCGTCGTGGTGTTCAACACTCATGGCATCCGCCTCACCCACCCCGAGAAGGCATTGATCGGCAAGCGGATCGTCGGACCGGCCGGGCTGGTGCGGGACGAGCTGAAAGGCAAGACGATCACGGAGTCCTTCCAGGCCAGCCAGGGCCCGTCCGTGGTCTCGGCGGTCCCCGTCACCAGGGCCGACGGCACCTTCCTCGGCGGTGTGTCCGTCGGGGTCAAGATCGCGAGCGTGAACAGCGAGGTGGACCGTCGGCTACCGCTGCTGCTCGGCAGTGGCACCGGGGCGCTGGCCCTGGCCTCGGGCGGGGCGGCGCTGATGAGCAGGCGGGTGCGGCGGCAGACCCACGGACTGGGCGCCGCGGAGATGACGCGGATGTACGAGCACCATGACGCGGTGTTGCGCTCGGTCCGCGAAGGGGTGCTGGTCCTGACCGCGGGCGGGCGACTGCTGGTGGTCAACGACGAGGCCCGGGAACTGCTCGGGCTGGCTCCGGACGCGGAGGGGCGGCGCATCGACGAGCTCGGCCTCGAACCGCACCTGACGCAACTGCTGGCGTCGGGACGGCGCGTCACCGACGAGGTGCACCCCTGCGGGGATCGACTACTGGCGGTCAATATGCGGTCCACGGACCGTGCGGGCGATCCCGCCGGAAACGTGGTGACGCTGAGGGACACCACCGCGCTACGGGTGCTGTCCGACCGGGCCGAGCAGGCCGGTGAGCGGCTGAAGCTGCTGTCCGACGCCGGGGTGCGGATCAGCTCCAGCCTGGAGCTGACGGGCACCGCGGAGAAGCTGGTGGACGTGGCCGTCCCCCGGTTCGCCGACATCGTCTCCGTCGAACTGCTGGAGCCCGTGCTGCGCGGCGAGGAGCCCGAGCCACCGTACGAGCCACTGGCGCCGCACCGGACCGCCGTCGGCGGAGATCCCCCCGACGGCCTCGTCTTCCGCGTGGGCGAGCGAGTCGTCTACGCACCCTCCACACCGCAGAGCCGGGCCGTGAAGGCCGGAGCCGCCGTCCTCCTGACCGATCTGACGGGCCCCGGCGAGTCGCCGAGCGACCACTCCGCCCCGTACCCGGCCCCCGGGCAATCGGCCACGTACGGTGCCGAGACCCGGCGCCTCCTCGACCGCGGGGTCCACTCGCTGATCACCGTCCCGCTGCGGTTCCGCGGGGTCACCCTCGGCCTGGCCACCTTCTGGCGGACCCGGCCCGGTGAGCCGTTCGACGAGGCGGATCTGGCGATCGCCGGGGAGCTGGCCGTGCGCACCGCCGTATGTGTCGACAACGCCCGCCGCTACGCCCGCGAACACACCATGGTCACCACCTTGCAGCGCACCCTCCTCCCCAGCGGTCTGCCCGATCAGGACGCCGTGCGGGTGGCGTCCCGCTATCTGCCCGCACAGGGCGAGACGGGCGGATCCTGGTTCGATGTGATCCCTCTCTCCGGCGCCCGGGTCGCGCTGGTCGTCGGGAAGGTGGCCGGGCAGGGCCTGCACGCCGCGGCCACGATGGGGCGGCTGCGCACCGCGGTGCAGAACTTCTCGGCCCTGGACGTGCCCCCGGATGAGCTCCTCTCCCATCTGGACGAGCTGGTCACCCGTCTCGACCTGGAGCGCGAGGCCGATTCGGACGACGTCCGGATCACGGGCGCCACCTGCCTGTACGCGATCCACGACTCGGTGTCCGGCCACTGCGCCATGGCCCGGGCCGGCGATCCGGGCATCGCCGTGACCCACCCGGACGGCGCCGTGGACATCCCCGCGGTGCCCATCGGCCCGGCCCTGGGCATGGGCGGGGAGCCGTTCGAGGCGGTCGGCCTCTCGCTGCCCGCCGCAAGCCGGCTGGTGCTGTACACCAACGGCCTTCTCGAAGGGGAAGGCCAAGCCGTCGACACCGGCCTCGACCTGCTGCGCCGCACCCTCGCGGCCGAGCCGGACCTCGGCCCGGACGAGACCTGCCGGAGCCTTTTCGACACCGTGCTTCCGGCCCACCCGAGCGACGATGTGGCGCTGCTGGTGGCCCGGACCCGCCTGCTCGCCCCGGAGAACGTGGCCGAGTGGGATGTGCCGTTCGACCTGGCGGCGGTCGCCCCGCTGCGCGCCACCTGCACCCGGAAACTGCGGGCGTGGGGCCTGGAGGACACCGCGTACACCGCCGAGCTGATCATCAGTGAACTGATCACCAACGCCCTGCGGTACGGCTCCCCTCCCGTACGCATACGGCTGCTGCGCGGCCGCGGCCTGATCTTCGAGGTCTCCGACGGCAGCAGCACCGCACCCCATCTGCGGCGGGCCGCGATCACCGACGAGGGCGGCCGCGGGCTGTTCCTCGTCGCCCAGTTCGCCCAGCGCTGGGGCACCCGCTACACCCCGCACGGCAAGGTCATCTGGGCCGAGGCGGCCCTGGACGGCGGCCTCTGAGCGGACGTGTGTGGGGCTCGGCGGCAGTGCTGAGCGACGCAACCCCCCACCGGGGGCGAGGAGTTCACCGAACGCGGCGGGCAGGCGGCGGGGCCGGGCCTGGCTTTCCCCGGCCGCGTCATCGAGACTGTGATCATGCACGAGGGACACGGCCACCAGGAGTACATCGTCACGTCCGACCCCGAGGCGGTGGCCCGTGTCCGGGCCTCCTTGTTGCGCACGCTGCCGGTGGCCGCATGGGCCGGGGTGGCCAGTGCCGTGGTCATCGTCTCGGCCGTGGCCCTCGGCCTCTTCGCCCTCGGCCACAGCGCCTCCCAGCTGTGGGTCCTGGTGTTCGCCTGGCCCGCGGCGTTCCTCGGCTATGACGCCAGGCGCCGATTCGCCGATATACGGCGGCTGAAGCGGACCTGGGCGGCGAAAGAGGTGTCCCCGGTGGCGATGCGCCTCTCCGCCGAGGGCCTGCGCTGCGCCATCGACTCCGCCCCGGAGCCCGTTTTCCTCCCCTGGTCCGCGATCGCCCAGGTGCGAGTGACGGGCCAGGGCCTCAGCACGGTGCGGGTCGATCTCGCCCCCGGCGTGTCCGCCACCACCCCCGGGGTCAGCGGACTGGAGCAGCCCGAGGCCCGGATGCGCATGCGGCGCGCCTGGAACGGCGGGATGCGGCTGCGCTTCACCGTCTACGCCCTCCGCCAGCCGATCAGCGAGATCGACCAGGCTCTCGGCCACTTCTCGAACGGGCGGATCGGTATCCGCTGACGCGGGGCGCCCGAAACGCCATGTCCGAATCCCGCCAGCTTTCCCCGCCCGAAAGACGCATGCTGGGAGCAACGCACCACAGAACGGCGAGAAGAAGAGAGGGACCACAGCCATGACGGTCCACACGACGATCGACAGCCCGCTCGGCGAGCTGCTGCTGGTGGGCGAGGAGTCCGCCACCGCGCCGGGGGGCACCGCACTCATCTCCCTGTCCGTGCCCGGCCAGAAGGGCGGGGCCGTCGTCCAGGACGGTTGGAGCGAGGATGCCGAGGCGTTCACCGAGATCGTCTCCCAGTTGCGCTCCTACTTCGACGGCGAGCGCACCCGCTTCGACATCGAGTGCGTCGAGGGCGGTACGGACTTCCAGCGCAGGGTCTGGCAGGCGCTGGAGGCCATTCCGTACGGCACCACCGTCAGCTACGGCGACATCGCCCGGCAGATCGGCGCCCCGCGCACGGCCGTCCGCTCCGTCGGCACCGCGATCGGCCGCAATCCACTGCTGGTCGTGCGGCCCTGCCACCGGGTCATCGGCGCCACCGGCGCACTGACCGGCTATGCGGGCGGACTGGAGCGCAAGCAGCGGCTCCTCGTTCACGAGGGCGCCCTCCAGACCGCCTGAGCGTGGGCCTCGCACCGCCCGGTGCCGAGGCCCGCACCGCAGACTTCCCGGATCCCGGAGAACACCGATGAGCACCACGAACGACACCGCACGCATCCACCAGCGCGTGGCCGCGGCCGACTGGCCACAGCTGGCCGAGGAGCTGGACACCTACGGGTGCGCGCTCACTCCACGGCTGCTGACCCCCGCCCAGTGCGCCCGCATCGCCGGGCTGTACGGGCAGGACGAGCAGTTCAGGAACACGATCGACATGGCCCGCCACCGCTTCGGCTCCGGACAGTACCGCTACTTCACCCATGACCTGCCCGAACCGGTGGCCGAGCTGCGCGCCGCGCTCTATCCGCGGCTGCTGACCATCGCCCGTGACTGGGCGGAGCGGCTCGGCCGCCCGGCGCCCTGGCCGGACAGCCTCGAGAAGTGGCTGGCCATGTGTCATGAGGCCGGACAGGACCGCTCCGCACAGATCCTGCTGCGCTACGGCCCCGGCGACTGGAACGCCCTGCACCGGGACGTATTCGGCGACATGCTCTTCCCGCTCCAGGTGGTGATCGGGCTCGACGCGTACGGCACGGACTACACGGGCGGGGAGTTTCTGCTGGTCGAGCAGCGGCCCCGCGCCCAGTCCCGGGGCACCACGACCGTCCTCCAGCAGGGCCACGGCCTGATCTTCACCACCCGTGACCGTCCCGTGGCCACCAAGCGCGGCTGGTCGGCCGGTGTGATGCGGCACGGGGTCAGCACGGTGCGCTCCGGGCGCCGCCACGCATTGGGGCTGGTCTTCCACGACGCCGCCTGACACCACCCACCGTCCGGCATCCTGGCATGGCAGCCCTCCATCCGCCCGCGGAGAAGGCGGAGAACGCGGAGAACTCCGTATGAACGCCCTGATCCCCCGTCCACGCCTCGAGGTGGCCCCCGGCGCCGTCCATGTGCCGGGCTGGCTCACCCTCGAACAGCAGCGGGAGCTGGTCCTCGCCTGCCGGGGCTGGGCCACCGGCCCGGTCCCGATCCGGCACACCAAGCTGCCGCGCGGGGGCGTCATGTCGGTGCGCACGGTGTGCATCGGCTGGCATTGGCAGCCCTACGCCTACACCCGCACCGCCGACGATGTGAACGGCGCCCGGGTCGCCGAATTCCCCGACTGGATGGTCGAGTTGGGCCGTCACGCCCTGGTCGACGCGTACGACGACGAGACGGCCGGTGAGGGGTACACCCCCGACACCGCGCTCATCAACTTCTACGACGCCCAGGCGAAGCTGGGCATGCACCAGGACAAGGACGAGAGGTCATCCGCCCCGGTGGTCTCGCTCACCATCGGCGACAGCTGTGTCTTCCGCTTCGGCAACACCGAGACCCGTACCAAGCCGTACACCGACCTCGAACTCGCCTCCGGGGATCTGTTCGTCTTCGGAGGCCCCTCCCGCTACGCCTATCACGCCGTCCCCAGGATCCTGTCGGGAACCGGTGACCCGGCCACCGGACTGAAGTCCGGGCGGCTGAACATCACCATGCGGGTCACCGGTCTGGCCGATCCTCAGTCGTCAGTCGTCCCGTGATCACCCCGCTACGGGCTGCTGAGCCTCGAACTCGACGGGCAGCGCGGTCAGCGAGCGGATGAAGGGGTTCTTGCTGTGGCTGATCTCGGAGGCGGGAACGCTCAGCCGAAGCCCGGGGAACCGCCGCACCAGGCTCTCCAGGGCGATCTGCCCCTCCACCCTGGCCAGCGGCGCGCCGATGCAGTAGTGGATGCCGTGGCCGAACTGGAGGTGTACGGCCGAGTCCCTCGTGAGGTCCAGCCGCTCGCCGTCGGTGAAGTGCGCCGGGTCGGAGTGTGCGGCGTCCATGTCCAGGAGCACCTGGTCGCCGGCGCGGATGGATACGGAGCCGATCTCCACGTCCTCGTTGGCGAAACGCACGATGAGAATGCCCGGCCCGGCGTGCCGGAGCAGCTCCTCCAGACCGCGCCCGGCCAGCTCGGGGTCCTTGCGCAGCAGCTCCATCTGGTCCGGCTGGGACAGCAGCGAGAAAACCGCGTTGCTGATGAAGCTGCCGGTCAGCTCGTACCCCGCGATCAGCATCATCCGGGCGGTGGCGACCACCTCGCGGTGGCTGAGCCGGTCGTCCTCGTGTGCGGACATCAGATCGCTGATCAGGTCGTCCTCCGGGGCCTTCCGCCTGGCCTCGGCGAGGTCCTCCATATACGTCCACAGCTTGGCGGAGGCGTCCTGGGAACGCGCGGCGGTGTCCGGGTCCAGCGGGGGCGTGAGCATCAGATCGGCCCACTGGTGGAATTCGGTGCGGTCGGCGATGGGCACACCGAGGAGTTCGCAGATCACCTGCATGGGCAGCGGAATGGCCAGCGCGCTGACGAGGTCGGCACGGCCGTCGACGGCGATCCGGTCCAGCAGTGTGTCGGTGATCTCCCGCACCCGTGGCCGCAGACTCTCCACTCTGCGTACCGTGAACGCCTTGGCCAGCAGCCTGCGCAGCCGGGTGTGCTGGGGCGGATTGGTACCGGCCACCGTGTCCTCGAACAACCCGCTCACCGGATTGGTCTGGCCCTGGGAGGCGGCGTAGGCGGCGGCCGGGCTCATTCCGGGGTGTCCGAGACAGTCCCGGACCTCCTCGTACCGGGAGACGAGCCACGCCGTGGTGCCGTGCATCGTGATCTGCCGAGGCGGGCCGTGCTTGCGCAGCTCCTGCGCGACGGACTGCGGGTCGAGGATGCGGAGTTCTTCTTCGGGGGTGTCAGCCATGGCGGTACCGCGTTCTCCTTGGTCGAAGTGGCGCCCGGACGCGCGGGATGTCAGCTCTGGCTCCGGGCGGGGATGATGTAGTCGGGGTCGGCCGTCCGTGGCGGCTCGCGCCGGGCCATGGCGGCGTCGATGGCGGGCTGGAGCCGGGTCGTCTTCAGCCGTACGGCGGCCTCATCGCGCTCCTTGAACTCCGGCATCACCTCATTGGCGAAGAGCTCCAGCGATTCGCGGATGTGCTCGTGCCGGGTGCCACCGCCCTGGACGAGGAAGATCGCCTGGTCCAGTCCGGCCTCCTCGTGCAGCCGCAGGAAGTCGCGTATCTGGTGCGGAGTGCCCACCGCGCCCCGGGCCGGATTGCCCAGCGGCATTCCGGGCTTGCCGAAGGAGGAGCGGCCCATGCCGTGCTTGTCGCGATCGCGCTGGAACTCCTCCCACAGCCGGGTGCGGGCCGGTGCGGCGGTGCCGAAGCCCGCGTAGAAGCCGAGGCCGAAGTTGAAGAACTGGACGCCGTCGACGGCGCGTTCCACGGCCGTGGTCTCGTCCCGGTGGCAGAACATCGGGATGGTCGCGGCGATCTGTGCGTTGACGGCGAACGCGGCGGGCACACAGTCCGCCGACTCGATGCCCGAGTAGTAGGCGTCGACCCACTTCTTGGTCTCCGCCGGCCCGAAGAAGGAGAAGTTCAGCGCGCCGAGCCCCTTGGCGGCCGCGGTGCGGATCGCGTCCCGGTTTCCGCAGGCCATCCACATCGGCGGATGTGGCTTCTGCCGGGTCTTGGGCAGCACATTGCGGATCGGGGCGGACACGTACTTGCCTTCGTATCCGGCGAAGGGCTCCTCGACGAACATCCGGGCGACGGCGTCCACCGCCTCCGCCCACTGGTCCCGTTTCACGGAGCGCTCCACGCCGAATCCGCCCAGCTCGGTGGGGGTGGTGGACTCGCCCGTGCCGAAGTCCACCCGGCCGTCGGAGAGCAGGTCCAGCGTGGCGATCCGCTCGGCGACCCGTGCCGTCGGATTGAACGCCGGAGGCATCAGGGCCACCGCGTGGCCGATGCGGATGCGGCTGGTGCGCTGGCTGACCGCGCCGAGGAACGCCTCCGGCGCGGACATGTGCGAGTACTCCTCCAGGAAGTGGTGCTCAGGACACCACACATGGTCGAAACCCAGCCGGTCGGCCAGCTCGATCTCGTCCAACATCTCGTTGAACAGGCGGTGTTCGGAGTCCTGGGTCCAGGGTCGGGGCAGCTGCGCCCCGTACAGCAAACCGAATTTCATGGCGCATCACTCTCATCTGCTGGTCGTCGGCCACGGGCCGGGACGGGGATGGCGGCACCGGCTCGGTCAGTCGCGACCGTCCCAGTACGTGTCGAGCACCTGGGCGCGCCGTTCCGGATCGACGAGGAGGGTGACCTTCTCATGGCCGTCCTCCACGATCGTGAACATGTTGTTGGTGAGGAAGACCTGCCCCTTGTCGATGGCGCGCCTGCGTCGGCGCATCGCCGCAAGGATGGCCGGGCCATTGCCCTCACCGACCCCGGCCCAGGCGTCATAGGTCCTGGGCTGGGTGGTGAAGCGGTAGGTGGTGCGCCAGTCGTGGTCCAGGGTCTTGGCCTGGAGCACGAGATAGCCATCCCGCCGGATCAGCCGGAAAGCACAGCCGTACTGCCACTGCACCTCCTCGGACAGGCGCAGCGGCTCGGTGAAACAGAGACCGGCGTGCCCCACATCGGCCAGCCACTCCTGCCCGTCGATACGGACGAGCATCAGCATGTGTTCGGGGTCGGGGGCGAAGATGTCACCGGGCAGATACGTGCCTCCGCTGATGACGTCCAGGTCATAGCCCAGCTCGCGGAGCAACTGGGCGAACAGGGTGTTCAGCTCCAGACACATGCCACCGGCGCCGGTCGGCACGATAGCCTCGAATGCCTTGTCGATATCGATGTCGGCCATGTTCTCCGCGCTGAGGCGGTGGGTGTGGTTGGTGTCGTAAGGGACCGCCATCAGATGGCCGCGGTGCAACTGCCGGAGGTTCGGCAGGGTGGGGGCGGGCGGCTGGGGAAACCCCAGATGCGCCAGGTACGTGTCCGTGCTGAACATGTGCGATCCCTTTCTTGCCGCTTCGGTCGGTGCCGGTCTGCCGAGTGGAGTTGTGCTGGGCTGGGCAGGGCTCACTCCTGGGCGACCCCAGAAGGCGGGGTGGGAGCGGGTGGCAGGCTGGCTCCGGGTGACGGGGTGGCTCCGGCGGTTGGGGCGGATGCGGGAGTTTCGGCGGATGCGGGAGTCGGGGCGGATGCGGCGGGAGCGTCCGTATCGGCTTTCTCCAGCTCGTCCCACAGCTGCCGGGCCAGCATCCGGAGGGTGGGGTGGTCGAAGACAAAGCTGGGAGGCAACCGCAGCGCGGTGCGCTTGGCCAGGCGATCGCGTAGTTCCACCGCCATCAGGGAGTCCAGGCCGATCTCGGTGAACAGCACATCGGGATCGAGCGTGGCGGCCGCCGAGTGTCCCAGGACCCGGGCGGCCTCCTGCTGGACCATCTCCAGCAGGATCCGCTCCCGCTCCTCGGGGGTCGCGCCCGCCAGCCGGCCGGTCACCAGGCCCTGCTCGGCCGTGGCGCGAGTGGCTCGGCGGACCGGTGGCACCAGCCGGTGCAGCAACGGCTGCACCGCCCCGGTGGCGGCCTGGGCGCGGAGCGCACCGAGGTCCAGTTTGATGGGGAGGACCGTGGGTTCGGCCATACGCAGCGCGGTGTCGAAGAGCTCCATGCCCTCGGCCGGGGACAAGGGGGCCACCCCGCCGCGTGTCATCCGGCGCTGCTCTGCATCGCCGAGACGGCCGGTCATCCCCGTTCCCGCGGCCTGCCGCCACACGCCCCAGGCGAGGGATACTGCCGGCAGCCCCTGGGCCCGGCGTCGATGGGCCAGCGCGTCGAGGTAGGCGTTGGCGGCGGCGTAGTTGCCCTGACCCGCGTTGCCCAGGGTGCCGGCGGCGGAGGAGAACAGGACGAACGCGGACAGGCCCAGGTCCCGGGTCAGCTCGTGGAGATGGAGTGCTCCGTCCACCTTCGGCCGGAGCACCGCGTCCATACGTTCCGGGGTCAACGCGGTCAGCACACCGTCATCCAGAACACCGGCCGTATGCACCACCGCCGACAACGGAGCGTCTGCCGGGACGGCGTCCAGCAGCCCGGCCACCGCGTCCCGGTCCGCCACATCACACGCGACGATGCGTACGCGCGCACCCGCCTTCACCAGCTCCGCCTCCAACTCGGCGGCGCCGGGTGCCTCAAGCCCACTCCGGCTCGCCAACACCACACTCCGCACCCCGTGCACCGCCACCAGATGCCGTGCCACCACCGCACCCAACGCCCCCGTACCACCCGTCACCAGCACCGTCCCACCCGCGTCCTCCAAACCACCCGGACCGGACTGCGGCACATCCAGCACACGGATGAGGTGGCGGGTGAAGCAGGTGGTGTCGCGTAGGGCCAGTTGGTGCTGGTCACCGCCGAGCAGCGCGGGCAGTAGCGGGGTCGGTATCGTCCCTTGATCGATGTCGAGGAGGAGGATGCGCCCGGGGTTCTCCGCTTGTGCGGATCCCATCAGCCCCCATACCGCTGCCATCGCCGGATCGACCGGATCGGTCTCCCGGACGGCCATGGCGCCCCGCGTCACCACGACCAGCCGACTCGACGCCAACGAGGGCTCCTCCAGCCACGTTTGGACGACGCGCAACGCCCGTCCGGTCAGCTCGCGTACGTCGGCCGAACCACCGCCGACACCACCGCCCAGGTCCAGCAACAGCACATCGGGCGGTGAGGTCTCTGGCGTCGTGACCAGACGGTGTACGTCCTCGGCATCGGCCACCGGTACGGGTTCCGCGGTCGTGCCGTCCGGCTGAATCGACAGTTCTTCCCATGCGACGCGGAACATCCGGTCCGCCGTCGCCGCCGTGCCGAAGTGCTCGGCGCCGACCGGACGGGACACCACCGAGCCCACCGAGGCAACCGGGGCCCCGGAGTCATCGGCCAGGTCGAGGGTCATGGTGTTCGGGCCGGACGGTGTTACGCGTACTCGCAGCGCCGAGGCCCCCGAGGCATGCAACGCCACCTCTCGATAGGCGAACGGCAGCACGAGCTCCGCATCGACTTCGTCTCCGTCGTGGAAGGCGATGGTGTGCATGGCCGCGTCGAGGAGTGCCGGATGAAGCCCGAACCCCGCCGCCTGGACCCGATGCTCCTCCGGCAGAGCCACCTCCGCATACACCGCACCATCCAGCCGCCATGCCGCCCGCACCCCCTGGAACACCGGCCCATACCGATACCCAGCCCGCTCCAGGCCGTCGTACAAGCCCTCCACCTCCGCCGGATCCACCGCGACCGCGCCCGTCGGAGGCCACACCGACAACCCCGCGTCGGGAACGGACAGGCCCTCCGGGGGACACAACGTCCCGGTGGCGTGGCGCACCCATGGAGCACCCACACCGGCGTCCTCCGCCCGCGAATACACCCGCACAGCGCGCCGACCGTCTTCCTCGACCTCCCCCACGCTCACCCGCACCTGTGCCGCTGCCGCGCCCTCCGCCAACACCAGCGGAGCCTCCATCACCAGCTCCTCCACCCCACCGCAGCCCACCTCATCACCAGCCCGCACCACCAACTCCACAAACGCCGCACCCGGCAACAACACCGCACCCGCAGCCACATGATCGGCCAGCCACGGATGAGACCCCAACGACAACCGCGAGGAGAACAACACCTCACCCGACCCGGGCACCTCCGTCATCGCGCCCAGGAATGGATGCTCCACCCCCGCCAGCCCGGCGGACGCCACATCGCCGGCTCCACGCCCGTCCCCCACCAACCAGTAATGCTCCCGCTGGAACGCATACGTCGGCAGAGCCGAAATATGGGCGGGCAGAACCGTGGCACCGAACAGGGCACCGAAGTCGAGGTGTACGCCTGCCACATACAGTTGAGCGATGGCGGTCATCAGCGCACGGGGCTCGTCGCCCTCCCGCCGCAACGACGGCACCACCACACTCTCAGCAGCCGACCCTTCCGGCAGGCAATCACCCACCATCGCGGACAACACCGCATCCGGCGCCAACTCCAGATAGGTGCCCACACCATAGTCAGCGAGTGCTCGCACACCATCCGCAAACCGCACGGCAGAGCGCACATGCTCCACCCAATACTCCGGCGAACACACTGTCTCCGCATCCGCCAACCGCCCGGTCACATTCGACACCAGAGGAATCGCGGGCGCGGCGAACGACAGATCGGCGATCGCCTCCCGGAACTCCTCCAGCATCGGCTCCATACGCGCCGAGTGGAACGCATGCGACACCGCCAAACGCCTCGTCCGACACCCCTGATCCGACAAATCGCGCGCAACCCGTAGCACCGGCCCCTCATCACCGGAAAGCACCACCGCCGCAGGCCCGTTCACAGCCGCAATATCCACCCCCGACACCAACAGAGGCCGCACCGCGTCCTCACCCGCCCCTACCGCCACCATCGCGCCACCCTCCGGCAGCGCCTCCATCAGCCTGCCCCGCGCCGCCACCAACGCCGCCGCATCCTCCAACGACAACACACCCGCCACATACGCCGCCGTCACCTCACCCACCGAATGCCCACCCACCACATCCACCACCACACCCCACGACTCCACCAACCGGAACAACCCCACCTCCACCGCGAACAACCCCGCCTGAGCAAACACCGTCCGCTCCAACAACGCCCCGTCCCCAAACACCACCTCCCGCACCGAACCCACCACACCACCCGCACCCAACTCCCGATCCAACACCTCACACACCGCGTCGAAGGCATCCCGGAACACCGGGAACACCTCATACAACCCACGCCCCATCCCCACCCGCTGACACCCCTGACCAGCAAACAACACCCCCAACCGACCACGCACCACCGAACCCGACACCACACCCACACCCCCCTCACCCCGCACCAACCCACCCAACCCCACCAACAACTCCTCACGACCACCCGCCACCACCACCCCACGATCCGACAACCCCGCCCGACCACAACCCAACGCGTAGCCGAGTTCGCTCAAGTCGAGGTGCGGCTCGTCGGCTACGAAGGTCCGTAGCCGTTGCGCCTGGGCGGCGAGCGCCGCGGCGCCTCGGCCGGACACCACCAGCGGCACAGGGACGCCCTTCGGCCAGGACAGCGCCGGATCGGCCGACTCGGTCGCCGTCGGCGCCGCCTGTTCCAGGATGACGTGGGCGTTGGTGCCACTGACCCCGAACGCGGACACTCCAGCCCGGCGCGGACGACCCACCTCAGGCCACACCCGCTCCTCGGTCAACAGCTCCACCGCGCCTGCCGACCAATCCACCTGTGAGGTCGGCTCGTCCACATGCAACGTCCGAGGAGCGATGCCATGCCGCAACGCCAACACCATCTTGATCACACCGGCCACACCCGCGGCCGCCTGCGCATGACCGATATTCGACTTCAACGACCCCATTAGCAACGGCCGATCACGGTCCTGACCGTACGTGGCCAACACCGCCTGCGCCTCAATGGGATCGCCCAGCGCCGTACCCGTGCCATGTGCCTCGACCACATCCACCTCGGCCGCCGACACACCCGCACTGGCCAGCGCCTGCCGAATGACACGCTGCTGCGACGGACCATTCGGCGCCGTCAACCCATTCGACGCACCATCCTGATTCACCGCACTGCCCCGCACCACCGCCAACACCCGATGGCCGTTCCGCTCCGCGTCCGACAGCCGCTCCAGCGCCAGCACACCCACACCCTCGGCCCACCCCGTCCCGTCCGCCGACGCCGAAAACGACTTGCACCGGCCATCGACCGACATGCCGCGCTGCCGCGAGAAGGCGATGAAGATACCGGGAGTCGGCATCACCGTGACCCCACCGGCAAGGGCGATCGAGCACTCGCCCGCTCGCAACGCCTGCGCCGCCAAGTGCAACGCCACCAGGGACGAGGAGCACGCCGTGTCCACCGCGACCGACGGCCCCTCGAAGCCGAGCGCATACGACACCCGCCCTGACAGCACGCTCGCCGAGGCGCCGAGCCCCAGCATGCCTTCGAGCTCGGCGGGAACCGGCTCCACGCCCGAGCCGTAGTTGTGGTACGTCACACCGGAGAAGACACCGACGTCCTTGCCCCGCAGCGTGGTCGGGTCGATCCCGGCGCGTTCCAGCGCTTCCCACGAGGTTTCCAGCATCAGACGTTGTTGCGGGTCCACGGCCAGTGCCTCGCGTGGTGAGATCCCGAAGAAACCCGCGTCGAACTCCCCGGCGTCGTGCAGAAATCCGCCTTGGTGCGCATAGCTGGTAGCGGGGTGGTCCGGGTCCGGGTGGAACAGATTCTCCAGATCCCAGCCACGGTTCACGGGGAAGTCGCTGACCCCGTCCCGCCCCTGAAGCACCAGGTCCCATAGCTCTTCCGGGGTGGAGACGCCACCCGGCAGCCGGCACGCCATGCCCACAATCGCCACCGGCTCGGTCGACACATCCCCCGGCACCCCCTCCGGGGCCGCCGTATCCCCGATGAGTTCGTCACGCAGGAAGTCGGCGAGAATCAGGGGCGTGGGGTAGTCGAAGAGCAGGGTGGTCGGCAGAGTCCGGTCGGTGAGCGCGTTCAGACGGTTTCGCAGCTGTACTGCGGTGGCCGAGTCGAAGCCGATCTGGTTGAACACCATGTCCGGTTCAATGGCGTCCAGCGAGGAGTGGCCCAAGACGCTCGCGGTCTCCTGGCGGACGGTCTCCAGCAGGATGCGTTCCTGTTCCTGCGTGGACTCCCCAAGGAGGCGAGCGGTCAAGGCGCCGGTCTCGGCGGGCAGTTCGACCAGGCCCGGAAGCTGATCGTCGATGGCTCCCGCATCGGTGGGAATGGCGTTCTTCAGCCAGTAGTGCTGATGCTGGAAGGCGTACGTCGGCAGATCCAACGCGGCGCGCGCCGGGATGTCGCCCAGCAGGGCGGTCCAGTTCACGGGGACACCGCGTACGTACACCTCGGCCAGGGAAGTGAGCACCCGACGCATATCACCCTCGTCCCGGCGGAGCGTCCCGGTCACCACGACCGGCCCAACGTCCGCTCGCTCCACCGCCGCCTCGATACCCATCGTCAGCACCGGATGCGCGCTCACCTCAACAAACGCCGCAAAGCCATCCTCGATCAACCGGTCGATCGACGGCCCGAAGCGCACGGTGCTCCGCAGATTCCGGTACCAGTACCCGGCGTCCAACTCCGCCGTGTCCAGCCACTCCGCCGCCACCGTGGAGAAGAACGGAATACGTGAGGACACCGGCCTCACCCGCGACAACGACCGGGCCAACTCCCCCTCGATCGCCTCCACCTGCGCCGTATGCGAGGCGTAATCCACATCAACCCACCGCGCCCGCACCCCCGCGCCCCCACACTCCGCCACCAACTCCCGCAACGCCTTCACCTCACCGGCCACCACCACAGACGACGGCCCATTCACCGCCGCCACCTCGATACGCCCCGACCACCGCTCAACCAACCCCTCCACCTCCGCCACACCCACCGCCAACGACACCATCCCACCCCGACCCGACAACCCCGCCGCCACCGCACGACTCCGCAACACCACCACCCGCACCGCATCCTCCAACGACAACCCACCCGCCACACACGCCGCCGCAATCTCCCCCTGCGAATGACCCACCACCACCGACGGCACCACACCAGCCGCCAACCACACCCGCGCCAACCCCACCATCACCGCAAACGACACCGGCTGCACCACATCCACCCGATCAAAACCCGGAGCGCCATCAGCCCCACACAACACATCCCTCAACGACCAATCCACATACGCCGACAACGCCACCTCACACTCACCAATCACCTCCGCAAACACCGGCGAAGACTCCAACAACTCCGCCCCCATCCCCACCCACTGCGCCCCCTGACCAGGGAAGACGAACGCCACCCGACCCCGGACATCCGCCTTCCCCACCACACCACCCGGCGTACCCTCCGCCACCGCGCCCAGCCCCGCCAACGCCTCGCCGCTATCGCCCGCCACCACCACCGCACGGTCCGACAACGCCGCCCGACCAGCGGCCAGCCCCGCCCCCAACTCCCCAACACTCAAATCTGGATGAGCCTGCACATACGCCAGCAACTTTTCCGCCTGTCCCCGCAACCCCGCACCACCACGCCCGGACACCACCAACGGCACCACACCGCCCCGCGCCTCCACGACCGGTTCCGCGTCTCCCGACGGCTCCGGAGCCTGCTCAAGAATCACGTGAGCGTTCGTCCCGCTCACCCCGAACCCCGACACCCCAGCCCGACGCGGACGACCCACCTCCGGCCACACCCGCTCCTCAGTCAGCAGCTCCACCGCACCCACCGACCAATCCACCTGCCGCGAAGGCTCATCCACATGCAACGTCCTCGGCAACACCCCATACCGCAACGCCAACACCATCTTGATCACACCAGCCACACCCGCAGCCGCCTGCGTATGACCGATGTTCGACTTCAACGACCCCAACCACAACGGACACCCCTCAGGCCGATCCTGGCCATACGTGTCCAAGAGCGCCTGCGCCTCGATGGGGTCACCCAGTGCCGTGCCCGTCCCATGCGCCTCGACGGCATCCACATCCGAAGCCACCAGCCCCGCACTCGCCAACGCCTGCCGGATGACACGCTGCTGCGACGGACCATTCGGCGCCGTCAAACCATTCGACGCACCATCCTGATTCACCGCACTACCCCGCACCACCGCCAACACCCGATGCCCATTCCGCTCGGCATCCGACAACCGCTCCACCAGCAGCACGCCCGCGCCCTCGGAGAAGCCGGTGCCGTCCGCCGCTGCCGCGAACGCCCTGCAACGGCCGTCCTTGGACATCCCGCGCTGCCGCGAGAAGCCGACGAAGATACCGGGGTTGGCCATGACGGTCACACCTCCGGCCAGCGCCATCGAGCATTCGCCCAACCGCAGCGCCTGTACGGCCAAGTGCAAGGCCACCAGTGACGAGGAGCACGCCGTGTCCACCGCGACCGACGGGCCCTCGAAGCCGAGTGCGTAGGACACCCGCCCCGACAAGACGCTCGCCGAGGTGCCCGTGCCCATCACCGCCTCGAGCTCCTCGGGGACCCGCGCCCCGGAGCCGTAGCTGTGGTAGGTCACCCCGGAGAAGACTCCGATGTCCTTGCCACGCAGCGCGGTCGGGTCGATCCCGGCCCGTTCGAACGCCTCCCAGGAGGTCTCGAGCATGATGCGCTGCTGCGGATCCATTGCCAGCGCCTCACGCGGCGAGATCCCGAAGAAGCCCGCGTCGAACTCCCCCGCGTCGCGCAGAAAACCACCCTCGCGGACATAGCTGGTGCCCGGGTGATCCGGATCCGGGTCGAAGAGGTTCTCCAGATCCCAGCCACGGTCCTCCGGAAACCCACCGACCGCATCGCCACCGGACGCCACCAGGTCCCACAGCCCCTCCGGCGTGGTCACCCCGCCCGGCAACCGGCACGCCATCCCGACGATCGCGATCGGTTCCGACAGGCCACGGCGTATGTCGGCGTTCTCCCGCTCGAGCCGCTCGTTCTCCATGAGCGTGACACGCAGCGCTTCGACGACCTTCGCTTCGGGAGTGGTCATCCCGGCCTCCGCATTCCGAACCGACATTACTTCCCGGCCTTGCTCATGGCTCGTTGCACCAGACTGGCGACATCCATATCGGCGATGCCGGCGGCCGGTTGCTCTTCCGGCGACTGCTCTTCCGGTGTCCGCCCCTCCTCCGATGGCCCGTCCACCGGCTGCTCCCCCTCGGATTCCCGGACCAGCGCCATGAGGGTGTCGAGGATGCCCAGCTCCTGGAAGCGGCTCACTGGTGTCCTGGCCAGCGCGCGGCGCAGGCCCTCCTCGCTGTCGGTGGGGCTTTGCGCGGGCGGAGCGTCCGGGCAGAGCTTCGTCCGCAAGTGGCGCATCAGGGCGGTGGGCGTCGGATAGTCGAAGACCAGCGTGGCCGGGAGGCGTATTCCGGTGTGGTTGGCCAACCGGTTGCGCAGTTCCACCGCCGTGAGGGAGTCGAAGCCGATTTCGTTGAACGCCAGATCCGGCCCGATGGCGTGGGCGGAGGCGTGGCCCAGTACCCGAGCCGCTTCCCGGCAGACCAGGTCGAGCAGGATCTGCTCCTGCTCCTCGGGCGTGGCCCTGGTCAGGCGCTGGGTGAAGGCGTCCAGGTCGGCGGCGGTCCGCGCGGTGCGCCGACGCTGCCGGACGAGGCCACGGAGCAACGGTGGCACCGGTTCGGTGGTGGCCTGGGCCCGTAGCGCTCCGAGGTCCAGTTTCATGGGAAGGACCACCGGATGGGGCATGTGCAGTGCGGTGTCGAACAGCTCGCCGCCTTCACCCTCCGACAGTCCGGCCACTCCTCCGCGCGCCATGCGCCGCTGGTCGGCGTCGGTGAGGTGACCGGTGAGCCCGGCGCCAGCGCCCTGTGCCCACAGCCCCCAGGCGAGTGAGATTCCCGGGAGACCCTGCGCGCGGCGCCGATGTGCCAGGGCGTCCAGGAAGGCGTTGGCCGCCACATAGCTGCCCTGCCCCGAGCTGCCCAGCGTCCCCGCGGCCGAGGAGAAGAGGACGAAGGCCGCCAGATCCAGGTGTCGGGTCAGCTCGTGCAGGTGAAGTGCGGCATCCACCTTCGGGGCGAAGACCGTGTCCAGCCGCTCGCTGGTCAAGGCGGTGATCACACCGTCGTCCAGCGCGCCGGCGCTGTGTATCACGGCGGTCAGCGGCGCATCCGCGGGCAGTGAGGACAGCAGCTCGGCCAAGGCGTCGCGGTCCGCCACATCACAGGCGGCGATCCGTACCCGTGCGCCGAGTGAGGTCAGCTCCCGCTCCAGTTCGGCGGCGCCGGCGGCCTGGGCCCCGCTCCGGCTGGTCAGCACCAGATTCCGTACGCCGTGCTCGGCCACGAGGCGCCTGGCGGCCACCTTGCCCAGCGATCCGGTGCCACCCGTGATGAGCGCGGTGCCCCGCGAGTCCAGCCGGCGCGGCAGGGTGAACACGTTCTTGCCGATGTGCTGCGCCTGGCTCATGAAGCGGAAGGCGGCCGGGGCACGCCGGATGTCCCATACGGTCACCGGTGGCGGGGTCAGCACCCCCTTCTCGAAGAGGTCGACCAGCTCGATCAGCATCCGCTGGATGCGCTCGCCACCCGCCTCGGCCAGGTCGAACGCCCGGTAGGCCACACCGGGGTGTTGGGCGCCCACCTCTTCGGCGTCCCGGATATCGCTCTTGCCCATCTCGATGAACCGACCGCCGCTGGGCAGCAGTCGGAGTGAGGCGTCCACGAAGTCTCCGGCGAGGGCGTCCAACACCACATCGAAGCCACGGCCGCCGGTCATCTCCAGGAATCGCTGCTCGAACTCCAGCGTGCGGGAGTTGGCCAGCCGTCCGTCCGGTACACCGGTGGCCCGCGCCGCGTCCCACTTGGCCGGGCTGGCCGTGCCGTAGACCTCGGCGCCCCAATGCCGGGCCAGCTGCACCGCGGCCATGCCGACACCACCGGCGGCGGCATGGATCAGAACCGACTCCCCGCGCTCCAGCCCCGCCAGATCCCGCAGCCCGAAGTAGGCGGTGAGGAAGGCGCAGGGGACCGCGGCCGCCTGCTCGAACGACCACCCCTCCGGCATCAGGACGAGGGTGAGGCAGTCGGCGACGGCGATGGGCCCGCCCGCGCCCTCGAAGAGCCCCATGACCCGGTCACCCGGAGCGAAGCGGGTGACACCCGGGCCGACCTCCGTGACCACACCAGCGCCCTCGTTGCCGATGCTGATCTCCCCGGGGTACATGCCCAATGCCATCAGCACATCGCGGAAGTTGAGTCCCGCGGCACGAGTCTCGATCCGGACATGGCCCGGGGCCAGTGGCGCAAGTGCATTCGGCGACGGCAGCAGTGCCAGACCCTCCAGCGTTCCCGGACCGCGGGTGCCCAGCTGCCACGCGGGCTCGCCCTCCGGCGCCACCAGTGACTCGTCGGCCGTCGCCCGGGTCAGACGACGTAGATGGCAGACGCCTCCGCGCAGTGCGAGCTGTGGTTCGTCTCCGGTGAGCAGGGTGGGCAGAAGGGCTGGCAGCGCCTTGGCGGAGGCCGGTGTGTCGTCCACGTCGATGAGCAGGATCCGCCCGGGGTTCTCCGACTGCGCGGTGCCGACCAGCCCCCAGGCCGCCGCCACGGACGGGTCGATCGGATCGGTGTCCCGCACTCCTACGGCTCCCTGCGTCACCACGACCAGTCGCGTGTCCTCCAGCGTGGGCTCGGTCAGCCATGTCTGGAGCACATCCAGCACCTGGCCGGTCAGTTCATGTACGGCGGCCACGCTGGTGTCATCGCTCACCGCATCACCGGAGCCGATCTCGTACAACAGCACCGGTGGCGCTTCGGCCGACTCGGCGGCAGGGGGTGCGTCGACTCGGGAGGCCAACTGCCGTACGTCCTGCGCGGTGTGCACGGAGACGGTGTCCAGTGGTGTGTCGGCGATGGCGCCGACCCGCAGCTCCTCCCACCCCACGAGAAACATCTGGTCCATGCACGTCCGGGTGGCGGGGTTCAGAAGCGCCGCCGGCATCGGCCGCGATACGAGCGACTCGACCACCGCGACCGCCGCCCCGCTCGGATCGGCCAGCCGAAGGCCCATCCCTTCCTTGCCGTTGGGCGTGATACGTACGCGCAGTGCCGCAGCCCCGGTGGCGTGCAGGGACACTCCGCGATAGGCGAACGGCAGGCTGGGCCCCGCCTGGGCGTCGGCGCGGTCAGGGAACGCGGTGGCGTGCAGGGCCGCGTCGAACAGTGCGGGATGCAGCCCGAACGCGGTGGCTTCGGCCGACAGTTCATCGGGCAGGGCCACCTCGGCGAAGACCTCGTCACCTCGCGTCCACGCAGCCCGCAGACCGCGGAAGGCCGGGCCGTATCCGTAGCCGTTCGCCTCCAGCTCCTCGTAGATGCCGCGCACCCGCTCCTCCGGGACCGCCACGGCCCCCGTGGGGGGCCACTGCGTGAGGTCCGCGCCCAGCTCATCGGGGGTCTCCTGGGCAAGGGTGCCGCTGATGTGGCGAGTCCAGGGGGTGTCCGTGCCGCCGTCCTGGCCGCGTGAGTGCACTGCCACCGGGCGTCGGCCGGAGTCGTCGAGTGCGCCGACGCTCACCCGCACCTGCACACCATCGCGCTCGGGCAGCGTGAGCGGTGCTTCGACGACCAGCTCCTCCACGACACCGCAGCCGACCTCGTCACCGGCGCGCACCGCCAGCTCCACGAACGCCGATCCCGGCAGCAGCACCGTGCCCGCCGCCGCATGGTCGGCCAGCCAGGGATGCGTACGCAGCGACAGTCGGGAGCTGAACAGCAGTCCCCCGGACTCCGGCAGCTCGGTGACGGCGCCCAACAGCGGGTGGTCGGCCCCCGCAAGTCCCAGCGCGGCGGCGTCCGCGGTTTCGCCTCGCCGTCCCAGCCAGTAGTGCTGATGCTGGAAGGCGTACGTCGGCAGATCCAACGCGGCCCGCGCCGGGATGTCACCCAGCAGGGCGGTCCAACTGACGGGGACACCGCGTACGTATGCCTCGGCCAGGGAAGTGAGCACGCGACGCATATCGCCCTGATCCCGGCGGAGCGTCCCAGTCGCCACGACCGGCCCGGCGTCCGCTTGCTCCGCCGCCGCCTCGATGCTCATCGTCAGCACCGGATGCGCGCTCACTTCGACAAACGCCGCGAAGCCTTCCTCGATCAACCGGTCGATCGACGGCGCGAAACGCACGGTGCTCCGCAGATTCCGGTACCAGTACCCGGCGTCCAGCTCGGCCGTGTCCAGCCACCCAGCCTCCACCGTCGAAAAGAACGGAATATGAGACGGCACCGGACGAATTTGCGCCAACGACCGGGCCAACTCCCCCTCGACCGCCTCCACCTGCGCCGTATGCGAGGCGTAATCCACATCAACCCACCGCGCCCGCACCCCCGCCGCCTCGCACTCCAACACCAACCCCCGCAACGCCTCCATCTCACCGGCCACCACCACCGACGACGGCCCATTCACCGCCGCCACCTCGATACGCCCCGACCACCGCTCAACCAGCCTCTCCGCCTCCGCCACACCCACCGCCAACGACACCATCCCGCCACGACCCGACAACCCCGCCGCCACCGCACGACTCCGCAACACCACCACCCGCACCGCATCCTCCAACGACAACCCACCCGCCACACACGCCGCCGCAATCTCCCCCTGCGAATGACCCACCACCACCGACGGCACCACACCAGCCGCCAACCACACCCTCGCCAACCCCACCATCACCGCAAACGACACCGGCTGCACCACATCCACCCGATCCAAACCCGGCACACCCCCAACCCCACACAACACGTCCCTCAACGACCAATCCACATACGCCGACAACGCCACCTCACACTCACCGATCGCCTCCGCGAACACCGGCGAAGACTCCAACAACTCCGCCCCCATCCCCACCCACTGCGCCCCCTGGCCAGGGAAGACGAACGCCACCCGGCCCTGTGCGTCCGCCCTGCCCACCACATCGCTATCGGCCACCTCACCTCCGGCCAGGGCCGCCAGCCCCGCCATGGCCTCACTCCGGTCCCCCGCCAGCACCACCGCACGTTCCGACAGCCCCGCCCGCGACGCCGCCAATGACCGTGCCAAATGGCCCAAATCCGCGTCCGGCCGTCGCTCAACGAAGTCCAGCAACCGCCGGGCCTGGCCCCGCAGCCCCGAGCCGTCAGAGCCCGACACCACCAACGGCACCACGCCAGCCGACGACACACCGCCCGGCGCCTCCACCACCGGCGCCGCCTCAACAGCCGCTTCCAGGGCCTGCTCAAGGATCACGTGAGCGTTCGTCCCGCTCACTCCGAACCCCGACACACCAGCCCGACGAGGACGACCCACCTCCGGCCACACCCGCTGCTCCGCCAGCAGCTCCACCGCACCCGCCGACCAATCCACCTGCCGCGAAGGCTCATCCACATGCAACGTCCTCGGCAACACCCCACACCGCAACGCCAACACCATCTTGATCACACCAGCCACACCCGCGGCCGCCTGCGCATGACCGATATTCGACTTCAACGACCCCAACCACAACGGACGCCCCTCAGGCCGATCCTGGCCGTAGGTCGTCATCAATGCCTGGACCTCGATCGGATCACCCAGCGTGGTGCCCGTGCCGTGCCCTTCCACCGCATCCACATCCGCCGCCACAAGACCCGCACTCGCCAACGCCTGCCGGATGACACGCTGCTGCGACGGACCATTCGGCGCCGTCAAACCATTCGACGCACCGTCCTGATTCACCGCACTGCCCCGCACCAACGCCAACACCCGATGGCCACGTCGCTCAGCATCGGACAACCGCTCCAACACCAGCACACCCACACCCTCGGCCCACCCCGTACCGTCCGCCGACGCCGAGAACGACTTGCACCGGCCATCGACCGCCATTCCGCGCTGTCGCGAGAAGCCGACGAAGGCGCTGGGGGTGGACATGACGGTGGCCCCTCCGGCCAGCGCCATCGAGCATTCGCCCGACCGCAGCGCCTGCGCGGCCAGATGCACACCCACGAGTGATGAGGAGCACGCCGTGTCGATCGTCATCGCCGGGCCCTCGAACCCCAGCTCATAGGCGACCCGGCCGGTGAGTACACTCGCCGAGCTGCCCGTCATCAGATAGCCCTCGACACCCTCGGGCACCGAGTCCACGTCCGTGGCGTAGTCCTGGTTGAGGGTGCCGAAGTAGACGCCGACGTCCTTACCGCGCAGGGCCGTCGGGTCGATTCCGGCGCGCTCCAACGCCTCCCACGACGTCTCCAGCAGCAACCTCTGCTGCGGATCCATCGCCAGTGCCTCGCGGGGCGAAATCCCGAAGAATCCCGCGTCGAACTCCCCCGCGTCGCGCAGAAAACCACCCTCGCGGACATAGCTGGTGCCCGGGTGATCCGGATCCGGGTCGAAGAGGTTCTCCAGATCCCAGCCACGGTCCTCCGGAAACCCACCGACCGCATCGCCACCGGACGCCACCAGGTCCCACAGCCCCTCCGGCGTGGTCACCCCGCCCGGCAACCGGCACGCCATCCCGACGATCGCGATCGGTTCCGACCGCTCGGCCTCGATCTCGGTGAGCCGTTGCCGCGCCTGGTGCAGGTCCGCGGTCACCCGCTTGAGGTACCGGACCAGTTTCTCGTCGTTGTCCACCGGAGGTCACCTTCCCCTTCTCACTCGTAGGCGCGGTCGGAATCCGACGGCTCCACGATTCCGAACTCGTCGTCGATGAAGGCCAGTACGTCGTCGACCGACGCCGCGTCGAGCGTCGCTTCGATATCGGCGCCTCCGGCCGGCCCGGAGGCATCGGCGCTGAGCTTGACCGCCAGGGCCCGGAGCCGAGCCGCCGCGCCCGTGTCCTTGGCGCCACCCGGTGGCCTGGCGGCCACCAGTTCTTCGAGCCTCGCCACTTCGGCCAGCACCGGGTCCTGGGTGGTGTCGGCGCCCAGGCGGGTGTTCAGATGGTCCGCCAGGGTCTGTGGCGTGGGGAAGTCGAAGGCGAACGTGGCGGGGAGCCGCAGTGCGGTACGGGCGAGGAGCCGGTCCCGTAGCTCTATCACCGTGAGCGAGTCGAAGCCGACATCGGTGAAGGCGGCATCGGGGCCGATACGGCCGACCGAGGTGTAGCCGAGCACATACGCCGCCTCCTGCCGGACCAGGTCGAGAAGGATCGCCTGCCGGTCCGCGGAGCCCGCCCCGGCCAGTCGTGCGGTGAGCGTGTCGGCGTCGTGGCCATGCGCCGATCGGGCCTGCTGCCGGGGCTGCCGGGGCTGGGGGACCAGCCCGCGCAGCGGCGGCGGCACCGACCCGGTGGCGGCCTGGGCCCGCAGTGCGCCGAGGTCCAGCTTGATGGGGAGGACCGTGGGCTCGCCCGTACGCAGCGCGGTGTCGAACAGTTCCATGCCCTCTGCGGCGGACAGCGCGGTGAGGCCGTCGCGTGCCAGTCGGCGGTGGTCGGTATCGCCGAGCTGGGCGGTCATCCCCGCGTCGTGGGACCACATACCCCACCCGAGGGAGGTCGCGGGAAGCCCCTGGGCGGCCCGGTGCTGTGCGAGCGCGTCGAGGTAGGCGTTGGCCGCGGCGTAGTTGCCCTGTCCTGAGCTGCCGAAGGTTCCAGCGGCGGAGGAGAACAGGACGAACGCGGACAGCTCCAGCTCCCGGGTCAGCTCATGCAGATGGAGCGCCCCGTCCACCTTCGGCCGGAACACCGCGTCCATACGTTCCGGGGTCAAGGCGGTCAGCACACCGTCATCCAGAACACCGGCCGTATGCACCACCGCCGACAGCGGAGCATCCTCGGGGACGGCATCCAGCAGCCCGGCCACCGCGTCCCGGTCCGCCACATCACACGCGACGATCCGCACCCGCGCACCGGCCCCCACCAGCTCCGCCTCCAACTCGGCGGCACCAGCGGCCCCAGGCCCACTCCGACTCGCCAACACCACACTCCGCACCCCATGCACCGCCACCAGATGCCGCGCCACCACCGCACCCAACGCCCCCGTACCACCGGTCACCAACACCGTCCCGCCCACGCCCGCCAAACCACCCGGACCGGACTCGGGCGCATCCACGACATGGGTGAGCCGCCGCAGGAAGCACGTTCCCGCACGGATGGCGGCCTGGGTCTCGTCGGCCGCGAACAGAGCGGGGACGACGGTGCTCAGTGCCGCGTACGACGACGGCTCGTTGTCGATGTCCATCAGCAGGATGCGCCCGGTGTTCTCCGACTGCGCGGTGCCGACCAGCCCCCAGACGGCGGCGATGGCGGGGTCGACCGGCTCACCCGGGTCGACGGCGACCGCGCCCGTGGTCAGCACGATCAATCGAGTGCTGTCCAAAGCGGGTTCGGTCGACCACGCCTGGACAACTTCCAGTACGCGGCTGGTCAGCTCACGCACACTTCCGGCATCGGTCACCTCGACCGTCATGGCGCCGAACCGATCACCGCGCTCGGCCAGTGCGCGCACGTCCTCAGCCGTGGTCACCCGCACCGTGCCCAGCGTGGTGCCGTCCGGCGTCAGCGCCGCCTCCTCCCAGCCCGGGCGGAGCAGACGGTCATGTGTCGAGGCGGTCTTGAACTGCCCGGGCTCGACCGGGCGGGACACCATCGAACCCACCGAAGCCACCGGAGCGCCGGTCTCATCGGCCAGGTCCAGGGTCAGCGTGTCCTCTCCGGTGGGGACCACCCGCACCCGCAAGGCCGTGGCACCCGTGGCGTACAGCGCCACATCACGCCAGACGAAGGGAAGCGCCGTCCACCGGTCGGCGCGCTCCGCACGGTGCTGGAAGGCGGCCGCGTGCATGGCCGCGTCGAGGAGTGCCGGGTGGAGTCCGAACCCCGCCCCCTGAGCCTGATGGTCCTCCGGCAGAGCCACCTCCGCATACACCGCACCATCCAGCCGCCATGCCGCCCGCACCCCCTGGAACACCGGCCCATACCGATACCCAGCCCGCTCCAGTCCGTCGTACAGGCCCTCCACCTCCGCCGGATCCACCGCGACCGCACCGGCCGGAGGCCACACCGACAGCCCCGCGTCGGGAGCGGACAGGCCCTCCGGGGGACACAACGTCCCCGTGGCATGCCGCACCCACGCAGCGCCCGCCCCGGCGTCCTCCGCCCGCGAGTACACCCGCACCGGGCGCCGACCAGTGTCGTCGGCCTCCCCCACACTCACCCGCACCTGCACCGCCGCGCCCTCCGCCAACACCAGCGGAGCCTCCATCACCAACTCCTCCACCCCACCGCAGCCCACCTCATCACCAGCCCGCACCACCAACTCCACAAACGCAGCCCCCGGCAACAACACCGCACCCGCAGCCACATGATCAGCCAGCCACGGATGAGACCCCAACGACAACCGCGAGGAGAACAACACCTCACCCGACCCCGGCACCTCCACCACCGCACCCAACAACGGATGCCCCACACCCGCCAACCCGGCGGACGCCACATCGCCAGCTCCACGCCCGTCCCCCACCAACCAGTAATGCTCCCGCTGGAACGCATACGTCGGCAGGTCAACCGATCCGTTACGCGCCCCGCCCAGCACCGCCGCCCAGTCCATGTGCACACCACGCGTATGGCAGCTGGCCAGCGCCGTGACGAAGGCACGAGTCTCGTCGCCCTCCCGGCGGAGGGCCGGTACGAAGGCAGCCTGCCCGTCGTCCAGGCACTCGCGGCCCATCGCGGACAGCGTGCCATCGGGGCCCAGCTCCAGATACGTACTCACCCCGTACTCGGCAAGCGCCCGCACACCGTCCGCGAACTGCACCGCCGAACGCACATGCTCCACCCAATACTCCGGCGAACACACCACCTCCGCATCCGCCAACCGCCCGGTCACATTCGACACCAGAGGGATCTCCGGCGCCGAGAACGACAGCCCCTCCACCACCCGCCGGAACTCCTCCAGCATCGGCTCCATACGCCCCGAGTGGAACGCATGCGACACCGCCAAACGCCTCGTCCGACACCCCTGATCCGACAACTCCCCCGCCACCCGCAACACCGGCCCCTCATCACCGGAAAGCACCACCGCCGCAGGCCCGTTCACCGCCGCGATATCCACCCCCGACACCAACAAAGGCCGCACCACATCCTCACCCGCAGCCACCGCCACCATCGCCCCACCCTCCGGCAACGCCTCCATCAACCGACCCCGCGCCGCCACCAACACCGCCGCATCCTCCAACGACAACACACCCGCCACATACGCCGCCGTCACCTCACCCACCGAATGCCCACCCACCACATCCACCACCACACCCCACGACTCCACCAACCGGAACAACCCCACCTCCACCGCAAACAACCCCGCCTGAACAAACACCGTCCGCTCCAACAACCCCCCACCCCCGAACACCACCTCCCGCACCGAACCCACCACACCACCCGCACCCAACTCCCGATCCAACACCTCACACACCACATCAAACGCATCCCGGAACACCGGGAACACCTCATACAACCCACGCCCCATCCCCACCCGCTGACACCCCTGACCAGCAAACAACACCCCCAACCGACCACGCACCACCGAACCCGACACCACACCCACACCCCCCTCACCCCGCACCAACCCACCCAACCCCACCAACAACTCCTCACGACCACCCGCCACCACCACCCCACGATCCGACAACCCCGCCCGACCACAACCCAACGCGGCCCCCAGCTCAGCCACCCCCACCTCGGGATGGGCTTCGGCGAAGTCCAGCATCCGCCGCGCCTGGGCCCGCAAGGCCGCTTCCCCCCGCCCCGACACCACCAACGGCACCACACCACCCGGCACCACGCCATCCGGCGCCTCCACCACCGGCGCCGCCTCCACGGCCGCTTCCGGGGCCTGCTCAAGGATCACGTGGGCGTTGGTCCCGCTCACCCCGAACCCCGACACACCGGCCCGACGAGGACGGTCCACCTCCGGCCACACCCGCCGTTCCGTCAACAGCTCCACCGCACCGGACGACCAATCCACTTGCGGCGAAGGCTCATCCACATGCAACGTCCTCGGCAACACCCCATGCCGCAGCGCCATCACCATCTTGATGACCCCGGCCACGCCCGCCGCGCCCTGTGTATGGCCGATGTTGGACTTGAGCGAGCCCAGCCACAGCGGACGGTCCTCCGGTCGCCCCTGGCCGTAGGTGGCCAGCAGCGCCTGGGCCTCGATCGGATCGCCCAGCGCCGTGCCCGTCCCATGGGCCTCCACCGCGTCCACCTCGGACGGGGTGAGGTGTGCGTTGGCCAGCGCCTGACGGATGACACGCTGCTGCGACGGACCATTCGGCGCCGTCAACCCATTCGACGCACCATCCTGATTCACCGCACTGCCCCGCACCACCGCCAACACCCGATGGCCGTTCCGCTCCGCGTCCGACAGCCGCTCCAGCAGCAGCACGCCCGCGCCCTCGGAGAAGCCGGTGCCGTCCGCCGCCGCGGCGAATGCCTTGCAGCGTGCGTCGGCGGCGAGTCCGCGCTGGCGGGAGAAGCCGATGAACGCACGAGGTGTGCCCAGGACGGTGACGCCACCGGCCAGCGCCATCGAGCAGTCTCCGGCCCGGAGGGCCCGTGCCGCCAGGTGGAGGGCCACCAGCGACGCGGAGCAGGCGGTGTCGACCGTGACCGCGGGGCCTTCGAAACCGAGGGTGTAGGAGATCCGGCCGGAGAGCACACTTCCGGCGTCGGAGGTCATCAGATAGCTCTCCAGGGCCTCGGGCAGCTCCGGGAGCCCGGACCCGTAGTCGCTGCCCGCGAAGCCGGAGAAGACACCGACGTCCTTGCCGCGCCATGCGGTCGGGTCGATTCCCGCCCGTTCGAACGCCTCCCAGGAGAGCTCGAGCATGATGCGCTGCTGCGGATCCATCGTGACCGCCTCGCGCGGGGAGATTCCGAAGAAGGCCGCGTCGAACTCCCCCGCATCGTGCAGAAACCCGCCCTCGCGCACGTAGCTGGTGCCCCGGTGGTCGGGGTCCGGATGGAACAGGTTGGCCAGGTCCCAGCCGCGGTTCACCGGGAAGCCGGTGATCCCGTCCCGCCCGTGCTCCACCAGATCCCACAGCTGCTCCGGGGACGACACCCCGCCCGGGAGCCGGCAGGCCATCGCGACGATCGCGATCGGCTCCGACTTCTCGGCCTCCAGTTCGCGGATCCGCTTCTGGGAGCGGCGGGCGTCCGCCAGCACGCGCTTGAGGTATTCGCGCAGCTTCCCGTCATCTGCCATGAGAGTTCGCTCCTGAACGAAACGGTGGCGTCTGCTGGAGGGTCGGCGGGTGCGGTGTGGATGCGGTCGCGTTGGGTCGGGTGGTCACGATGTGCCGAACTCCCGGTCGATGAGCTCGAACATGGCCTCGTCGGTCGCGGTGTCCACGTCGAACTCCTCCTCGTCGGTGGTTGTGGCGCCCGCCGTGGTCTCCCACTGCTCGACCAGCAGCTGGAGGCGGGCCAACACCGTGGCGTGGGTCGTGGCGTCGGGGGCCGCCTCGGCCAGGGTCGCGGCCATGGTGTCGAGCTCGGCCATCAGCACCTCGGAGGTGTCGACCTCCTGACCCAGTTGGCCCAGCAGGTGGCGGGCGAGTGGCGCGGGGGCGGGGTGGTCGAAGATGAGCGTGGCCGGCAGCCGCACCCCGGCTCGGCGGGAGAGCCGGTTGCGCAGTTCCACGGCGGTGAGCGAGTCGAAGCCGATGTCCTTGAAGGGCTGGTTCGGTTCGATCAGATCGGCCGAGGCATGGCCGAGGACGGCGGCGGCCTCCTGCTGGACCAGGTCGAGCAGGATCTTCTCCTGCTGGCCGGTGGTTGCCCTGGACAAACTGCTGACCAGGTCATCCGTGTCCGCCGCCGCGTTGTCGACGGCCCGGCGCGGGGTTCGTACGAGGGCACGCAGCAACGCGGGGAGCGAGCCGGAGCCGGCCAAGGCGCGCAGGGCGGCGAAGTCCATGTGAGCGGGGACCAGCACGGTGTCGGGGCCACGCAACGCGGTGTCGAACAGCTCCATGCCCTCGGGCACGGAGAGGCCGAGCATGCCGCCCGTGGCCATGCGCCGCTGGTCGGAGTCGTCCAGGTGAGCGCTCATGTCGGTGACCTGCCCCCACAGGCCCCAGGCGAGTGACGTGGCGGGCAGCCCGCTGGTGTGGCGGTGGCGGGCCAGTGCGTCGAGGAAGGCGTTGGCGGCGGAGTAGTTGCCCTGGCCCGGGGAGTCGAAGGTGCCCGCCCCGGAGGAGAAGAGGACGAACGCGGCGAGGTCGAGGTCGCGGGTCAGCTCGTGGAGGTTGAGCACCGCGTCCACCTTGGGCCGGAACACCGCGTCCAGCCGTTCCGGGGTCAAGGTGGTGATCACGCCGTCGTCCAGCAGCCCGGCGGTGTGCACCACGGCGGTCAGCGGGGCGTCCTGGGGGATCGAGCCGAGCAACGCGGCCACGGCGTCCCGGTCCGCGAGGTCGCAGGCCACCGTGTGCACGGTGGCCCCCAGCGCGCCGAGCTCTTCCTCCAGCTCCGGTATCCCCGCGGCGGCCCGGCCGCGCCGTCCGGCCAGGACAAGGTGGCGCATCCCATGCTCGGTGACCATGCGCCGGGCCACCAGACGGCCCAGCGAGCCCGTACCGCCGGTGACCAGGACGGTTCCGTCGGTGTCAAGTGTGCGGGGCAGGGTGAACACGTTCTTGCCGATGTGCCGTCCCTGGCTCATGTACCGGAAGGCGGCCGGGGCGTGTCGTACGTCCCAGGTGTTCAGCGGCAGCGGGTGCAGCGCTCCCCGGTCGAACAGCTCGACCAGTTCGCGGAGCATCTCCCCGATGCGGTCGTTGCCCGCTTCATAGAGGGAGAACGCCTGGTAGGAGACGCCGGGATGAGTGGCCGCGACCTCCTCGGGGCTCCGCAGATCGGTTTTGCCCATCTCCAGGAACCGGCCTCCTCGGGGCAGCAGCCGCAGCGAGGCGTCCACGAACTCCCCGGCCAGGCTGTCCAGCACCACATCGACACCCCGGCCCCGGGTGGCGTCCAGGAAGCGCGGTTCGAAGTCCAGCGTGCGCGAGTTGCCGAGGCGGTGTTCGCCGATTCCGGTGGCGCGTACGGCGTCCCATTTGGCGGGGGCGGCGGTGGCGAACACCTCGGCCCCCCAGTGCCGGGCGAGCTGTGCGGCGGCCATGCCGACCCCACCGGCGGCGGCGTGGATCAGTACGGACTCACCGGACCGGAGTCCGGCGAGGTCCCGCAGCCCGTAGTAGGCGGTGAGGAACGCCATCGGCACGGTGGCGGCCTGCTGGAAGGACCAGCCGTGCGGGATCCTGACCACGGTGCGGTGGTCGGCCACGGCCACCGGCCCGACGGCGTCGGGGAACAGCCCCATCACCCGGTCGCCGACGGTGAGCCCGGCCACTCCGGGGCCGATCTCGGTGACCACTCCTGAGCCCTCGTTGCCGATGGTGGCGTCGACCCGGTTCATGTCCAGCGCGACCAGGACGTCCAGGAAGTTCAGCCCCGCCGCCCGGACCTCGATCCGGACCTGACCGGCGGCCAGCGGCTCCAGCGCGGCGGGCGCGGGGCACAGCGCGAGCCCTTCGAGGGTGCCGTCGGTGCCGGGCTCCAGCCGCCAGGCCGCCGCGCCCGCGGGGAGGGCGAGCGCGCCGGTGGTGTCCGCGCGGGTGAGGCGACGGGCGTAGCGGATGCCGTCGCGCAGGGCCAGTTGCGGTTCCCCGCCGGTGAACACGCTGGGCAGAAGGGCCAGGGACGCCTGGTTCCGGTCGGTGTCGGCCAGTGTGATCCGCCCGGGGTTCTCGGCGTGCGCGGAGCGCAACAGACCGCATACGGCGGCGGCGGTGGGGTCGGTCAGCTCCCGGTCGTGGTGCACGGCCACCGCGCCGTGGGTGAGCACGAGCAGCCTGGTGTCCTCCAGTTCGGGTGCGGCCAGCCAGGTCCGAAGCAGTTCCAGCACCCGGCCGGTCGCCTCCCGTACGCCGCTCGCGCTCGGCTCCTGGCCGTCGCCGGTCAGGTCCAGGAGCAGCGCCTCGGGCACGCCCAGGTCGGCGGTCTCGGCCAGTTCGCGGATGTCCTCGGCGGTCGCGACCGGTACGGGGTGTGGGGTGTCCGGTGTGGTGTCGGCCGCCGGTGCCGGAAGCTCGTCCCAGCCGACGCGGAACATCCGCTCCCGGGTGGGAGAGGTGCCGGTGTCCAGCAGTTCGGTGGCGACCGGCCGGGACACCACCGAGCCGACGGCGGCGACGGCCGCGCCGCCGGTGTCCGCCAGCTGAAGCGCCACCTCCTCGGGGCCGTTCGGTGTGATGCGGACGCGCAGCGCGGACGCCCCGGCTGCGTGCAGGGCGACGTCGCGGTAGGCGAACGGCAGCGCCAGCGTGGCCTCGGCGGCGCCGGGCTCACGGAAGGCGATCGCGTGCATGGCGGAGTCGAGCAGCACCGGGTGCAGGCCGAAGCCGTCCGCCGAGAGCCCTTGGTCCTCGGCCAGTGCCACTTCGGCGAACACCTCCTCGCCCCGGGTCCACACCGCGCGCAGCCCCCGGAAGGCCGGTCCGTAGCCGTACCCGGCGGCGGCCATGTCCTCGTACGTCTCCGCCACCCGCTCCGGGTCCACCGGGACCGCTCCGGCCGGTGGCCACTGGGCGAGGCCGGTGTCCGGTGCGGTGGTGACGGCGGCCGGGGCCAGGACACCGGTGGCGTGCCGGGTCCAGGCCGCCCCCGGTCCGCTTCCCTCCGGGCGGGAGCGTACGGAGAGCGTGCGCCGCCCGGAGTCGCCCGCCTCGCCCACGAACACCTGGAGGCGCGCGCCGTCGCCCTCGGCCAGGGTGAGCGGTGCCTCGATGACGAGCTCCTCCACGACACCGCAACCGACCTCGTCCCCGGCGCGCACCGCAAGCTCCACGAACGCCGCCCCGGGCAGCAGCACCGTGCCCGCCGCCGCATGGTCGGCCAGCCAGGGATGTGTACGTAGCGAGAGCCGGGAGGTGAACAGCACACCGCCGGACTCCGGGAATTCGGTGACCGCGCCCAGCAGGGGGTGCTGGGCCGATTCGAGACCGAGCCCGGCCGCGTCACCGGTGGTTTCGGCCGACTCCAGCCAGTAGTGGCGCCGTTGGAAGGCGTATGTGGGCAGATCGATCCGGTGCGGCTCCGCACCGGCGAACACCGTCGGCCAGTGCACCGGCAGCCCGCCCACATGGCCCTCGGCGAGGGAGGCGAGGAACCGCCGCGCACCGCCCTCCTCGCGCCGCAGGGAACCCACGGCCACCGCCTCGGCCCCGGCGTCCTCGAACATCTGCTGCATGGCCGTCACCAGCACGGGGTGGGCGCTGGACTCGACGAAGAAGCCGAAGCCATCGGCGAGGAGTTCGTGGATCGCGCCCTCGAAGTTCACCGGATGGCGTGCGTTGCGGAACCAGTACTCGGCGTCCAGTTCGCCGGTGTCGAGCACACCGCCGGTGACCGTCGAGTAGAAGGGGATGTGTCCACGGCGCGGGGTGATGTCGGCGAACATCGCCAGGATGCGGTCCCGCAGCGGATCGACCTGGGCGCAGTGCGAGGCCACCGTCGAGCCCACGACCTGTGCCCGGATCCCATCGGCCTTGCAGCCGCCCACGAATTCCTCCAGCGCGGCCACCTCGCCCGCGACCGTCACCGCCGAGGGGCCGTTACGTCCGGCGATCACCAGCCGTTCGTCCCAGGCCGCCAGCCGCTTCTCCACGGCGTCGGGCGACAGCGCCACGGAGGCCACCGCGCCCTTGCCCACCAGCTCCTCGGCGAACAGGGCGCTGCGCAGGACCACGATCCTGGCCGCGTCCTCGAGCGACAGCGCCCCGGCCACGTACGCCGCGGCGATCTCGCCCTGGCTGTGGCCGACCACCGCCGCCGGTTCGACCCCGGCCGCCGCCCACGCCGCGGCCAAGGACACATGCACCGCGAACAGCGCGGGTTGCAGGATCTCGATGCGGTCCAGGGATGGCGCTCCGTCGGCTCCCTGGATCACATCGGTGACGGACCAGTCCAGGAGGCGGCCCAACGCGTCGTCGCATTCGGCGAACCGGGCGGCGAACACCGGTGAGGAGGTGAGCAGTTCGGCCGCCATGCCCTGCCACTGCGAGCCCTGGCCGGGGAAGACGAAGGCGATATGCCCGGTGGCCGGACCGGTGCCGGTGCCGGTGCCGGTGCCGCGGATCAGATCGGGGGCGGGGGTGTTCTGGGCCAGTGCGGCCAGGCCGCGCAGCGCGCCGTCCCGGTCGGCGGCCAGCACCACACCGCGTTGCTCCAGCGCGGCGCGCCCGGAGGCCAGCGACCAGCCGAGGTCCGGCAGGGCCACTTCGGGGCGTTCCTCCAGGAACGACAGCAGGCGCTGGGCCTGGGCACGCAGTCCCGACTCGCCCCGGCCGGACACCAGAAGCGGTACCGGGGCATCGCCCAGCAGCGGTGGCGACGGGGCCGGATCGGTGGCGGCCGATGCGGCCGCGGGGCGGATCGTGGGACCGGTGGCGGGACCGGATTCGGGACCGGTTTCGGGACCGGATTCAGGGCCGGTTTCGGCGGACGAACCGGTCGCCGGGCCGGGTTCGGTGGGCTGGGTGGGGGCCGGGGCCTCTTCGAGGATCACATGGGCGTTGGTACCGCTGATCCCGAAGCCCGATACGGCGGCCCGGCGCGCCCGTCCCGTCTCCGGCCACGGCTGTTCGCTGGTCAGAAGCTCCACGGCGCCGGCCGACCAGTCCACCTGGGGTGTGGGCGTGTCCACGTGCAACGTCTTCGGCAATACGCCGTGCCGCAGCGCCATCACCATCTTGATCACACCAGCCGCACCGGCGGCGGCCTGGGTGTGGCCGATGTTCGACTTCACCGACCCCAGCCACAGCGGCCGGTCGCGGTCCCGGCCGTAGGTGGTCAGCAGGGCCTGTGCCTCGATGGGGTCGCCCAGCGCCGTACCCGTGCCGTGTGCCTCCACCACGTCCACATCGGCCGCCGACAGCCGCGCGCTGCTCAGCGCCCGGCGGATGACGCGCCGCTGTGAGGGGCCGTTCGGCGCCGTGAGGCCGTTGGACGCACCGTCCTGGTTCACCGCCGAGCCGCGCACCACCGCCAGCACCGGGTGGCCCGCGCTGACGGCGTCGGACAGGCGTTCCAGCAGAAGCACACCGGCGCCCTCGGAGAACCCGGTGCCGTCCGCCGAGGCCGCGAACGCCTTGCACCGGCCGTCGGGGGCCAGTCCGCGCTGGCGGGAGAAGCCCACGAAGGCGTCGGAGGCCGCCATCACGGTGACCCCACCGGCCAGCGCCATCGAGCACTCCCCCGCCCGCAGCGCCTGCGCCGCAAGATGCAACGCCACCAGCGACGACGAACACGCCGTGTCGATGGTCACGGCGGGGCCTTCGAGGCCGAGCGCGTAGGAGACCCGTCCGGACAGCACACTTCCCGCGCCACCGGTGAGGATGAAGCCCTCCAGCCCCTCGGGGACCTCGTCGAGACCGGCGCCGTAGTCGTGGAAGGCGATACCGGAGTAGACCCCGACGTCCTTGCCACGCTTGCTCGTCGGGTCGATTCCGGCGCGCTCGAACACCTCCCAGGACAACTCCAGCATGATCCGCTGCTGGGGGTCCATCGCCACGGCCTCCCGGGGCGAGATGCCGAAGAAGCCCGCGTCGAACTCACCGGCGTCGTGCAGGAAGCCCCCTTCCATGGCATAGCTGGTGCCGGGGTGGTCCGGGTCGGGGTGGAAGAGGTTGTCCAGGTCCCAGCCGCGGTTCACCGGAAAGCCGGAGATGCCGTCACCGCCGGTGGCCACCAGCTCCCACAGCTCCTCCGGTGTGCTCACGCCACCCGGCAGTCGGCAGGCCATCCCGACGATGGCGACCGGGGCGGTGGTGGCCGCGACCGCCTTGTCGTACTCGCGCTTCAGCCGGGCGTTGTCCTTCAGCGAGGCGCGCAGGGCTTCGACGATCTGTTCGCTCTGGCTGCTGCTCATGGCTGCTCCAACCGCTTCGAGTGCGATTACAACTGGGTTCCGTCGAATGCCCTTTGGACCAGTCCGGCGATATCCATTCCATCGATCAGATCGAGCTCTTCATCGGCGGACGAGCCGCTCCCGTCCGGTGCGGCCGCATCGGTTCTGGCCAGCGACCGCAGCGCATCGAGCACTCCGGCCTCGCGGAACCGGCTGAGCGGCACGGCGGCCAGTACGCGGCGGATCTCCTCCTCATCGGCCTCGGTGATCTCGTCCTCGCCCTGGTCTCCCAGGAGCTCGGTGCGCAGGTACTCCACCAGCGCGGTGGGCGTGGGGTAGTCGAAGACGAGGGTGGCCGGCAGCTGGGTGCCCAGCGCGGCGCCGAGGGTGTTGCGCAGGTTCACCGCCGCGAGGGAGTCGAATCCCATCTCCTGGAAGGCACGCTGTGGTTTGACGGCCTCGACGCCGCTGTGCCCCAGTGCGAGGGCGGTGTTCTCGCGCACCACCTTCATCAGGGCGCGCTCGCGCTCGGCGTCGGAGGCCCCGGCCAGGTCGCGCAGAAACTCCGAGGCGGACTCGTCGGTGGCGTCGTCCGGGCGAAGGCTGTCGACGATCTCCTGGACGCCCGGCAGGTCGGCGATCAACGGGCTGGGCCGCAGCGAGGTGAAGGCCGGGACAAACGCCGACCAGTCGATGTCCGCCACGGCCACGAGCGTGTCGTCGTGGCGGACGGCGTGCGTCAGGGCCGCCATGGCCGCCTCGGGCGCCATCGGCAGCACACCACGACGGCGCAGCTGCTCCTGGGCCGTGGCATCGGCGGCCACACCGAAGCCGTCGATCACACCCCAGGCCACCGAGGTGGCCGCCAGACCCCTGGCGCGGCGGCGCTCGACCAAGGCGTCGAGCTGCGCGTTCGCCGCGCCGATCAGCCCTTGGCCGCCACCGCCCCAGACACTGGCGACCGATGAGAAGACCACGAACAGATCCAGATCGCGATCGGCCAGGAGCGCGTCCAGATGGAGCAGACCCTCGACCTTGGCCGCCAGCGTCTCCGCCAGTTCATCGGCGCCGATGGCGTCGGCCTGGGCGACCCGTGCGAGGTCGGCGGTGTGAACGACGCCGGAGAGCTCGGGGTACGCGGCGGGGCCGGTGAGCAGCCGCTCGACCGCGTCCCGGTCGGTGAGGTCCGCCGGGCACACCGTCACCTTCGCGCCCTGGTCGCTCAACTCGTCCCGCAGGGCCACCACATGCGGCGCCTCCGGATCCGACTGGACCGTCAGCACCAGGTGCTCGGCACCGGCACCGGCCAGCCAGCGCGCCGCGTGCCTGCCGAGACCCTCCGTACCGCCGGTGACCAGGACGGTGCCACGTGGCCGCCACTCCGGCTTCGCCACGTCGGTGGGCAGGGGATGGCTCCGCAACCTGCGTACGAAGGCACCCGTGGTACGGATCGCGAGCTGGTCCTCGTCGCCCGGATCGGCCAGCGCGCCGAGCAGCGCCCGCGCGGCCCGGTCGTCGAACACCTCCGGGAGGTCCACCAGCGCCCCCCATCGATCCGGCTGCTCCAGCGCCACGGCCAGGCCGAGCCCCCACACGGCCGTCTGTTCCGGGGCGATGAGCCCGTCCGAGGCGCCGACACTCACCGCGCCTCTGGTCGCGCAGTACAGACGATGCCCGGAGCTCAGCGAGCTCGCCGAGCCCGACGAGCCCAGGTCGCCGAGGGCCTGCACCAGCGTCAAAGTGGCGGCGACCCCCTCGGTGAGGGTCGCGGAGCCGGTACGTATGCGCTGGTCGAGCGCGAGCAGGGACAGCACACCGCCGATGTCCTCGTGGTCCGCCAGCGCGCTGCGCAACGTCTCGACGAGAGCGGTGCGGTCCGCCGTTTCGGCCCCGTCGAGCCGCAGGGTTGTGGTGCGCAGACCTTGGCGATTCAGCGCCGGGACCACCTGGGCCGCGTAATCGTCGTCCTGGCAGCCGTACGGCAGGACGACCAGCCAGGTGCCGTTGGGTACGCCGGAGGCGGCGCCGGGAAGCGGCTTCCAGGTGGTCTGGTAGCGCAGCCGGTCAGCAGCGGACTTCTCACCGCGCTTGCGTCGCCAGTCCGACAAGACGCCGAGCGCACCGCCCACGGCGTCCAGAGCGGCACGGTCGTCCTCGCTGTCCGCCAGCTCCAGCGCCTCGGCCACCGAGCCCAGATCCTCACGTTCGACCGCGGCCCAGAACCGGGCGTCGGTGTCGTCGGAAGCAGTGGCGGGCCCCTGGGGGGAAGCGGGCCGGGTGTCATGGAGCCAGTAGTGCGCACGCTGGAAGGCGTACGTGGGCAGATCGGGGAGGTGGGCGGGTGGAACGGCGCCGCCGAACAGGGCACCGAAGTCGAGGGGTACGCCTGCCACATGCAGTTGAGCGATGGCGGTCATCAGCGCACGGGGCTCGTCGCCCTCCCGCCGCAACGACGGCACCACCACACTCTCAGCAGCCGACCCTCCCGGCAGACAATCACCCACCATCGCCGACAACACCGCATCCGGCGCCAACTCCAGATAGGTGCCCACACCATAGTCAGCGAGCGCCCGCACACCATCCGCAAACCGCACGGCCGAACGCACATGCTCCACCCAATACTCCGGCGAACACACTGTCTCCGCATCCGCCAACCGCCCGGTCACATTCGACACCAAAGGAATCACCGGCGCCGAGAACGACAGATCAGCGATCGCCTCCCGGAACTCCTCCAGCATCGGCTCCATACGGGCGGAATGGAACGCATGCGAAACCGCCAAACGCCTCGTCCGACACCCCTGATCCGACAAATCGCGCGCCACCCGTAGCACCGGCTCCTCATCACCGGAAAGCACCACCGCCGCAGGACCGTTCACCGCCGCAATATCCACCCCCGACACCAGCAAAGGCCGCACCACATCCTCACCCGCCCCCACCGCCACCATCGCCCCACCCTCCGGCAACGCCTCCATCAACCGACCCCGCGCCGCCACCAACACCGCCGCACCCTCCAACGACAACACACCCGCCACATACGCCGCCGTCACCTCACCCACCGAATGCCCACCCACCACATCCACCACCACACCCCACGACTCCACCAACCGAAACAACCCCACCTCCACCGCAAACAACCCCGCCTGAGCAAACACCGTCCGCTCCAACAACCCCCCACCCCCGAACACCACCTCCCGCACCGAACCCACCACACCACCCGCACCCAACTCCCGATCCAACACCTCACACACCGCGTCAAACGCATCCCGGAACACCGGGAACACCTCATACAACCCACGCCCCATCCCCACCCGCTGACACCCCTGACCAGCAAACAACACCCCCAACCGACCACGCACCACCGAACCCCACACCACACCCACACCCCCCTCACCCCGCACCAACCCACCCAACCCCACCAACAACTCCTCACGACCACCCGCCACCACCACCCCACGATCCGACAACCCCGCCCGACCACAACCCAACGCG
>NZ_JBEZNG010000019.1:0-230706 GCF_040653035.1 Streptomyces malaysiensis subsp. malaysiensis
CTCGGCTTCGTCTACGCGGCCGGCGGGCTCACCCTGCTGATGTACGGGCTGAACAAGAGCGTGACCGAGGGCTGGACCTCGGGCCGGGCGGAGCGCCTCCGCCGCCTCCTCGGCCGCGGCGACCAGGTCGTCCGCCGTCAGGAGGGACGGGTCGCGTGCCGTGGCGACCCGCAGGGCGAGCGCCCCGTGAACGGTCTTGCGGATACGGCGCCCGTCGAGCCCGTGCAGCAGCTTGCCCACCCGGCGGTGCACCGAGGCGTCCGCCGCGAGTGTTCTCAACTCCGCCCACTGGGACGCCAGTTCGCGCAGTGAGTCCGCGACGATCTCCGGCACGACCTCCTCACCCGGGACCTCGGTACGGATCACCAGGTCGGCGCGGGAGAGGAACGCGTCGTCCACCGCGTCGGCGAAGTTCGTCGTCACCACGAGGAGCGTCCCGGGCCGCTCGGCCCGCAGCGCGTCAAGGCCGCTGAGGACGGCGTCCGTGGCACGGTGCACATCCACGGGGTTGGTGTCGAACGACGCCGAGTGCCGGCGGACGGCCAGCGCCTCCACCTCGTCGACCAGGACGACGGTGTGCGGCCGGCGCGCGGCCAGCTCCGGCAGCGTCTCCCGGAAGAGACGGGACACCTGCCGCTGGCTCTCCCCGAGCAGCTCGCTGGGGAAGGCGTGCGGATCGACCTCGACGAGCGTGGTCGCCCCATGGGGGGCGAGGACGCGGGCGGCGGCCTGTGCCAGGCCCTGCGCCAGCGTCGACTTGCCCGTCCCCGGCGGCCCGGCCAGCACCACCAGACCGTGCGGGGCGACCGCCGCCCCCGCGAGCCGCCGCCCGTGCCGCAGCACGAGGACGGCGGTCGCGAGGAGCCGCTCCTTGACCGCCGGGTCGATGAGCACCGCGTCCCAGGGCCCGTCGTGGTGGTCGGCCGGCAGCGCGTGGACACCGGCCACACCATGCGGGAGCGCACTCATCCCGTCACCCCGCTCACGGCCACGTCGGCCGGGTCACCGTCGGCCAGTCGATCGTCGACGGGTCGCCGGCCTGCGCGTCGCGGATGTGCTCCGGCGGCTCCTCGAAGAGCACCAGCGGGTCGCACAGCGCCCGCATGGTCTCCAGGAGGCTGTCGAACATATGGATGCGCACCACCTTCGCGGTCCGCTCCGGGTCCGTGTTGATGTGCTGGTGCCACAGGAAGTGGTCGACGACGATGATGTCGCCCTTCTTCCACGGATGGCGGGTGCCGCCCTCCGGCTCCGGGCCGAGGTAGCTCTCGCCGGAGCCCTCGACCACGTACAGCCATGCCTCGCCCGGGTGGCGGTGCATGGACTGGGCGCGGCCCGGGCCGATCTCGAACATGGCCATGGTGATACCGGACGCCTGGTAGCCGATCGCCCGGTCCAGCAGGAACGTGGTGCGGGTGCCGCGCGGGGTGTTCCGCAGCTCCAGCTCGTCCCAGTCGGTGTGCAGCCGGCCGGAGCGCCGGGCGTCCTGATCGCGGGCGAGGCGGCGCAGCCGCGCCGCGTACGGGTCGGAGCCGTCCTGGCCCGCCGAGTACGGCGGACGCGGCGGGAGTTCGGCCACGGGCGTATGCCCGGCGTCCTCGATGATCGCCATGCCCATGGTCTCGAGGAGCGGCTCGCTGGAGAACGACAGATAGCGCACGGTGTCCCCGGCGTCGTTCCCGCCGCGGTGCCAGGCCCACGCCGGAATGTGCAGGGAGTCTCCCGGCCCGTACTCCACGCGCCGGCCGTCGATCTCGATCCAGCCGCGGCCGGCCACGACGAAGAGCATCGCGTCCCAGGAGTGCCGGTGGATCGTCGTGGTGACACCCGGGTCGATCTCATGGGCGAGCGCGTCCATGGTGCGGGTGGCCCGGTCGCCGTCGGCGCCGACATATACGCCGATGCGGCTCCCGCGCTCGGTCACCCGCATCGGGACGTCCTCGAGGGCGACAACGGTGCGGTGGTTGGCCCGCCAGTCCTCGAGGAACTGGGCTCGTCGCCGCTTCTGCACGTGATAGTGGGTGGTCTGGGTTGAGGTGTGCACACTCATGAGGAACTTCTCCCTCTGACGCAGAACTGACGGATTGCTCAAGAAGCGGCCGACGGCGCCTCTTTCGGGACGTCGAAGGCGCGGATGTGGCGGCCCCGGACAGCGGCCAGACCGGCCGCGGCCGCCGGGACCAGCCCGCCGAGCGCGAGCGCGGTCACCGGGCCGATCGCCCCGGCGAGCACCCCCATCCCGGCGTCGCCGAGCGCGGGGCCGCCCCGCGAGGCCATCTGGTAGATCGCCGAGACCCGGCCGCGCAGCTCGTCCGGCGTCTCGACCTGCACGGCGGCGTGCCGGACGGTCGTCGCCAGCGCGTCTGCCGCGCCCAGGGTCAGCGCCGCCGCCAGGGCGAGGACGAAGGTGCCGGACAGGGCGAGCCCCGTCACCGCGAGGCCGTACACCGCGGTGCCCCACAGCACCAGGCGCCCCGAGCGGGCGGTGCGCACCAGCCGGAACACCCATATCGAGCCGAGCAGCGCACCGGCCGAGGGGGCCGCGGACAGCAACCCGTAGCCCGTGGCGCCGACATGGAGCACATCGGCGGCGAACGCGGGCAGCAGCACCCGGTAGGCCCCACTCACCGTGGCGGCCAGGTCCAGGCCCATCAGCTGCCACACCACCGGGCGGCGGGCCACATACGAGGCTCCCTCGCGCAGGCTCGCCAGGAGCCCCGCGTGCTTGCCCCGCGCGCCGGGCAGCGCCGGCACGCGCAGCACCGCGAGGGCGGCCACCAGCGCCGCGTAGGTGAAGGCATCGAACACGTAGACGGCCCCCGGCCCGCCGGCCGCGATCAGCACACCGGCGAGCGCGGGACCGGCGAGGACGGCCAGCTCGCGCGAGGGGTTGAGCAGCGCGAACGCGTCGACGAGCCGTTCGCGCGGGACGAGCGCCGGGATCAGGGCCTGCCTGGCCGGCTGGTCGAAGGTGGCGGCCGCCGTGGCGAGCAGCGAGGACAGCGCCACCGCCCACACCGTGGCCGTGCCCGTCAGGGTGAGTCCGGCCAGCGCGAGCGATACGACAAGGGCCACGGCCTGGGTGGCCTGGAGCAGACGCCGCCGGTCGAGCCGGTCGGCGTACACCCCGCCGAGCGGGGAAAGGGCCAGCAGGGCCACGGCCTGGGCGAGGCCGACCAGGCCGACCTGCGCGGTCGACCCGGTCAGCTCGTACACCTGGTACAGGTTGGCGGCCACGGCCCCGCGGGTGCCGATCTGCGACAGCACCACTCCGGCCCAGTACAGGGCGAAGTCGCGTTGTCGGAGTACCTCCGGAAGCGTCGGACGCACGGTCCTCCTCTGCGGTCGGTCGGGACGGCGGTGGTTCGGCCGGGGCCGGTCAGTCGACCGGCACGAGCGTCACCTTGTCCGGTGTGACCGAGAAGTGGACCTCCGTGCCGGGCGGGATGGAGAGGGTCGGGTTGGACCGGTTGCGGATCTCGGTGTCGCCGATCCGCACGATGTGGTCGACGACATCGCCGAGGAACGCGCGGGTCCGGACGGTACCGGTCCACTCGTTGGGCAGGCCGCGCCGCTCACGCGACAGGTCGACGCACTCGGGGCGGATCGAGAGGAGCACCGGGTCGCCGACGACGGGTGTGCGCGGCGGGTCGGCGGCCACCAGCCGGCCGTGCGGGGTGTCCACCTCCACCTCGCCGCCGTTCACGGCGACGACCTTGCCCTCCAGGAAGTTGGAGGTGCCGATGAACTCGGCGACGAAGCGGGTGGCGGGCCGGGTGTAGATCTCCCGGGGCTTGCCGATCTGCTCGACACGGCCCTCGTTCATCACGGCGATCCGGCTCGACATCACCAGCGCCTCGGCCTGGTCGTGCGTCACATAGATCGCGGTGAGGTTCAACTCCCGCTGGAGGCGCTTGAGTTCGAACCGCATCGTCTCGCGCAGCTTGGCGTCCAGGTTGGACAGCGGCTCATCGAGGAGCATCAGCTCGGGCCGGGTGACCAGGGCGCGGGCCAGCGCCAGGCGCTGCTGCTGGCCGCCGGACAGCTTGGTCGCCGACCGCTGTGCGTAGGCGCCGAGTTCCACGCTCTCCAGGACCTCGGCCACCTGCTGGTCGATCTCCTGGCGGGAGGGCCGCTTGGCGCGCGGCATGACCTCCAGCGGGAAGGAGACGTTCTTGGCCACGGTCATATGCGGCCAGATCGCGTACGACTGGAAGACCATGCCGAAACCGCGCTGGTTGGGGCGGAGGTTCACGTCCTGCGCCGAGTCGAACAGGACGCGGCCGCCCAGCTCGACCTTGCCCTCGGTGGGGCGTTCCAGCCCGGCGATGGAGCGCAGCGTCGTCGTCTTCCCGCAGCCGGATGGACCGAGCAGCGTGAAGAGTTCGCCGTCGTTGACCTCGAAGTCGACGCCGCCGACGGCATAGGTGCGGGTGGTGTCGCCCTTCTTGCGGCGGGCCGCCCTTCCCGGCACCTCGTCGTAGGACTTCTTCAGGGATTCGACAGTCAGCATCAGCCTGTCCTTCGGCTAGTTGGAGGAGTCGGCCTGGCCCTGGAGCCCGAAGCGGGCGCCGAGCCGGTAGGCGAGGGCGACGAGCACGACCAGCAGGAGCACCATGCACACGCCGAGCGCGGCGAGCGTGGTGAACTGCCCGTTCTCGAACTGCTCCCAGATCAGGACGGACAGCACCTCCTTGCCGGGGCTGTACAGCAGGATCGTGCTGGACAGCTCGCGGAAGGAGACGACGAGGATGTACACCCAGCCGGCCAGGATGCCGCTGCTCATCAGCGGCAGCAGCACCCGCCGGAACGTCTGGAACCAGGACGCCCCGGACACCGCTGCGGACTCCTCCAGCTCGGGTGCCATCTGCGCCATCGCCGCCGACGAGTAGCGCATGCCGTACGGCAGATAGCGCGTGCAGTACGACACCAGCAGGATCAGCAGCGTGCCGTAGATCGGCAGTGGCATCCGCAGGTACACGAAGGCCAGGGCCAGGCCGAGGACCAGGCCGGGGATGACGATCGGGGTGAAGGCGAGCAGGTCGAGGAAGCGCCGCCCGCGCGCCTTGGTGCGCAGCACCACCCAGGAGACGACCGAGGTGAGCAGCATGACCACGGTGGCCGCGCCGAGGCCCAGGATCAGCGAGTTCTTCAGCGCGGTGAACGCCAGCGGCATGTCGAAGACCTGCCGGTAGTTGTCGAAGGTCAGCGAGGACAGCGTCTCGGCGGACGGCGCCGCGTAGTACTTCAGCAGCGACGCGTACACCAGCACCGCGACCGGCAGCACCACGGTGATCAGGAAGTACAGGATGACCGCGATACCCACGACGGGCCGGGCCCGGCCCAGCTCGACCGGGCGGGGCCGGAACGCCTTTCCGGTGACGGTCTGGAAGTTGCGCGAGGAGCGCTGGAGCCAGGACGAGAGAAGCACACCGGCCGCGGCGATGAGCAGCAGGCCGATGGCGTAGGCGCCGGCGGCACCGTAGTCCGTGGGGTAGGAGCGCAGCACGAAGTAGATACGGCTGGTGAAGACGTAGATGCCGTTCTGAAGCCCGAGCAGGGCCGGTACCTCGAAGCTCTCCAGGGACTGGACGAACATCAGCAGCGCGGCGGAGATGAGGGCCGGCCGCACCAGCGGCACCGTGATGCGGCGCAGCACGGTGAGCCGGGAGGCCCCGGACATCGCCGCGGACTCCTCGAGCGAGGGGTCCATGGCGCGGAACGCCGCGACCATCAGGAGGAACGCGACGGGGGACAGATGGAGGCCCTGGACCCAGATCATGCCCCATACGCTGTAGATGTTGACCGGTGAGGTGCCGGTGAGGGGTTTGAAGAGCAGCGCGTTCAGCAGGCCGCTCTGTGGATCGCCGAGGAAGATCCAGGACGTGGAGTACAGGATGCCCGGGACGATCAGCGGAACCAGGGACGCGGCGAAGAACAGGCTCTTGAACGGGGTGTCGGTGCGGACCTGGATATAGGCCAGCGTGGTGCCGAGGATCAGCGCGAGGGCGGCGGAGCCCAGTGCGAACCACAGCGAGTTGAGGAGCATGTCCCCCGACTGGGAGTTGCCGCCGTAGGCGCGGGAGAAGGCGTCGAAGGAGACTCCGGAGCCGTCGGCGTCGAGGAACGTGTCGTGGATGAGATAGCCGAGTGGTACGACCGCGAGATAGCCGACGACGATCACGGCGCCGCCGACCAGGAGGGTCTGCGTGGAGAACCGTTTGCGCCGCAGGCGGGTCAGCAGCCCTGGCCGGGACGGCGGCGGGTCCTGCGAGGGCGCCGCGGGATCCTTGCGGGAGGCGGATATCAGGGCCATCGGGTCACTTCCCCACGGAGTCGACGCCGCGCAGCAGCGCGTCGTACTTCTTGTCCCAGGTGCCCTGGTCGTGGCTGAGGCCCTTGACGTCGAACGGGACGAGGGTCAGGCCGTCGAGGCTCTTGTCGCCGGGGACCTTGGTGGACGGGGTCAGATGGAGCTTGACGAGTTCCTTCTGGCCCTCGGTCAGCATCCAGTCGTAGAACAGCCAGGCGGAGGCCGGGTGCTGGGCGGACTTGAGCATGCCGACGCCGTTGGGGCGCGGGAACGCCGGCACCGTCGACTTCCCGCTCTTCGGCAGGAAGGTGACCGGTGCGCCCTTGGTCGCCGAGCGCGTGGTGATGTAGGTGTAGTTCATCGCCTCCATATGGGTCTGTCCGGAGGTCAGGAACTGCATCATCGTGGTGTGGCCCTTGGCCACCTTGGAGTTGGCGACGATCTTCTTCCAGAGCTGGTCTATCTCGGTCTGGGACTTGCCGTGCTCCAGCCAGTAGTGGGTGACGTTCTCGTACCAGTCGCTGTCGCTGACCTCCAGGGTGATGCGCCCCTTGTACTTGGGGTCGGCGAGCTCCTCCCAGCTCGTCGGCTCCTCACCGGGCTTGATGAGGCGGGTGTTCCAGGCCGGGTGGAAGATGTTGAGGCGGGTGGCGGTCCAGGTGGCGAACCTGCCGGTCTTCTCCACCTTGTCGAGGGGGGAGCCGTCGTACTTGGCGAGCAGCTTGTTGTCGGAGAGCGCCACCATTTCGCGGAAGTTGGTCTCCACCGCGTCCGCGCCCGCCCTGCGGGCCTGCGACTCCTGAAGGGTGCGCTGGAGGACCGTCTCGGAGTTACCGCGGAAGACGGTGACATGGATGCCGGTGTCCCTCTCGAACGCCTTCGCGACGGGGGTGGCGATGTCGGCGGTCATCGAGGTGTAGAGGGTGAGCGCGCCGCCCTCGTCCTTGGCCAGTTCGCGGGCCTTCTCCCGCTGCTTTTCCTTCGGCAGGGCGGCGATCTCGGCGTAGACGGCGTTCTCCTTGCCGCCGGCCGCCGCGTTCGGCAGGGCGCCGCCGCAGCCGCTGAGGGCACCGGCGGACAGCAGCGCGGCTGCCGCGAAGATCGGGGTACGGCTCCTCATTAGAGCTCCAGGTGGGTGGGAGGGACAGGTCAGTCGGCCTGCGGGGCGCCCCGCAGCAGGGCGTCGTAGGCCGCGTCCCATTTCTTGGTGTCTGTCTCGCCGGTCTTGGAGAGGGTGAAGGTCTCCGTACCGGCGGGCACGGGTTCGTCGTAGCCGGGAACGTGCCGCGCCGCGGGGATCCGCAGCGACTTGGCGATCTCCTTCTGGCCCGTGCCGAGGACGTAGTCCGTCCACAGCAGCGCCGCGGCCGGGTGCCGCGGGGTGGCCATGAGCCCGATCCCGTTGGGCCGGAGGATCACCGGTTCGACGGCCGGCTTCCAGGTGACGGGCGCGCCCTTGCGGGCGGCCTTGTCCACGGTGTGGCTGTATACGGACAGGGCCAGGCCGAACTGGCCGGCGCTGAGCATCTCGCCCTGCACGGTGTGGCCCTTGGCCACCTTGACGTTGGCGACGACCTTCTTGAACAGGGCGTCGGCCGCTGCCTCGCTCATTCCCTTCTTCTCGGTGAGATAGGTGTGCATGGCGGCGTACCAGTCCCAGTCGCCGACCTCGACCGAGAGCTTCCCCTTCCACTTCGGGTCGGCGAATCCGGTGAAGTCCTCGGGCTGCTCGCCCTTGGGGATCTCCCGGGTGTTCCAGCCGGCGACGAAGGCGTTGAACCGCTCGGCGGTCCAGTTGCCGAGGCCCTTGGCCTCGGGCTTGAGACCGTCCAGGGAGGGGCCGGTGTAGGCCCGCAGGAGGTGCTGGGAGTCGAGGGCGCGCAGCTCGAGATCGTTGGTGTCGATCACGTCGTTCTGCGGCTTGCCCGCCTGGTTCTCCTGGAGAGTGCGCTGAAGCACCGTCTCGGAGTTGGCACGGAAGGCACGGACCTTGATGTCGGGGTGGGCCTTCTTGAAGCCGTCGACCAGGTCCTGGATATCGGTGTTCGAGGTGTACAGGTCGAGTACACCGCCCTCTTCACGGGCGTCCGCGAGGAGCTTCTCGGTGCGCTTGTCGCCCTTGAGGTTCTCGTAGGCGGCGTACGGGTTGGACTCCTCCTGGGGGGCGTTGGCGGCGGTTGTCGTGGGCGAGGGACCGCATGCGGACATCAGCAGACCGGCGACCAGCAGGCCGGCGGGAAGAGCACCATGACGCATCACACACTCCAGGGCCGAGGGATCGTCTGGGGAGTGGGGGGTGCCGGCGGCCGGTTTACCTTCCGGCCACCGCGCTTGTCCCTGCATGAAACAAGACCGAGGTATTATGGTCTAACCATCGGACAGGACTTTATTGATTCGTTACCGACCTGGGTCGCCCCGAGCGGTCCCCCGGAGCAGCCGTCGGCCGCTCCGCGAAGACGAGGGACTTGATGGTCACGGGCACGGTCCCGGAGGGATGCCGCACCCGGCCGAGGTCGACGTAGTCGAAGTCCTGGAGCGTGATGCCGTCGAGCACCAGCACATCGCCGGGGAGGCCGAGTTCGTCGGTCAGCAGCCGGCCCAGGGTCATCGCCACGTCCCCGTCGAGGACCACGTACACGGGCCGGCCGGCCGCCGTGCGCGCGGCCAGCCCGTCACGGATGCCGCGGGCGAACGGCAGCAGCCGCTCGTACGACGGCGGCCCGTGCCAGGACAGGGCCAGCGCCACGTCCCGGTCCGGGGCCTCGGCGTCCGTCTCGTGCAGACGCCTGCGGATCGCCTCGGCGAGGGCGGCGGTGTCCACCTCGTCGCCGGGGGTGTGGGCGGGGCACACCACCGCCAGGTTGCGGCGGGGCAGCAGGGCGTCGGGCGAGGAGATATGACCGGTGTTCCCGCTCAGCTGGACGCTGTACTCCGAGGCGCCGACCGCGGTGGCGCGGATGCACTCACCGGCGGGCAGCAGCGGCACTCCCAGCGCCCCGTCCTCGGCGGCCGCCCGCAGGCGGCTGCCGAGCCGCCGGCCCAGGTCGCCGAAGTCGCGGTGCTCGCGGCCGTAGACATACTCGGCGACCCCGCCGGAGAAGACCACACCGTCCAGCCTGCCGAGGTCCGGCAGGGGATCGGTGAGGTAGAGGTCCTTCACCTCGTGCGGGGTGAGCAGGGCACGGACCAGCAGGTCGGCCATCGACGCCGCCACCGCGTCCAGGTCGGCCTCCGCCACCCGGCTTCCGGGGTCCCAGTCGAAACCGGCGCGCCGGGCGTGGTCCCGGCCCGCCGGTGCCAGACGCTCGATCCGGCCGTCGGGCGCGGTCACCTGAAGGCGGCCGCCGATGTGCACGGCAGCCGTGGCCTCCACCCGCCCGTGGTCCACCAGGGCCAGCTTGGTGGTGCCGCCGCCGATGTCGACGGTGAGCACCCGGGTGCCCGCCTCATAGGAGGCGCGGACCGCTCCGGAGCCATAGGCGGCGAGCCGGGCCTCCATATGGTGGCCCGCCGTCGCGGTGACCAGGTCGCCTCCCTTGGCCGCGAGTACCGAGGCGATCGCGGAGGCGTTGCGGCGGCGCAGCGCCTCCCCGGTCAGGATCACCACTCCGGTGTCCACGTCCTCGGGCCGGATGGCCGCCGCGCCGTACGCCTCGTCGACGAGCGCGCCCAGCGCGCCCGCGTCGATCATCGTCTCGCTCGCGTAGGGAGTGAGCCATACCGGCGAACGGTGCAGGGTCTCCCGGCGTACCACCAGATAGCGGCTGGTCAGCTCCTCTCCGATGCGGCGCAGAAAGAGCCGGGAGAACAGGACCTGGGTCCCCGAGGAGCCGATGTCGATGCCGACGCTGTGCAGGGTCACGTTGTCCTGCTGCCAGATCGGGTTGTCCTCGATGCGGCCCGGGTCCTCGTCGTGCTCGTGGTCGTGGTCGGGCACATAGGAGGAGTGCACGAGGCGGACCTCGTCGTGCCCGTGTGCATGGGTGTGCGGGTGCGGGTGTGGCATGGATCAGCCCTGGACGCGGGCTTGCGGCAGCGGCGGCAGGGTGGCCAGCTCGGCCTCGTACACCTCGTCCATCCGCGGTGTCATCCCGTGTTTGGCCAGCGCCTCGCGGAAGGTCTCCCGCACATAGGCGGACTCGTCGGCGTAGTCGATCTGGTCGCCGCCGATCCGCTGGCTGATCCACGCCTTGGGCACGCCCTGGGCGTTGCGCACGGAGACCACCTCGTGCTTGAAGGCGAGATAGCGGGCGGGCTCCGTACCGGTGTTGAAGTGCTGGTGGAACCACATGTTCGGCGGGACGATCAGTGTGCCGGGACCCCACTCGTAGCGGCGCGGCTCCTCGCCCTCGGGCCACATCAGGCTGTAGCCCTCGCCGGAGAGCATGATGACATGGGCGCCGGGGCCGTGCCGGTGGCCCTTCTTGTAGGTGGCGGTGGGGAACTGGGAGATATGGCTGTTCATCGACCCCTTGGCCATCGCGAAGCGGATGTGGCCGCCGCCCGCGCCGCGCTCCTTCGCCTCGATCAGCGGCAGGTTGACCGCGTCCGCGACGAAGTTGGTGTCGAGGAGGAGGCCCTTCTGCTCGCCCTTGGGTGAGAAGTAGTCCGGCTCGCCGTCGAAGCGGTCCGGGAAGTCGCGGGCGGTGCCGAAGACGAAGTCCGGGTCGGCGTAGAGGTTCAGGACCGGCGGCAGGTTGGTGGACGCCACGAAGCGGGCGGCCTTGCCACCGGACCCGTTGAAGTGCTGGTGGTGGGTGTTGAGCGGGATCGCGAAGATCGAGCCGGCCTGCCACTCGAAGGTGACCGACGCACCGGCGTCGTTCCACACCCGGGTGGAGCCGTTGCCCTCGAGGACGAGGATCATCTCCTCGAACAGCTGGCGCTGCGGGGCCAGCTTGCCGCCGGCCGGGATCTCGCACACATAGCAGTCGTTGGAGGTGCGGGTGGCCTCATGGTTGATGAACACGCCGCGGCCACCGCGCCGCTCCCATGGCCTGAGGTCCACGGTGCGCAGGTCCGGGACGTAATGGGCGGCGATGATGTCGAGACCCTCCGCCGCGACCCAGCGGGTGTACGGGGACTCCTTCTCGGTCGCGAACTTGGCGGCGAGCTTGTCATTGACGATCGCGTTCTCAGCCATCCTGGGCCCTTTCTCGTCGGCTGTGACAGCTAGGGTGGTGGGCAAAAGTGCAGGTCAACCGGATTGGTAAAACCATAAGTCCGCTACTGTGAGCCCGCTCACCATAAGTCGACCCCGTGTATGCGTCAACGTTCGGGTGTCACTCCGCTCCGGCCCGCAAGGGGCGTTCGGGGTCCAGTTCGGCGGCCGGGGCGCCGGCCGGGCGCAGATACCGGCCGCCGCGCCGCCGGGGCCGCAGAGCCGGATCCAGTTCGTGGAGCAGGGGGATGCCCGAGGGCAGCTCGAGGCCGAGCAGCTCGGTGGGGGAGAGGGCGTCGAGATGCGCGGCCAGGGCTCGCAGCGAATTGCTGTGCCCGACCACCAGGACCGTGGCACCGGCGGCCAGCTGTGGCGCGATGCGGGCGTGCCAGTACGGCAGCAGTCGCGCCGAGACATCGCCCAGTGACTCGCCGCCGGGCGGGCGGGCGTCGGCGGAGCGGCGGATCCGCCGGAACTCCGCCTCCCCCAGCTCGCGCAGCACCGCCTCCTTGTCCCGTCCCTGGAGGCTCCCGTAGTCACGTTCCTCCAGGGCGCGCACGGCCGCGACGGGCGCTGTGCCACGGCCCGCGGCGTCCATGGCGAGTGCGCAGGTGTGCCAGGCGCGGCGCAGTCTCGAGCAGTGGGCGGCGTCCGGCGCCAGCCCCAGAGCGCGGAGCAGTTCTCCGGCGTCACGGGACTGTCGCTCACCGCGCGGTGTGAGGGCGACATCCGCGCGGCCGGTGAACAGATTTCTCGCGTTCCACTCGCTCTCGCCGTGGCGGAGCAGGATCAGGCGGCTCATGGCGGTGATTGTCGGTCACCGGCACCGCTCTTGTATCGCGTTCAAGAGCTCTGGTCTAATGGACAGACCATCGAGCTGGGAGGGACGAACCTTGCCCAAGGTGACCTTCGTCGGTGACGGCGGGCTTGAGCTCACCGTCGAGGCGGCCACGGGAGACTCCGTCATGTCGGTCGCCGTTCGCCACGGCGTTCCCGGCGTCGTCGCGGAATGCGGCGGCAACCAGTCATGCGCCACCTGCCATGTGTGGGTGCGCGACAGCTACACCGATCTCGTCGGGCCTCCCGGAGACATGGAGGACGACCTGCTGGACCTGGCCGTCGCCGACCGGCGTGCCGGCAGCAGGCTCTCCTGCCAGATATCCGTGACGCCCGAACTCGACGGCCTGACCGTCGACATCCCCCCGGAACAGCCCTGAGGGCTCCGGCGTCACCGCACCACCGAAGCAGTCGCCCCGTCAGTCGGGTCGGTTGTCAGTATCGGAAGGGAAACGGCTGTGCTCCGCAAAGACATCAACGAGCTCCTCACCCGGACAGGTCCCGGGACGGCCATGGGAGAGCTGTTCCGCCAGTACTGGATACCGGCCATGCTGGCCGAGGAACTCCCGGAGACCGACTGCCCGCCCGTGCGGGTCAAGCTCCTGTCGGAGCGCCTGGTCGCCTTCCGGGACAGCGAGGGCCGCTACGGGCTCGTCGACGAGTTCTGCGCCCACCGCGGCGCCTCCCTCTGGTTCGGCCGCAACGAGGAGGGCGGCCTGCGCTGCCCGTACCACGGCTGGAAGTACGACGTGTCCGGGCAGTGCGTCGATGTGCCCTCCGAGGCCGACAACTCCAGCTTCTGCCAGAACGTGAAGCTCACCTCGTACCCGCTGGTCAAGATCGGGGACGTGCTGTGGACCTATATGGGCGACGCGGCCACCCAGCCGCCGCTGCCCGAGTTCGAGTGGACCCATGTGCCGGCCGAACAGACCTACACCTCCAAGCGCTGGCAGCAGTGCAACTGGCTCCAGGCGTTCGAGGGCGGCATCGACTCCAGCCATGTCACCTTCCTCCACTCGGGCGGCCTCAAGACCGACCCGCTCTTCAAGGGCGCGAAGGGCAACGAGTACAACCTGAACGACACCAAGCCGTTCTTCGAGGTCGCCGACAGCGACGGCGGGCTGTTCGTCGGAGCGCGCCGCAACGCCGAGGACGGCAAGTACTACTGGCGGATCACCCCCTGGGTCATGCCCGCCTTCACCATGGTGCCGCCGCGCGGCGACCACCCGGTGCACGGCCACTTCTGGGTGCCCATCGACGACGAGAACTGCTGGACCTACTCCTTCGACTACCACCCGGTGCGGCCCCTCACCGAGACCGAGCGGCAGGCCATGATCGACGGCCATGGTGTGCACAGCAAGAACATCCCCGGCACCTACCGGCCGATGGCCAACATGGACAACGACTACCTCATCGACCGCGAGGCGCAGAAGCGGGGCGAGACCTACTCCGGAGTGGCCGGCATCGCCATGCAGGACGCCTCCCTCCAGGAGTCGATGGGCCCCATCGTCGACCGTTCCAAGGAACGCCTGGTGCCCGCCGACAGCGGCATCATCAAGGCCCGCCAGAAGCTGAGGAAGGCCGCCGTGGCGCTGCGCGACGAGGGTGTCACCCCGCCCGGTGTGGACCCCGAGCACCACAGGGTGCGCTCCGCGGCCGTCGTCCTGCCGCAGGCCGAGTCGTTCCTCGACTCGTGCCGCGACGCGGTCAAGGCCGTCCCCGGCACCGCTCAGCAATCGGTGTGACGATGAGCCTCGCCACCAGCCGACAGAGCGAGAGCGCCCGCGCCGCCTCCGCGGCCGAGGCCCGCTACCGCATCGACGTTCCCATCGCGCCCGCCCGGGCCGCCCGTGTCGTCGCCCTCGACGACCGCGCGGCCCGGGTCGCGGCCAACCTCGCCGCCCATCCGTGGGCGCACGCCGAGTTCCTGCGCGCCGACGCCGTCGGCGAACTGCGTGAACTCGGCGGCGGCCCGCTTCCCCTGACCGCCGCGCTGATCGGCGCCGACGTGGTCGTCGTCCTCGCCACCGAGGACGGCGGCCGCGACACCGCCGAGCGAATCGGCCGGCACTGCTTCCGGTACGGGATCACCACCGCGGGCGTGGTCCTCGGCCAGGGCTTCGAAGCCGACGACGCCGTCGCCGCGCTGCGCCCGTACGCCCGTGTCCTGCTGCTCTCCGCCGACGAGAGCGATGTCTTCGAACTGCTCACCGCCCTGAGGGTCTGACCTGGAGCCGCATATGCCCGAGAAGGTGACGCTGCGGGACTTGCAGCGTATGAAGGACACCCGGCACAAGATTGTCGGGGTGGTGGCCTGGGACTACCAGCTCGCCCGTATCGCGGACCGGGCCGGTGTCGACCTCGTCTCCGTCGGCGACACCGTCGGCGTCAACCTGTGGGGCCACGCCACCCCGTTCGAGATCACCATGGACGAGATGCTGACCGTCACCAAGGCGGTCCGCCGCGGCGTCCGACGCGCCCTGGTCAGCGCCGACTTTCCATTCGGCCCGCTCCAGCAGGGCACCGCGGCCGCCCTCGACGCCGCGATCCGCTACGTCAAGGAGGCCGGTGTCGACCTCGTCAAGCTGGACGGCGCCTCCGACCATCTGGCGGCCGTCGAGGCGGTCACCCGGGCCGGTATCCCCGTCTTCGCCCAGTTCGGCATCACACCGCAGACGGCGCTGCGCTACGGCGTCGAGTACAAGGCCGTGCCGGCCGCCGGCGACCAGGTGCCCGAGGAGATGTGCGGGGAGTTGGTAGCCGAGGCCAAGCGGCTGGAGGAGGCGGGCGCCGCCCTCCTCAACTTCACCAACTCCGGTCCCGTGGTCGGCGCCGCCGTGGCCGGGGCGGTCTCCGTCCCCGTGGTCGGCGGCTTCGGCGGCGGGCCCTGGCTGGACGGCCGGATGCGCATGGCCCACGCCGCCATCGGCTACGCCGCCGACACCGTCGACGACGTCCCGCCGGACACCTACGCCCAGGTCGCCGCCACCGCCCTCGACGCCCTCACCGCCTACGCCGGGGATGTGCGCGCGGCACGGCAGATCGCCGGTGGCATTCCCGTACCGAAGGAGGTCTGACCCCGTGCCCACCGCGGTCCTCGACGGCATCCGCACGCGCTACGAGGTCACCGGGGACGGCCCGCCGCTGCTGATGTTCTCCCCGGGCGGCTTCGACTCCACCCTCGACAGCTGGTACGCCACCGGCATTCACCGGCGGCTTCGGCTGCCCGCCCACCTCGCGGCCAAGTTCACCTGCGTCACCTTCGACCGCCGCGAGTCCGGGCGGTCCGGCGGCCGGCTGGAGCGCCTCGCCTGGGACGGTTACGTCCGCCAGGGCGTGGCCCTGCTCGACCACCTGGGCTTCGGGCGGGCGTATCTGATGGGCGGCTGCGTCGGCTGCTCCACCGCGGCGGCCCTCGCCGCCGCGCACCCGGAGCGGGTGGCCGGTATGGTCCTCTACTCCCCGGCCGGTGGCGTCCACTACCGGCGCAAGCAGCACGAGCGGTTCGAGCGGCACCTCGCGTTCGTGCGCGAGTCGGGGCTCGGCGGGGTGGTGGAACTCGCCCGGGCGACCGAGGACGGCTTCTCGAAGGACCCACGGGTCGGCCCGTGGGCGGCGGTGCTCCGGCACGACGCCGACTTCGCCTCCGCGTACGCGGCGTGTGGCGCCGAGCGGTACCGGACGCTGGTCACCGGCAGCGCGGCCCACCTCTTCGACCGGGACACCGTGCCCGGTGTGGAGCCCGAGGACTTGCTCACCCTCGATGTGCCCGCGCTGATCGTCCCCGGTGACGACACCTCCCACGCTCCTTCGGCCGCGCACTACCTGAGGGAGTGCCTGCCCCGTACCCAGTGGTGGGGGGTGCCGCCGGGGGAGCGGACCCCGCAGAACACCTCGGAGCGGATCCTGGAGTTCCTGGCGGGTGCGTGAACCGGCCGGTTCTTCGCGCGCGTTTGAACGGGTCGAAGCCTGACGGGGTCGAAGCCTGAAGGGGTCGAAGCCTGAACCGGTCGAAGGGGGCCTTGGTCGTCCAAGGCCCCCTTCGGCTCTCCCACCCCCCGGTCGGGCTCAGCCGCCCTGTTCGAGCGCGGCGATCTGCGCCACCCGCCGGGCGTGCTTGCCGCCCTTGAACGAGGTGCCCAGCCAGCCGGCGACGATCTCGCGGGCCTGGTCGTCGGTGAGGCGTTTCGCGGGCAGCACCAGCACGTTGGAGTCGTTGTTGCCGCGGGAGATCTCCGCCGTCCACACGTCGTGGCACAGGCCAGCCCGGATGCCCGGCAGCTTGTTGCAGGCGATGGTCTCGCCCAGCCCGCTGCCCCCGAGCACGATGCCGCGCTCGGCCCGCCCGTCCCGCACCCGGGCGCACACCTCGACGCACAGCGCCGGGTAGTCGACCTCCTCGGCGGTATGGCTTCCGAGGTCGGACACCTCGTGCCCGGCGGCGGAGAGCTCCGAGCGCAACAGGGACTTGAGGGCGAACCCGTTGTGGTCCCCGGCGATCGCGATGCGCATGGTGTGTCTCCCCTCGGGCTCAGCCGACCAGGTCGCGGGTGCCGGGCGCGAACAGCTCATCCAGCGGCACGGCCCGCTCCAGGATCCGCTGGTCGACGGCGTGCCGCAGCAGCTCCTCCAGGACATGCCGGTTCGGTTCGAGGCCGTACGGCAGCGGATCGGCCCCGGTCAGCTCGGCCACCCGGCGGTGCATGGTGTCCACCGCCGTCGGGGCCTCGATCTCCCCGGCGAGCAGCCGCTCGGTGTAGAGCCGCTTGGAGCGGGCGAAGGCGTCGAAGACCTGGGCGCCCAGGTCCGGACGGGCCGTGAGGAGTTCGTCCTTGACGACGACGAGGTGGTTGATCGGGTACAGCCCGCGTTCCCGCAGCGCCGTGAAACCGGCCCCCGCGGGGTCGTCGATCAGCGGGACCAGCCCCTCCTGGGGCGGGACACCGATAACGGCGTCCAACTGCCCTTGGCGCAGGGCCTCTTCGAGGGTGCGGCCGGTGCCGAGCGGCTCGACATTGCCCGGCGGGCGGTACTCGGCGACATGCTCGTCGCCGGAGAGCACCCAGGTCACCTTCGACAGGTCCACGCCGTACTCGTCGCGCAGTACGGCACGTGCCCAGACGCCCGTGGTCACCGTGTATCCACGGTTCACTCCGACCCGTCCGCCCTCGAGCTCCCCGGGGGTGAGCGGGCGATCCGCGGCACGCAGGATCGCGCCGTGGTGGAAGCCGCGCACCAGGAACGCGGGCACGGCCGTGAACCGCGCCCCGTGGGCCTTCGCGACGAGATAGGTGGTGAGCGCCATCTCACTGATGTCGAAGGCGAGCTCACGGACCATACGGCGGAAGCCGTGGACGAGGACGGGCACCTCCTCGAAGTCGAACCCGAAGCCGGTGGGGGACACCTCCCCCGTTTTGAGCGCCTCGTTGTTGCCCTGGGTGCGGGTGCAGGTCCTGAGCAGGGGTTCTGTCATGCCCCGAAAGGTACCATGGTCAGTCCATCAGTCCATAGAGTACGGTGACCGACGGGACAACCTCAGAGCGCGAGGAGTCGCTTCATGGCAGATCACGTGCTGGCAGCCGTCCGCACCGCCCCCTCCACCACCGAACTCCGTGAGTTCCCGATGCCCGACATACCGGCCGACGGCGCGCTGCTGAAGGTCGAGGTCGCCGGGATCTGTGGCACCGACGTCAAGATGTACGGCAAGCCACCCTTCCCCGATCCGGTGATCATGGGGCACGAGAACGTGGGGGTCATCGCCCGCGCGGGAGCGGAGTTCACCGCCCGCAAGGGCCTGCGCGAAGGCGACCGCGTCTTCGTCGAGCACTATGTGGGCTGCTTCCGCTGCGCCTGGTGCCACGCCGGGGAGTACCGCCACTGCGAGGCCACCGACTGGCGCACCAACCCCGACGCCCGGCGCTACGGGTACACCTCCGCCGAGAACCCGTACCACCTGTGGGGCGGTTTCTCGCAGTACCTGTATCTGCCGTGGAACGCCGTCACCCACCGCGTTCCCGACGGCGTCACCCCCGAACTCGCGGGCCTGGTCACCCCGTTGTCGAACGGCATCGAGTGGGCGCTGGTCACCGCGGGCGTCGGTTACGCCTCCACGGTGCTCATCCAGGGCCCCGGCCAGCAGGGCCTCTCCCAGGTCGTCGCCTGCAAGCAGGCCGGCGCCTCCACCATCATCGTCACCGGCACCCCGCGCGACGCCGCACGCCTGGCCCTGGCCCGTGAACTCGGCGCCGACCACACCGTCGACGTCACCGAGGACGATCCCCTCCAGCGGGTCCTCGACCTCACCGGCGGACGCGGTGTGGACGTCGTCCTCGACTGCACCGCGGGTGCCGGCACCGCCCCCGTGCTGCTCGGCATCGATGCCCTCAAGCGCCGCGAGGGCGTCATGGTGGTCCAGGGCGAGCTCGCCGCGTTCCCCGACTTCCCCCTGAAGAAGCTCACCGAGAAGTCCATCGCCCTCAAGAGCGCCCGCGGACACAGCTACCGGGCCTGCGAACTCGCCCTGGAACAGCTCGAGTCCGGCCGCTTCCCGCTCGAGAAGCTCGCCACCCACAGCTTCCCGCTCACCGAGACCGACCGGGCCATCCGCACCGTCGGCGGCGAGACCGGCGAGGACGCCGTCCATGTGTCCCTCCTCCCCTGGGCGGCGGTATGAGCATCGTCGTACGGAACCCGCCCCGCGCCGACCTCGCCACCGTCGACGCGCTCGCCGGTTACGGTGTCGCCACCCTCCACGAGGCCCAGGACCGCACCGGGCTCCTCGACCCCGCCCTGCGCCCCGTGTGGCCGGGCGCGCGGGCGGCCGGCACCGCCGTCACCGTGAGTGTGCCGCCCGGCGACAACTGGATGCTCCATGTCGCCGTCGAGCAGTGCCGCGAGGGCGACATACTCGTCGTGGCCCCCACCTCGCCCTCCGAAGCCGGATACTTCGGCGAGCTCCTGGCCACCTCCCTCGCCGCCCGCGGGGTGCGCGGCCTGGTCATCGACGCGGGCTGCCGGGACATCGCCGAACTCCGTGAGATGGGCTTCCCGGTGTGGGCCCGGCACATCTGCGCGTACGGCACCGTCAAGGAGACCCTCGGGGACGTCAATGTGCCGGTGGTGTGCGGCGGGCAGCACATCCGGCCCGGCGATGTGGTCGTCGCCGATGACGACGGAGCGGTCGTGATCCCGCGCCCGCGCGCCGCCGCCGTGGCCGAGGCCGCGCGGGCGCGCGAGGCCAAGGAGGCGTTGTCCCGGAAGCGGTACGAGAGCGGCGAACTCGGCCTCGACGTCAACCGGATGCGTGAACGCCTCGCGGCCAAGGGGCTGGTGTACATCGACCACGCGGAGTGGTCCGCGGCGGAGGGAACCGACCGTTGATCATCGACATCCACGGTCACTACACGACCGCGCCCGCCGCCCACCAGTCCTACCGCGACGCCCAGCTGGCACGCCTGGAGGACCCGTCCCTGCCCGCCCCCGCTCCGGCGGCCATCAGCGACGACGCCATCCGGGAAAGCGTCGAGCACAACCAGTTGAAGGTGTTGCGCGAGCGGGGCGGCGACTTCATGCTCTTCTCGCCGAAGGCATCCGGTATGGAGCACCATGTGGCCGACCCGGCGACCGCCCGCGACTGGGCGCGCGCCTGCAACGATCTGGTGGCCCGGGTGGTGTCCCTCTTCCCGGAGCGTTTCGCCGCCGTCTGTCAGCTTCCGCAGACACCTGGCGGTGGCGTCGACGACGCGGTGGCCGAACTCCGCCGCTGTGTCACCGGGGCGGGCTTCGTCGGCTGCAACCTCAACCCCGATCCGTCGGGCGGGCACTGGACCTCACCGCCGCTGACCGATCCGTCCTGGTACCCGCTCTACGAGGCCCTGTGCGAGCTGGACGTCCCCGCGATGATCCATGTCTCCAGCTCCTGCAATCCGGCCACGCACACCCTCGGCGCCCACTATCTCAACGCCGACACGTCGGTCTTCATGCAGCTGATGCGGGGCGATCTGTTCACCCGGTTCCCCGGGCTGCGGTTCGTCATCCCGCACGGTGGCGGAGCCGTCCCCTACCACTGGGGCCGCTACCGGGGCCTGGCCATGCGCATGGGGCTGCCCGACCCGGCCGAAGCGCTCCTGGGAAACGTCTGGTTCGACACCTGTGTCTACCACCAGGACGGCATCGACCTCCTCACCCGCGTCGTCCCGGTGGCCAACCTCCTGTTCGCCTCGGAGATGCTCGGCGCGGTACGCGGCGCCGACCCGGCGACGGGCGTGGCCTGGGACGACACCAAGCAGTACGTCTGCGCGGCCGGCCTCGCCGCGGACGACCTGCGCCAGGTCCTGGAGGGCAACGCACGGCGTGTCTACCCTCGGCTGGACGCGCTGCTGACGGCCCAGGGTCGGTAACCCGTAGTCGACGCGAGGGGCCGGACAGCTGGATGCTGTCCGGCCCCTCGGCGTCGGGCGTCCGGCCTCCGCGTCAGACCGTCGTCCGCTCGCAGAAAAGGGTCTTGAGCGGAACCTCCGCGTCGGCGGCGCCGTCCGCGGGGATATGGGCGCCGATGGTGAGGGCGCGGCGTACGGCCATGTAGTCGGCGGGCCGGTTGACGGCGTCGACGGCGAGCAGCTCGCCCTGCCGGTAGTACAGGACGGAGAACCGCTCCTCGTCCGGAGTGCCGCGCACGACGCACTGGTCATATCCGGTGGAGAGCCCGGCGATCTGAAGGGTCAGATCTCCCTGGTGGGACCAGAACCAGGGCACGGAGGTGTCCGCCTCCTCCTGGCCGAGCAGCGCGGCGGCCGCCGCATTGGCCTGCGCGAGGGCGTTGGGCACGGACTCCAGCCGGATCCTGCCGTCCCCGGTGCGCGGATGCGGCCGTACGGTGCAGTCACCGGCGGCCACGACGCCGGGCCGGCTGGTCCGGGAACACGCGTCCACGACGATCCCGCCGTCCACCTCGAGGCCGAGCCGCTCGGCGAGGTCGGTGCGCGGGACGGCGCCGACGCCGACGAGAACCAGATCGGCGGGGACTCGTGAGCCGTCGCCGAGGAGCACACCGGTCATCCGGCCGGACTCCCCGTCGAATCCGGTGACGGACGCCGACAGACGCACCACCGTGCCCCGCCGCGCATGGGCCTGCCGGTAGAACTCGGAGACGACCGGCGCGACGGACCGCCCCAGGAGCCGGTCCGCCGCCTCGACCACGGTCACCTCCTTGCCCTGGGCCCGTGCGGCGGCCGCCACCTCCAGGCCGACGAATCCACCCCCGACCACCACCACATGGCGGGCCCACGCCAGCTCCTCCCGGAGCCGGAACGCGTCGGTGAGGTCGCGGAGATGGTGGACGCCGCCGAGCCCGGCCCCTGGCACGGCCAGCTTGCGCGGGGCGGCCCCGGTGGCGAGGGCGAGCCGGTCGTAGGGCAGCTCGCGCCCCCGGTCCGTGACGAGGACGCCGTTGCCGGTGTCGATGACCCGCTCGCCGGTGAGGAGGTCTATCCCGGCCTCGGCGTAGTACTCCGGCTTCCGGAACGCGAGCCGTCCGACGTCGTAGTCACCGGCCAGGAACTCCTTGGAAAGCGGCGGCCGCTGATAGGGAGCCCGCGGCTCCTCGCCGACCACGGTGATCCCCTCACGCTCCCCGCGCCGCCGCAACTCCAAGGCCACCTGCACTCCGGCCTGCCCCCCACCGACGACAACCGTCCCGCGCCCCATGTGCTGGTCCTTCCGTTGGAGTCTTAATGTCAGACCATTATGCCAATGGAGAGGGGGTGAGGGTATGGGTGGGGGCGGGGAAGCCGGAACGTTCTCTTCGGGGACACCGCGGATGGGGTCGGCATGGTGAGGGTCTTCATCGGCCCGCGCGGCAACCGAAACCGGTGACAGCAGGAAGACGGTGGGGTCTCACCGTCAGGGGTGGGCGCGTTCGGTGTCCCGGGCGAGACAGTTCTTCGCGGACTCCTGGAAGCGGGCGACGAGCCGGTTGCGGTCGTCGGCGCGGGTGACGACGGCCACCTGGCAGGGGTCGATTCCCTCGATGGGGATGGTGGCGAGGTCGTCGCGGAGGGTGCTGCGCCGGTCCTCGGCGGGCACGATGGCGATGGCCCGCCCGTCGGCGACGACTTCGAGTTTGTCCTCGAAGGTGTCGACGAGCAGGGGCCCGAGCGGGGCCGGATTGCCGTCCGGGCGGGGGGTGAGCCGCCAGAACTCGGTCCATGCCGCGGCCATGCCCGCGCAGGCGACGAGGGGCTCGTGGGCGAAGTCGTCCGGGCTGACCGATTCCTTCCCGGCGAGGCGGTGGGAGGTGGGCACGAGCAGGGCCCGGGGCTCGTCGTAGAGGACGGTCATGCGCAGGTCATCGCTCGGGATGGGCAGCGGTGTGCGGGCGACGAGCACATCGACCTGGCCCTCGGGGAGGGCGCGGGCTTCGTCCCCGTTCAGATGCCGGGTGCGCACATGGGCGTCGGGATGGCGGCGGCGCAGGTCCCGCACCGCGGGGGTGATGACGAGGCCGTCGAGGTGGCCGATGGTGATCGTGCGCTGCGGTGCGGCGGTGCGGGCCGCGAGTGCCGCCTGGCCGGCGGTGTGCAGGAGTTCCTGGGCCCGGGGGAGAAAGGCCGCACCGGCCGCGGTGAGCCTGCTGCCCTGGGTGGTGCGTTCCAGCAGGCGCACCCCCAGTGCGTATTCCAGCCGCTGGATCTGGCGGCTCAGGGAGGGCTGAGCGACGTGCAACGCCGCCGCTGCCCGGGCGAAGTTCAGGTGCTCGGCGACGACCGTGAAGTACCGGACCAACCGCAGGTCGAGATCCACGCCGGGATTGGCGGCCGGGGAGGGCGGGGTCTGGTCGGGCACACAAGCCACTGTACCCGTCATGCCGTTTCTGCATAACGGGGTGCGAAATGAGTCTTAGACGCCCAGGTCGGACGGCTGTTGACTCGATGTTGTCCAGCCGAGGTCGCCTTGCCGGCCACCGGCGCCGAACTCGCCGTGGACGGCGGCGGCACGCAGATCTGACTCTCATGACAAGGGTGTTTACGCATGACGATCGTCTTTGTTCACGGTGTCCCGCTGACCTCCGCGGCATGGAGGCCGCTGCTCGATGAGTTGTCCCAGTTCATTCACGAAGATGTGGTCCGGCTCTCACCTCCCGGTTTCGGCGCCCCTTTGTCCTCGGATTTCGACGCCACCATTGATGGCTACCGGAACTGGCTCGTCGACGAGCTCTCGCGGTTCGAGGCGCCTGTGCACATCGTCGGCCACGACTGGGGCGGAGGGCATGTCGCGGAAGTCGCGATGACCCGTCCTGACCTGCTGCGCAGTTGGGTCAGCGACACCATCGCCGGTTACGAGCCGGATTTCGTCTGGCACCCGCTGGCACAAACGTGGCAGACGCCGGGCGAGGGTGAGCGAGCCATCGAGGAAATCTTCGAGGGAGACGCCGATGAACGGGCGGCGCGCATGGTCGAATGGGGCATCCCCGAGCCAGTGGCCGGCGAGGTGGCGCTCGGCCAGGGCGCGGAGATGGGCAGAGCCATTCTCGCGTTGTATCGGTCCGCGGTGCCGTCGGTGCTGAATGAGCGTGGCCGCGATCTTCCGGCCGCCGCCGCTCGGCCGGGTTTGGTTCCCATCGCCACCGAGGATTTCACCGTCGGCAGCATCGTCATTCGCCACCGTGCCGCCGAACGCGCCGGCGCTCGGGCCGTGGAACTCGAAGGACTCGGTCACTGGTGGATGATCGAGGGACCCGCCCGGGCGGCCCGCATGCTGGCCGAGTTCTGGAACGGCCTGTAAGGCTTTCCCGGGAGCGAGGTCCCCGGCGGGGCCGACATGGTCGGTCCCGCCGGGGATCGGCGTTTCACGGGTGGCTGGTCAGGTAGCCGCCCATCGAGGTGAAGTACTCCGTCGCGGCCCACTCCCGGCCGTCCTCGGTCCGTACGCGTGTGATGGCCAGGCCGTGGTTGCGGCCGGTGCGCGCGTCGGCTCCGGCGACGATGACCACGCCGTCGCCCTCGCGGTAGAAGATGCGTCCGGGAGTGCCGCCGTAGCGGCCCTCGGACACCACCGCGGCGAGGATCTCGAGACGCTTGCCCTTGTGGAAGGTGAAGGCGCTGGGGTACGGCTCGGACTGGGCGCGGACCAGGCGCTGAAGGTCCTCCGTGGGCCAGGTCCAGTCGATGCGGCTGTCCTCGATGGACCGCTTGTGGAAGAAGCTGGCCCGGGACCGGTCCTGCTTGGTGAACTCCGTCTGCCCGGTGGCGATGAGGTCGAGCGCGCCGATGGTGACCGGGGCGATGAGGTCGACGGTCTTGTGGAAGAGATCGGTGGCGGTGTCCGTGGGGCCGACCGGAACCGCCTCCTGCCGCACGATGTCGCCGGCGTCGAGTTCGTCGTTCATCATGTGCGCGGTGACGCCCACTTCGGACTCGCCGTTGATCAGTGCCCAGATCAGCGGGGAGAAGCCGGCGTACTTGGGCAGCAGCGCGTCATGGACGTTCAGCGTGCCGTGGCGCGGGAGGCCGAAGATGCGCGGCGGGATCCAGGTCCGCCAGTTGTTGGCCACGATGATGTCCGGGTCGGCCTCCTTGAGGCGCTCGAACAGTTCGTCGTCGTCGGGACGGTTGCGGAGCAGCACCGGGACGCCGTGCTCCTCGGCCAGGTCGGCGACCGAGTCGCTCCAGATCTTCTCGTATGCGTGATCGCTCTTGGGGTGTGTCACGACCAGTACCACGTCGTGTTCGGAGTCCAGGAGGGCTTGCAGGGTGCGGTGCCCCCAGGTCTGGTAACCGAACATGACGACCCGCATGGGGTTCCTCCTCGAGGCAGGGAATGGCCGTGGTCAGTAAAGCAAGGCTTACCTAAGTGGTCAACGGGGTGTCCGTGGACAGCCGTTGGCGGCCGTGTGCTTCCGGCTGTTCGCTCCCGGCCGTCGGTTTGACTCTGGACAGTCGGATGACATGAGCTTAGCCTTACCTAAGTTTTGGGCCGTGGCTCTTCGGCGTGCCCGACTTCCGTACTTCCTGATGCTCGACCCTGGGCCGGCCGTCCCGCATGGCGGCCGCCCCCGCACGATGGGAGTGACATGGCACAGGCTCGTCCTGGCGACGCCCCTTTGATCCACGACCTCATTGGCATCGGCTTCGGGCCGTCCAACGTGGCCATGGCGATCGCACTCAGCGAGCACAACGCAGGCGTCGGGAGGGAGGAAGCGGTCACCGCTCACTTCTTCGAGCAACAGCCGCGCTTCGGCTGGCACCGAGGCATGCTCATCGACGACGCGACCATGCAGGTGTCCTTCCTCAAGGACCTGGTGACGCTCCGGAATCCCGCCAGCGAGTACAGCTTCCTGTGCTACCTCCAGAGCAGGGGACGGCTGATCGACTTCATCAATCACAAGAACCTCTTCCCGCTGCGGGTGGAGTTCCACGACTACTTCGAGTGGGCCGCCGGCAAGGTCGACGACATGGTCTCCTACGGTCATGAGGTCGTCGGCGTGATGCCCGTCCTGCGCGACGGCGCCGTGGAGTATCTGGACGTGACGGTTCGCTCGGGGGAGGGGCTCGCCGTCCACCGGGCGCGCAACCTCGTCATCGGCACCGGTCTGCGTCCCCTGATGCCGGAGGGCGTGGAGCGCGGCGACCGCGTCTGGCACAACTCCGAACTGATGGTGAAGGTCGATGAGCTGGAGTCCACATCGCCCTCCCGGTTCATCGTCGTGGGAGCCGGACAGAGCGCCGCGGAGAACGTCGCCTACCTGCACCGCCGCTTTCCCCGGGCCGAGGTCTGCGCGGTCTTCTCCCGCTACGGCTACAGCCCCGCCGACGACAGCAGCTTCGCCAACCGGATCTTCGACCCCGGGGCCGTCGACGAGTTCTTCACCGCACCGGAGAACGTCAAGCGCCGGCTGATGGACTACCACGGCAACACCAACTACTCCGTGGTGGACATCGACCTGATCGACGACCTGTACCGGCAGATGTACCAGGAGAAGGTCCTCGGCGCCGAGCGCCTGCGCTTCCTCAACGTGTCGCGGCTCGTGGACGTCAAGGAGACCCCGGACAAGGTCCGGGCCACCGTCTCGTCCCTCGTCACCGGCGAGGAGACCCTCCTGGACGCGGATGTCGTGGTCTTCGCCACCGGCTACAGCCCCGCCGACCCCGTCGGCGTGCTCGGTGAGGTCGCGGACCGCTGCCTCCGCGACGAGGACGGCCGCGTCCGCGTCGAGCGCGACTACCGCATCGCGACCGACACCGATCTGCGCTGCGGCATCTATCTGCAAGGCGGCACGGAGCACACGCACGGCATCACATCGTCCCTGCTGTCCAACACCGCCATCAGGGTCGGCGAGATCCTGGACTCGCTCCTCGGCCGGGGCCTCGCGCCCGCTTCCGGCGAGGCCCGGACGGTCGCCGACGGAACCGGCAGCACCGCCCGCTGATCCGCCCGACCGGTTCAGCCGCACACCGCCGCACACCGCCGCACCCCGCCCGGAAGCAAAGGGATAACGTACGTCGACATGGGCACGATCGAAGTCGAGCGCCCCGCGCCCAGGGGCCCAACACAGGCCCGTCACAGGCGAGTTGTGGGTCTGGGCACGCTTGTGGTGATCCTCGTGATCACGGGGGCGGTGTCGTTGGCCGTCGGTGCGCGGGCGTTGAGCCCCGCCGAGGTGTGGCACGGGCTGTTCGGGGGGCCGGAGGCCGATCAGCGGCTCACCGAGATCAGGCTCATCGTGCGGACCGTGCGGGTACCCCGGACGGTGCTCGCGATCGTGGCGGGCATCGCCCTGGGGGTCGGCGGAGCGCTGATCCAGGGGTACACGCGCAACCCGATCGCCGACACGGGCCTGCTGGGCGTGAACTCCGGTGCCTCGTTCGCGGTGGTGACGGTGATCGCCGTGTTCGGGTTCGCCAACCCGTTCCAGTACGTCTGGTTCGCCTTCCTGGGGGCGGCGGTCGCCGGTGTCGTCGTGTTCGGGCTGGCCAGCATCGGCCGGGGGGCGGGCAACCCGTTGACGCTCGCACTGGCCGGACAGGGGATCACGGTGTTCCTCGCGGCGATGACCACGGCCGTCTCGCTGTCGGACAAGGCGGCGCTGAACGCGCTGCGGTTCTGGAACGCGGGCTCACCGGCCGGTGTCGGATTCGATGTCATCTGGCCGGTGTCCGCGTTCGTCGCGGCCGGGCTGGTGCTGGCACTGATCACGCTGCCCGCGCTCAATCTGCTCAACCTGGGTGACGATGTGGCGCGGGCGCTCGGGGTGAACATCGCGCTGAGCCGGACCATCGGCATCGCCGCCGTCACCCTGCTGGCCGGAGCGGCGACGGCGGCGTGCGGCCCCATCGCCTTCCTCGGGCTCATGGTGGCGCATGTGGCCCGCTATCTGACCGGGCCGGACTACCGCTGGCTGGTGCCGTACGCGGGGCTGCTCGGCGCCATCGTCCTGCTGCTCTGCGACATCGTGGGACGTCTGGTGGTGCGGCCGGGCGAGTTGGACGCGGGTGTCCTCGTCGCCCTCCTCGGCGCCCCCTTCTTCGCGGTTCTGGTCTGGCGCGGAAAGTTCAAGAGCGTATGAACGGGACCGAGGTGAAGCCATCGGTGGCGCCGGGCGTCCGGCTCGGCCATGTGTCGTTCGTCTGGCGGCCCTGGGTCGCGCTGATCACGCTGCTGCTGGCGGCGGCGACCTTCCTGGTGTTCTGCCTGTCCATCGGCGTCGGGGACTTCCCCATCGGACTGCCCCGGGTGGCGGCCACGATCTTCGGCCGGGGCGAGCGGGTCGACGAGTTCGTGATCATGGACCTGCGGATGCCGCGCGCCCTGGCCGGGCTCGTCGTGGGCGTCGCGCTGGGGGTGTCCGGCGCGATCACACAGTCCATCGCGCGCAATCCGCTGGCCAGCCCGGACATCCTGGGGATCACCGGGGGCGCCGGGGCGGTCGCGGTGTTCCTGGTGACGGTGTCGGGCGGGGCGGCCACGGCGATCGTCGACGCCGTGGGGCTGTCCGCGGCGGCACTCGCGGGCGGTCTCGGTACGGGTCTGCTGGTGTACTTCCTGGCGTGGCGGCGCGGGCTGGACGGCTTCCGGCTCATCCTCATCGGCATCTCGGTGAGCGCCGTGATGGAGGCGATCACAACCTGGCTGCTGGCCTCGGCCGACATCCGGGATGTGGCCAGGGCCCAGGCATGGCTGATCGGCTCGCTGGACGACCGGTCATGGGAGGAGGTCCGGGTGGCGCTGTGGTGCTCGCTCGTCCTGCTGGCCGTCGTGACATGTGTCGCGTTCCAGTTCAAGCCGATGCACCTCGGCGACGATGTCGCCGCGGGCCTGGGGGTCCGGTACACGATGGTGCGGGCGGTCCTGCTGCTCTGTGCGGTGCTGCTGGCCGGTGTGGCGGTGAGCGCGGCCGGCCCGGTGCCGTTCGTCGCGCTGGTGGCGCCGCAGGTGGCGATGCGCATGGCGAGGTGCCCGACGCCGCCGATGGTCGCCTCGGGGATGGTGGGCGCGTTGCTGCTCATCGGCGCGGACCTGGTGGCGCGCACGGCACTGCCGGTGGACCTCCCGGTCGGCGTGGTCACCGCCGCGATCGGCGGCCCCTTCCTCGTCTATCTGCTGGTGCGGGCGAACCGCGGGTAGCTGGTAAGAAGTCGGATGAGCCTGAATAAGGGGGCCTTGTGGTCGCTCAGTCCATCACCGGGACCGAGTGCGCGGTCGATGACACCTCACGGCTGGCAGCCAGGGGTATCGCGGTCGGGTACGGCGCCCGGACCGTCATCGACGATCTTGACGTCGCGATCCCGCCAGGGGTGGTCACCACGATCATCGGCCCCAACGGCTGCGGGAAGTCGACCCTGTTGCGCACCCTGTCGCGGCTGCTCAGACCGGTCAGGGGAACGGTGCTGCTGGACGGCGACGACATCGTCAGGCTCAGGACCAGGGACGTGGCGAAGAAGCTCGGTCTGCTGCCGCAGTCGCCGGTCGCCCCGGAGGGGCTGACCGTGTCCGACCTGGTCGCCCGGGGCCGCCATCCGCACCAGAGCTGGCTGCGCCAGTGGTCGTCGGACGATGCCGCCGTCGTGGCGCGCGCGCTGGCCATGACCGGGGTGTCCGACCTGGCCGACCGCCCGGTGGACTCACTCTCCGGCGGGCAGCGTCAGCGCGTCTGGATCTCGATGACGCTGGCTCAGGGCACCGATCTGCTGCTGCTTGACGAGCCGACGACCTATCTGGACCTGGCGCATGCGATCGATGTGCTCGACCTGGTGGACGATCTGCACGAGTCGGGGTGCACCGTGGTCATGGTGCTGCACGACCTCAATCTGGCCACGCGCTACAGCGACAACCTCATCGTGATGAAACAAGGCGCGATCCTGGCGCAGGGACACCCTCGGGAGGTGATCACCGCCGAGCTGCTGCACGAGGCGTTCGGGCTGCGCGCCATGGTGATCGACGACCCGGTGGGGGACCGGCCGCTCATCGTGCCGATCGGCCGTACTCACGTCCAACTCGGCTAGATCCTGCTCAGGTTATGTAAGTTAGGCTAGGCTTACCTCACCTGGTCACGGTAAGGTTTGCCTGCCCTAAGACAGGGTCGAGTGGACAGCGCGAAAGCAAGGGGATCCCGGATGCTCCTCCACGACATGACGCGTAGAAAGCCCTGGCGGCGGTTGGCGGCGATATTGTCCGCCGCGGCCCTCGGTGTCGGCCTTCTCGCGGGATGCGGTTCCGACTCGGAGGACAAGGGGAGTGAGACCACCTCGGGCGGCGCCGGCGGCTCGTTCCCGGTCACCGTGGAGCACGCGTTCGGATCCACGACGATCAGCAAGGCCCCCCAGCGGGTCGTCTCCGTCGGCTACACGGACGACCAGACCATCCTGGCGTTCGGCATCAAGCCCGTCGGCATGGTCGACCAGTACCCGAACCCGGCGGGCCGGACCCCCGACATCAACACCCAGTGGCCCTGGGTGAAGGACAAGTGGGGCGGCACCAGGCCCGAGGTCATCATGAAGAACGGCGACTCCGGCCCCAACTACGAGAAGATCGCCGCCCTGCGCCCGGATCTGATCGTCGCGGTCTACTCCGAGATCGACAAGCCCGCCTACGACAAGCTCTCCAAGATCGCCCCGACGGTGGCCCGCACCAAGAAGGAGAAGGAGCCCTTCAGCGCGCCCTGGCAGGACAACGCGCTCCACATCGCCAAGGCACTCGGCAAGGCGAAGGAGGGCGAGAAGAAGGTGGCGGACATCCAGGGCAAGCTCGCCGCGGCCGGGAAGGCGCACCCGGAGTTCGCCGACCAGACCGCCGTGGTGCTGTCCTGGTACGAGAACTCCGTGGCGCCGTTCACCTCCACCGATGTGCGCGGACGGCTGGTGACGGGCATCGGCTTCACCTACCGGACCGCGATCGACAAGATCGCGGGTGGCAACTTCTACACCAAACTCTCGCCTGAGCGCGTCGACCTGGTCGACGTCGACCGCGTCTTCGTCATCAACGACAAGGCGGACACCCAGGCGCTGAAGAAGTTCAAGCTCTTCGCCAACCTGGACGCCGTGAAGAAGGGGAACGTGTCGTACCTGCCGGACAGCGAGGGCCCGGCGGTCGGCGCGGCCATCTCCCAGGGCACGTTGCTGTCGATGCCGTACGCGATCGACGAGCTCGTCAAGTCGGCCGAGTAGGACGTGAGCGCCACCGATACGGGCGTCGCCCCGGCAACTTTGCGCACGGCGACCGGACATGAGGCCACCCGCTGGGTCGCGGCACACTGCCGCGGTGTGCCATGGCTGACGGCCGCCACCGTCCTCACCACGGTGGCCGGGGCGGCGCTCCAGGTGCTGCCGGTGCTGCTGCTCGGCCGGGTGGTCGACGGAGTGGTTCAGGGCGAATCGCAGTCGGTGCTGGTCGTGATCGGTGCACTGATGGCGGCCGCCGCGCTGCTCGGAGCGGCGGCCACCGCGGTGTCGACCTATCTGATCGGGCGGCTGGGCGCGGATCTGCTGGCGCGGCTGCGGGAAGGCGCCGTCCGGGCGGTGCTCGGAATGCCGAGCGCGCGGATCGAGCAGGTCGGCCGGGGAGATGTGCTGTCCCGGGTCGGCGATGACGTGGCCGTCATCTCCAAGGGCATCCGCACGGCCATCCCCACGGTGTTCTCGGCGGGAGTGCTGGTCGCCATCGCCACGGTCGGCATGTTCGGGCTGGACTGGCGGCTCGGGCTGGCGGGCGCCGCCGCGCTGCCCGCGTACGCGCTGGCCCTGCGCTGGTACCTCCCCCGGTCCGCCCCGCTCTACCGGAAGCAGCGGGTGGCCCAGGCCGACCGCGCGCAGGCGCTGATCAGCGGCCTGAACGGGATCGACACGGTCCGCGCGTACCGCCTCGAGGACGCCTTCCGGGAGAAGGTCACCCGTGAGTCCTGGCGGGTGCGCGATCTCGGGATCGAGGTGTTCCGGTTCTTCGGCCGGTTCGTCGGCCGGGAGAACCGCGCCGAGTTCATCGGACTGGTCCTGATCCTGGTGGTGGGCTACGCCCTGTTGGAGACCGGCGCCGCCAGCCTGGGCGAGGTGTCGGCCGCCCCGCTGCTGTTCCACCGGCTGTTCACCCCGCTGGGCCTTATCATGTTCACCTTCGACGAGGCGCAGAAGTCCGGCGCGAGCCTGACCCGGCTGGTCGGAGTGGTGGCCGAGGACGCCGAGAACCGGCTGGTGGGCGACCCGGCCGTGGCGCCGGTGGACGCCGCGCCCCTGCCGGTGACGGTGGAGGGCCTGACGTATCGCTACCCCGGCACCGAGGAGCCGGTCCTGCGGGAGGTCGGTCTCACGATCCCGGCCGGAGGCTCGCTCGCGCTGGTGGGCGCCACGGGCGCGGGCAAGACGACCCTGGCCGCGCTGATCGCGGGCATCGGGACCCCGCAGTCCGGAACGGTGCGCATCGGGTCGACCGACCTCGCCGGTCTGGACGAGGCCGGGGCGCGGGCCCTGGTGAGCATCCTGACGCAGGAGACCCATGTGTTCTCCGGCCCGCTCGCCGACGACCTGCGGCTCGCCGCGCCGGGCGCGTCCGACGCCGAGTTGCTGGGCGCGTTGCGCACGGTCGGCGCCGACGGATGGGTCGAGGCGCTGCCCGACGGGCTGAACACCCCGGTCGGGGAGGGGGGTGAGCGCCTGGACGTCACCAAGGTCGCCCAGCTCGCCCTGGCCCGGCTGGTGCTGAGCCGGTCGCCGGTCGTGGTGCTGGACGAGTCGACGGCGGAGGCGGGCAGCGAAGGCGCCGCCGAGCTGGAGCGGGCCGTGCTGGCCGCGTGCTCGGGCCGCACCACGCTGTTCGTGGCGCACCGGCTGACCCAGGCGGTGGCGGCCGACCGGATCGCCGTACTGGACGCCGGACGCGTCGTGGAGCAGGGGACCCATGAGGCGCTGGTGGCTCAGGGCGGCCGGTACGCGCGACTGTGGCGGGCCTGGCGAGAGATCGGTTAGGTAATCCTAAGTTAGGTTGGGCTAACTTTCGTGCCGTGGAAGGACGCTGAGTCTTCGATGATGGAACCGAGCGCTCGTCTCGTACTGCTCACCCCCGCCCGACTGGCCGGCGTACGGCGGCGAGTCGGCGGCTACTCCGACAGGACCATCGCCGAAGCGTGCGCCATCGGGCTGTCGTACTGGGCGACGGGCGAAAGCCCCGAGGGCATCGACCTCACCCCCGGCACGCTGTTCGCCGATGTCCTCGGGTGGGTCGACAACGGCGGGGCCGGGCCCGCCGGTTGGCGGGTCGGCGCCGACGGCCGGAGCATCGCCGCCCCGGCGGGCGTCGCGCTCGCCGACGCCCAGCTCGCCCTCGACGACCTGGCCGACTTCCCGGACCGGCCCATCGGCACCATCGGCCCGGCCGGCCCGGCCGCGCGGCTGGAGTCCCTGGCCGAGTGGAACGACACGCGGGCCGACCGGGACCGCCCGACCATCGTGGAGATGTTCCGCGAGCAGGCGCGGACCAGGCCGGACGCCGTCGCCATCGTCGACGAGCACCGAACGCTGACGTACCGTCAGGCGGCCGCCATGTCGAGTCAGCTGGCCCACCATCTGATCGACCGCGGACTCGACCGCGAACAGGTCGTCGGCATCTCGCTGGACCGCTCGGCCGACATGGTGATCGGGCTGCTCGCCGTGGTCCAGGCGGGGGCCGCGTTCGTGCCGCTCGATCCGCGGTGGCCCGCCGCACGCCGCGCCGTCGTCATCGAGGACGCCGGGGTCGTCGTGCAGCTCAACCACTCCGGCGAACACGACCCGGGCGAACCGGAAGCCGTGGCCGTCGACCTCGGCGACTGGAGGTTCGGCGCCCACCCCACCGAGGGAACCGGAATCACGGTCCCCGGCGCGGCCCTGGCATACGTGATCTTCACATCCGGTTCGACCGGCCGGCCCAAGGGCGCGATGATCCGGCACGAGGCGATCAGCGAGCGCCTGCTGTGGCAGGTGAACGAGATCCTGGGCTTCGGCCACGACGACGCGTCGCTGTTCAAGGCGCCGCTGTCCTTCGACATCTCCATCAACGAGATCTTCCTGCCGCTGGTCTGCGGCGCCCGGCTGGTGGTCCTGCGGCCCGGCGGCGAACGCGACCCGCACCATCTGCTGAGCGTGATAGCCGAGCAGCGGGTCACCTTCACCTATCTGGTGTCGTCCATGCTGGACGTGCTGCTGGAGATGGCGGGCGACTCCGGCCGCCTCGACAGCCTGCGGCATGTGTGGTGCGGCGGCGAGGTGCTCACCCCGGAGCTGTACGAGCGGTTCCGCGGCAAGCTGGACATCCCCCTGTACCACGGCTACGGTCCGGCCGAGACGACGATCGGCGTCTCCCATGTGATCTACCGGGGCGCGGCGGAACGCCTGTCCACCTCGATCGGCAAGGCCAACCCCAACACCCAGCTGTATGTGCTGGACGACGAACTGCGCCCGGTCCCGGTCGGGGTCGGCGGCGAGCTCTACGCGGGAGGGTTCCTCCTGGGGCGCGGATACGTGGGCGCGCCCGGCCTGACGGCGTCCCGGTTCGTCGCCAACCCCTTCGCCGACGACGGTTCCCGGCTGTACCGGACCGGTGACCTCGCACGGTTCCACCCGGACGGATCGCTGGACTTCCTCGGCCGGGCCGACAACCAGATCAAGATCCGCGGTATGCGGCTGGAGATCGAGGACGTCGAGGCCGGTCTCGCGGAGCACCCCGGCGTACGGCACACCTGCGTCGTCGCCAAGCAGAACGCCGCGGGCGGCACCTACCTGGTGGGCTATGTGATCCCGGTGGCCGAGCGCAAGGACCTGCGGGCGGACGAGGTCACGGAGTGGGCCGGGGCGCACATGGTGGAGTACATGGTGCCCGCCCATATCGTGGTGATGGAGGAGTTCCCGCTCACCGCGAACGGCAAGCTGGACCGGCGCGCGCTGCCGGAGCCGGTGATCGGCGGGGGCTCGCTCGTCCCGCCCACCACGGAGGACGAGCGTGTGGTGTGCGCGGCGGTCGCGGCACTGCTGCGGCTCGATGAGGTCGGTGTCGACCAGGACTTCTTCCAGCTCGGCGGGGACAGCATCCTGGCGATCTCGCTGCTGAGTGCGTTGCGCGACGCCGGTCTCCATGTCACGGCACGGCAGATCTTCACCCACAGCACGGTGGGCGCGCTGGCGGCGGTGGCGAGCCGTGAAGAGGTCTCCACGGTGGACCACCGGGATGTCGCGACCGGTCCGGTCGTGGGATCGCCCATCGTGCAGTGGCTCGGCGAGACCACCGACGCGATCGACGGCTTTGTGCAGTCGGTGGTGGTGAACACCCCGGCGGACCTGACCACCGGCGCTCTCGACGAGATCCTCGCCGCCCTCGTCCGGCGCCACGACATGCTGCGCGCCAGGCTGGTACGAGGCGACAGCTGGAGCTTCGACATCCCGGAGGCCGACCGGGCCGCCGTCGGGTGGCAGCAGAGCGACCGGCCGCTGGAGGAGTGCGTCGCGCTCGCCACCGGCGGACTGGACCCGGCGGGCGGGGCGATGCTGTGTGCCGTCTGGCGGCGCGAGGCACGGCAGCTGGTCCTGGTCGCCCATCATGTGGTGATCGACGGCGTGTCCTGGCGGATCCTGATGGAGGACCTGGCCACGGCGTGGCGCCAGTTCGCCTCGGGCGCCCCGATCGAGCTGCCGCCGGTGGGCACGTCGTTCCGGCGCTGGACACAGCTGCTGGAGCGCGCGGCGTTCGACGCGGACAGCGCCTACTACCGGCGGCCCCTGCCGGGCACGGACCAGCCGGTGGGCCGGCGCGCGCTGTCCGGCGACGACACCGTCGCGCGCGAGCGGGTCCGGACCCTCCCGGTCGGCCCCGGGGTCACGGCCGCGCTGCTCGGGGAGATTCCCGCGAAGTTCCACGCGGGCGTCAACGATGTGCTGCTCACCGCGCTCGCCGTCACCCTCGCCCGGTGGCGCCGCGACCTCGGACAGGACCAGACGTTCGCGCATATCGAACTCGAGGGGCACGGCCGCGAAGGGCGGTTCGTGGCGGGCTCCGCCGGTTTCGAACCCGAACTCTCGCGCACGGTGGGCTGGTTCACCACCCTGTTCCCGGTCACCGTGGACCCCGGCGCGGCGGCCGACTTCACCGCCCCCGAATACCTGGCCGCCGCGCTCAAGGCCGTCAAGGAAGACCTCGCCCGGGTGCCGGACAACGGCGTCTCCTACGGCGCGCTGCGCTATCTGACCCGCACCGGGTTCGACTCGCCCGCACCGCAGGTGCTCTTCAACTACCTGGGCCGCTTCGACGCGGGCGAGTCCGGCGACTGGCAACTGTCAGGGCCCACCGGCCAGTTGGGGGAAAGGCGCGACCCGAGGATGCGCCTGCCGCGCGCCCTGGAGTTCAACGCCATCGCCGAACCCGCCCCGACCGGTGAGTACGAGCTGGTCACCACCGTCTCCTGGCCCGATGGGATGCTCACCGACGAGGACATCACGGCCATCGGCGAGTACTTCCGGGAGACGCTGACCGCCCTCGCCGGGCTCGACCGGGGCGGCCACTCTCCCAGCGACTTCGGCCCGGTCCGGCTCACCCAGGCGGACGTCGACGCCCTGGACGGCCCGGCGCTGCGGGACATCCTGCCGCTGACTCCGTTGCAGGAGGGCCTGTACTTCCATTCGGTCTTCGACGACGACTCGGCGGGCTCCTACGTCGAGCAGCAGTTGCTGAAGCTGGACGGAGAGGTGGACGCCGACCGGCTCGCCGCGGCGGCCACCCGGTTGCTCACGCTGTACCCGAACCTGGCCGCGCGGTTCGTGGCCCTGGCCGACGGTCGTGTGGTCTCCGTGCTGGAGGGCGGTGTTCGGGCGCCCTTCACCACACTGGACCGCCCCGGGATCACCGACGCCGAGATCCGCGCATACGCCGAGCGGGACCGGCGCACCGGGTTCGACCTGGCGACCGGCCCGCTGATGCGGTACACGCTCATCCGTGCGGGCTCCGGCCGGAACATCCTGGTGCAGACCGTGCACCACATCATCGCCGACGGCTGGTCGGTGCCGCCGATGCTCCGGGCGCTGCTGGCCGAGTACCACACGCCGGGGACCACGTACCCCGTCGGCGGCTTCCCCGACTATGTGCGCCGGCTCGCGGAACGCGACGCCGAGGAGAGCGACCGGGTATGGGGCGAGCAACTCGCCGATCTGCCCGGCCCCTCGCTGGTCGCCGAGGGCCACACCCCGTCCGACCGGTTCGCCGACACCGCCGTGGAACCGGCCGACGACATCGACGCGGCCGTACGGTCGGCCGGGGTGCCGCTGAGCGTGGCCGTGCACAGCGCCTGGGCGGTCACGCTGGGTTCCCTCCTGCACGGCCAGGACGTGGTGTTCGGTTCCACGGTGTCCGGTCGCGACGCGGACGTGCCCGGCATCGAGGACATGGTGGGTCTGTTCATCAACACCATCCCCGTACGCGCCCGTTGGGCCGCCACCACCACGGCACACGATCTCCTCGCCGCCGTCCGGGAACACCAGAGCGCGGTGCTGCCGCACCAGCATGTCTCGCTGGCGAGGATCGGCCGTCAGGCCGGGGCGGGCACGCTCTTCGACACCCTGGTGGTGTTCGACGTCGCGACCGACCCGGCAGCCCTGCGGCGCCCCGGCGACACACTGGTCATCACCGACATCGTCAACGAGGGTGCCCCGCACTACCCGTTGACCCTGGTCGTCGAGCGCATGGCCGACGGGCGTCCGCGCTTCGACCTGATCTACGACGGGGCACTGCTGCGGGAGGCGAGCGCCCGGACGATCCTGCACACGTTCACCCGGACCCTCACCGCTCTGCTCACCCGGCCGGACGCCCTGGTCGACGACCTGGCGCCCGGGAACGCCTCGCGTCCCGCGCCGATCAGCCCCGTGACCCTGGGCGCGCTGTTCGACGCCGCCGCCGACCGCGACCCGGCCGCCACCGCCGTCACCCGGTGCGGGCTCGACGGCGGCAGCCGGTCCCTGACCTACGGCGCACTGGCCGAGGCGAAGAACGAACTGGCCTCGGCGCTGCGCGCGGCCGGTGTCGGGCCCGGCACCCGCGTCGCCGTCGCCGTCCCGCGCTCCCTCGAACAGGTCGTCGCCCTGGTCGCGGTGGTCACGGCGGGCGGCGCGTATGTGCCGCTGGACCTCGCCCACCCGGACGAACGGCTGGAGTACATCCTCGCCGACTCCGCTCCGCAGGTGGTTCTGGTGGACGGCGAGCAGCGGGACCGCTTCACACGGATGCTGGACCGAGCGGGCGTGAGCGCCCAGGTGCTTGTGCGGGGAGACGAACCGCCGGCGGGGGACACGACCGGTCCCGAGCCCGGCTGGCACGACCCCGCGTATGTGATCTACACATCCGGATCCACCGGCCGGCCCAAGGGCGTCGTCGTCCCGCACTCCAGCGTGGTGACGCTGCTCGCGAACACCCGGCCCGAGATGGACTTCGGCCCGCATGACGTGTGGGTCCAGTTCCACTCGTACGCCTTCGACTTCGCGGTCTGGGAGCTGTGGGGCGCGCTGGTCCACGGCGGTGAGCTGCTGGTGCCGGAGTACGGACTGACACGCTCTCCGGTCGACTTCCACCGGCTGGTCCGCGAACGCGGTGTGACCGTGCTCAATCAGACCCCTTCGGCGTTCTACCAGTTCATCGAGGCCGACCGGCATGCCGACGAGCCGGTCACCACACTGCGCCGGATCATCTTCGGCGGCGAGGCGCTGGATCCCGGACGGCTGCGCGGCTGGGTCGAGCGGTACGGCACCGGCTCGCCCGAGCTGGTCAATATGTACGGCATCACCGAGACCACCGTCCATGTCACCCATCGGGTGCTGACCGACGAGGACTTCGGCTCCGGCGACGACGTCAGCCCCATCGGCGGCCCGATCCCCGGGCTGGTCACCTATCTGCTCGACGACCGGCTCCGGTCGGTGGCACCGGGCCGGGTGGGCGCCATCTACGTCGCCGGGGACCAGGTGTCGCTCGGCTATCTGGGCAGGCCGGGGCTCACCGCGGGCCGGTTCGTGGCCGACCCGTTCGCGGGCGACGGCTCCCGTATGTACCACACGGGCGACCTCGCCCGCCGCACGCTCGACGGCGATCTCGAGTTCACCGGCCGCGCCGACGACCAGGTCCAACTCAAGGGCTTCCGCGTCGAGTTGGGTGAGGTGGAGGCCACGATCAGGGAACTCCCCGGCGTGGTCGACGCGGCCGTCACCGTGGCGGCCACCGGTGACCACCTGGTCGCACACATCGTGGGCCGGGTGCCCCGCGATATCACCGGCCCGCTGTCCGCGAAGCTGCCCGCGCATATGGTGCCCGGCCGGATTCTGCCGGTCGCGGCCCTGCCGCTGACGGTCAACGGCAAACTGGACCGGAAGGCCCTGGCCGAGCGGGTCGCACAGTCCGCTGAGGCCCAGGACCACGCCCCGCCGGCCGGGAGTGATTCCGCGCTCGCCGCGCTCGTCGACGTCTTCGCAGGGGCCCTGCCCGGCTCCGCCGTGGACGCCGACACCGACTTCTTCCGGGCCGGGGGTGACAGCATCGTCGCCATCACCGTGGTCAACCGGGCCAGAGCGCTCGGTCTGCCGATCGCGCCCAGGGATGTGTTCCTGCGCCGGACACCGCGCGCGCTCGCCGGGAACGTGGCGACGCGCCCGCCACGGGAGGCGGCCGCCACGCCGGCCCGCCGCGGGGACGGCCCGCTGACGCCGACGCCGATCATCCTGCGGCAGCGCGAAATCGGTGGCTCGCTCGCCCGGTTCGCCCAGGCCAGGACGCTGGTGGCCGCCGAGGGCGTCACCTTCGTCGATATCGAGCGCGCGGCCAACGCCGTCGTGGCCGCACATCCGGTCCTCCGGCTGCGGCTGCGCGTCCAGCACGGGGTGTGGGAGCTGCGCACCGAACCCGAGCGTGCGATCACCGTCGTACGGGCGGACACGACCGACGCGACGAAGGCGGCGAACGAAGCGGCCGGACGGCTCGATCCGGAGTCCGGCCACATCATCGCGTTCTCATGGCTGGCGGCGAGCCGGACCCTGGTGGTCACCGCGCACCACCTCGCGGTCGACGCGGTGTCCTGGCTGATCCTGCTGGACGACCTCGCCACCGCCCTGCGCGGGGCGCCCCTGGCACCGCCGACCACGTCGTACGCCGAGTACGCCGAAGCGCTCACCCTCCAGTCCACCCATGCGATCGACGATCTTGAGCACTGGGTCACCACGCTCCGGGCTCCCGAACTGCTGCCCGCCCTCGGGGAGTCGCGCGAGACCACCGTGGTGCTCGCCCCCGATGTGAGCGACCGCGTCACACGTACCGCGCCCGCCGCACTCGGCGTCGGCCTCACCGAATTGCTGTGCGGCGCACTGCGCACCGCGCTGACCCACATCCAGCCGTCGCCCACCGATCTCGCGATCGAGCTGGAGCGGCACGGCCGGGTCCCGGCGCTGGAACACCATGACTACACCCGTACGGTCGGCTGGTTCACCTCCATCGCGCCCGTGCGGCTCACGGCACACATCGACCCCGTGGCGGCGGCCCGCGAGATCGCCGAACGCCAGCCCGACGAGCGCGGGCACCTGGCCTACGGCCTGCTCAGATACCTCAACCCGCAGACCGCTCCGCTGCTGGAGACCCGCCCGCAGGTGCTGTTCAACTACCTCGGCCGGGGCGGTGAGTCCCAGGTGCCGCAGATCACCGGCGGCGGGGGCAGTCCGTACGCCGTCGAGGTCAACGCGTGGACCGACGCGGCCACCGGCAGTCTGCACGCCGCCTTCACCCTCGCCGACGGCGTCCCCGACGAGATCACCGAGCACTGGCGGAGCGCGCTGGAGCACATCGCGGACGCCTCCGCGACGGCCGAGCGCACGGCACCGGTCACCCCGCTCCAGCGGGGCCTGTACTTCCAGGCCCAGATGGCCGGCTCGGCCGGACACTACGTGGCGCAGAGCTGGTTCACCTTCGACCGGCGCCTGGACACCGACGCCCTGTCCGAGGCCATGGCGCGGGTGATCGCGCGGCATCCGGTGGTGGGCGCCGGCTTCTCCACCGACGACGACGGAAACCCGGTCCAGGTCCTCACGCCGGGCCGGCGGGTCGATGTCCACACGGTGCGGCTGTCGACGGACGCGGAAGTCGAGGACCTGCGCGCCCGGGACCGCGACACGGGATTCGACCCCGGTGAACCGCCGCTGATCCGGCTGACCGTGGTGCGTCTGCCCGGCGGCCGCGACGGCCTGCTGCTGAGCTACCACCTGTTGCTGTGGGACGGCTGGTCCCGCGCGATCGTGCTGCGGGACCTGTTCGACGCCTACCGGGCCGTCGTGGCGGGCGAGCCGTTCGACCCGGCCCCGGCCACCCCGAGCTTCGAGGAGCACGCCCGGACGCTCGCCGCCCGGGACACCGCCGCGTCGGAGCGCTTCTGGGCGGAGCGGCTGGCCGGTCTCCCCGGCCCGACGCTGCTCGCCGGACGGGCGCCGTCCCTCTCGGAGGAGCTGCCGCGGGCGCTTGTGCACACGCTGTCCGCCGAGGGGTCGGAGCTGCTGCGGGAGGCGGCCAGGGCACACGGCGTCACACTGAACTCGGTGCTGACCGGCGCGTTCGGCCTCCTGCTGGGCACCCACACGGGCCGTGGTGACGCCGTGTTCGGCGTGACCGTCTCCGGCCGTGAGGGCGAGGGGCTGGACGGCATCGTCGGGGTGCTCCTCAACACCGTGCCCATGTGGACTCGGGCCCGGCCGGACGACACCGTCGGGGAATACCTCTCCGCCGTGCAGACGGCCAGGGTCGAGGCGATGGACCACGAGCACCTCGGGCTCGGCGAGATCCAGCGGGCCACCGGGCACGACACCCTCTTCGACAACCTCTTCGTGCTCCAGAACTTCCTGGACCTGGACGGGCTCGCCGAGATGAACGCCCGGCACGGCATCACCTCGGTACAGGCAGACGACTCCACCCACTACCCGTTCACCTGGGTCGTCACGCCCGGCGACCGGCTCACGGTCAAACTGGAGTACCGCGACGAGGACACCGCGCACGCGCGGCGGCTTCTGGCGGACTACCTACGGGTGCTCGACGACCTGGCGCACTCGACCGGACCGGTCGGCGCGCTGCCGGGGGTGGGGCCGCGGCCCCCGCGGGGCGAGCGTACGGACATCGGCACCGACACCGTCGTGGACCGGTTCGATCAGGCGGCGGACCGTGCCCCGGAGCGGATCGCGCTCGTCGCCCATGGCTCGGCCATGACCTTCGCCGAGCTCAGGGACCGCAGCCGCGCCGTGGCGGGTGTGCTCGTCCGGCGTGGCATCGGCCCCGGGGCCACGGTGGGTCTCGCGATCCCGCGCTCCCCGGACTCGATCGTGGCGCTGTTCGCCGTGTTGCGGGCCGGCGCCGCGTATGTGCCGCTGGAGCTGGACCACCCGGACGAGCGGATCGCCTCGATCGTCGCGGACGCCCGCCCGGATGTGCTCCTCACCGTGAGCGCGGTGTCGCCCCGGCTGACGGGCGACCTGATCGAGCTGGACCGGCCCCTGCCCGAGGCCGAGCCGTATCGGACGTTCGCGCCGGACGACCCGAACCGCCTGCGGCACCCCGCGTACACGATCTACACCTCGGGATCGACCGGGCGGCCCAAGGGCGTGGTGACCGAGTACGCCGGGCTCACCAATATGCTGATCAACCATCAGCGCCGGATCTTCGCGCCGGTGCTGGCCGAACACGGCCACCGGGTCTTCCGGATCGCGCACACCGTGTCCTTCGCGTTCGACATGTCCTGGGAGGAGCTGCTGTGGCTCGCCGACGGACACGAGGTGCACATCTGTGACGAGGAGCTGCGCCGTGACGCCCCCCGGCTGGCCGAGTACTGCCTCGAGCACGGCATCGACGTCATCAACGTGACCCCGACCTATGCACAGCAACTGGTGGCGGAGGGGCTGCTGGACGACCCGGCACGGCGGCCGGCGCTCGTCCTGCTCGGCGGCGAGGCCGTCACCCCGGCGCTGTGGCGGCGGCTCGCCGAGACCGAGGGGACGGTCGGCTACAACCTGTACGGACCCACCGAGTACACCATCAACACCCTGGGCGTCGGCACCTTCGAATGCCAGGACCCGGTGGTGGGCGTGGCCATCGACAACACCGAGGTGTATGTGCTGGATCCGTGGCTGCGGCCGCTGCCGGACGGAGTCCCCGGTGAGCTGTATGTGTCGGGCATCGGCATCGCCCGCGGCTATCTCGGCCAGGCCGCGCAGACCGCGCACCGCTTCGTGGCATGCCCGTTCGGCGCACCCGGCGAGCGGATGTACCGCACCGGGGACCTGGTGGTCCGCCGTCCCGACGGGAATCTGATGTACCTGGGCCGCACCGATCAGCAGGTCAAGATCCGGGGCCACCGGGTCGAACCGGGCGAGGTCGAGGCCGCGTTCGCGGCACACCCGGCGGTGCGGTTCGCCGCCGCGGTCGCCCAGCCCGATCCGCAGGTCGACGGCGCCCACCGGCTGGCCGCCTACCTCGTCCTGGACGGCGCCGACCTGGCGACGGTCGCCGCCGAGGCGGGCGCCGGGCTGCCGGACTTCCTGCGCCCGACGCACTACGCCCAGGTCGACAGCATCCCGCTGACGGTGAACGGGAAGGCCGACACCAAGGCGCTGCCCGAGGCCAAGCCGCTGGGCGCGCTGACCACGGCGGGGGAGCGGGGGCCGGAGACCGGGACCGAGACCGTGGTGTGCGAGTTCTTCGCCGAGGCACTGGATCTGGACGACGACGAGGTGAGCGCGGTGGGCGACTTCGTGTCCCTGGGAGGGCACTCCATGGTGGCGGTGCGGCTGATCGGGCTGCTCCGCCGGGAGTACGGCCCCGTGATCACGATCCGAGACCTGTTCACCCTGCGCACCCCGGAAGCGATTGCCCGTCACCTTGATGAAAACTCCTGACACCCAGCGGCCCCGACCGGGGTCCGACATCCTGCGCACCGCGCTGCGCCGCAACGTCCGCGCCATGGCCTCGGGCACCGTTCTGATGGGTCTGTACCAGGCCGGTGAGACCGCCTTCCCCATCGCGCTCGGCCTGATCGTCGAGCACACGATGCGGGACCGGAGCCTCGGCGCGCTCGGCCTGTCGATCGCCGCGCTGGCGGTGATCATCACGACGGTGTCGCTGTCGTGGCGGTTCGGGATGCGGGTCCTCCAGAAGGCCAACACCACCGAGGCGCACCGCTGGCGGGTGAAGGTCGCCGCCTGCGGACTCCAGCCGGTGGCCAGGGACACCGACCTGAAGTCCGGCGAGGTGCTGACCATCGCCACCGAGGACGCCGACCAGACCGCGGACATCATCGAGGTGGTGCCGCTGCTGGTCAGCTCGCTGGTGGCGGTGCTGGTCGCGGCGGTCGCGCTGGGGCTGGCCGACATCCGGCTCGGTCTGCTGGTGCTCGTGGGAACCGTCGCGATCCTGTCGATCCTGAGCGTGCTCTCCAAACGGATCGGCACCAGCACCCGTGAACAGCAGGCCCGGGTGGCGCGGGCGGGGGCCAAGGTCGCGGACCTGATCACCGGCCTGCGCCCGCTGCACGGCTTCGGCGGCAACCACGCGGCGTTCCGGTCCTATCGGAAGGTCAGCACGGAGGCGAAGCACCAGGCGATCACCGTGGCCAAGGTGAACGGCGCGTACGCGGGCGCCGCGCTGGCCCTCAACGCGATCCTCGCCGGCGCCGTGACCCTGACGGCGGGCTGGCTGGCGTTCCACGACCTGATCAACATCGGGGAACTCGTCATGGCCGTGGGACTGGCGCAGTTCATCATGGAACCGCTCAAGCTGTTCTCGGAGATGCCGAAGTACATCATGATCGCGCGCGCGTCGGCCGAGCGGATGGCACTGGTGCTGACCGCGCCGCCGGTGATGAACCCGGGGCCGGAGCGCCCGGCCGAAGGGGGAGACCTCGAGATCGACTGCGTCCGGTACGGGGAGCTGCGGAATCTGGAATTCAAGGTGTCCGCCGGCGAGTTCGTGGCCATCGCCGCCTACCAGCCCCGCGCGGCCGCCGAACTCGCGTCGATCCTGGCGGTGAAGGTGCCGCCCGACGCGTACGAGGGAGCCGTGCGGATCGGCGGGCGGGAGCTCGCGGAGCTGTCGGTCGAGGCGGTCCGCGAGCACATGCTGGTGAATCCGTACGACGGGGAGATCTTCGCGGGCACCCTGCGCACCAACATCGACCCGTCGGGCGCCGGCCGGATGGTCTCCGAGGCCGTCGAGGCGTCCATGCTGACCGATGTCGTCGCCCTCCACCGCGAAGGGCTCGACTACGGCGTCCGCGACCGCGGTGCGAACCTCTCCGGGGGGCAGCGCCAACGGCTGTCCCTGGCCCGCGCCCTCGCCGCGGACACCGACGTCCTCGTGCTGCACGACCCGACGACGGCCGTCGACGCGGTCACCGAACAGCTCATCGCGCGGGGCGTCGCGAAGTTGCGCCGGGGCCGCACCACCATCGTGATCACCAGCAGCCCGGCCCTCCTGGACGCCGCCGACCGGGTCCTCGTCCTGGACGACGGCGTCATCGCGGTCGAGGACACCCATCGGAATCTCCTCGCCACCGACGAGGACTACTGCGCGGCGGTGGCGCGGTGAACCAGACCGTCAGCCGAGCGCCCAGGCGACATCCCGGAGCAGCGCGTGCCGCCAGCCCGCCCGGTCGTGGTCCGAGGCCGACCGGGAAACCCGCACGGTCGCACCGGCCTGTTCGGTGAGGGTCTCGACCGGCTCGCAATGGGGCAGCATCCGGGTCTCGTGTTCCCCGACGTCGAACGCGATCCGCAGACCGGACAGGTCGGGGCGCTCCCGCAGGCGCGCGGCGATGGTGCCGCCGGCCGGGCCGCCCAACGGGTCCGCCAGGTCCATGGCGTCGGGAGTCCACCAGAAGGACGCCGACTGACAGGCGACGCGGGACACCAGACCCGGGAACTCCAGCGCCGCGTACATCGCGCTCAGCCCGCCGAGGCTCTGCCCGGCGACCACCAGCCGGTCCAGGTCGGCGGGTACGCCGGTGTCCGCCACCAGCGGCAGCAGTTCGTCCCGGATCCCCTCCCACAGCTCGGGCCGGCACCCGAACTCGGCCGCCCTGTCCTTGGACGGCAGGAAGACCAGCGTGACCGGGGGCATCCCGCCACTGGCGACGGCCGAGTCGAACGCGGTCATGGCGGGGTGCAGATACAGCCAGTCGTCCCCGTCCAGGAGCAGGACCACGGGCCCGCCGCCGCCCGCCGGATGGACGCGCACGGTGCGCCGCCCGCCGAGCCGACCGCTGTTCCAGCGGACCCGGGTGAGCGGCACGGGCAGTACGGCGTCGGCACCCATGGCGGGCCAGTGCGGCTGGGCCGGGGCGTCCGGGGTCGCGGCGACGGACCGGTCACCGCCCGCGCCGACCGGGTTGAACGGGTCGGCGTACGCGGTGCCGTCCACGAGGAACTGATAGGTCACCCGCAGCCGCGTGGGCATGCGGACCGCGGCGTACCAGCAGTCCGTATCGCCCCATCGACGCAGGGGGACCGGTTCCGACCAGCTCTCGAAACCCACGCTCGCCTCGGGCCCGCGCCACAGGAACAGGGTCGCCCAACCGCCGTCCTCGGCCGGTGCCGACACGGGCGTGCCGACCGCGGTCCAGAACTCCTCGGTGCCGGGAGTGCCGCGCAGCCCGAATGCCGCGAAGGCGTTCTCCATGTCGGCCGTGACCAGGGGCATGAACGTCTCCTTGTGAGAGGGAAGCGGCAAGGCTAAGCTCCAGTCAGTTAGGTCAGCCTAACCTAAGGTCAGCGTTCCGAGGAGGCGCCGAGCATGAGCACCAACCCCTTCGACGACAGCGAAGGCCGTTTCCTGGTCCTGGTGAACGACGAGGGTCAGCACTCCCTCTGGCCGTCCTTCGCCGAGGTGCCCGGGGGATGGACGGTCGTCTTCGACGAGAACACCCGAGTGGCGTGTCTGGAGTTCATCGAGGCCCACTGGACCGATATGCGCCCCCGGTCCCTCGCGGCATCCGCGGACGGCTGATCCGCCGCCGTAGCGAACCACCCGGCGTCCAGGAGAGCCTTGGCAGATGCTCTGTACCAGACTGACGAACGCCCGCTTCCTCACCATGGACCCCGACCACCCCGTCGCCCACGACCTGGGCATCTGGCGGGGCCGGATCGTCGGCCTGGACGAGGCGGTGACCTCGCTGCCCGCACATGAGGTGATCGACCTCCAGGGCGCCACCGTGCTGCCCGGGTTCATCGACGCCCATGTCCATCTGGCCTGGACCGGCTTCAAGGAGAAGACCCCGAGCATCGCGGGCCGTACGGGGATCGACGAGGTGCTCGCCGTCGTGGAGGAGGCCGTCACCCGGAAGGGCTCGCCAGGCGCCTGGGTGAGCATCGCCGGCTACGACCAGCGGGCTCTCGGCCGTCATCTGACCGCCGCCGAACTGGACACGGTCAGCCATGGCCACAAGGTGTTCATGCTGCACGACTCCGGGCACGGCTGCGTCGTCAACACCGCCGTTCTCGATCTGCTCCCCGCCGGCACCCCGCATGACAGCGGCTTCCTCGCCGAGGGCGCCATGGGCGCCGCCCGCGCCCTGCGTCTGCCGTACTCCCAGGAGGAATTGGCCCAGGCGATCGGACGGGCCGCCCGCACCTGTCTCGCCGAGGGCGTCACCGCCTGCGCCGAAGCGGGCATCGGGGGAACCCTCTTCGGCCACAGCCCCGTCGAGTTGGGCGCGTATCAACTCGCCTCCGAAAAGGGGTTGTTGCCGCTGCGCGTTCAGCTCATGGTGTCCGCGGACCGGCTGCGCCCGGTCGCCGCACACGAGGCCGACGGCATTCCCCGCGCCCTCGACCTCGGTCTGCGCACCGGGTTCGGCGGCGACCGGCTCTCCGTGGGCGCGCTGAAGATCTACACCGACGGCGGCATGATGGCCCGGACCGCCGCGCTCGGCAGCCCGTACGAAGGGCTGGACCACTCCGGTCAGTTGCAGGACGATCCGGATGTGCTCGCGGACACGATCGTGGACGGCCATCTCGCCGGGTGGCAACTGGCCGTCCACGCGATCGGCGACCGCGCGGCCGATGTCGCCCTGGACGCCCTGGAACGGGCCCAGCGCCTCCGCCCGCGCCCCGGCGCCCGGCACCGCGTCGAGCACGCCGGCCTGATCCGTCCCGACCAGCTCCCGCGCTTCGCGCGGCTCGGTGTCAGCGCGGTCGTCCAGCCCAACTTCCTGCGCTACTTCGGCGACGACTACGCGGCGATCATGGGCGAGGAGCGCGCCCCGTGGCTCTACCGGGGCAGGGCGTTCCTGGACCACGGCATCACGCTCGTCGGCAGCTCGGACCGCCCCGTCACGGACGGATCCCCGCTGCGAGCCATCCAGTTCATGGTCGAGCGCGCCTCCGAGTCCGGCCGGCTGATCGGCCCGGACGAGGGCATCACCGTCGACGAGGCCCTGCGCGCCTACACCGTCGCCGGCGCCTTCGCCTGCCACTGGGAGGACAGCCTGGGCAGCCTCACCCCGGGCAAACTGGCCGACCTGGTCGTGCTCGGCGACGACCCCCGGCGCGTCGATATGTCGCGCATCGGGGACATCGAGGTGGTGACGACATACGTCGACGGCCGCGAGAGCGGGAAATCGGCGTCCTGAGCATCCTGTCATCAGGGACCTTCGACCCCGGCCCTGGACTGTTCGGCCCTGTGCGGCCATTGCCCGACCGATGATCATGTGACGAGTCGGAAAGAGCGGCGGCTTTCCCGAGCGCCCTCTTTCCGGCTGTTTCGGAAATGATCAGAGAGACGGAGGGCACGGCTCGGTGGACGGACTGAGTACAAACGGGAACCAGGTCAGGGGAACCGCTCCCGGAACCGCTTCCCAGCCGTCGCGCAGACATGTCCTGGTGGAGTGGCTGACGACGACCGATCACAAAAGAATCGGCACGCTGTATCTGGTCTCGGCATTCGTCTTCTTTCTCGTCGGCGGGCTGATGGCGCTGGTCATGCGGGCCGAGTTGGCGCGCCCGGGGACCCAGCTCGTATCGAACGAGCAGTACAATCAGGCATTCACGATGCATGGCTCGGTCATGCTGCTGCTCTTCGCGATGCCTCTGTTCACCGGCTTCGCCAACTGGATCATGCCGCTCCATATCGGGGCACCGGACGTGGCTTTTCCCCGGCTGAACATGCTCGCCTACTGGCTGTTCCTGTTCGGCTCGCTGATCGCCGCAGCCGGATTCCTCACCCCTCAGGGCGCCGCCGACTTCGGCTGGTTTCTGTATGCGCCGCTTTCGGATGCCATCCACTCACCCGGTGTCGGCTCCGATATGTGGATCATGGGCGTGACGCTCTCCGGCTTCGGCTCCATCCTGGGCGCGGTCAACTTCATCACCACGATCACCTGTATGCGAGCTCCGGGTATGACGATGTTCCGCATGTCCATCTTCACCTGGAACGTGCTGCTGACCTCGGTGTTGATCCTCATTGTCTTCCCGGTGCTGGCCGCCGCGCTCCTCGCGCTGGAGTGCGACCGCAAGTTCGGATCGCATATCTTCGACCCGGCCAATGGCGGTGCCCTGCTGTGGCAGCATCTGTTCTGGTTCTTCGGCCACCCCGAGGTCTATATTCTCGCGCTGCCGTTCTTCGGCATCGTCTCCGAGGTCATCCCGGTGTTCTCGCGCAAGCCCATGTTCGGCTATATCTCGCTGATCGCCGCCACGATCTCGATCGCCGGGCTTTCGGTGACGGTGTGGGCCCACCATATGTATGTCACCGGGGGCGTGCTGTTGCCGTTCTTCTCGTTCATGACGTTCCTCATCGCGGTGCCCACCGGCATCAAGTTCTTCAACTGGATCGGCACGATGTGGAAGGGGTCGCTGTCCTTCGAGGCGCCGATGCTCTGGGCCACCGGCTTCCTGGTCACCTTCACCTTCGGCGGTTTGACCGGTGTGATCCTGGCGTCACCGCCGATGGACTTTCATGTGTCGGACTCCTACTTCGTTGTCGCGCACTTCCACTACACGCTGTTCGGTACCGTGGTCTACGCGATGTTCGCCGGATTCCACTTCTGGTGGCCGAAGTTCACCGGAAAGATGCTCGACGACCGGCTTGGAAAGATAACGTTCTGGACCCTCACCGTCGGGTTCCACCTCACCTTCCTCGTGCAGCACTGGCTGGGCGCCGAGGGCATGCCCCGCCGATACGCGGACTATCTCGCGGCCGATGGTTTCACCGCCCTCAACACACTCTCTTCCATCGGCTCGTTCCTCCTCGGCCTTTCGGTGCTGCCGTTCTTCTACAACGTCTGGAAGACCGCCAGATACGGCAAGCCGGTCGAGGCGGACGACCCCTGGGGATACGGACGCTCCCTGGAGTGGGCCACCTCGTGCCCGCCGCCGCGGCACAACTTCACCCGGCTGCCCCGGATCCGCAGCGAATCCCCGGCCTTCGATCTGCACCATCCGGAGATCCGCGAGCTCGAGGCCACCCAGCGCTGAGCGGACCGCCGTGGTCCGGCCGCCCGATCCCTGGTGTCCGACGAAGGAGAGTGCCATGTCCCATGCCGTTCTCGCCCTGGCCGCCGCGGTGTTCTGCGCCGCCGGCTGTGTCTGGTCCCTGCCCGCGGTGGCGGACGTACGGGCCCGTGAGGACCGGCCGCGGTCCCGGCGGATCGCGGCGGCCGGGTGCCTGACCGGTTGGGGCACGGTGGCGCTTCTGGTACCGCTGCTGCTCGCGCCGGTGTCCTGGAAGGGCATCGGCGCCGTGGCCGTGACGGGCGCGGCCACGGCCACGGCGCTGGCCGCCCGGTCCCGCGTCCAGCGGGCACATGAGCTCCGGGAGGCCGAGGAACACTGGGTGGCCTGGGGATACGGTGTCCCGGTCCGGCCCGCTCCGGCACCGTCCCGCGCCTTCCTCATATGGCTGCTGCCCGGACTCGTCGTGGCGACCGCGGTGGCGACCGCGATCCTCTGGAGCGGGCAGGCGGACCTGGGCCGTACGGCTGCCGCGGCCTTGACCGCGGCGGGCATCGTCAGCGTGTTCCTGGCCATCGCCATCGTCGACCCGGCCGGTGGACACGCCGCGCGGCGCGGCGAAGCGCCCAGGGGCCGCCCCGGCCGTAGGTGATCTCCGCGCCGGGATCGCCGGGCGGGCGACGGCCATCCGCACCCCCGGCAAGCCCCCGGCGACCGCGCGCCGCCGGGGGAGGGCCCGGACCGCGGTCAGGAGTCGTCGGCCTCATCGGCGGCGGTGAGCCGGACGCCGGTGATCAGGTCGGGACGGATGCGCACCGCGTAGTCCATGGTCCGCTTCACCCAGGGGCTCAGCAGGTCCTGGTAGCGGGCCAGCTCCTCCGGGTCCGTCACCAGGTGGGCGTAGCCGGTGACCACGACGCTCCAGCCGAGGTGTGTGTCGGGGTCGATGGAGTCGGCCTCGTACGCCACCACGACGCCGCGCTCGTCGGCCTGCCCGGCGCGCGCGGTCAGGGCCGCGCCCTCGTGGGTGCGGATGACGATGTCGCCGCCCACCAGGACGTGGTTGACCGGGCGGATCGTCGGCAGCGCGTGGCGGGTGAAGACGACTCTTCCGAAGGACGCGCTGCCCAGCAGCCGCAGGGCTTCGTCGCTGTCCAACTCGATGCTCCGGCGCGGTCCGGCGGGGACGGCCCGGGGGGTGTCGATGGTCATGGGGGGCTTCCGTGCGGGTTCGTTGCTCACTGCTGTATGTCTTCGGCCGGCGCGGCGGGACTGTCGGGCGGTCCGTGGCCGTGGTGGCGGCCGGTGCGCCGGTACGGCATGAGCGTCGTCCCTTCCGGGCGTGGGCGGCTGCCTGTCCACGGCCTCGGATGGGGGCCGTGGACAGGCTCGATCAGGTCATTGGAATGGCACCGGAACACTTGATGCCAGGGCCGTTCGGCCCTGGTCCGTGTCCGGCCGACCCTGCTTGTCCCGGTGGCGGCCAGGCCCGTGATCTTCCGCATGCCGCTTCTGCCCCCGGGGCTCCAGGGGCGGACAACAGGGCCGACCGGCCCTGGCCCTTCGGCCCCGGAACGAGAAGGATCTCAGCGTGGAGGGCCGATCCCGGCCACAAGCGGGCATCGGTACGGAACGCGGAACAGGGAGCGGTTTGATGGCGGACAGCGAGCGGCCCGGCGCGGCCGACCCGATCCGGGTCTTCCTGCTGGACGACCACGAGGTGGTACGGCGCGGTGTGCGCGACCTTCTGGACGACGAGCCGGACATCGATGTGATCGGCGAGGCCGGCACGGTGGAACAGGCGCTGGTGCGCGTTCCCGCGTTGCGCCCGCAGGTGGCCGTGCTCGATGTCCGGCTGCCCGACGGCGACGGGGTGACCGTGTGCCGGGAGCTCCGATCGCGCATGCCCGAGCTGGCCTGCCTCATGCTGACCTCCTTCGACGACGAGGAGGCCCTGCTCGACTCGATCATGGCCGGTGCCTCCGGATATGTGCTGAAGCAGATCCAGGGCTCGGACCTGGTGTCCGCCGTACGCACCGTGGCCAAGGGCCAGTCCCTGCTCGACCCCAGCGCCACCGCCAAGCTGATGGCCCGGCTTCGCGGCAGCCGGGAGGAGGAGCAGCAGCCCGACGGACTGGCGGGCCTGACCGAGCGGGAGCGGGAGATCGTGGTCCTGATCGGTGAGGGGCTCACCAACCGCCAGATCGGCAAGCGGCTCTACCTGGCCGAGAAGACGGTGAAGAACCACATCTCCCGTCTGCTGGCCAAGCTGGGCGTGGAGCGCCGCATCCAGGCCGCCGTCATCGCCACCCAGGTCCAGGACCGGCAGCGGCAGGAAGGGCGCTGAAACCCCGGGACGCCGGGAGACGCGGCGCTTCCGGTGCCGTGGGGGCGAGAGGACCGACGGGCCCTGTGGCCGGGGAAGTTCGGCCCTGTTCCAGGTGACGGCTTCGACGGAATGATCGATATGCCCTCGGATCCGCACCACGGATCCCGGCGGTAACGGTGAACGCCGTCCCTCCACGGGCCCCACATCTCAGAGGAGTCCCATGCTTTCGCCTGAGTCGGCCGCTGTCGTTCGCGCCACCCTGCCCACCGTCGGCGGGGCCCTGGACGAGATCACGGCGCGCTTCTACGGCACCATGTTCGCCGAGCAACCCGAGCTGCTGGACGGGCTGTTCAACCGCGGTAACCAGGCCAGCGGCGAGCAGCGCCGGGCGCTGGCCGGATCCATCGCGGGCTTCGCCCGGGCCCTGCTGGCCGACCCCGGCGCCCGGCCGGACGCGCTGCTGTCCCGGATCGCGCACAAGCACGCCACGCTCGGCGTCACCGAGGACCAGTACACGATCGTGCACAAGTACCTGTTCCGCGCGATCGGCGATGTGCTGGGCGACGCTGTCACGCCCGAGGTGGCGGCCGCCTGGGACGAGGTGTACTGGCTGATGGCCGGTGCCCTCATCGCCCAGGAGGCCCGCCTCTACCACGAGGCACAGGTGGACCCCCGCGACCCGTGGCGGCGGTGGACCGTGGTGGAGCGGCGCGAGGAAACCCCCGACGTGGTCTCCTTCCTGCTGCGCCCGGCCGACGACGGCCCGCTGCCCAGGGCGCGCGCCGGACAGTACGTCAGCGTCCGGGCGCTCATGCCCGACGGCATCCACCAGACCCGCCAGTACAGTCTGTCCAACGCCCCCGGTGACCGTCTGCGGCGTATCACCGTCAAGCGGGTGGCGAGCGTCGCCGACGCCCCGGAGGGCGAGGTCTCCAATCAGTTGCACCGCACCGTGGGAGTCGGCGACGAGCTCACCCTGTCGGCCCCGTTCGGAGATGTGGTCCTCGACGACGCGGACACCCCGCTCGTGCTGGTCTCGGCCGGTATCGGCTGCACCCCGATGGTCGGCATGCTCGAACACCTCGCCGCCACCGGTTCGTCCCGGCCCGTGTGGGTCCTGCACGCCGACCGCACCCCGGCCGACCACGCTCTGCGCGCCGACACCCGGCGCCTGGTGGACCAACTGCCGGGCGCGAAGGCGGAGTTCTGGTATGAACAGGACGCGGCGGCGGAGCCCGGCTCCCGGACGGGCCTGATGGACCCCGACGACCCCGACCTGCCCGCCGACGCCGACGTCTATCTGTGCGGCGCGCTCCCCTTCATGCGCGCCGTCCGCACCCGGCTGCTCCGGGCCGGTGTTCCGGCACGCCGCATCCGTTACGAGGTCTTCGGCCCCGATCTGTGGCCGGCTCACCCCGAGGGCTGATGCCCCGCTCCACACCTGGCGTTCAGGTGAGTACGCTCAGCCCCGGCCGACGCCGGGGCTGACCGCGTTCGCTTCCCGGTGCCGGGTCATGGCAACAGGCTGCTCCCGTACCCCCGGAACTGGGTCAGGGCGAGGACGGCGATCACTCCGTACCAGGCGGCGAGGAGTATCCAGTGGGTCTCCAGCACCAGCGCGAGGACGCTCCGGCCGGCCACCGGCAGGGGGATGACGCCGTGTTTGAGATTGCGCAGTGTGACGTACCAGAACAGGGCGATGGTGACGGCCCAGACCACGGCGCAGTACGGGCAGAGCCGGCCCAGGACGAAGAGGGACTGATAGATCAGCCAGTGCACGAACACCACGCCCGCCAGCGCGCCGGTGTTCAGCGCGAGCCACAGTGCCCGGTGCAGACGTGCTCCGCCGAGCACGGCCAGGCCCAGGACGGCGACCGCGGCGAAGGCGCCGAGCCCCAGCAGCATGTTGGGGAAGCCGAACACGCTGCCCTCGGGACTGGACATGACGCTGCCGCAGCTGACGATCGGGCTGATGTCGCACGGTGGCCGGTAGGCCGGGTCCTTCAGCAGCCGCCAGTCGTCCACCGTGAGCTGGAAGGAGGCGAGCCAGCCGATGGCCCCGCTCAGGGCCAGCAGCCGGCCGATACGCCGGTCCGGCCGTACCGGGCGGGGCCGCCTCATGCGGCGCGCCGGGGACGCGGCTCGGGGGTCGGCACCTCGTGCGCCACGGGCGCCGGGGTGGCCGCGCGTCGCCGGTAGACCAGATACGGCCGGGCGAGGTAGCCGATCGGGGCGCTCCACACATGGACCAGCCGGGTGAACGGCCAGGCCGCGAAGAGCAGACAGGCGCTCAGGGCGTGCAGCTGGAACAGCGGGGGCGCCCCGGTGATGGCCTCCGGACGGGGGCTGAGGGCGAAGATGCCCCGGAACCAGACCGAGACGGTGGCGCGGTAGTCGTAACCGCCGCCGAACACGTTCTCCACGGCGGTGGCGCCGATACCCAGCAGGACCGTGATGGACAGCAGCGGGAACAGCAGTTTGTCGCTGGGGTCGGTGGTGAGCCGGATCCGGCGGGTCAGCAGCCGGCGGGCGCACAGCATGCCCAGGCCGGTGACCATGGCGACCCCGGCGACGGACCCGAGCGCGACGGCCGTGATGTGGTAGGCGTGCTCGCCGATCCCCGCGGCTTCGGTCCAGGAGGCGGGCACCGCCAGGCCGATCACATGTCCGGCGATCACCGCGAACGCGCCGAGGTGGAACAGCGGGCTGCCCCACCGCAGCCAGCGGTGTTCCAGGAGCTGGGTGGTGCGGGAGGTCCAGCCGAACTGGTCCTGGCGGTAGCGCCAGACATGCCCGACGGCGAACACGGCGAGGCAGATGTAGGGGAAGGCGACCCACAGCGGCAGGCCGGCGCCGCCGGTGGCGGCCGCGATCGGGTTCATCGAGGACCTTCCGAACGGTAGGTGGGCGGGGCGGGCGGCGGCGGTACGAAGGCGTCGGGCGGGGCGAACTCCCCGTGCGCGTAGGCGCCGTAGGGATCGAGCCCGACCTCCTCGTTCGGCGGACCCTCGGCCGCCAGCTTCGCCACCGCCGCCTTGTCGGCCTCCGTCGGCGGCGGCAGAAGGGTGAGCAGCGCGGCCAGGATGTGCCGGTAGGGGGAGTCGGAGTCGGCCAGGGCCCGGTGGATCAGCTCCAGGCCGCGCCGGTGCCGGCGCAGCGGCGCCTCGCCCGCGCCGCCGCCGGCCAGCGCGGCGAACTCCAGGACGACCGGCAGATGGTCGGGCAGTTCACCGCCGTGGATGTCCCATCCCATGGCGCGGTACTGCCGGCTCAGGGCGAGCAGGGCCATGCCGCGGCGGCGGGTGTCGCCGTGCAGGTAGTAGGTGAGGTAGAGGCCGCTCCTGCGGCGCAGGTCGAACATCTCGACGTAGTGCCGCTCCAGCGCCTCCGGCTCCTGGTTGCCGAACCATGCGGTGAAGTCGGCCAGGTGGCGGGCGGCGGGCCCGGCCGGGAGCGCGTCGACGGTGGTCGTCAACGCCGGCCGGGCGGCGGTGAGTTCGGCGTCCGGGTACTGGAGCAGCAGCGAGCACAGCCGCAGCAGCAGGGCGCGTGCCCCGGCCTCCTCGGGGGTGGGCTTGGCCGGGCGGCGTACGGCCGCGCGGACGCGGGTGCGGACCATGGCGGGGATCGTGGCGGGTTGCGGGCTCATGCGCGGCCTCCGGGTGTGTGGCGTCGCAGGGTGGGGATGCCGAGCATCACTCGCCGGCCACCGGCATCCGTCGGTTCGCCGGAGGTCTCGACCGGGCAGCGGTTCTCCATCGCGGTCAGCGCGGCGGCGTCCTCCTTGTGGGCGGCCGGGACGACGTACCGGTCCTCGTACTTGGCGACGGCGAGCAGCCGGTGCAGGTCCTCGGCCTCACCGGCGGTGAGGCCGACGGCCTCGAGCCCCGCCTCGTCGCCCGCTTCGCCGAGGGTGCGTTCACGCATGTGGGAGCGGAGCGCGGTGAGCTTCATCAGCACTCCGGCGACCAGGTCGGTGTCCCCGGCGGTGAACAGGTTCGCGAGGTACTCCAGCGGGATGCGCAGCCGGGCGACGGCGGCGAACACATGGTCCGGATCGTCCTGGTCCCCGCCCGCCGCGCCCACGGCGTCCAGGACGGGGGAGAGCGGCGGCACATACCAGACCATGGGCAGGGTGCGGTACTCCGGGTGCAGCGGCAGCGCTATCCGGTACGTGGCGATGAGGGCGTACACCGGGGAGCGGCGGGCCGCCTCCAGCCAGTCCTCCGGGATGCCGGAGGCGCGCGCGGCCGCGATCACCGCGGGGTCGCTCGGGTCGAGAAGGACATCGCGCTGGGCGTCCAGCAGATCCTTCTCGTCTTCGGTCGCCGCGGCCTGACCGACGCGGTCGGCGTCGTACAGCAGCAGCCCGAGGTAGCGCAGCCGGCCGACGCAGGTCTCGGAGCAGACGGTGGGCTGGCCGGCCTCGATGCGCGGGAAGCAGAAGGTGCACTTCTCGGCCTTGCCGGTGGCGTGGTTGACGTACACCTTCTTGTACGGGCACGCCGTCACGCACATCCGCCAGCCGCGGCAGCGGTCCTGGTCGACCAGGATGATGCCGTCCTCGACGCGCTTGTACATCGCGCCGGACGGACAGGCGGCGACGCAGGCCGGGTTGAGGCAGTGCTCGCACAGGCGGGGCAGGTGGAAGAGGAAGGTCCGCTCGAACTCGAACCTCACCTTCTCCGCCAGCTCACCCCCGAGGTTGGGGTCGCCGCCCGCGTGCTCGGGCGCTCCGCCGAGGCCGTCCTCCCAGTTGGCGCCCCAGGTGATGGCGGTGGGCCTGCCGGTGAGCACCGAGCGGGGGCGGGCGACCGGGATGTCGTCTCCGGCCGGGGCGCCGACGAGGTTGTCGTAGTCGTAGGTGACCGGCTCGTAGTAGTCCTCGATACCGGGCAGGTCCGGGTTGGAGAAGAGCGACAGCAGCCGTTTGACCCGGCCCCCGGAGCGCAGCACGAGGCGCCCGCGCTTGTCGAGCGTCCAGCCGCCCTTCCACCGCCGCTGGTCCTCGTAGCGGCGCGGGTAGCCGACGGCGGGCTTGGTCTCGACGTTGTTGAACCAGGCGTACTCGACCCCGGTCCGGTTGGTCCACGTCTGCTTGCAGGTGACCGAGCAGGTGTGGCAGCCGATGCACTTGTCGAGGTTCATCACCATCGCCACGTGTGCCATGACGCGCATCTCAGTACTCCACTCGCCGGACACGGCGGCGGATGACGGTGACCTCGTCGCGCTGGTTGCCGGTCGGGCCGTAGTAGTTGAAGGCGTAGGTGAACTGCGCGTAGCCGCCCGCGAGATGGGTGGGCTTGAGCAGCAGTCTGGTCAGCGAGTTGTGGATGCCGCCCCGTTTGCCGCTGACCTCGGCCTTCGGCACGTTCACGGTGCGGTCCTGGGCGTGGTACATGTACACGGTGCCCTCGGGCATACGGTGTGTGACCACGGCCCGCGCGGTGACGACGCCGTTGCGGTTGTACGCCTCGATCCACTCGTTGTCCGTCACGCCGATCTTCTCCGCGTCGGCGGTGGACATCCAGATCACCGGGCCGCCGCGGGACAGGGCGAGCATGTGCTTGTTGTCCTGGTAGTTCGAGTGGATGGACCACTTGGAGTGCGGGGTGAGGTAGCGGACTGTGACCTCGGCCCTTCCCTCGTGGAGCTGTTCGTCGCCGTAGTGCCGCGACGCGTTCAACGGCGGCCGGTACACCGGCAGTTGTTCCCCGAGTTCGGACACCCAGGAGTGCTGGAGGAAGAAGTGCTGACGGCCGGTGAGGGTGTGCCAGGGCTTCTTGTGCTCGGTATTGATGACGAAGGGTGAATAGCGCCGGCCGCCGGTCTCCGAGCCCGACCACTCATAGGAGGTCAGCACGGCGCGGGGCTGGGTGCGGGTGTCGGCGAAGGTGATCCGCTCGGCCTCACGTTCGGAGGCGAGCCCGTTGAGCCCCTCGTTGCCGGTCTGCCGCTCCAGCTCCCGGAAACCCTCCGTGGCCAGGCGGCCGTTGGTGGTGCCGGACAGGGCCAGGATCGCCTCGCACATATCGGAGGCGGTGGCAAGCGAGGGCCGTCCGGCGGCGATCCCGTCCCGTACGGTCCCACAGCGGTGCCGCAACTCGTCCAGCTCCTGGTCCGGATGGACGGTGATGCCCTTGGTGGTGGTGCCCAGGGTGTCGAGCAGCGGGCCGACGGAACGCATCTTCTGCGCGGTCGTGGCGTAGTCACGTTCGATGACCACCAGCTTCGGCATGGTCAGCCCCGGCACCGGTGCGCATTCGCCCGCCTTCCAGTCCGGTACCGCCCCGCCGGGCTGGGCGAGTTCATCGGGGGTGTCGTGCTGGAGCGGCACGGCGAGGACGTCGGTGCGGGTGCCGAGGTGCTCGGCGGCCAGTTCGCTGAAGCTGTCGGCGATGGTCAGGAACGTGTCGTAGTCGGTGCGGGCCTGCCACGGCGGGGCGATGGCGGGGGTGAATGCGTGTACGAAGGGGTGCATGTCCGTACTGGACAGGTCGTCCTTCTCGTACCAGGTCGCGGCGGGCAGGACCACATCGGCGAGCAGCCCGGTGGAGGTCATCCGGAAGTCGATGGTGACCAGCAGGTCCAGCTTGCCCTCGGGGGCCTCCTCCCGCCACACCACCTCCTCCGGGCGACCCTCGGACGGGGTCTGCTCGGAGCGGATCGCCGCGTCCGTGCCGAGCAGATGGCGCAGGAAGTACTCGTTGCCCTTGCCCGAGGAGCCGAGCAGATTCGCCCGCCACACCGTCAGGACACGGGGGAAGTTGGCGGGGTCGTCGGGGTCCTCGGCGGCGAACCGCAACCTGCCGGACCTCAGCTCGTCCACGATGTGCTCGGCGACCGGCCGGCCGGCCCGCGCCGCCTCGTCCGCCAGGTCCAGGGGGTTGCGGTTGAAACCGGGGTGACCGGGCGTCCAGCCCCGCCGCACGGCCTGGGCCAGACAGTCGGCGAACCCCTTGCCCGCGAACCGCCCGTCCCCGAGCGGGGAGGCCAGTTCCCCGGGCCCGAACGCCTCGTACCGCCACTGGTCGGAATTCAGGTACCAGTACGATGTGCCGGCCATGTGCCGCGTGGGCTGCTGCCAGTCGAAGGCGAAGGCCAGGTGCTGGAGCCCGGTGAGCGGGCGGATCTTCTCCTGGCCGACGTAGTGCGCCCAGCCGCCGCCGTTGACGCCCTGGCAGCCGGTCATGGTCACCAGCGCCAGGAACGCGCGGTACATCGTGTCGGAGTGGAACCAGTGGTTGGTACCGGCGCCGAGGACGATCATCGAACGGCCGCGGGTGCGCTCGGCGTTGCGGGCGAACTCGCGGGCGATCCGGGCCGCCTGCCCGGCCGGCACCGACGTGATCGCCTCCTGCCAGGCCGGGGTGGCGGGCTCCGACGCGTCGTCGTACGAGGCCGGCCAGCGGCCCGGCAGCCCCGGCCGCTCCACCCCGTACTGCGCGAGCATCAGGTCGAAGACCGTGGTGACCAGGCGCCCGCCGATCCGCCGCACGGGCACCCCGCGCACCATGACCGAGCCGCCCTCGGTACTGCCCTCGTCGAACCGGGGCAGGGCCACGGCCACGGTGTCCTCCGCGCCGTCGAGCAGACTCAGCGCGGGCACGGTGTCGCCCAGGTCGAGGTTCCAGCGGCCCGGCTCGGCCTTTCCCCAGCGGAAGCCGAGCGAGCCGTTCGGCACGACCGGCTCGCCGGTCACCGCGTCGAGGAGCACGGTCTTGGACTCGGCGTGTTCCGTGTCATGCCCGAGGTCGGCGGCGGTCAGGAACCCGTCCGGTACGAGACCGCGCTCGTGCTCGCGCAGGGTCACCAGGAACGGCGCGTCCGTGTACGTCCTCAAGTAGTCCTGGAAGTACGGCACCGGGCGGTCGACGAGGAATTCGCGCAGGATCACATGGCCCATGGCCATCGCCAGCGCCCCGTCCGTGCCGGGGTGCGGGGCGAGCCACTCGTCGGCGTGTTTGACGTTGTCGGCGTAGTCCGGGCTGACCGCGACGACCTTGGTGCCGTTGTAGCGGGTCTCGGTCAGGAAGTGGGCGTCGGGCGTGCGGGTGACGGGGATGTTGGAGCCCCACATCACCAGATAGCCCGCGTTCCACCAGTCCGCCGCCTCGGGGACGTCGGTCTGGTCGCCGAAGACCTGTGGGGAGGCGACCGGGAGGTCGGCGTACCAGTCGTAGAAGGACAGGAGCGTGCCGCCGATCAGCGACATGAAGCGAGCACCCGCCGCGAAGGACGCCATGGACATCGCCGGGATCGGGGAGAAGCCCGCCACCCGGTCCGGGCCGTACGTCTTGATGGTGCTGACGTGTGCGGCGGCCACCAGCTCGGCCACCTCGTCCCAGTCCGCGCGCACCAGACCGCCCTTGCCACGGGCCCGCTTGTACGCCCGTGCCTTCGCCGGGTCGCGGGTGATCTCCGCCCAGGCCGCCACCGGGTCACCGAGCCGCCCACGGGCCTCGCGCCACAGCTTCAGCAGGGCGCCGCGCACATAGGGGTAGCGGACGCGGCCGGGGGAGTAGGTGTACCAGGAGAACGACGCCCCGCGCGGACAGCCACGAGGCTCGTACTCGGGGCAGTCGGCGCCGATCGACGGGTAGTCGGTGGCCTGGTGCTCCCAGGTGATGATGCCGTCCTTGACGTACACCATCCACGAGCACGACCCGGTGCAGTTCACACCGTGGGTGGAGCGCACCACCCGGTCGTGCGCCCACCGGTCCCGGTAGAACCCTTCCCATGCGCCGTCGTCGGTGCCGAAGACGGCGCGTCCGTCCCCCGACACCTCGCGGCGGGTCAGCAGCCTGCGGGCAGCCAGCGGCCAGCCCTCGCCCGCGCGCCGCTGCGAGCGGCGGGTGCCCTTGTCGTTCTCCATGGTCGTGAACGCTAGGTTTCGGCCCTGGACGGGTCTTGGGCCCAACGGCCCCCGCGGCCCGTCCCTTCGGCCTGTCCCCGTCCCTTCGGCCTGTCCCCGTCCCTTCGGCCCGTCCCCGTCCGGCCGCTCGCCGCGGCTGCCGAAGGTTCGGTTTGGGTCAGCGTTCGGGGCCGCGGATACCCTCGAGCAAGAGCGTGACGTGCCTGCGCCAGTTACGGGCGTCCGTCATGTTCGCCATGGCGCCACGGGTGATGAGGACGAAGTCATCGGCGCGAAAGTCCTCACGGAGGTGGCCGGCGTCGATGGCGCGCCGCACGATGCGCTCGGTGATCGCCGAGAAATCCGTCTTCTCGGCGGCGATGTCGTTCCAGCTCGGCTCTTCCGGACCGAGGAGCGCGAAGCGGAACGCGGCGTCGGCCTGTGCGGACTCCAGGTAGCCGTAGAGCAGCGTCTCGAATGCCGCCCAGGGATCGCTGGTCTCGTCGGCGGCGCGGGCGAGGGCGGTCATCGCCTCGAACCGGCGGCCGATGATCGCCGCGAGCAGCGCCTGTTTGTCGGCGAAGTGCCGGTAGAGGGTGCCGACACCCAGACCGGCGCGTTCGGCGATCTCCTCCATCTGCACGGCGTCGCCCCGCTGGGCGAACAGCTCGCCGGCGGCGTCGAGGACGGACTCGCGGTTGCGCCGGGCGTCGGCCCGCAGCGGACGTTCGGGAGCAGTCATGGTCAGTTCACTGTAGTTGACGTTGCGCGGCAACCGTGCCTACATTCGGATTATTCGGAACCGGAATTCAGCTTCAGGTTAGAGGGATGTCCAATGATCGTCGTCACCACACCGACAGGACAGATCGGCAGTCAGCTGGTCCATCGGCTGCTCGACCAGGACAAGGAGGTCCGGGTCATCGTCCGTGACGCCTCGCGTCTTGAGGACACGGTCCGCGAGCGGGTCGAGACCGTCGAGGGCTCCCACGACGAGCCGGGAGTGCTCGATGAGGCACTGCCCGGGGCCGAGGCGCTGTTCTGGCTCGTCCCGCCGAGCCGGCAGGCGCCGAGTGTCAGGGAGTACTACCTCGGTTTCGCCCGGGTCGGCGCCGCCGCCGTCGCACGCCACGGTGTCGGCCATGTCGTCGGGGTGTCCAGCGCCGGACACGGCTGGCCGACCCCGGCCGGTGTCCTCTCGGCGGCCTTCGCCATGGACGCCGAACTCCGCGCGTCCGGCGCGGCGTACCGGGCGTTGTCCATGCCCTTCTACATGGAGAACCTCCTCGGACAACTCGACGCGATCCGCGGGCCGGGCGCGTTCCACCTGACCTGTGCGGGTGACCTGCCGCTCGCGTCGATCGCGACGCGGGACATCGCCGGCGTCGCCGCCGATCTGCTCACCGATCTGTCCTGGACCGGGCAGCAGAACCTCCCCGTGTTCGGCCCCGACCGGCTGACCCCTGATGGCATGGCCGAGGTGATCAGCCAGGAACTCGGGCGGCCGGTCACCTACCGACGCATGAGCATGGACGACTACGCGTCGCTGCTCCGCTCCCGGGGCGCCGGTGACCAGCAGGTCAAGGACATGACGGAGGCGTTCGCCGCACAGGACCACGGCATCTACGACGCCGACTGGGCGACCGCCGAGCCCACATCGACAGACTTCCGCACCTGGTGCAGGGAGGTGCTCAGGCCCGCCGCGGACGCCTGAGCGCTCCGCTGGAAGTGCCCCGACCTGCCGTCGATCCTCCGTGGCGCCGCCGTGGCCGGTCGTGCCCGCGCGGCGGAGCCGCACCTGAGCGGGGGACGGTTGGCCCTCGTCAAGCGTCCTGTGACGACGGAGAGTGGAGGCCACACGGGGGACCGCCCGCACCCCGTGGATTTTCACGGGAGCGGAGGAGCCGCGCATGCATACCCGGGAGATCGACGCCACCGCGCTGGAAACGCTCATGGCCGCGGCGGTGGCGGCACCCTCGATCCACAACACACAGCCGTGGCGCTTCGGGATGCGGGCGGCCACCCGGTCCATCGAGGTCCGCGCCGACGACAGACGAGCGCTGCCGCTGGCCGATCCGGAGCGGCGCGCCCAGCATCTGTCCGTGGGCGCCGCGGTCTTCAATCTCCGGGTCGCCGTCGCGCACCTGGGCTGGGACCCCGTGGTCCGGTTGCTGCCCGACGAGGACGAGCCCGACCTGCTGGCCGCCGTGCGACTGACCACGCCCACGGGGCAGCTGCCGGATCACCGGTGGCTGTATCCGGCCGTCGAGCGGCGCCACACCAGCCGGATGCCGTTCACCGGCCGCCCGGTGCCCGAAGCGGTCGTGGCGGAGATGACCGCGGCCGCGCGGGTCGAGGGCGCGCGACTGCACGTGCCGGACTTCGCCGCCACACGGCTGCTGCTCGGCCTGACCGCGGCGGCCGAAGCCCGCAACCACGCAGGCCCCGCGCGTACCGCTGAAGCCCGCGCCTGGATCACCGCCCCGGGGACGAACGTTCCCTATGGGATTCCGCTCACCACTCTCGGCCCGCGGGACGCGGACGGGCGGATGCCGATGCGCGACTTCACCGGCCGGTCGCCCGTCCCGGGCCCACCGGCCCGGCACTTCGAACGCCACGCCCAGGTGGCCTTGTTGTCGACGGCTCAGGACCGGCGGGAGGACTGGCTGCTGGCGGGCCAGGCCCTGGAGCGCGTGCTGCTGACCGCGACCGCGCACGGGGTGCGCACCTCGATGCTGCACCAGGCCATGGAATGGCCGGATCTGCGGGCGGCGGCGTCCCTGTCCCAACGGCGTTGCTTCCCGCAGCTGTTGATCCGGTTCGGCTACGGCCCGGATGGTGGCCGAACACCGCGCGCCTCCGCGCACGCGGCCGGACATCACACCGAGGGAACCGGACCGGCGCCGGGGCGAAGTGGTACCGCCTCCGCGACCTGAGCCCGACGCGGCTGTGTGCGACGGGCCTCCGGCCGCGGGGGCCGGTGGAAGCGGGGGCCGGGGCCCCGGTGTGCCGGAGTCGGTCTGTGCCGGGCGTGCGGCGAGTCCCCGGCGGTGGCCATCTCGCCGTGCCCAGCGGCCCGTTGGCCGTCTTCCGGACGACCTCCGGCTCCCGCCGGGGATCGCTCCGGCAGAGCCCCCGGCCCGGTACCGGGACGCGGTAGGGCCCATTGGCCCGGACGGCCCGTCTTGATGGGCGGCCCCTACGGCCCCGGCGCCGAGGACCGGCTGGACCGGCACGAGGCACCGACGGCCCCGTGCGGGGCGGCCACGAATCCCGAAGCCTGAGCAAGGGCCGCAGCCACGGCGCGAGCGGCCGGATCACTGCTATCGGGAGGAACACGATGGTGCTCCAACGGTCTGGGAGAGACGGCGCGACGCCGTCGGCGCACGAGCCGGTGCCGGGCCGCGCCTGGCTGATGCTGGCGCTCGCCACGGTCGGCTTCGCCGTCAACTTCTGGGCCTGGGCGCTGCTCAGCCCGCTCGGCCCGCGCTTCCAGGACCGCCTGGACCTGACCTCGTTCCAGCAGTCGCTGCTGGTGGCGGTGCCGGTGGTGGTCGGCTCGCTGGGCCGTATCCCGGTCGGCGCGCTGACCGACCGGTTCGGCGGGCGGGCCATGTTCCCCATCGTGTCGGCGGCCACCGTCGTGCCGGTGCTCCACCTCGGTCTGGCCGGTCACTCCTCCCTCGCCGCCCTGCTGGTCGGCGGATTCTTCCTCGGCATCGGCGGCACCGCCTTCGCCGTCGGCGTACCGTTCGTCAACGCCTGGTTCCCTTCCGAGCGGCGCGGTCTGGCCATCGGTGTCTTCGGCGCCGGTATGGGCGGTACGGCCATCAGCGCTCTGACCACGGTGAAGCTGGTCGACGCGCATAGCATGTCCACCCCCTTCCTGATCACTGCCGCGGTGCTCGCCGTGTACGCCGTGACGGCCGCGCTGCTGCTGCGTGACGCGCCCGGCCGCACCACGCCGACCGAGCCGCCGGCCCGCCGGCTGGCCGCCACCGCCCGGCTGGGCATCACCTGGCAGGCATCCGCGCTGTACACGGTCGCGTTCGGCGGCTACGTCGCCTTCTCCGTCTACCTGCCCACCTACCTCAAGACCGGCTACGGCCTGACCCAGGCCGACGCCGCGAACCGCATGGCCGGGTTCGTGCTTGTCGCGGTCGCGATGCGTCCGGTCGGCGGTTGGCTGTCCGACCGGCTGGGCCCGGTCCGGGTGCTGGCCGGGGCGCTGGCCGTGGTCGTGGCCGGGGCGGTGGCGCAGTCGTTCACCCCGGCCCTGGCTCCGGTGGGCACCATCGCCTTCCTCGCGATGGCCGGGGCGCTCGGCGCGGGCAGCGGGGCGACCTTCGCCCTGGTCGCCCTCCTGACCCCGGCCGATCGGATCGGCTCGGTCACCGGTGTGGTCGGCGCCGCCGGTGGTCTGGGCGGCTTCGTCCCGCCACTGGTGATGGGCTCGATGTACGGCGAGTACGGGACGTACGCGGCCGGCCTCGCCCTGCTCGCGATCGTGGCGGCCGCCGCGCTGGTCCACACCCTCATCCGCGTGCGTGCCGCGGCCGAAGGCGCCGAGGGGAAGCGCCCCACCGACCGCCGGGGTGAACGCCGCATCGCGGGCACCACCACGTAAGCGCGAAGCGGTCGAGGCCACGCGCGCGAAGGCGGGCAGCCCCCTGTCCCGGTCGGCCGCGTGAAGGGGCGGTCGTGGGGCGGCATTCCCATGCGCCCGCCCACCCGCGCGTCCGCGTTCACCAGGCCGGTCCGGAGCTGGGCATGTCAGGTAGGGGAGAGCGGGACGATCCACTCGACGACCGTGCCGCTCGGCTGGTTCGCGGACAGGTCGAAGGTGCCGCCCATCTCCTCCGCGCGTCGGCGAAGGTTCGCCAGGCCGCTGCGGCGGGTGACCGCCGGGTCGATCCCCAGGCCGTTGTCGGCCACCCGCAGGTGCAGGGTGGCGTCGGTGGCCTCGACGCCGACATCGACGGTGGTGGCGTGCGCGTGCCGGGCGGCGTTGGACAGCGCCTCGCCGAGCACGGCCAGCAACTGCTCGGCCTGCTCGGCGGACACGGCCGTGTCCAGCAGCCCGGTCATGCGCAGCGCGGGGGCGAAGCCGAGCGATTCGGTGGCCCGTTCGGTGGCCGCCACCAGCTGGGCGCGCAGCCCGCTGCCGCGACGGGCCTGATCGTGCTCGCGAAGGGCGTAGACGGTGGAGCGGATGATCTTGATGGTGTCGTCCAGGTCGTCCACGACGCGCTGGACCCGTTCGCTCACCTGCGGCCGGTCGGAGACCCGGCCCAGCGCGGACTGGAGGGACAGCGCACCCGCGAACAGCCGCTGGATGACCAGGTCGTGCAGGTCCCGGGCGATCCTGTCGCGGTCGTCGAGCACGACCATGCGCTCGGTGTCCCGCCGGTGCTCGGCGACGTCCAGGGCCAGCGCGGCCTGGTTGCCGAACCCGGTGACCATGTCGATCACGGCGTCGGTGAACAGGGCGCTGCCCGGCAGGTTCGCGACCTGTAGCACTCCCCGGACATGCTCCCGGGTGCCGAGCGGCACGAAGAAGGCCGGCCCCAGCTCCACCACCGAGGCGCTGCCGCCCTCGGCGCGCGGGTCGGCGCTCACGGCCTCGCTGACGATCGTCTCCCCGGATGTGTAGACCTTCGCGGCCAGCGCCGTGGCGGGCAGCACCAGTCCGCGCACCCGCTCCGTCTGGGTGCCCGAGGCGGCCTCGAGGACCAGCTCGCCACTGTCTCCGACGGGCACCGCCAGGGTGACCAGGTCCGCGTCGGCCATCTCCCGCACGGTAGCGGTGAAGGACTCCAGCACCGCGGCGGGCTCGGCACCGGACAGGAGGCTGCGGGTCAGCTCGTTGCTGGCCGCGAGCCATCGCTGCCGACGGTGCGCCTCGTCGTACAGCCGGGCGTTGTCGATCGCCACACCGGCCGCCGCGGCCAGGGTGCGCAGCACCGCCTCGTCGTCGGTGTCGAACTCCGTACCGCTCCGCTTGCTCGTCAGGTAGAGGTTGCCGAACACCTGGTCGCGCACCCGGACCGGGGCGCCGAGGAAGCTGGTCATCGGCGGATGGCCGGACGGGAAGCCGACGGACGCCGGATGATCGGCCAGGTTCGCCAGGCGCAGCGGCTCCGGGTGGCGGATGAGCAAGCCGAGGATGCCCGCGCCGCGCGGGTAGGGCCCGATCCGGGCGATGGTCTCGTCGTCGATGCCGACGGTGATGAACTGCTTGATCGTGCCTTCCTCGCCCAGCACCCCGAGCGCCCCGTACTGGGCGTCGACCAGGGCGACCGCCGACTCCACGATGCGTTGCAGCACCACCTCGAGGTCCAGGTCGGAGCCGACCGCCAACACCGCGTCGAGCAACGTATGGACCCGGTCCCGGGCCGCCCTGACCTGCGCCACCTGCTGCTGTAGGTCGTCCAGCAGTGCGTCCAGCCGCAGCTGGGGAGACATCCCGGATGCCTCCCCCTCATGCGAACCCCGCGCGCGCTCGTCCACCACAGCTCCCTTCACCATGCCCCCGGCCCACCCCAAGAATGCCGGACGAACCGAACTCGTACGACGGCACCCGGGGGCGCACCCGAGCGGACGGTGTGGGCACGGCTCACGAGTGATGGGCGGATGGCGATCGTCCCACGGCTCGGCCCGGTGGCACCGGCGGCCCCGGCACAAGCTGTTGGCGCGCGGCCGCACCGGGCGGCCGGTATCGCTCAACCCGGGCGGCCCGACAGCTCGTCGGCGCGAGCGATGATCAACCGGCGGACGACGACGGAGGATCGGGACGGCTGACTGTCCACGCGCTGGACCAGGCTGACCTCCACCGGTTCCGCGTCCGCCAGGGGGAACCGCACCAGACCGGTCGGGGGCGGCCGGGTGCCGAAGTGGGCCAGAAGGCCCACCCCGGCGCCTTCGGCGGCCATGGTCCGAACCGTTCCGGCGGACATCGCCTCGACCATCACCTCGGCGTCCGGGAGGTGCCGGCGCAGCCGCTGATGCATCACGGTACCCGGCCTCATGGTGACGATCGGCCACTGGCCGAGGTCGTCCCAGGTGACCTCGTGCCGGCGGGTGAGGGGGTGGTCGGGCCGGGTGTAGATGACGAGCGGCGCGGTGAGGAGCCGCCGCCGGGCGAGCCCGCCCGGCGCGGGCCCGTCCGGTGTGGTGGCCACGGCGAGGTCCAGGTCGCCGGCCATCACCGCGCGTTCGATGTCGGCCGAGGAGCCTTCGCGTACGGAGAACCGCAGGCCCGGATGGTCGGTGAGCAGCCGCCCCATGACAGGAGCGACGATGGTCTCGACGGTCGCCGATCCCCCACCGATGGTCACCCGGCCCTGATACGTCCCGTTGGAGGCCAGCGCCGCCTCGCGCACGGCGTCTTCGGCTGCCACGAGACGGGTGAGCGGGCCGACGAGTGCCTCGCCGGCCGGCGTCGGGCGGACCCCTCCCCGGTTCCGGGTCAGCAGAACGGCGTCGAGCTCCTCCTCGAGCGTTGTGAGCTGCTGTCCGATCGTGGGCTGGCTGACGCCACAGGCTGCCGCCGCCGACCGAAGGGATCCCGTGCGCACCGCGGCGAGGAAGTACCTGGCCCGTTCGACTCGCATCCCCTCATGTTATTGCCTTTTTCTTTCACTGATTCCAGTAAGCGGCGTCTTCCCGCGGCGATGACGCCGCGGGATTGTGACATCGGTCTCGGATGACCATGACGTTCCGACGCTCGTGAAAGGAATATCCGTGCTTGGGCCCCTCGCCGGTGTGCGTGTCCTCGACCTCTCGACGGTTCTCGCCGGCCCTCTCGCCTCCTCCCTGCTCGGCGAGTTCGGCGCGGAGGTGATCAAGGTCGAACAGCCCGGGACCGGGGACCCCGCGCGCGGTTACCCGCCGCTGGAGGACGGTGTGTCCGTCGGCTGGGCGGTCGTCGGCCGCAACAAGTCCAGCGTGACCGTCGATCTGCACCACCCGGAGGCCGCGGTGCTGGTCGGACGGCTCGCCGCCACGGCCGATGTGGTGGTCACCAACTTCCGGCCGGCGACGCTGCGTCGGTTCTCCATCGACTTCGACGATCTGGTCGCCTACCGGCCCGATCTCGTCATGGTGCATGTGAGCGCCTTCGGGCGCACCGGCCCGTACGCCGACCGCCCCGGCTTCGCCCGTGTCGCCGAGGCTTTCGCCGGGCTGACCCATAGGACGGGGTTCCCCGACGGTCCGCCGGTGTTCGCCGGCTATCCGGTCGCCGATGGTGTCACCGGGATCTACGCAGCCTTCGCCGCGATGCTCGCACTGCGCCAACGCGACCGTACCGGTGAGCCCCAACTGGCCGACATCGGCCTGTATGAACCCCTGCTGCGGATGATGGAGGACTTCATCGTCGACTACGACGCGACCGGTGAGGTCCGGGGGCGCCAGGGCAACGAGAACCCCCACATCAGTCCCAATAACCTCTACCGGACCGGTGACGGGCGCTGGCTGGCCCTGCCGGCGTCGACCGAGCAGATGTGGCGCCGGTTGATCACTGTGATGAAGGCGCCGGATCTGGCGGTCCATGACTCCATCTCCGCCCGGATCGAGCACCGCGCGGAGATCGAGGGCCGGGTGGCCGCTTTCGTGGCCGCCCACGACCTCGAGTCCTTGACCGAGCTGCTGGCCGAAGCGGGGGTGGCCTGCGGACCGGTGAACACGGCGGCCGACATCTGCGCCGACCCTCATATGCGGGCTCGTGGATCGGTGGTCGAGGTGACCGACGAGCACGACGGTCGCACCCGCCTGGTCCAGGGCTCCGCCGGACGTTTCTCGGGGTTCGAGCAGCGGATCGACCGCGGTGCTCCTCGCCTGGGTGAGCACACCCGCGCCGTGTTGGAGGATCTCGGCCTCGCCTCGACCACCATCGACGACCTCGCCGACCGGGGCGTCGTCTGAACCAGGAGGCACAGATGTCCATGGCCGACGTCTCCATCGTCGTTCTCATAGCCCTCTTCGCGGCGACCGCCCTGCCGAGGTTCAACCTCGGGCTGGCGGCCCTTCCGGCCGCCTTCCTCGTCGGTCTCGCCGCGGACCGCACCGCCGACGATGTGACGGCGTTCTTCCCCGGTGACTTCTTCGTGCTGATCGTCGGAGTCACGGCGCTGTTCGCCGTCGCCCAGATCAACGGCACCCTCGACTGGCTCCTCGACGGAATGCTCCGTCTGGTCGGCGGACGCGCGCTGTTGGTCGTCCTGGTCCCGTTCCTGATCGGCGCCGTGCTGACGGCGATCGGCACACTCCCGGCCGCCGCCACCGCCATCGTCGCTCCCCTCGCACTCGGTCTCGCCGCGCGCTATGGGATACCCCTTTTCATCGCGGCTGTGCTCGGCATCACCGGCGTCATCAGCGGGCTGCTCTCGCCCCTGGCCGTCTACGGCACCAGCGCGCGCCAACTGGGGGACAAGCTGGGAATCGGGCTGCCCGACTCCGCCCCGGTCAGCTTCTTCTTCGGCGGAGTTCTGGCCGGCCTCGCCGTCTCGGCCGGTTGTCTCGCCGTCGGGTTCCGCACCGGCGCCATGCCACGTGGCCGTGTGGCACCGACCACGCCGGACGGACTCCACGCCACCCTCGCGCCCACCGGCACCGGCACCGGACCAGCAGCCGGAGAAAAGGCCGGGCGTGCCCCGTCGTCAGGCACCTCCCGGGTGCTCACCCTCGCCTGCCTGCTGGCGGTGGTGGTGCTCTCGGTCGGCTTCGACGTCAACATCGGCTACCTGGGGCTCACCGCCGCGGTCGTCCAGCAACTCGCCCTCGGGCTGGAGCCGAACGACATCGTCTCCCGCATCCCCTGGAATGTGGTGCTGCTGATCGGGGGACTGCTCACCTACATCGGGTTGATGCAGGATCTGGGCGCCTTCACGCGGATCAGCGATCTGCTGCGGGTGGAGGGGGCACCGATGCTGAGTCTGCTCGTCCTGTGCTACATCGCCGGTGTCACGTCCTTCGCCGCGAGCTCCATCACCGTCTTCGCGACGATGATGCCGCTGGTTCCCGCGGTGGTCGCCGAAGGGGTTTCGCCCGTCGGCGCCGTTCTCTCGGTCGCGTTGGCCTCGGTTCTGGTCGATGTCAATCCGCTGGGCATCACCGGTGGCCTGCTCCTCGGCGCCGCTGAACCGGAGGACCGGCCACGGCTCTTCCGGCAGTTGCTCACCTGCGGGCTGGTGTCCGTAGTCGTCGCTCCCGCGCTGGCCTGGGGCGCCTTCGGGTGGTGGTGACGCGGTGACCGGCGCGATGACGCCGCTGAGCAGGCACAGGCACCGAGCGAGGCGGTGAAGAGGAGTTCGCCCGGTGCCCGCCGAGGCAGGGGGATCGCGTGAGGCCACGCCCGGGTCAGGGCAGGCGGCCCCGGAACATCGTGAGTGGCTCCTGGAGCCGTGGCTCGTACAGATCGGCCCGTGTGACCGCCGGTGTCATCGAGTGAACTCCACGGTGTCGACCGTGTGCGCCTCGATGGCGTCCCAGTCGTACTCCACGCCGAGCCCGACGCCCTCGGGCACCGGCACACAGCCGTCCGCGTCGATCGCGGTGAGTCCGTCGCGGTAGCCGTCGGCGTAGATCAGCTGGCTGCGGCCGATCTCGGAGGATTTGGGGTGTACGAAGGACATCTCGTAGTAGTTGGTGTTCCGCAGCGAGGCCATCAACTGGCGCTGCGCGGGGCCCGGCGTGTGCAGTTCCACGTCGAGGCCGAGCGCCTCGGTGGCGTGAGCGATCTTGAGGGCGCCGGTGATGCCGCCGTCGTACTCGGCGTCGGCGCGCATGAAGTCGGTGCCGCCGCCGATCGCGAAGTCCATGTGCTGCTCGAGACCGCGCACGTGCTCGGTCTGAAGCAGGGGAGTGCGGATCAGTTCCCGCAGACGCTTATGGCCGAAGATCGAGATGCCCGTGTCCTTGTACGGGTCCTCCAGCCACAGGAAGTTCGCGTCGTCGCATGCGCGGCCCACCTGCACCGCGTGCGCGAAGGTCTCCAGTTTGCAGCCGGGGTCGAGCATCAGGTCCATGTCCGGACCCACGGCCTCGCGCACCTTGGCGATCGTGCGCACCACCTCGGGCACATCGTAGGTGTCCCACACATGCAGCTTGTACCCGCGGTAGCCGAGCTCCTTGCAGGCCACGGCGAAGTCGGCGTACGCCTCGGGGCTGTCGAGGCCGCCGTTCCGGTCGCCCGCCGCGGTGGAGGCGTAGGCGGGCAGCCGGGTCTTCCAGCCCCCCAGCAGGGTCCGGATCGAGGCGTTGTGCGCCCGGCCCGCGAGGTCCCACAGCGCGATGTCGACGAAGCCCATACCCATCTTGTCGAACTTGCGCAGCTGCCGCTTGACGTCGTTGTAGATGAGCTCGCGTTGCAGCGGGTCCTTGCCGATGAGATAGCCGCCGAACATGTTCACCTGCGCGGTGGCCACCGAGTTACCGCCGACGTACTGCCCGACCACCCCCTCGTCGGTGTAGATCCGGATCGCGTAGGCGCTGGTCGGCTTGCGGCTGCCGGGGGTGTACACCAGCGAGAAACCGGTGGGGTGCTTGGAGAAGTCGACCATGTCGAACTTCGCCTGATCGATGCGGATACGTTCGATCTTCATGACTGTCCTTTGCGTTGGAGCGGGGTCAGGCGGCGGAGTACCGGGGCTCGGCCCCCTGGAGCACGGCGAGTACGCCTTCGGCCACGGTGACGCCCATCGCCCGGTTCGCCTCCCGGCTGCACGCGCCGATGTGGGCGGTCAGCACCACGTTGGGCGCGCTCAGCAGTGGGCTGTCGCCGGGTGGCTCGACGGCGAAGGCGTCGAAGCCGGCTCCGGCCAGGTGTCCGCCGTGCAGCAACTCGGCGGCGGCGTGCTCGTCGACGAGGCCACCTCGTGCGACGTTGAGCAGGATGGAACCCGGCCGCATGGCGGTGAGCCGGTCGCGGTGCAGCAGCGGCTCGGCGCCGGGGGTGGCGGGCAGGTGCAGGCTCACCACGTCGCTGTCGAGGGTGGTGTCGAGATCGGCCGAGGCCACGTCCCCGAAGGCATCGGTGGGCAGGTATGGATCGTGGGCGATCACGTCCATGCCGAAGGCGGTGGCGTACTCGGCCACGCGCCTGCCGATCCGGCCGAAGCCGACGATGCCGAGGCGGCGCCCGGCCAGTTCGACGCCGAATGTCTTCGGCCAGCCGCCGGCCCGTACGGCCCGGTCGTTGGCGGAGATCCCGCGCGCCACGTCGAGCAGCAGGCCGAACGTCAACTCGGCGACGGCGCGTGAGTTGCTGCCGGGCGCGTACACCACCCGCACGCCGTGCTCACGCGCGGCGTCGAGGTCGATGTTGTCGTAGCCGACACCGTGCTTGGCCACGACCTTGAGCCGGGGCGCCGCCTCGAACACCTCGTTGTCGATCGGGTCGAGCCCGACGATCAGCGCCTCGGCCTCGTGGACGCGGGCGAGCAGGTCGGCGCGGGGCAGCGGCACGTCCTCGCGAGGCCGCTCCGCGCGCACGCCCGCCACGCGCAGCAGCTCCCACGGCTCGCTAGAGAACCGGCCGAACGTGGGCGTGGTGATCAGGGTCAGGCTCATGTGGTCCCGGTTTTCGCATCGGATTCCCGCCGGCGCGGCCAGTCCGCGTCGAGCCGGACGTACGAGCCGGCCGAACGGTGGCCGTCGGATGAGGTGCTGGAGCGATGCGCCGTGTGCGACCGGGCCACCGGGGCGGTGAGCGTGGCTTCGGCGCGGCCGCGTCCGGTCTCGCGCGGCCTCACAGATCGCCTCGCGCGGCTGACAGATGAGCCTTTGCCGCCTGCTCCAGGTGGACCAGGTCGCTCGCCACCGACGCGAACGTGTAGCCCTGCTCCAGCCTGCGCCTGGCGACCTCGCCGTTCGGCGTGTGGATGCCCGCGGCGATCCCCGCTGCCTCCGCGGCCTTGGCGATCTTCTCGACGGCCTGCTCGAACACCTCGTCCACGGCCGGGTCGGTCGAGGTCTCTCCACCGACCGCGAGCCGCAGATCCGAGGGGCCCACATAGATGCCGTCGAGACCGGGCGTCGCGCAGATCTCGGCTACGTTGCGCAGGCCCTGAGGCGTCTCGATCATCGCGAGCAGCAGTACCGACTCGTTGGCCTCCGCGGGCCCCGGGCCCACGCGCAGTTGTGCGCGCATCGGCCCGTACGAACGGCGGCCCTCCGGCGGGTAGCGGGTCGCGCGTACGGCGGCCGCGGCGTCCTCGGCGGAGTCGATCAGCGGCACGATGACGCCGGTGGCGCCCGCGTCCAGCACCCTGCCGATGGCGAAGGGGTCGTTCTGCTCCACCCGCACCATCGCCGCGGATGTGGCTCCCGCGTCGATGGCGAGCATCGCGTTGCGGATGCCGGTGTAGCCCATGAGGCCGTGCTGGGCATCCACCGCGACGTAGTCGTAGCCGAGCCGGGCGAGCCGTTCGGTGGCGATGGGGTCGTCGAGCACCACCCAGTAGCCGATGGCGTGTTGACGGTTACGGACTCGACGGGCGAACTCGAGTGCGCTCACGGGAATGTGCTCCTGTTCTTCGTTCTCAGCGGTCAGCGGTCAGCGGTTGTGGTTGGGCATCGGCCCGGGTGTGCCGGTCATGTGTTCCTTTCCGTTGCTCTGGCGCCGATGCCGGCGAGCAGATGCCGGGGTTTGCGGCCGGTCATGGCCGCCGGATCCAGTGCGGCGTCGCGCAGCGCGCGGGTGTAGGCGGATGCGGGTTCGGTCAGCACCCGGTCGGCGGGCCCGTACTCCACCATCTCGCCCCGGCGCAGGACGAGCACGTCGTCGCTGAGCTCGTGCACCACGCCGAGGTTGTGCGAGATCACCACGTAGGCCACGCCGGTGTCCGCCTGGATGTCCTTGAGCAGCGCCAGCACCTGTGCCTGTACCGAGACGTCGAGTGCGCTGGTCGCTTCGTCGCACACCAACACGTCGGGCCGGCACGCGAGCGCCCTGGCGATGCCGATGCGCTGGCGCTGCCCGCCGGAGAACTCGGCAGGTAGCCGGTCGAGCGCGGTCTTCGGCAGCTCGACCCGCTCCAGCAGCGCGAGCGCCTGCTTTCTGCGCTGGACCGAGTCGCGCGTTCCGCGCAGCTTCAGCGGCTCTGCCACGATCTCGCCCGCGGTGAGCCTCGGGTCGAGCGACGCGTACGGGTCCTGGAAAATCATCTGTACGCGGGCGCGCAGCGGCCGCAGCCGGCGTTCGGACAGCCGGGAGATGTCGGTGCCGTCGAGCAGGATGCGGCCGGACGTCGGCCGCTGCAAGCGGACGATGCTGCGTGCGATGGTGCTCTTGCCGCAGCCGGACTCGCCGACGATGCCGACGGTGCGCCCCTTTTCCAGGCTGAATCCCACACCGGAGACGGCGCGGAACCTCGTCTTGCCGCTGCCGGGGAATTCCACCACCAGGTCCTCGACGGACAGGATCGGTGTCTCGCTCACGCGGGCATCTCCTTGTGTACCAGCCGCGGTACGGCGGCGAGCAGTTGCTTCGAGTAGGGGTGCGTCGGCGCTGTCACCACCCGCTCCACGTCGCCGCTCTCCACGAACCGGCCCGCGCGCATCACGTGCACGCGGTCGGACACGAGCCGGGCCACGCCGAGGTCGTGGGTGATCATCAAGATCGCGACGCCAGTGCGTTCTTGCAGCTCCATGAGCAGGTCGAGCACGCCCGCCTGGACGGTGACGTCGAGAGCGCTGGTCGGTTCGTCGGCCACCAGCAGCTCGGGCTCGCCCGCGAGCGCGCATGCGATCAGCACCCGCTGTTGCAGTCCGCCGGAGAGCTGGTGGGGGTAGTGGCCGAGCACCCGTTCGGGGTCGGGTACGTGCACCCGCTCCAGCAGTTCCCTCGCCATCAGCCGGGCCTGGTGGCGGCTGGTTCCCCCGACTCGCAGGCGAACCAGCTCGGTCAGCCGCCTGCCGACCGTGTGCACCGGGCTCAGAGCGGTCATCGGGTCCTGCGGGATGAGCCCCACGACGCGTCCGCGCAGGCCGCTGATCGCGGCCGGGTCGGCGATCACATCGTGCCCGGCGAGCACCGCCCTGCCCGAGAGCACGGCCAGGTCCGGTGGCAGGAGCCGGAGCAGCCCCATCGCCGTGGTCGACTTGCCGGAACCGGACTCGCCGATCAACGTCACCGTCTCGCCGGGGTCGACGTGCAGCGAGATCCCGTCGACGGCGCGGACCACGCCGTGTTCGGTGATCAGCTCGATCTGTAGGTCCTCGACCTCCAGCACACTGCTCATGCCGCCACTCCCTTCTTGGTACCCCTGACCGTGTCCCGCAGCCCGTCGCCGAGCAGGTTCACGCCCACCACCAGCAGCACGATGACCAGACCGGGCAGTGTGACGAGCCACCACGAGGTGGTGACGTAGTCCTGACCGTCCGAGATCAGCCGTCCCCAGGTGGCGAACGGCCGCTCCGGGCCGGCGCCGAGGTAGCTCAGCGCGCTTTCCAGCAGTACCGCCTGCGCCAGGAGCAGGAGCACGACGAGGCTGGTCTGCCGGACCACATTGGGCACGAGGTGGCGGAACAGCACGCCGCGGTGGGACAGGCCGAGCGTGCGGGCCGCGTCCACGTACGGCTTCTCGCGCTCGACGAGCACCATCGAGCGGGTCAGCCTGGCGACCTCGGGCCACTGTGCGATGGCGATGACCGTTGTGATCACCGGCACCGATGGGCCGAACAGTGCCACGACGAGCAGCAGCATCATCAGCAGGGGCAATGACATCTGGGCTTCGAGCAGGCGGCTGATGACCGCGTCGCACCAGCCGCCGAAGTAGCCTGCCGCGGCACCGGCGGTGAGGCCGATCAGCCCGGACACGAGCACGGCGAGCACACCGATGAGGATCGACACCTGCCCGCCGTCGAGGACCCGTGCCAGCAGGTCCCTGCCGAGCTGGTCGGTTCCGAACAGGTGGCCGTCGGTGAGCGGCGGCAGTCGGCGTGAGCCGAGGTCCTGCTCGGTGGAGCCGGGCAGGGGCAGCAGACCGGCCAGCGCCACCGGCAGTACCACCAGCGCGGTGAGGATCGCGCCGATGCGGATTTTGACACGTGCCATGCGGGGACGACGGGTGGCTCCGGCATCGCGCAGCTGGGCGGCGGTGATGCGGCTGGGGCGTTTCCCGGTCTCCGTGGGTTCTGTGATGGTCATCGCGCCGTGGCCTTTCCGAGGCGGATCCGTGGATCGAGCAGCGGGTACATCAGGTCAATGAGGAGCTGGACGAGGATCGCGAGTGCGGCGGTGACGAGGACCGTCGCCTGGATCAGCGGGTAGTCGCGGGTCTCCAGCGCGCGCACCACGAGCGAGCCGACGCCGGGCCAGTTGAACACGACCTCCACCACGACGACGCCGTTGAGCATCGCCGCGAACCGGGTGCCGAGGGCGGTGAGCACGGGGATCGCGGAGTTGGTGAGGGCGTAGCCCCAGACGAGTCTGCGTTCCGGGATGCCGTGTGCGCGGGCGACCGTGAGGTAGGGCGAGGTCAGGTTGCTCACCATCTCGCGGCGCACGAGCCGTGAGATGAGCGCGACCTGGAGCAGCGCGATGGTGGTCGCGGGCAGCACCAGCCCCGGCCACGTGGTGAACCCGGAGGAGGGCAGCACCGGCAGGAGCACGGAGAAGACGGTGAGCAGCATGATGCCGCTCCAGAACTCGGGCATCGACTGCGCGGCGATCGTCACGATGTTGGCGCCCATCTCGCGGCCGGTGTCGGCGCGGCGGGACATCCAGATGCCCAGTGGCAGAGCGATCACGGCGGTGAGCGCGACCGCGGCCAGCGCGAGCGTGATCGTGTAGGGCAACCGGTCGATCACCACGTCGAACGCGGGTGCGCGGAACGAGTACGACGTGCCGAGGTCGCCGGTGAACAGACGCTCGAGGAAGGTCAGGTACTGCGAGAGGATCGAGCCGTCCAGCCCGAGCTGGGTGCGGATCTTGGCGAGATCCGCGGCGGTCGCATTCGGCCCGGCCAAGGCGGTGGCCGGGTCACCCGGCGCCATCCGGATCAGCACGAACACGGTGGAGACCGTGAGCAGCACGACGAATGCGCTTTGACCGAGTCGCTTGAGGACGTAAGTGATCACCTCACGCCTCCAGACCGATGCGCGCGAGCTGGTAGGAGTTGGTCGCTTCCAACGACACATCGGCGACGCGGGTCCGGTAGGCCAGCACCGAGTTCGGCACGAACGCCCACATGCTCGGCCACGAGTCCCACACCACCTGCTGGATGCGGGCGGTGGTCTTCTGCCGTCGCTCGGCGTCCACCTCGGCGTAGGCCTTGTCGAGCAGTGTGAGCACCTCGCGGTTGATATAGCCCTGGTAGGTGTCGCGGGTGCGTTCGCGTTCCGGTGTGCCGCCGTACATCCCTTGCAGGATCGGCAGCGCCGCACCGACGGGGGAGGCGTAACCGTTGCCGAGGATGTCCCAGTCGCCCGCCCGGCCCTGGCGCCACTCGGAGATGTTGCCGCCCGGCTCGAACTGCCGCAGCCTCACACGGACGCCGATATCGCCGAGCATCTGCACCACGGCCTCCATCACACTGGTGTCGCCCGCGAACTCGCCCGTCTCCCAGATCAGCGTGAGCCGCAGATCGCCGTCGGCGATGCCCTCGGCCTCCAGCATCTGCTTGGCCCGGCGGGGGTCGTAGTCGTAGGTGCCGCAGGGCACCGCGCCGTTGAGCGTCTGCGCCACCGGCCCGACAGCGGGCTGCGCGGAGCCGGCCAGGACCTCGTCGGCAAGCCGCTTGCCGTTCACGGCCAGCGAGAGTGCCTGGCGGACCGACGCCTTGGACAGCGGATGGCCGTCCGGCTTGCGGAAGTTGTAGAAGAGCTGGTTGATCCGGGTACCGCGGACCCGCTCGAACGCCACATCCGGCTGCCCGCTCAGCTGATCGGCCGAGTCGGGAGTGATGGTGTCAATGATGTCGATCTCACCCGAGCGGAGTCCCACCACCCGGTTGGACTCCTCGGGCACGAACCGCACCTGCACCTGCTTCACGCGCGCGGGCCTGCCCCAGTAGTTGTTGTTGCGGCGCAAGGTGTACTCGCCGGTGCCGCGGTTCGACGCGGTGACCACGTAGGGGCCGGAGCCGACGCCGGACTGGAGTTCCTCGGGCACGTTCGCCGAGGCGGGCGTCAGGAGGATGTTGGCCATCAGGTAGTCGAGCACCGGCAGCGGGCGCTTGGTCTCCAGCGTGAACGTTCGCTCGTCCACCGGTACGACCGTCGGCCACTCGGGGAAGAACCCGGCGATGTAGGAGCCGCTGACCTGCCGGTACATCGTGAGCGCGGTGCTGACGTCCTTGATGCGCACGGGGCTGCCGTCGGAGTAGCGGATGCCCTCACGCAGCCGCACCGTCCACTGCGTCGGGGCGGTGAGCTCGAATCGATCCGCGAGTACGGGCACCGGGGTGAGATCGGCACCGATCCGGGTCAGTCCCTGGCGCACCGCGCGCTGCACGGTGACCGCCGCGTCGAACTGATTGAGCTTGTTGTCGAGTGAGACGAGTGAACGGTTCAGTCCGAGGGTCACCGAACCGGGCGGCGGACCGCCCGTGGGACTCGCACAACCGGCAAGGCCGCCCATAGCCATCGCGCCTCCGGTGACGCTCAATGCCTTGAGCAGTGTTCGTCGGGATATCTGTGCCGTCTGTGGCGTTGCTGTCCGCATGTGGAACCCTCCGTTGCTCGTCGGCGCCTTCGCCGTAGGAGCACCTGTGGCTGCGCACTCTGGCACTCTTGCACGCAATGCGCAATGCCGATAGCGTGTTTCACGCAAAATGGGTCGTGGGGAGGTGTGCGTGAGATCCGCGGATTTCATGGGTTCAGCCTTGTGTGACGACCTCGGCGGCGCTGTGGGGACGGCTCTGGCCGTTGGCGCCGACACGGTTGAACTTGCGCGTTCCACGCGGAATTCGAGCGCGCAGGTGATCGACCTCATGGCCCGGCCCGGCGGCCACGGTGGCCCGGACAGCCCGCTCATGATCGCCGACCGGCTTCACCAGCCTGATCCTCAGGAGGAGCAGTGAAATCGCCCTTGCCCGTCATAGCCGTCACGATGGGGGACGGAGCCGGAATCGGCCCCGAGGTCGTGGTCGGCGCGCTCGCCGACGCGGCCGTGTACGAACGGTGCCGTCCCCTCGTCATCGGGGACGCCCGCCGGCTGCGCGAGGCCGCCCTGGCGCGAGGTGCGAGCGTCGAGGTGGCGGCCGTCGAATCGGTGGCACGGGCCCGGTTCACACCCGGCCGGATCGACGTCATCGACCTCGGTCTGCTACCCGACGGCCTGGAGTGGGGGAAACTGAGCCCGGCCGCGGGCGAAGCGGCCTACCAGTATGTGCGTGTCGCGGCCGAGCTCGCGGTCGCGCGCGAGGTGCAGGCCATCTGCACGGCGCCGTTGAACAAGGAGGCGCTGCACGCGGCCGGGCATATCTACCCCGGGCATACAGAGCTGCTCGCGGCGCTGACCGGTACCGAGGAGGTGTCGATGATGTTGTCGACACCCAAGGTCAAGGTCATCCACGTGACCACCCACATCGGCCTGATCGACGCCATCGCCAGGATTGATCCCGGCCTCGTCGAGCGGACCGTGCGTCGCGGCCACCAGGCAATGCGCGCCTCGGGAGTCGGCACGCCCGTCATCGGAGTCTGCGGGATCAACCCGCACGCCGGGGAGAACGGCCTGTTCGGCGCCGGTGAGGAGGAGACGAAGATCCAGCCCGCACTGGAGAAACTGCGCGCCGACGGTATCGACGCACGTGGCCCGCTGCCCGCCGACACCGCGTTCTTCCTCGCCGGCCGCGGAGACTACGACCTGATCGTGGCCATGTACCACGACCAGGGCCACGGGCCGGTGAAGGTGCTCGGCATCGAAGCGGGCGTCAACATCACCGTGGGGCTGCCCGTGATCCGCACATCGGTGGACCACGGCACCGCCTTCGATATCGCGGGAACCGGAGCGGCCGAGGTGGGCAGCATGATCGAGGCGCTGCGCCAGGCCGCGGACCTGGCGCCGGGTGCCACCGGATGAAGGGACACCGAGTGCCCCGCGACTCCGAACTCCGCAGGCAGGCCATTGTCCGGCTGGCCACCACCACGGGACTGACCAACGTGGAGGAGCTCTCCGCGCAATTCGGAGTCACCGCGTCGACCATCCGACGTGATCTCGCGCAGCTCGAAGGCGCGGGCGCCCTGGCCCGCACCTACGGCGGCGCGATGGCGCTCGTCGCACACCCCGAGGCCAGCCTCCGCCAGCGGGTCGGCGAGGAGTTCGAGGCAAAGCGGTCCATCGCGCGCTGGGCCGCGCGCCGGATCGGCGCGGGGGAGACGGTGCTGCTCGACGCCGGCACCACCACGGGCGCGCTCGCCCATGAGCTGCGGCACGGCCCCGAGCTGACCGTGGTGACCGCCGGTATGACGGCTTTGCAGGAGCTCGCCTCGGCCGACGGGGTGACCGTGGAGTGCCTTGGCGGCCACCTTCGGCCGCGGAGCCAGAGTTTCATCGGCCCCCTCGCCGAAACCGCACTGGAACGCCGCACCTTCGACCGGGTGTTCCTCGGCGCGGACGGGGTCACCGCGGAGGACGGCATCTGCGAGGCCGACATCCGGCAAACCCGGCTCAAGGAGCTGATGACGCGCCGCAGCGACCGTGTCTACCTGCTCGTGCATGCCACCAAGATCGGCCGTCGGCCGTTCCACGCCTGGGCTCCGATGCCTCCGAAGTGGACACTGGTCACCGACGACTCGGCCACCGACGCCGATCTCGACCCGTTCCGCGCCAAGGGGATCGATGTCGTGGTCACCGACGAGAACGGCGACGACATATCCGGCCGCCGGGGCTGACCGCGGCGGCCGAGGACCCGGCCCGGCGCCCGGAACCGGCTTTCAGTCATGCGGTACGACGGCCACCGGCACGGTGGAGTGGTGGAGCACCGCGTTGGTGACGGGGCCGATATGCGTGCCCAGGGCGGAACGGCGCGTCCGGCGGCCGACCACCAGCAGTCCGGCCCCGGACGCGGCCCGCAGCACCGACCCGGCCACGAACGCGAGATCGATCGTGCGTTCCACCGTGACCCGCGGGTACTTCTCCCGCCACGGTTCCAGGGCCTTGTCGAGTTCCCGGTTCAGCCGGCCCTCCAGATCACCGTCCAGGTAGCCGATGGGTCCCGCGGCGATGCCGTACCCGTAGTCGGACGCCGGCAGCTTGCAGACGTGCACGGCGCGCAACGTCGACCCGCGTGCGGACGCCGCGGCGAAGGCGAAGTCCAGCAGCGACCCGGGGGCTTTCGCCAGGTTGCTGAGCGCGACGGCGACCTCGTCGCCGGGCAGCTCGGTGGCGGACTGCTCATTCGCCCGCACCATCACCACCGGGCATGTCGCCCGGGCGAGGACCTGCTGGCCGACGGAGCCGAGCAGGAAACCGGCCAGGCCGCTGAGCCCGCGCGAGCCGAGCACCAGCATCTCGGCGCTCTCCGCCCGTTCCAGCAGCGCCGTGACGGCCGTGGCGGGTACCTGCTCGGCGGTGAGCGGAAGGTCCGGGTAGTGGCCCCTCAGCTCCTTCTCGGCGTCGCGCAGGATGCGCCGCGCCCAGTGCCTCACGGTGTCCTCGCTGTCCGGGGCGGGCACATCGACGGGTTGCCAGAGCCACGCGTGCACCAGGTGCAGCGGCAGTTCGCGGCGCAGGGCCTCACGGGCGGCCCAGTTGGCCGCGGCGAAACTCTCGGGGGAGCCGTCGAGCCCGACGACGACGGGGCGAAGCATGACAGGTACCTCCGTGTGTAAGGGGGTGGGCAGCGGGTGTTCCGCGCCGGGCGGATTCATCGCTCGGCGGTCGTCAGCCGTGCGCGATCACCGCCACCGGCGCGGGGGAGCGGTGCAGTACGGAGTGGGTGACCGGACCGATGCGCGGGCCGGTCCTGGGACCGCGGGTGAAGCGGCCGACGACCACCAGCGCGGCGTCGGCCGAGGCGTCCACCAGGTGCTCCGCGGGGCGGCCGGCCACGATCTGCTGGCTCACCTCGACGCCGGGGAACTTCGTCCGCCAGGGGCGGAGTACGTCGGTCAGCTCGCTCGCGACCTGAGCCGACCGCCCGGTGTCGAAGGGGGCCGTATAGCCGGAGGCGGAGGGTGGGCTCCATGCGTGGATGACGCGCAGTGCCACTGCCTGCCGGGCGGCGGCGCCGAACGCGAACTCGAGCACTTCCGCGGCGGGCCGCCGAAGGTCGAGCCCCAGTACGATATCGCCGTGCGCGCGGGGCCGGGATGCGGTGGCGGCCGAGCCGGTCCGGTGTTCGTCCTCGTCGGCCGCACCGGCCCGGACCAGGACGACGGGGAGCCGACCAGAATGCCGGTCACCCTGCTCAGGCCCCGGGAGCCGAGCACCAGCAGCTCGGAGCTCTCGGTGGCCGCCAGCAGCGAGGGCACCGGTTCCCGGGCGACCTGTTCATGGACGATCCGCAGATCCGGGTGGTCACGCCGCAGCCGCGCCGCGGTGTCGCGCGGCAGGCGCTCGGCCCACCGGGTCAGCGATGCGGTTCCGGTGAGTGGCGCGTAGGTGAACGAGTGCCAGTCCAGCGCGTGGACGAGGCGCAGTGGCAGTTCGCGGCGCAGGGCCTCGCGGGCCGCCCAGTCGGCCGCGGCGAAGCTCTCGGGCGAACCGTCCAGGCCGACGGTGACGGTACGGGGCATGGTGCGGACCTCCTTCGGGGACGCGCTTCCACCATCTCGGCGCGGAGGGCGGGGCGGGATGGGCCCCAGGTCCCATGGACTCGGCCGACCGGCCCCATGTCCGTGTCCGCCCGACCACGCGCGGACGGACACGGACAGGGGGCCAAGTCGGTACGGACGACTCCGCCTTCCCGGAGGGGGCGGAGTCCGCCACCCGAGCCGAGCCGACCCGGGCCGCGCCGGACTTGTGGGCCGGTCGGCGCCCCGGCGGGGCCCGTCGACCCACGCCGGGTGCCGCGCCACCAGCCCACAGTGGAGAGGAGAGGAGGCCGAGCCCGGCCTCCGCTTTCCATGTTCTTCCGGAAGGGAACCGTGGTGCGGCGATGACACACCGAACCGTGGGGCAGGTCATGACGACGGCCGTCGTCCATGTGCGGCCTGACGCGTCGTTCAAGGAGATCCTCAACGTGCTCGTCGAGCACGATCTCACCGCCGTGCCCGTACTCGACGATCGGAACAGGCCGCTGGGGGTGGTCTCCGATGCCGATCTGCTGAGCGACGCGGCGGGCAAGGACGTCCCGGGCGGCTGGGCGCTCACCGCGCGGCCGTCGCCGGACGCCGAGCGCGACAGCCGGGTGAAGGACGCGGCCGGACTCATGAGGAGCCCCGCCGTATGCGCCGCACCGGAGTGGACGGTGTGCGAGGCCGCCCGGGTGATGGGCCGACGGGGTGTCGACCATCTCGTGGTGGTCGACGAGGCCGGGCGTACGGTGGGCATCGTCGGCCGCGGCGACCTGCTCCGGGGCTTCCTCCGCCGCGACCGGGCGATCGCCGAGGACATCCGGCGCGAGGTGATGGCCCGTTCGCTGGGCTTGCCCCGGGACGCGCTCGAGGTGCGGGTCGACGAGGGAGAGGTGTCCCTCAGCGGCGTCGTGGAGCGCAGGAGTACGGCTTCCGTCCTGGTGCGACTGTGCGGGGACCTCGAAGGCGTGGTCGCGGTCACCGACCGGCTCGGATACCGCGCCGACGACACCCATCCGGCCGTGGCCACCGGCGTCCGTACGGAACGGGCGGCAGGAAGCCGGTGCGGCCATCGCGGGGTGGATACGGCTTCCCGTGACGGCGGCTGATCACCCGCACCGCCCCTTGTGCGGGGCGGTGCGGGCATGCGCGCCGCTCGACGCGCGGCGCGGAACCACGTCCTACGACGGATCCTCGTCGAGTGTGATCGCGGCCGCGGGGCACACGGCCGCCGCTTCCCGGACGTCGGACCGCTGGTCCTCGGCGGGCTCGGGGGTGAGCAGGACGACGATGCCGTCCTCATCCCGCTGGTCGAACACCTCCGGTGCGATCAGCACGCACTGACCGGCGCCACAGCACTTGGCCTCGTCCACATGGACCTTCATGTCATTTCTCGCTTTCCGCGGTCGTGTCCCGCTCGTCTCGTCGGCGGAGTGTTTCCGGGGTGGCTCACCAGCCCACGGGCACCGTGCGCAGGCCGCCGACGAGCAGACCCTCGACACGCTGCAACTGCTGTGCGGGCACGGTCAGATGGAGTGTCGGCAGCTTCCGCAGCAGGACGTCGAGGACGACCTGGAGTTCGGAGCGGGCCAGGGTCTGGCCGAGACAGGAATGCGGCCCCGCGCCGAAGGTCAGATGCGGATTCGGGGAGCGGCCGAGGTCCATCTCGTCCGGATCGGCGAAGACCCGCTCATCACGGTTGGCGGCCGGCATGCTACAGATCACGGTGGTCCCGCCGGGCAGGATCCGGCCGTCCAGGTCGACGTCCTCACCGAGGTAGCGGCGCAGCCCGAAGCCCAGGTTGGCGTCGAAGCGCAGCGCTTCGTCCACCGCGGTGCGCACCAGGGAGGGGTCGGCCAGCAGCCGCTCCCACCGGGTGCGGTCGGCGAGCAGCATCGAGACCATCTTGCCGATCATGTTCGCGGTGGTCTCGTGCCCGGCGACGAGCAGCGCCACCCCGGTGTGCAGCAACTGGTCGTCGGACAGCCCCTCGCCCTCTTCCGCGCTCTCCGCGATCAGCATGCTGAGCAGGTCCTCGCCCGGCTCGGTGTGCTTGGCCGCGATGAGCGCGGCCATGTACTGGTTGAGCTCGGTGTGCGCGGCCCGGGTCTCCTCCGTCGTATAGCGGGAGACGTTCAGAAACGCGTCGGACCAGTAGGAGAAGCGGTCCCGGTCCTCGGCGGGCACGCCCAGGAGATCGCAGATCACATAGACCGGGAACGGGAAGCCGACCGCGGCCTTGAGGTCCGCGGGCTGTCCGTGCTCGACCATGTCCTCCACGAGGGACTCCGCGATGCTCACCATGCCGGGGCGCAGCGCCGTCATGCGCTTGGCGGTGAGGTACTTGCCCACCTGCCGTCGCCACCGCTGATGGGGCTCACCCCGGTCGGGGATGGCGAGCGAGGTGTCGCCGTTGGCCGCCGGGCCGCCCGCGCCGTCGGGGGCGATCCGGGCGGCGTTGTCCGTGGCGGTCGGGCGGCTGAAACGGGCGTCGGACAGCAGGCTTTTGACGTCGTCGTAGCGGGTCAGATAGGTGGCCTTGTCACCGCTCGGGAGCTCGGCGGTGGCCATCGGGCACCGCTCGCGCAGCCGCTGCCACTCGGCCGGGGGATCCAGCGGGCCGTCGCCGGTCAGCGGCAGACGGATGTCCGGGTCGTGTCGGCTCATATGAGACCTCCTGGTGGGGGTTGGGTGTTCCGGTCCGAGGACGCGGGTCACCTCCGGGCGCCGGGGCGCGGTGGCCTGCGCCGGGGGAGGGGCACGGGGCCGTCGATGGTTACGGGGCGCTAGACCTTGGGGGCGGGCACATCCACGAGCGCGGACGGCTCGGCGGTCTCGTGGACGGCCGGGTCCGCGGTGGGCAGCGGACGCCGGCGGGGGATGAACGAGGCCACCACGAACGAGAGGAGGGAGGCTCCGGCGCCGATGGCCATGACGATCTTGAAGCTGTTCTCCGAGGGCAGTGCGTGGCCCGCGAAGTCGGTGGTCAGCTGCGCCAGGATGACCCCGGCGACCGCGCTGGCGGTGGAGGTGCCGATGGAGCGCATCAGGGTGTTGAGGCTGTTGGCGGCGGCCGTCTCGGAGGGATCCACCGCGCCCATGATCAGCGAGGGCATCGCACCGTAGGCGAAGCCCACCCCGGCGCCGATGACGCAGGACACCAGGACGAGCTGCCACACCTGGGACATCATCACGATGTTCAGGCCGTATCCGGCCGCCACTATCAGGGCTCCGGCCATCAGGGTGGTCTTCGGCCCCTTGGCGGCGGAAAGGGCCGCGGACACCGGCGCGCAGGCCATCATCACCAGGCCCTGCGGGGCCATGACCAGGCCGACGGTCAGCATCGACCTGCCCAGCCCGTAGCCGGTCGCCTCGGGCAGTTGCAGGAGCTGCGGAAGGACGAGGGACATCGCGAACATCGAGAAGCCGAAGGACATCGAGGCGATGTTGGTCACCAGCACCTGGCGGCGGGCGGTGGTGCGCAGGTCGACCAGAGGTGCGGCGATCCGCAGCTCGAAGAAGCCCCAACCCACCAGCACGACGACGGCCGCGGCGAACAGGCCGAGCGTGGTGCCGCTGCCCCAGCCCCAGTCGGCGCCCTTGGAGATCGCCAGCAGCAGACACACCAGACCCACGGCCATCCCGACGGCGCCCACCGCGTCGAACCGGCCGCCCGTGCGGACCTCGGACTCCGGGACGAGGGCGAAGACCAGACAGGTGCCGAGGGCGCCGATGGCGGCCGAGACCCAGAACAGCGTGTGCCAGTGGAAGTTGTCGGCGATGAACGCGGCGGCGGGCAGGCCGAGGGCGCCACCGATACCGAGGGACGCGCTCATCATGGCGGTGGCGGTGCCGAGCCGTTCGGCCGGCAGCTCATCGCGCATGATGCTGATGCCGAGCGGGATGACACCGGCGGCCAGGCCCTGGAGCACCCGCCCGACGATCATCGACGTCAGGGAGTCGGACAGCGCGCACAGCACGGCCCCGGCCACCAGCAGGACCAGGCTGAGGAGCAGCATGCGGCGCTTGCCGTACATATCGCCGAGGCGGCCGACGACCGGGGTGGCGACCGCGGCGGCCAGCAGGGTGGCGGTGATCGCCCAGGCGGCGTCCGCGGCGTCGGCGTGCAGCAGTGTCGGCAGCTCGGGGACGATCGGGATCACCACGGTCTGCATCAGCGAGACCACGATCCCGGCGAAGGCCAGCACCGCCACGACGAGGTTCGGTTTCGGCGGCGCGGGCTCTCCGCTTCTGACGGGCTGGGCGAGGGCGTCGGGCATGGCGAGGGGCCTCCGAATGGCGGGAATGGCGGACCGCCTGGCCATTGGCGCGCTTCGGACGGTCCTCCGACTGGGCTGAATTTAACTCAGTCGATTGATTTAAATCGACTGTAGCAGAGCCCTCGGACGCGGTGGAGCATGCTGGCGATCAGCCCACGGTGTCCCTGGTCAGTAGGCTGGTCGTGCTCTCCTCCCGCCGTCCCGGTGGAGGACCCGCGACGGTTTCGGGACCGGCCGTCGCGGATGCGGTACGCGGTCCCGGTGAGGTGGCGGACGATGTCGGGCAGAGGGGTCCGGGAGGCGCAGGTCGAGGCGACCCGGGCGGCGATCCTGGACGCCGCGGAACGGCTGTTCGCCGAGCACGGGGTGCATACGGTCTCCAACCGTCAGATCAGCATCGCCGCGGGGCAGGGGAACACCGCCGCTGTCGGCTACCACTTCGGCACCAAGACCGACCTGGTCCGGGCGATCGCCGGCCGGCACGCGAAGGCCATCGCGGAGATCCGCGACCGGGTGCTGGCCGAGGCCGGCGACTTCACCTGCGTCCGCGACTGGGCGGCCTGCACGGTGCGTCCCGTCACCGAGCACATGGCCGCCCTGGGGAGCCCCTCCTGGTTCGCCCGGTTCAACGCCCAGGTGTCGGCCGACCCGGCGCTTTTCGAGGTGATGATGAATGAAGACGACCTCGTCTCCGCGTCACGGGAGCAGTTGCGGAACGTCCTCGACCGGTTCCTTCCGGATCTGCCGCACCAGGTGACCGCCGTACGGGTGCTGATGGCCCGTCACCTGATCGTGCAGATGTGTGTCGAGACCGAGCGGGCCCTCGCGGAGGGCTCTGCCACGGCCCGTCTCAACTGGGAGGACACCGCCTCCGACCTGGCCGACGCGATCACCGCCCTGTGGGAGGCGCCGGTCACGCGGCACCCGGGGGACGCGGCGAGCAAGTGAAGACCGACAGGCTGGTAGCCGTGTGCGCGAGCGCCGCCCGGTCGTCCAGTGGACCGCGGCCGGGGTGCGGGGCCGTGGCCCCGCCGCCACGCGGGCCCTTCGGCCTGGCCCCGGCGGTGGCTGTCGAGCCGCGCGTATATCAGCGGCGGCGGCCGGAGGTCTCGGCGAGCGCGAGCAGGTCTGCCTCACGGCCGTGCCGGGCGATGAACTGCAAGCCGACCACGTCGCCTGCGGGGGTGCGCCCGGCGGGAAGGGAGACGGCGGGATGGCCGGTGATGTTGAACGCCCAGGTCAGGGCCACGCTCATGCGGTTGCCCGGCCCGCTGTGGCCATGGGGCGGGTGCGGGGTGGTGGGGGTGGCCAGCACGTCGTAAGCGCCGAACAGAGCGTCCACGGCGGTGTGCAGCTCGCGGCGGACGGCCTCGACCTGTTCGGCTGGGGCGGCTCGGTGGCCGCGCAACGCCATCCAGCACGGCGCTGGATCGGGCAGACGGATGTCCGGCTCGTCCACGAGCAGTCGGTCCGCGCCGAACGCGGTGCCCACGAAGGAGCGGACGCGAGCGGCGACCTCGGGGTCGGTGTCGGCGATGCCCAGCGTGGCGGACCAGGCTGCGCGCAGCGGGCGCCGAACCGGCGTACCCGTGCCTGCGTCGGCACCGGCGAGAGCCTTGAAGGCGGCGCGCAGGTCCTGGGCGTCGCGGGCGAGAGGTCCGGCGATGTTCAGCCCGGCGGCGTCGCGGGCGGGCACGGTGCCGTTGGTGGGCTTGAGCCCGTAGACGGCGCACCAGGCCGCCGGGATGCGCACCGAGCCGGCGCCGTCGCTTCCCGTGGCGAGCGGCACCATGCCGGAGGCGACCGCGGCCGCCGATCCGGCGGATGAACCACCCGGGCTCCAGGCCGGGTTGAGCGGATTGAGGGTCGGCCCGCGATCGGTGTGCCCCCAGGTCTGCCAGCCGGCGGCGTTGGAGACCACAGGAACCGAGGTCGCCCCGACGGGAACGCAGCCCGCTTCGATCATTCGCTGTGACTGGACGCTGCCCGTGCCTTCCCCGGCCTTGATGCCGATCGGGACTCCGGCCAGCGGAAGCCGCTCTCCGGCCTCGACGCGGGCCTGTACCTCGGCCGCGTGGGCGCGGGCCGTATCCGCCCACACCTCGGTGAAGGCCCGAACGCCCGCGTCGCGCTCGGCGATGGCGTGCAGGGCCGCTTCGGTCATGGCCTGTGCGGTGCCGCGGCCCTCGCGGACCAGCGAGGCGATCTCGCACGCGGACAGCTCCGCCCACCGGGCCGTGGCGATATCAGCCATCAGCGGGCTCTTGTGGGGTGATGAGGCGGCGCACGGCGTCGGTGATCATGGTGCGCCGCTGCTCGGGAGCGACCACATGACGCACGTCCTCCGTGTGCTGCTGCCACATGTTCGCCAGCGCAAGCACCAGGGCGAGGATCTCCCCGGCCGGCTTGTCCCGCGTGACGCTGCCGCGCCGCTGTGCCGCCTCGATGGCCGCGATCTTGTCTGCCATCGAGCGGGCGACGATCTCGGGCATGGCGCGTTCGGCGCGCTCCAGCGCATACCACGACAGAAAACGCATGACCTGTGGATGCTGCGCGGCGGCATCGTGCAGGCGGCCCGCATAGCCGGGCAGGTCGTCGGCGTCGATGGGAACCGCGCCCACCGTCTGCTCGACGATCGCCTCATAGACGGCCTCGAACAGGCCCTCCTTACCGGCGAAGAATGAATACACCAGGCCAGGGCTGATGCCGGCCCGCTTGGCGAGACGGTCCACACGAGCCCCCGCCACCCCGTACTCGGCGAACTCCGCCAGGGCCGCTTCCATCAGCTGCTGACGCTTGCGGTCAGGATCACGCGTTGCCATGGCCCCACCCTCGCGTAATGAACGTTCATTTGACAAACGGCCGCGCCGCCACCCATGCTGAGGCTAGTAAATGAACATTCATTTAGGAAGGTATCCCATGGCCGTCCCCCGCTGGACCCCCGCCGACATCCCCTCGCTCGGCGGCCGTACCGCCCTCATCACCGGCGCCAACAGCGGCATCGGCTACCGCACCGCCCAGGTCCTGGCCGAACGCGGCGCCCGTATCCTGCTCGCAGGGCGCCGCCCCGCCTCGCTGGCCGAGGCCGCCCGCCGCCTGCGCGCCGACGTACCCGGCGCCCAGCTTGAGACCGTGGAGCTCGACCTCGGCGATCTATCCGCGATCCGCGATGCGGCCGCCCCGCTCGCCGCGACCGAGACCCTTGACCTCCTCATCAACAACGCCGGCGTCATGGACGTCCCCGAGCGCCGCACCACCAGCGACGGCCTCGAACTCACCGTCGGCACCAACCACTTCGGACACTTCGCCCTGACCGCCCACCTCATGCCCGCCCTGGCACGCTCCACGGCCGCCCGCGTCGTCACCGTCAGCGCCATCGCCGCCACCTGGCGCTCCGGTGACCTCGACGATCTGATGAGCGAACGCCACTACCGCCCCATGGGTGCCTACGCCAAGTCCAAGCGCGCCAATGTCGTCTTCACCCGGGAACTCGCCCGCCGCCTCGACGGCACCGCGCACCGCGCCCTGGTCGTCCACCCGGGCTCGGCCGTCACCAACTTGCAGCGCCACACCTCCAGCGGACGGATGGGTCGCCTGTTCGTCGCCCTCGCCGCCCGCACTCTGATGGGCACCGCCGACGGCGCCGCCTGGCCCTCTCTGTATGCCGCGACCCACCCCGAGGCCGTCAGCGGCACCTTCATCGGCCCCGCCGGACGCGACCAGACCTCCGGCACCCCCAAGCCGGTGCCCCTGCCCGCCCGGGCCGACAGCCCGGACCAGGGCGCCTGGCTGTGGCGCGAAAGCGAGCGGCTGACCGGCGTCCCGTTCCCCGCCTTGCAGACCTGACCGATCGGCTGCCTTGCACCACGCCCGCGCAAACGGCCACCGCACCACCGCACACCCGCGGCCTTCTGGGTCAGCTCCAGGTCATGGTGATCTGGCGTTCGAAAATGACGTACCCGACGCGCTGGAAGGCGTTCGCCATGGGAGTGTTGCCGAGGTCTGTGGCCGCCCGGATGCGCGGGACGTCCTGTGCGATGAGGATACGGGTGCCTTCGGCGAGGATCTCGTCGATGTAGCCGTTGCCCCGGTGTTCGGGCAGTACGGCGAGGTAGCCGATGACGGGGTTGTAGTCATTGCGGGCCGGGGTGACGAACCCGACCGGCTCGCCGTCCGGCAGTGTCGCGATCCGCCACCAGTCCCGTGGGCTCCGAAAGTGCGCGAGTTCGTCCTCATAGTGTCTGATCGCCGCTTCGCGGGCGGACATCCGGGTCAGGTCGTCCCTGCTGTGCGCGTCCAGCGTTCCATCCAGGACCAGCGTCATCAGGGCGAGGATTTCCTCGGTGCCGCGGACCGGCCGGAACGCCAGTCGCTGTCTCGGCGTGGGGAGTGGCGTCCCGGGACGCCACTCCAAGCGCAGCCGTTCGACGAGCAGGCGGGCGCCGGTTCGCTCCAGGGCGAGCATGCGGTCCTCGACGACATGCCTGGCCATGTCGTCCTCGCGCCAATCGGATGGGACGACACGGTTGTACTCGGGTGGACGGGTGTTTGCGGGGATGACTTCGGCCAATGCGGTCTGGAGCAACCGCACGCCGATGTCCACGCGATCGCGATCCGGGCTGCTGTCGTCGATGTCGAAGATGTCCAAAAGGAAGGGTGTGTCATCTCCCGGCCGGCCCCACCATGCGGCCCTGGCCAGCAGACGCTCGCCGTGAAGGGCGACCCACATCCATTCCGGACGTCGGCGCCCGGTGGCAAGGTCGTCCGCCAGTTCCTCGTTGAGGGTGTAGGGCAGTTGGGAGAAGAGGCCGAGTTCTTCGCATCCGGTGATCGGACGCATGGTCAGTTCGTTCTGATTCACGGTCACGGCACGCTCCGGTGAAGGCGCCCGTCCGCTCCGGGGTCAGATGTGGTCCGCACCCCGGGAGGGCACAAGCGCGATGGTCATGGCGATCATGGGCTTATCCCTCCTCTCGCTGTCATGGCCCCTCACCCTCGTGGCGGGGGTTCCGCCGTAACGTCTATCCAAGCGCGGCCCCGTCCGCAAACCCTTTTCGATGACACCGTCGTTACCGCCCAGCGGAGCAGCCGCCCACACGCGGGCGGACACCGACACCCGGCCACCGGGCGCGCGGCCGTTGACCGGGTCCTTGCCATGGTGACGGGTGCGGTGTCCGGTGAGATGGGATGCGCCGATTTACCGGGACGGGTGATTCGCCGGCAGCGGCTCCAGCATGGTTTCCAGGTTCTTTCGGGCGATCTGCTTGCGGAACTCCCCCTCGTAGGAGGTGTCACCGGAGTCATGCATCGTCTCGGTCATCTGGACCGCGGATGCCTGCCGCTCCCAAGTGTGGTTCAGACAGGTGTCGGAGTAGCTTTCGAGCAGAGTGGAATCGTGCTTCTCGGCCCACTGGATGACCGCCCGCGCAAGCACCTCGGCGTCGTGGAGGGCGAGGCTCATCCCTTGCGCGCTCATCGGGGAGATGAGGTGCGCCGCGTCCCCGAGAAGGTAGAGCCGGCCGTGGCTCATGGGGCTGAACACCACCCCGCGGAGCGGCACGACCTGCTTGCTCGTGATCGGGCCCTTGGGCGCCACGGGCCGGCCGAATCGAGCTTCCAGTTCGCTCCAGACGCGCTCGTCCGGCCATTGTCCGACGGTGTCGGTGAGCGGGCACTGAAGGTAGAGACGACTCGCGTTCGGGCCGCGAGTGATCTGTGCGGCGAAGCCGCGAGAGTGCACCGCCAGCACGGCCAGGGGATCCGCCGGCACCTCCGTCATGACGGTCAGCCAGGCGTACCCGAACTCATGGGTGGCGCAGGTGAGGACGTCGGCGGGGACGGCGGTCCTGCTGACGCCGTGGTAGCCGTCGCTGCCGGCGACGAAATCGCAGCTGAGGGTCTTCGTCGAGCCGGCGGCGTCCCGATACCGAACCAGAGGCTGCTCGGTGTCGATGTCCTGCGGCGAAACGTCTTCGGCCTCGAAGCGAAGGTCGCCGCCGTCGCGGAGGAAAACCTTGATGAGGTTCCGGACGAGGATCTGCTGGGGGCAGTACGCGCCGTCGACATCATCCGCGTCGTCGGAATCCATCCGCCACTCCCGCTTTTCGCCGTCGATCAGCAGCGGCAAACCCGCATCGGAGGAGCCGTGGCTGTAGCCCTCCACGACCTCGCCCACCCCCCACTCGTGCAGCACACGCACCCCGTCGGCGTCGAGAGAGCCGGCCCTTTGCCGCTGCTCCACGTATTCACGGCTGTGCTTCTCCAGGACGATGCAACCGATTCCCCTCCGCAGGAGGAAATTGCCGAGTGCCAGTCCGGCCACTCCGCCTCCAACGATAACGACGGTTGTGTCCTTGCCGGTTCGAGTCATCTGTTTCCGAGCTCCTTGCAGACAGCGGGGCCGAACGCGCCAGAGCGTGAACGACCGTGCCGCCCGGATGGGGCGGGCGCACCGACGACCACGATGGACCCGGCAGCCGACGCCGCCCACTGATGAATGTGCGCCGGATACCGAAAAGCCGCCAACCTGGTGTCAATCGACCCTGTCTCCCGCCCGGGATGATGGACGGGCTCGGATGGCGTGGCGGTCGACGCCCCGCTACTTGAGAGCCGCGGCGGCTAGGCGCAGTTCGCGAAACGCCTGGTCGAGCTGGTCATGGAGGGGAACGGATGGTTCCCGCATCCAGCGGTGGGTGGCGACGGCGAAGGTGTCCATGGCGACCTGGGCGCACAGGGGTGCGGTCCGGGGATTGACGCCCCGGGCCCGCAGGGCGTCGGTCAGCGCGTTCACCAGGAGGGCGCGCTTGGCCAGGGAGCGTTCCTGGAGGGCGGGAGTCTCGGCGATGAGCCGGACGCCGGGCTCGGTGAGTGGGCGGTTGCGTTCGAACAGGGGCACCGTCTCGTGGAAGGCGGCGCGCAGGGTCGGCAGCGGTTTCATGCCGTGCGGGACGGCGGCGACGGCCTGGACGAGCAGATCACGCAGTTCGGTTTCGCCGTCGAAGAGCATCTCGCGTTTATCGGCGAAGTGGCGGTAGAAGGTGCGCTCGGTCACGCCGGCGCGTGCCGCGATGGCTTCGACCGGCGTCTGGTCGAAGCCATGTTCGGTGAACAGTTCCAGCGCGGCCTGCCGAAGCCGCTGACGCACCGCTTCCCCGCTTCTTGGCATGAATCGACCCTACCACTTTGCGTCAGTCCATGACGCGAGTTAGCGTCATACTCTGACACTAAAAACGTCAGTCTCTGACGCCAAAGATGAGGGGTCTCTCGCGTGGAACAGCGATTCGACGGGAAGACGGTGGTCGTCACCGGCGCCAGCTCCGGGATCGGGGTCGGCATCGCCAGGCGGTTCGCCCAAGAGGGAGCGAACGTGGTCCTCGCGGCACGGCGCAAGGACCGGCTGGACGCGTTCGCGGCCGAGCTCGGGACGGAACGAACGCTCGCCGTGGCCACCGATGTCACCAGCCAGGATGCGGTCCAGGCGATGATCGACGCCGCCGTGGACCGATTCGGGGGCCTGGATGTGCTGGTGTCCAACGCCGGTCTGGGCCTGGGCAAGGATTTCGAGGAGATGACCCTCGACGACTGGCGGCTCGTCATGAGGACCGATGTCGACAGCTGCTTCTTCGGGGCGCGGTCGGCGCTGCCGCACCTGAAGCGGACCCGGGGCAGCATCGTGCAGATCGCCTCGGCGTCCGGATTGGGAGGCGACCGGATGCTCTCCGCCTACAACGCGGCCAAGGGCGCCGTCGTGAATTTCACCCGCGGGCTCGCCCACGACCTCGGCCGGTTCGGCATCCGTGTGAACGCCGTAGCCCCCTCCTTGACCATCGGGGAGGAACACGCCGTCGATCACCCCGACGCCGGGAAGCTGATCGAGCGGTTCAACCAGCGGCGGGCACTGCCCGGGTACAGCACCCCGGCCGACATCGCCGGCTCGGTCGCCTTCCTCGCCTCCGACGATGCCCGCTTCATCACCGGGGCGATTCTGCCGGTCGACGGCGGCATCACCGCCGGCAGCGGCCAGCCTCCCCTGTTCTGATCCCGGAAAGGACCACGACGATGGCCTACGACATCGACCCCGAACTCGCCGCGGCACTGGCCGCCATGCCCAAGGGCCCCAACGGCGCCATGCTGGACTTCTCCGACATCCCCGCCCTCCGCGCGCGGATGGAGGCGGCCGGGGCCCAGCTCCCGGCCCCCGCCCCGGACCCGCGAGTCAAGATCGAGACGCTCGGCATCCCGCGCGAGGACGGGACCGCGCTCGACGTGGTGATGTTCCACCCCGGTGGCATCGACCGGCCCCGCCCGTCCCTTCTCTACTTCCACGCCGGTGGGCAGGTCCTCGGCAGCGCCCACGACCGCACCTCCCACGCGTACGCCGCGACCATGGCCCTGCGACTCGACATCGTGCTGGCCGTGGTCGACTATCGACTCGCGCCCGAAACCCGGGCCCCGGGAGCGGCCGAGGACGGCTACCTGGCCTTCACCCACCTCACCGAGCACGCGACCGAGCACCGGATCGCCCCGGACCGGATCGGGCTCGCCGGGGCGAGTGGCGGCGGGGCGCCCGCCACGGCCACCGCGCTCATGCTCCGCGACCGCGGGGACCGCCGGCCGCGGCTGCTGTCGCTGAACTACCCGATGCTCGACGATCGCAACGAGACCCCGTCCAGCCACGAGATCGTCGACCTCGGCATCTATGACCGCCGGGAGAACACGTACGCCTGGGCCGCCGTGCTGGGCGACCGCGCGGGCGCCCCCGATGTCCACCCGTACAGCGCGCCCGGCCGTGCCACCGATGTGACCGGCTTGCCGGACACCTTCATCGCCGTGGCCCAGTACGACGTCTTCCGCGACGAGAACATCGACTTCGCGCGGCGGCTGATCGCCGCCGGGGTCCCCGTCGACCTGCACCTCTACGCCCACGCCTACCACGCCTGGGACATATTCGCCCCGAACTCGGCCCTCGCCAGGACCTTCGAACAGACCTGGTACGACTACCTGCGCCGCCACCTCCACGGGTAGGGCGCTCCGACGACGCATCCGCTGACGAAGCCGAAGCCGAAGCGGCGGCGGGGCACGCCCTCCGCCGCCCCACCGGCACGGACGTGGCACCTCCGGTCGCCCGTCCGGACGGCCGGGCCGTGGGTGACACGGTCGGTCACGAGACGGTTGACCGGTCGAATCACCGGGAGTGCTCAAGCAATCCCGTGCTTGGCTCCCCGCGGCCAGATCACCTCGACATCGACCCCGTGACTGCGCGCGTAGGCCACCAGATGCGCCGTGACATCCCTTCCGTTGGACGGCGAGCCGTCCCATACCGCGAACACACGGGCGCAGTTGCGCAGCAAGCTCTCGTCCGCGCTCACACACGCGCCGCGGTCACCGGGGTCGAACTCCACCAGCCGCACCTGCTGCGACAGCAGCAGCAGTTCACCCGCGGCCTTGCGGTCGAGCTCGGCCAACTGCGCGGGCACACCGTTGCGCGACGGCAGGACCGTCACCAGGGCCAGCCCCGCCTTACGGGCGGCTCTTCCGAACGCCACCGGCAGCCCCTTTCCGGCGCGGACCAGACCGGCTCTGCCCGCACGGGCGAAGTCGCCCAGCCGTGACCGCAGTTCCTCCTCCATCAGCGCGAGCGTCGACGCGCTGAGATCGGGATGCCCTACGACAGCGATCATCCCTGACTGTCCTTTCTGCCCACCGTCCATTGGCCTGCTTGATCATCTCCGGCTCGGGCGCAGTGTGCCAGAGCCGTGCGGTAAAGAGGAAAGGGTCGGTCGGCCCTTGTGACGGCCGGAACACCGCCTTCGCGGGGCCCACGCCCTCGGCGGCGGATCGGGCGGCCGCGCCAACTGGCCCTGTAGGCAGGGCCGTCCAGCCCCATGGCCGCGGACTTTCGGCATCCGGCGCGACCGGGCCCGCAGGACGAGAGTGAGGGCAACGGGCAATGAGAAGACCCTAATCGAAGGGATCACCGCCATGGCCATAGACGAGCACCCGCACCGGAGTACGGGGTTCCACCTGCTTTTCCGCAGGAACCGGACGGGCTCCACGGCCGCCATGTCGGCAGACACCGTCACCCACGACGCGCGGGCCTACACCCTCGCCTCCCTGCGCCTGCTCACCGGGTTCGTCTTCCTGTGGGCGTTCCTGGACAAGACCTTCGGCTTCGGTTACGCGACCGCTTCCGGCAAGGGCTGGATCGACGGTGGGTCGCCGACGAGAGGGTTCCTCGGCTCCGTCGCCGTCGGGCCGATGGAGTCGACCTTCCATGCGTGGGCCGGTGACGCATGGGCGGACTGGCTGTTCATGCTGGGTCTGCTCGGCATCGGCGTGGCCGTCATGGCCGGTGTGGCGCTGCGGCCGGCCGCGGTGGCGGGCACGGTGATGATGGCGTTGATGTGGGCCGCCGAGTGGCCGCCGGCCAAGCATCTGTCGGACGGGTCGCCGAGTATGTCGTCGAATCCCTTCGTCGACTACCACGTCGTCTACGCGCTGGGGCTGATCGCCGTGGCGGCCGCGGGGGCGGGCACCACCTGGGGCCTGGGCCGCCTCTGGGCGCGGCTCCCGATCGTCCGCGACCACACCTGGCTGCGCTGATCCCATCGGCGCGACGGTCCCGCGTACCGGACCGTCGCGCCCAGTCCCGTACGGCCCCGAAGGCCCCGCCGGAGAACCGGGCGGGGCCTTCGGCGCGCGATCGCATGGGCAACGCGAAGATCCCGGCTCAACAGGGGCGAAACGCTCGTGCGCGTCACCAGATCAGGGCCGCGACCACGGCATGGACCACGGCCGCGACGACGCTGCCGCCAGCCTGGCGCATGTCACGTCGCCCGAATCCGATCGTCGCGTCCACCGCCTGTGAGACGGCCGCACAGAGCAAGCACACGCCGGGTACGGCTCCCGTGGCGAGGAACGGCACGACGGCGGCAAGCACACCGAACGGAACGGCTTTGGCCGCATACATCCGTGCGTAGAAATGAACGCCGACGCCCTCGGCACCCTCCCCGGCGAGCGCCGAGGGACGAAGCACCGCAAGCACCGCGAAGGCGACGCCACTCGCGGCAAGAATCGCGTTCAAGGCGAAGAGAACGATCACGACGCAAGTCTGCATGCGCTGTCAAGGCGAGGCGCCGGAGCGGTTGTGGCGGGGGAAGCGGACAAGCCTTTCCGCCCGGCTGCCACGACATCTGGTCACACGCTGTCGGCCCCGCGGCGACCTACCCGCGACTTCATCGCGCTGAGTGACTGAACTGAGGCACTGCGTTCCGGCCCGTGCTCATACGAGCAAAAAAATGCGCGCCCGTTGCTGTGAGGTTAATTCCAGATCTACTGTCCCTCGCCAGGACCACATCTGGAGGCCCATATGCGCATCAATCGCATTCTCGGGATCTTTTTCGGAACATTTTCTCTCCTGGCGCTCGCCGCCTGTTCGGTGTCGACCAGCCCCGGTGGCTCCGGCGGCTCCGGTTCACACAAGAGATCCGGAGCGCTGACCATCGGCTTCAGCCAGGCCACCCAGCAGTCGCCGTTCTACGTCCAGCTCCGCCAGGGCGCGCGGAAGGCCGCGGAGAAGGCCGGGGCGAAGCTCTACTTCGCCGATGCGGGCGGCGATGTCACCAAGCAGAACAACGACATCCAGGACCTCATCACCCGCGGTGTCGACGTGCTGATGGTCAACCCCGTCGACCCCAAGGGGGTCAAGGCGGGGCTGGCCGCCGCGAAGTCCGCCGGGGTGTCCGTCGTCACCGTCGACCGTCCGGTGCCTTCCGGGGCCGCCGCGCATGTGGGCCGGGACAACACCGCGATGGGGCAGCTCGTCGGCGAGCGGATAGCCAAGGAGCTGGGTCCCAAGGGCGGCAAGATCATCGAGATCAAGGGTGACGCGGGCGGTGCCGTGGCGCGCGACCGCAGCGCCGGGTTCCACAAGGCCGTCGCCGCCAACAAGAAGATCCGCATCGTCAGCGGCCCGTACTGTGACTACATCCGCTCCAAGGCCGTCACCGCCATGCAGGACCTGCTCCAGACCAACCCCGATGTCAAGGCCGTCTACGCACACAACGACGACATGGCACTCGGCGCCCTCCAGGTGCTCAAGGAGAACGGCCGCTCCGATGTGAAGGTCGCCGGGGTCGACGGTCTGATGGAGGCGGTCAAGGCCATCGACCAGCACGGCCCCTACAGCGCCACCGCCCTCAACGACCCGATCTCGCTGGGCCGGACCGCGGTCAAGACCGCCGAGGACGTCGCCGACGGCAAGAAGGTCGCCGCGTCCATCGACGCCGGCACCGCGCTGGTCGACCGGGACAACGCCCACAAGTACGTCGGCGGGACGACCTTCGCCTCCGAGGGTGCGCGGTGACCCGCGCATCCGGCCCGGACACCTACTCCCCGGACACCCACCCTGTGAAAGGAAACGACACCATCATGCCGGAGACCATGCGAGCCGCCGTGCTGCACGCCCCGGGCGACATCCGCGTGGAGCGCCTACCCGTACCGGAGCCCGGCCCCCGCGAGGCGCTGGTGCGCGTCGCCGCCTGTGGCGTCTGCGGTTCGGACATCTCCCGGATGCTCCGCCCCGAGGTGGCCTACAACCTGCCGCTGATCTGCGGCCATGAGTTCTCCGGCCATGTGGTGGCGCTCGGCTCCGAACTCGCCGCCGCCGGTACGGTCCGGGCCGGCGACCTGGTGGCCGTGCCGCCGCTGATCCCCTGCCGCCGGTGCGGCCCCTGCGACCAGGGGCGGTACAGCCTCTGCGAGGACTACGACTATTTCGGCAGCCGCCGGCCCGGGGCCTACGCCGAGTACGTGGCCGTGCCCGAGGACAATCTGCTGGTGCTGCCCGCCGACCTCGACCCGCGGGCCGCCGCCATGCTCGACCCCGCCGCCATCGCCCTGCACGCCATCTGGCGCACCAAGCTGCGCGCGGGCCACCGGGTGGCCGTGGTCGGCGCCGGCCCCATCGGGCTGTTCGCCATCCAGTGGGCGCTGCTCCAGGGCGCGAGCGAGGTGCTCTCGATCGATGTGAGCGAGGAGAAGGCGGCCATGGCGCTGGAGGCCGGTGCCACCCGGACCGCCACCACACCCGAGCAGGCCCGGGAGCTGGCCGGGCCCGGCTTCGACGTCATCGTCGAGTCCGCCGGCGTTCCCGCCACCGCCGACCAGGCCGTGTCGCTGGCCGCCCGGCACGGCCAGGCCGTCTTCATCGGCATCCCGCACGATCCGGTGGTGCTGCCCAAGTCGACCTTCAGCGCCTTCCTGCGCCGCGAGATCACCTTGCACGGCGCGTGGAACTCCTTCTCCGCACCCTTCCCGGGAGACGAGTGGCGGCTCGCCGCACAGGCCATGGCGGACGGCCGGCTGCGCTGGAAGTTCATGATCACCCATGAGCTGGACCTGGACGACCTGGGCGACACCATACGCAAGCTGGGGGAGCGGTCCATGTTCAGCTCCAAGGTGCTCTTCCTGCCGAACGGAGACCGTCCATGACCGCGCTGCTGGCCATCGACCTCGGCACGGAGAGCGCCCGCGTCTGCGTCTACGCGGCGGACGGCGCCACGCTGGGCCGTGGCGAGAGCGGCTATCCCACCGTCTTCCCGCACCCCGGCTGGGCCGAGCAGGATCCCGAGGACTGGTGGCGCGCCGTGGTCTCCGCGGTCAGGGCGGCACTCGCCGAGGCGGGTTCGCCCGCCGTGGCCGGGCTCGCCGTGGCCACCACCGCCTCCACCGTCGCCGTCCTCGACGCCGCGGGCCGCCCGCTGCGCCCGGCCCTGCTGTGGATGGACGCCAGGGCCAGCGCGGAGTCCGAGCTCACCGCGGCCGCCGACCATCCCGTACTGGCCTACACCGGCGGCGCGGACGCCGTCGAATGGCTGGTGCCGAAGGCCATGTGGCTCGCCCGGAACGAACCGGAGACCTATCGCGCGGCGCACCGCATCACCGAAGCGGTCGACTATCTGGTCTGGCGGCTGACGGGGGAGTGGGCCGGGTCGCGGATGAACGCCGTCTGCAAGTGGAACCACGACCCGCTCGGCGCCGGGCTCCCCGACGACCTGTACGCGACGTTCGGCATCCCCGATCTGCGCGACAAGCTGCCCGAGCGGATCGTCCCGGTGGGCGATCCGGTGGCCCCGGTCGGCGCCGCCGCCCGTGAGGAGCTCGGCATCCACGGGGAGGCGGTGGTCTGCGCGGGCGGTATCGACGCCCATCTGTCGCTGCTCGCCATCGGCGGGGCGCGCACCGGACTGGTCTCCATGGTCTCGGGCACCTCCACCGCCTTCATCACCGAGATCGGCGCCCCGGTCTTCCCACCGACCATCTGGGGCCCCTACCCCGACGCCCTCAACGCCGGAAGGTGGCTGATCGAGGGCGGCCAGGTCAGCTCCGGCTCCGTCCTCACCTGGGCGGGGGAGGCCCTGCTGGGACGCCCCCGCGCCGAACTGCCCCGGCTGATCGCCGACGCCGCGGCCCTGCCGCCCGGCGAGCACGGGCTGCTGGTCCTGGACTACTTCATGGGCAACCGCACCCCGCTGCGCGACCCGAGGCTGCGCGGCGCCGTGCTCGGTCTGACCCTCGCCAGCCGTCCGGTGGAGATCTACCGGGCGGCCGTGGAGGGGGTGGCGTACGGCACCCGCCAGGTCCTGGAGTCCTTCGTGGAGGGCGGGGTGCCGGTGGACGAGGTATATGTCTCCGGCGGCATCCGCCACAATCCGCTGTGGCTGCGCACCACGGCCGATGTGCTCGGCCGTCCGCTGCGGCTGGTCGAGGGCGACAACCTCACGCTGCGCGCGTGCGCGGTCATCGCGGCGGCCGGCACCGGGCAGGCCGGTTCGCTCGCCGAGGCCGCGGCCGGTCTCGCCCTCCCCACCCGGACCGTGGAGCCCGACGGCACCCACCGCGAGGTCTACCAGCGGGGCTATGCCGACTACCGCGCGGCGACCGCCGCCACCCGCGACATCGCCCACCGGCTGACCACCCCATGGGGATCGGAGGTCCCCGTATGAGCGGTACCGAGGACGAGGCACTGCTGTACCAGGTCGCCTCCATGTACTACGAGCAGGACCTCACCCAGGAGCAGATCGGCGAGGACCTGCACTTCACCCGCTGGAAGGTCGGCCGGCTGCTGGCCGAGGCACGGCAGGCCGGGATCGTACGGATCCAGGTGGTCCACCCCAAATCGCGGATGCGGGGCCTGGAGGAGCGGCTGCGGGACGCCTTCGGGCTGCGGGACGCCGTGGTGGTCGCCCGCGGCCACGCCGACGACGAGGAGGCGCTGCGGGCCAGGGTCGCCGAGGCCGGGGCCGACTATCTCGCCCGGCTGCGCCCGTCCCCCCGGCTGCTCGGGGTCTCCTGGGGCCGCACCATGGATCTGCTGGCCCGCGGCCTCAACCCGGGCTGGACCCACGGCGTCCACGTGGTGCAGATCAACGGCGGGCTCAGCCGCTCCCGCCGGCCCAGCTCCGCCCAGGACATGGCCAGCCGGATCGCCCATCTCGGCGAGGGCACCCTCACGGTGCTGCCGGCCCCGGCCATCGTGGAGCAGGAGACCACCCGCCGGGTGCTGGAGCGGGACAGCGCGGTCGCCGACGTCCTCACCCAGGCCGCCGAGGCGGACACGGTGCTCTTCAGCCCCGGTGCGATCGGCGCGGACTCGGTGCTGGTCGGCTCGGGCTACCTCACCGCCGACGACGTGGAACGGCTGGCCAGGGCCGGGGCGGTGGGCGATGTGGCGGGACGCTTCATCGGCTCCCGGGGAGAGGTCATCGACCAGGCGCTGGACGACCGCACCCTCGGTCTGCCGCTGGAAGCCCTGCGCCGCAGCCCTGTGTCGGTCGCGGTGGCCTCCGGAACCGCCAAGCACACCGTGTGCGCGGCCGTGGTCAGCAGCGGGCTGTGCAACACCCTGATCACCGACGACCACACCGCCTCCCATCTGCTCAACCCCGCTTCCTGCGAACGGCTGTCCCGGAAGGAGAGGCCATGAACGCGTCCGGCACCGGCGGGCCGTCGGAGCTGACCCCGCGCCTGAGCATGCGCGGCATCGTCAAACGCTTCCCCGGCACCCTCGCCAACGACCACGCCGAACTGACCGTCCTGCCCGGTGAGACCCACTGCCTGCTCGGCGAGAACGGCGCGGGCAAGAGCACCCTGATGAAGATCCTGGCCGGCTCCCTACAGCCGGACGAGGGCGAGATCCGCCTCGACGGTGAACCCGTGCGGCTCACCAGCCCCCAGGCCGGTATGGCCGCGGGCATCTCGGTGATCTACCAGGAACTCGATCTGGTGCCCGATCTGACCGTCGCCCAGAACCTGCTGCTCGGCCGCGCCCCGGCCAGGGGCCCGGTCATCCGCCGTGGACGGCGGGCCGAACTGGCGCGGGAAGCCATCGACCGGGTCGGCGGCGACTTCCCGGTCAACGCGGTCGTCCGCGAACTGCCCATCGCCGCCCAGCAGCTCACCGCGATCGCCAGGGCGCTCACCACACAGGCGCGGGTCATCGTCATGGACGAACCCTCCGCCACCCTCGGCGAGAACGATCTGCGCAAGGTGTTCGACGTGATCCGCTCCCTCACCGCGGAGGGCCGCTCGGTCATCTACATCTCACACCGCATGGACGAGGTGATGGAGATCGGCGACCGGGCCACCGTGATGCGCGACGGCCGCTCGGTCTCGGTCCACGACCTCGCCCGCGCCACCCCCGACGAACTGGTCGCCGCGATGATCGGCGAGTCCCGTGAGCTGGTGCGCCCCACCGACCGGCCACGGCCCGAGGGCCCCGCGCTGCTGGAGATCCGCCGGGTGCACCGCCCCGGACTGATCGACGTCCGCGATATCGAGGTCCGGCCCGGCGAGGTCGCGGGCCTGGCGGGGCTCGGCGGCGCGGGCCGCACCACCTTGCTGTCGGCGCTGTTCGGCGACACCGGGGCATCGGTCTCGGTACGGCTCGACGGCGCCGAACCACGGCTGTCGAGCCCCGCCGCCGCCGTGCGCGCCGGATTCGCGCTGGTGCCGGAGAACCGTAAGGAACAGGGGCTGATGCCCGGCCTGTCGGTGGCGCGCAACGCCGCCGTCACCGCGCTGGGCCGGCCGCCCTGGCTCGCCCCGCACACCACCGGACGCCGCAGGGCCACGCCCGCGCTGAGCGGTCTTGGCGTCAAGTACTCCTCGCCCGACCAGCCGGTGGGGAAGCTGTCGGGCGGCAACCAGCAGAAGGTCGTGCTCGCCAAGTGGATCGCCAAGGGCGGCCTGCGGGTGCTGCTGCTCGACGAGCCCACCCGGGGCCTGGACGTGGGAGCCAAGGCCGATCTGTACCGCCAGGTGCGCCACCTCGCCGACCAGGGTGTCGCGGTGCTGCTCGCCAGCAGTGAGCTGAACGAGCTGACCGCCAACGCCGACCGTGTCTGGGTGCTGCACGAGGGCCGCAACGTGGCCTGCTACGACCCCAGGACCACCGACGAGGCCACCATCGCCCACACCGTCATCACCGGAGAAACCCCCGCAACGAAGGCCGCATCATGACCACCTCCTCCGCAGTGGCCGAGCCGAAAGCGGCAGCCACCGGCACCCGACGGGCCCGGCCCCGTGGCGCCGAACTCATCGTCAAATTCAACCTGGTGCTGGTGTTCCTCGCCCTGTGCGTCGCGGCGAGCCTGCTGACACCCGACTTCCTCACCACCCGCAATCTGTCCAACCTCCTCCAGCAGTCGGCGCTGACCGGCATCGTCGCCATCGGCATGACCCTGGTCATCCTCACCGCGGGCATCGACCTGTCGGTGGGCAGTGTCGCCGCCTTCGGCGGGATGACGGTCGCGCTGCTGATCGGCGACGATGTCAACGTCGTCCTGGCCATCGTCGCCAGTGTCGCCGCGGGTGCCCTGTTCGGGACCGTCATGGGCGGGCTCTCCGCCTATCTGTCCCTGCCCGCGTTCATGACCACCCTGGCCGGGCTCACCGCCATCCGCGGACTGACCTACCTGCTCACCGACGGCGAGCCGACCAGCGCCGGCCTGCCCCACTCCTTCCAACTGCTCGGCGGGGGCTTCATCGGCTACATACCGATCGTCGGACTGATCTTCGTGGCCGTCACCATCGCCGCCGGACTCGTCCTGCGCGGCACCACCTTCGGCGAGTACATCTACGCCGTCGGCAGCAACAAGGAGGCCGCACGGCTGTCCGGACTGCCGGTCCGGGGCGTCATCACCGCCGTCTTCGCCATCTCCGGAGCCCTCTCCGCACTGGCGGGCGTCCTGCTGACCTCACGGCTCACCATCGGCCAGCCCACCGCCTTCAACGGGCTCGAACTGGACGCCATCGCCGCGGTGGTGCTCGGCGGCACCCATCTCTTCGGCGGCCGCGGCGGGGTGATGGGGACGTTCGTCGCGGTCCTGCTGCTGTCGGTGCTGCGCAACCTGTGCAACCTGATGGGCCTTGGCTCCTTCTTCCAGATGGTCGTCACCGGGCTGATCCTGATCGTCGCCCTGATCCTCAACATGCTGATGGAGAAGCGAGGCGTCCGTGCCTGACACCGCTCCCGCCCCCGGACTGCCCCGCGCCACCGACAACGCCTCGCTGCGCGCCTTTCTGCACGGCCTCCCGGGCGTCGACGAGGTGGGCGCCCGCGCCCGCGCCGCCGCCCTGGCCACCCGCTCCCTCAAGACCACCGCCAAGGCATACGCCATCGACCTGGCCATCCGGATGGTCGACCTGACCACGCTGGAGGGCGCCGACACCCCCGGGAAGGTACGCGCCCTGTCCGCCAAGGCCCGCCGGCCCGACCCGGACGACCGCGGCGTCCCGCATGTGGCCGCCGTCTGCGTCTACCCCGATCTCGTGCCCGTGGCCGTGGACGCCCTGCGCGGCAGCCCGGTGGCCGTGGCATCGGTGGCCACCGCCTTCCCCGCCGGGCGGGCGCCCCTGGAAGCCAAGCTCGCCGACACCCGCCAGGCCGTCGCCGACGGCGCCGACGAGATCGACATGGTGATCGACCGGGGCGCCTTCCTCGCCGGTGACTACCGCAAGGTCCACGACGAGATCGTCGCCGTCCGCGAGGCGTGCGCCCGGCCCGGCGGCGAACCGGCCCATCTGAAGGTCATCCTGGAGACCGGCGAACTGGCCGCCTACGACAACGTGCGGCGCGCCTCCTGGCTCGCCATGCTCGCCGGAGCCGACTTCATCAAGACCTCCACGGGCAAGGTGAACCCCGCCGCCACCCTGCCGGTCACCCTCGTCATGCTGGAGGCGGTCCGCGACTTCCGCGCCGCCACCGGCCGTCAGGTCGGCGTCAAACCCGCCGGTGGCATCCGCACCACCAAGGACGCCCTGCGCCACCTGGTACTGGTCAACGAGACCACCGGCCCCGACTGGCTCGACCCGTCCTGGTTCCGGCTCGGTGCCTCCAGCCTGCTCAACGACCTGCTGATGCAGCGGACCAGACTCGCCACCGGCACCTACCCGGGCCCCGACCACTACACCCTGGACTGACGCATGGCCGACACCACCTTCGCGTACGCCCCCGCACCCGAGTCCCGGGCCGTCGTCTCGCTGCGCCCCGCGTACGGACTGTTCATCGACGGCGCGTTCACACCCCCCACCGAGCGACTGATCACCACGGTCAACCCGGCCGACGAGGAGCCGCTGGCGGAGGTGTCCGTCGCCGACGAGGGGGACGTGGACCGCGCCGTGACCGCCGCCCGGCGGGCCTTCGAGCGCGTATGGTCCCCGATGCCACCCGCCGAGCGCGGCAAGTACCTCTTCCGGATCAGCCGCATCATCCAGGAACGCGCCCGCGAACTGGCCGTCCTGGAGTCCCTGGACAACGGCAAGCCCATCAAGGAGTCGCGGGACGTGGACATCCCGCTGGCCGCCGCGCACTTCTTCTACTACGCAGGCTGGGCCGACAAGCTCGCCCACGCGGGCTTCGGCGCCGCACCCCGGCCACTGGGCGTCGCCGCCCAGGTCATCCCCTGGAACTTCCCCCTGCTGATGCTCGCCTGGAAGATCGCCCCGGCCCTCGCCACGGGCAATACGGTGGTGCTCAAACCGGCCGAGACCACCCCGCTCACCGCCCTGCTGTTCGCCGAGATCTGCCAGCAGGCAGAGCTGCCCCCGGGCGTGGTCAACATCGTCACCGGCGCCGCCGACACCGGACGCGCCCTGATCGCCCACCCCGGCACCGACAAGGTGGCCTTCACCGGTTCCACCGAGGTCGGCCGGGAGATCGCCCGCACGGTGGCGGGCACCCGCAAGAAGCTCACCCTGGAACTCGGCGGCAAGGGCGCCAACATCGTCTACGACGACGCGCCCCTGGACCAGGCGGTCGAGGGCATCGTGAACGGCATCTTCTTCAACCAGGGCCATGTGTGCTGCGCCGGATCCCGGCTGCTGGTCCAGGAGTCCATCGCCGAGGAGGTGCTGCACCGGCTCAAGGAGCGCGTCTCCCGGCTCAGGCTCGGCGACCCGCTCGACAAGAACACCGACATCGGCGCCATCAACTCCGCCGAACAGCTCGCCCGTATCCGCGCCCTCGCCCAGACCGGCCGGGACGAGGGCAGCCAGGACTGGGCCCCCGACTGCGAACTGCCCGCACACGGCTACTGGTTCGCGCCGACCATCTTCACCGGGGTCACCCAGGCCCACCGCATCGCCCGGGAGGAGATCTTCGGACCGGTGCTGTCCGTCCTCACCTTCCGCACCCCGGACGAGGCGGTCGAGAAGGCCAACAACACCCCCTACGGCCTGTCGGCCGGAGTGTGGACCGAGAAGGGAAGCCGCATGCTGTGGACCGCCGGCCGGCTGCGCGCCGGTGTGGTGTGGTCGAACACCTTCAACAAGTTCGACCCCACCAGCCCGTTCGGGGGCTACCGCGAATCCGGGTACGGGCGCGAGGGCGGACGGCACGGACTGGAGGCGTACCTCGATGTCTGAGTTCCCCGTGCCCGCCGCGGCCCGAGTGCCGGTGCGCAAGACCTACAAGCTGTACCTGGGCGGGGGATTCCCGCGATCCGAGTCGGGGAGGAGCTATCCGGTGACCTCAGCCGAGGGCGAACCGCTGGCCCACGCCGCGCTGGCCTCGCGCAAGGACGCCCGGGACGCGGTGGTCGCGGCCCGCCGCGCGTTCGCCCCGTGGGCCGCCCGTACCGCCTACAACCGCGGACAGATCCTCTACCGCGTGGCCGAGATGATGGAGGGGCGGCGCGCCCAGTTCGTCCAGGAGACCATCGACGCCGAGGGCCTGGATACGGCGCGGGCCGAGGAGGTGGTCTCGGCCGCCGTCGACCGCTGGGTGTACTACGCGGGCTGGACCGACAAGGTCACCCAGGTGCTGGGCGGCACCAACCCCGTCTCGGGGCCGTACGACAACCGCTCCGTACCCGAACCCACGGGAGTGGTGGCGGTCCTCGCGCCACCGAAGTCCCCGCTGCTGGGCCTGGTTTCGGTGATCGCGCCGGTGATCGCGACGGGCAACACGGCGGTGGTGGTGGCGAGCGAGCCGCATCCCCTGCCCGCCGTCACCCTGGCAGAGGCCCTGGCCACCTCGGACCTGCCCGGCGGTGTGGTCAACATCCTCACCGGCCGCCTCGCGGAACTGGCCCCGCCGCTGGCGTCCCACGCGGATGTCAACGCGCTGGACCTGGCGGGAGCCGGTGAGCGGGCGGCCGAACTGGAGGCGGCGGCGGCCACCACCCTCACCCGCGTCCTGAGGCCACGGCCGTCCACCGACTGGGCGGCCGCACCGGGGCTGTCCAGGATCACCCCGTTCCTGGAGACGAAGACCGTGTGGCATCCGGTGGGCATCTGACCGCTCCCGCCGGTGGCGCCCCGGCCCGGGCCCTGTATCGGGTCCGGGGCCGGTCGGCGGCCGAACGTCGCCGACCGGATGACCCGGCCGTCGCGGCCGACCCCGAGTGATGCCGTCGCCCTCACCGTGGTGCCGGCCCTGTGTGTGGTGTCCGTCGTGATCCAGTGGTGCCTTCATGTCTCGGCGCGGCGGAACTTACGGTTTGTGGGTTACCCAGAGCAGTTCCGCCGGCCAGCGGTGTGCCCAGTCGGGTGGGTCGGTTTCGTTGTAGCCGTTGGGTGTTCCGAGTTCGGGCCGCGGCTCGATGAGGTCGTCGATGATGAGACCCGCGCCGCGCAGGACCCTGACCCAGTCGCCGTAGGTGAGCTGATAGCTGGTCGCGCCGTTGTCTTCGGCGATGGTGTTCAGCCCGAAGTAGTCCTGCTGGAGCGTCGTGGTCACGCGGCTGGCGGCTTCGTCGTAGCAGGCTTCGAACCATGGGCTGGCGACGTTGAACACCAGGCGCCCGCCGCGGCCCAAGACGCGTGCGGCCTGCGGTACGGCCAGGTGCGGGGGCGCCCAGCTGAGCCCACCGAAGTCGCAGAACACCAGGTCGAAGCTGTCGGCGGCGAAGGGGAGTTGTTCGGCGGCGCCTTGCACCAGCGGGTAGCGGGCCGCTCCCATCGCGCGGGCCGCTGCGGCGAGTTGGGCTTCGGACAGGTCGAGCCCGACCACGGTGGCGCCCTCGGCGGCGAGCGCCCTGGACCACTGGCCGGCGCCGCAGCCGAGTTCGAGGACGCGCTTGCCGGTGACGTCGCCCAGGGCGTGCAGATGCGCGTCGGGGATGGAGTACATGCCCCACAGCCGCGGTGCGGCGCCGATTTGCGGGTCGTGCTCGTGCTGGTAGGCGCTGCTGATCTGGTTCCAGAGCCGCCGGTTGGCGGGGATGCTGTCCACGTGCCGACTCCAGCACTGCCTGCCGGGGGCGGTCAACACGATTAGGACACTGGTCGGCCCCGCGGGGTGGCATCCAGGCAGGCCACGATGGTCGGCAAGGTCTAGTCGAAGACCGGGATGACGACCCGGAACCGTGACCAGGCCAGCCATGCGCACCACAGCGATGTACGTCGTCCGCCGATGCGCGGGCCCTCGCCCCAGTCCCATTGCGGCCAGAGCGTCGGTTCGGCGATCCAGGGCCGGTAGACGCGGCCCTGCTCGCGCAGCTGCACATACCGCTTCACCGTGTGGTGGTCGACACCGGCCAGTGGGGAAGCTCGCGGCCACAAAGTGCTGGATAAACGGCCGCCTACGGGGAATGTCCACTGGCCGCCGTCAACCAGGCAAGGGTGGCTCTCACAGTACCTGTATCACCAGGATCTCCCAGATCTCCAGGACGCCTGTCAACCTGTTTGAGCTGGCTCCCAGCTACACAGAGGAGAAGTAATGGATCCACGGGAGGCGCGCACGGCGGCCGCCCGAGAACCCGTCCCAGGCGCCCTGAACGAAGGCGCCGACAACACTCCATGGACACGCACCGCAGCTTTACCCCTCATCAGTTCAATTCAGCTGCACCGGACGCGCGACCGTGTCAGCACATGTTTCCACGACAGAAGAGACGAAGACCAATGGCGGACAACCAGTTCACCGCTCACGCAGACCTTTTCGATCTGAGTGGGAAGTACGCACTTGTCACTGGCGGCACCAGGGGCATTGGGATGATGATAGCGCGCGGCCTTCTACAGGCGGGCGCTCGCGTCATTATCAGCTCACGCAAGGCAGACACGTGCGCGGAGGCACAGCATCTACTGTCCGAATTCGGCGACGTTCAAGCGATCCCCGCCGACCTGTCCAGGTACGACGAGTGTCAGCGCCTCGCTGATCTTGTCAAGGTCGACTCGGAACGCCTGGACATCCTCGTCAACAACGCGGGAGCGATGTGGCGCGAGCCGCTGGAGACGTTCCCGGACGAGGCATGGGACACAGTGATCGACCTCAACCTCAAGTCTCCGTTCTGGCTGGTGCAGGCGCTGCTCCCCGCACTTCGCAGGGCAGGCACCGCCGTTGATCCCGCGCGGATCATCAACATCGGCAGTATCGCCGCCATCCACGTCGCCGAGTCGCCCAACTACTCGTACGCCAGCAGCAAAGCGGCACTCCATCAACTCACCAGAGTGCTTGCCAGAGAACTGGGCCCACAGCACGTCACGGTGAACGCGGTAGCCCCAGGACCGTTCCCGTCGCAGATGATGGCGTCCACGCTCGATGCCATCGGCGACACGATCGCGGCGAAGGCCCCTCTGCGCCGGCTCGGCCGCGACGACGACATGGCAGGTATCGCCGTGTTCCTCGCTAGCCGGGCCGGGTCTTACCTCACGGGCACCATCATCCCGATCGACGGCGGCATCGCCACGACCGCATCAGGTACCTAGGCGTCGGCGCGAGGCTTTGCCAGCGGCCGACGGGCCCTCGTGAACACCTCCAAGTCGGGTCTCAACGCAGTCGTCGGGGTACCCGCAGTGCCTCCCTCAGTACTGCAACGGCGCTTGAGCAGTGCTGATGGTGCATGATCTTGGGTTGTGGTGCTGGATGTGGTGGCCTCGGAATTGGAGGCTTTGGTGGGGCGGGCGGCGGGCCGAAGTAAATGTAGTAGGCGATCTCGCCGCTCGAGGTGGACCGTCGGGCGAGCAGCCAGTGCCCCCGGCCCGGCGCCCAGCAGATGCGGATCGGGACCCGGGCCCAGGCGTACCCCCGCGGGCCACGGGAGCCCGCACCCACCGAGACAGGGCCTATGGTGAAGGGGTGGCCACGATCGATCTACGCACTGAGATCAAGGAATTCCTGAGCTCGCGTCGCGCGCGGATCGCGCCCGAGCGGGCCGGACTGCCCGCCTACGGCGGCAACCGCCGGGTCAAAGGTCTGCGTCGTGAAGAGGTGGCTCTACTGGCAGGGGTATCGGTCGACTACTACGTGCGTATGGAGCGCGGCAGCCTTACCGGCGCCTCCGACGGGGTGCTCGACGCGTTGGCCTCTGCCTTGCAACTTGACGAGGCCGAGCGCGATCACCTATTCCACCTTGCGCGGCAGTCCAGGGCGCCCGGCGGTCCACGCCGCCGGCGACCCGCCGTGACGGTGCGTCCGGCGCTTCGGCAAGTGCTCGACGCCATCACCGATGCGCCTGCTTGGATTTGCAACGGCCGTTATGACGTACTGGCCATGAATCAACTTGCCCGCGCGCTGTATTCACCGGTGCTGGCCGACACACGACGGCCGGCGAACACCGCGCGGTTCGTGTATCTAGATCCCGAAGCGGCAAAAACGTTCTTCGTCGACTATGACCGAATAGCCCGCGATGTGGCCGCGAAGCTACGCATGGAAGCCGGCCGCAATCCACACGACGAGGAGCTGATCGCCCTGGTCGGTGAATTGTCAACACGCAGTGAACTCTTTCGGCAGCGATGGGCATCTCAGGACGTTCGGCTCCACCGGTCCGGACACAAGCGTGTGCACCATCCGGTAGCGGGCCGGCTCGACCTGGACGTCGAGTCGATGGAGATGCCTGCCGAACCCGGCCTGCTCCTGAACGTCTACACCGCGCCCGCTGGCACGGCGACCGCGGACGGTCTAGCCCTATTGGCGTCGTGGGCGGCCAGCCAGGAGAGGCTGGCGACCGAGATTCAAGCACTCAGCTGATATTCCAACCTTTTCAGTCCGTGAGTCAGCGCTGAACGATCGGCGAGAGTGCCGGCCCGTCGGGGTCGGTGAACACGTACGCAGGGCCGAAGCCCGGCTCGCCGTCGACCCAGCCGCGACCGTGGCCGGTGGCCTCGAAGCGTCAGGGTGTGGTGCTGATAGTCGTCCCATGCGTGCAGGTAGACCAGCTATGCTTCTGCCGGCAGCCAACCCCGACCACTCCTTGACGAAAGTCATAGGGGCACACCCGGCGAAGGCTGACGTGTCAGCCGCGCAGCGGGCGGTTCACACTTTGACGTGGACGAACGGCAGATCGAGCAGGTCGGCCACCGCCTGTAGGTCCTTGGCCCGGTGCCCGACGCACAGCGCCCAGTGGTGGCCGATGCCAGAGGCGCTCCAGGTGTCGGTCCACTCGCCGGGGTCGCAGCCGAAGTCGACGCGTGAGGTGGTATTGCCGATCCGCAGCAGCGGGCCGGGGACGACCTCGCCCTCCGAGGCGATCACGGTATACGTGCCGTCCGTCTCCTGGCCCAGGCCGAACGTGGTGACGGGGCCGTGCTGGACGTCGAATTCCACGCTGACGCCCCAGCCGCGTTTGCCGTGGTACACGCCCAGGCCGCGCAGCAGCGGGTCCGCGCTGCTGATGGCGAGGTGGGCGGGGCCGTCGTGCCCCATTTCGACGACGTTGTCCTCGAAGTTCAGGGCTTGCAGTTCGGTGAAGGATCCGCCCGCGCCCAGGCGGTCGGCCATCAGCATGGCCAGGCTGGTGCGCAGTTCGAATTCCCCGGCCGCGGGGATGCCGCGCGCCGTGAGCAGCGATGCACCGAGGATCATCCCCGCGCCGAGCCGCTCGTGCAGTTCGCCGTCGAGGCCCCGGTGGTAGTAGGCGAGGGAGTCCAGGGCGAAGTCGTCGACCAGGCGGTCCAGGCCGACCGACACCTTGGCGCCCCAGCGCAGGTCCTCGTCGAGGACGGACTCGTCGAAGGTGAACACCTTGCGGGCGACGGCCACGCGCTCGTTGATCTGTTGCTCGGTCACTTCGGCGACGCGTACCCGTAGATCGTCCACCTCGAGGACCTCCACATGCGAGCCGAACTGGGCGGAGACCAGGGTCAGGTCGGTGGAGACATCGAGCATGCCCGGGTAGAGGTGCCCCATGAGGCCGTGCCGGCCGTGCCGCATGGCGGCACGCACGTCGGCGGCGCGGATCCAGCGGTCGATGCGCTTCCAGGCGTTGTCGTCGCGCAGGTGCCCCGATACGGACCGGAAGGGGATCCCGGCCCGACGGAAGACATTGGCGATCTCCGGGAGCGGGCACTGACCGCAGTAGGCGAGCCACTTGCCGGTGTCGAAGGCGGCGTGGTCCATGGACGCGGTCGGCTGGAGATCGATGACGAGCACAGGGGCCTGGCTGCGCTGGGCGATCGGCAGCACCATCGAAGCCGTCAGATAGGTTGTCAGGAACGTGACGATGAGGTCGCAGTCGGCCGCGCGCAGTCGGTCCGCCGCACCGGTGGCTTCCTGGGCGTCGGAGACGAAGCCGACGTCGACGACTTCGCAGCCCTTGCCGCTGAATCGCTCACCGACCTCGCGAGCCGATTCCTGGAGCTGCTCGAGCAGCCCCGGGAACTGCGGCCAGTAAGCGGCGAGACCACCTGCGACCAGGCCGATCCTCGTCTTCCGGAATCGCGTACGGGGCAGTCCCGCTGCATCGAGCACGGTGATGTCCGTGGGCACGGGTGGCTCCTCATCAGTAGCTGGCGGATCCGGTCCGAGCCGGTGGACCGGCCGGACTGTTCGGTTACTGGACCGCGACGCCTTGGGTTCCCCGTACGCGTCACGCCTGAGAACAGAGGGGTGGACGGTCTGGTCGCTGGTGGTCGCGTGTGCGCCGCCCGGACGCCTTTGTGGTTCCCCGGGCGCTGGATGCCTACTGGCAGAGCGGCGAGGAGCGGCGTTCATATGACGCCCGTACGCCGAGCCCATTAGAACGTTTTAAGGGGTGATTTCACCGGGACTGTAGAACGGGCACGAGGGGCCGTCAAGAGATGTCGGCCCAGTGGTCCGCATGGCCATGGAGGGATGGCCGCGTCCGAGCGTCCGGTCGATCACCTGGCGCAGTGCCGGAGAACCGCACCGTTGACAGCTGCTACTGGCGTCCTATATGAATCGTTTCATATCTAAGGCGGTGACGGGGGAAGAGAGACGGCCCGCCAGTCGAACTGGCGGGCCGTCATGAACAATCGAGGCCAGGAGACCATGAGGGTCAGCCGCGGTGGAGTTGCTGAACCTTCTCTTGGTGACTGCTGGTGAAGTCCGGGTCCGTATAGACGTGGATCTTGCTGATCAGGCGGCCCCGGAACGTGAACACGTTGCAGAACAGACCTTGGGAAATTCTTCCGTCGGGCCACGCTTGGCCGTCGCGAGTGGTACCCCTCTCGCGACCTTCGACGATCACGCGATCCCCACTCGTCATGATGTCCAAGCCTTCGATGTCATGTTCGATATGTTCGAGGTCGAGCCGCCGGGCCAACTCGGCGATAGCGGCTTTACCGTGTCCGAACCCGAACTTGGGGAAGTACAACTCAACGTCATCGGTGCAGATATCGGCCAAGCTCGGGTCTCCCCGATCCACTAGCCTGAAGTACTCCCGGACGGTCTCATGTCGCTGAGCCGACGCTTCATCGTTCATGGTCTTGTCTACCACGGAACTTCCCCGTTTTCGTCCTGGAAAGTCCCTGTCGGACCCTCCGCGCCGAGAGTCGCGAAACGCACGACGACCCTGGCACTCTCCTCCGGCGTCCTTCCGATTCCGAATGCCGCGGTCAGGTCGGTCGCGGTGGTACCGGGCTCGACCGCGTTGAACTTGATACCCGGCATCAGCGTAACGGTCATGCGTATCCTCCCGAATTATGTGCCGAGAATGGGCCGTTGGTATCAGCCGGCCAGCTGCCGGCGGAGTTCGCCGGCATCGTGCAACGCGGTCATATGCGCGAACCGCCCGTCGCGGACCCGATAGATGGCGTATTCGACGATCTCGAACGAGGCGCCGGTGGGAGCCACACCGAGCCACTCCTTCACCGGAGTACCCGTGTTGACCACACGCGCGGCCAGCCGGTCGCCGTCGAAGAGCAGTTCCTTGAGCTCCCAGTGGAGGTCCGGAACCGCATCCACGTCATGCTTTTGAACCGCGATGACGTCGTCCCGGGTGGCCGGCTCACCGTTCAAAGTGGTCCGGTCGTTGATGAACTCCTCCATACCGTCGAACGTGTGGGCGTTGAGCGCCTCGACATAGCGGAGGTAGAACGCGCGCAAATCACTGTCGGACATGAGGGTGACCCTTCTATGGGGCTGCTGGGTAATCACTCGAGACCGATGGCGGCAGTCGATCGGGGGCGGTTCCGTCTCTCAGATCTGGTTCAGGCCGCCGTCGACATACAGGCTCGAACCGGTGATGAAGCTGCTCTGCCCGGAGGCGAGGAAGGCCACGGCGGCGGCGATCTCCTCCGGGCGCCCGAGCCGACCCAGCGGCACCTGCGTCGCCAGGTGCTGTCGCAGACCGGCGGCCTGCTCCGGATCGGGAGCGAGTCCCGACAGGCCGGGGGTGTCGGTCGGGCCGGGCGTGACGGCGTTGACCCGGATGCCGCGGCCCTTGAGTTCATTGGCCCAGGTCCGGGCGAAGGACCGGGTGGCGGCCTTGGAGGCCGCGTACACGCCGAACGCCTCGTCGCCGACGTCCACGTTGGTGGAGCCGTTCAGGATTACCGAGGCGCCGTCGTTGAGCAGAGGCAGCGCCTTCTGGACGGTGAACAGCGTGCCCCGAACGTTGATCCCGAAGAGTGTGTCGAAGTGCTCCTCGGTGATCTGTTCCAGCGGCACGAACTCTGCGACGGAGGCGTTCGCGAACAGGACGTCCAGGCCCTGTCCACGGTCCCGGACCGCCTCGTAGAGCCGGTCCAGATCGGCCAGGTCCGCGATGTCGCCGACCACGGCGGTCGCCGAGCCGATCGTTTCGACGGCCGCGTCGAGTTCCGTCTTACGCCGGCCGGTGATGAACACATGCGCTCCCTCGGCCGCCAGCCGCACAGCGCTGGCCAGGCCGATCCCCGTGCTGCCCCCGGTGACGAGAGCGGTCTTTCCCTCAAGCAGTCCCATGTGAGCGGGCCTTTCGACTTATGTAACGATCGCTGCGGAAATCGAACGTAGCACTTCTGTAGCGATCGCCGCAAAAGAGGTAGGCTGGGGGAGTGGAGACGAAACAGAACGGCCCCATCGGCCGACCGCGAGGATTCGACGCCGACGAAGCTCTCGAGCGCGCCATGCTGGTCTTCTGGAAGCACGGCTACGAGGGAGCCAGCACGGCCAACCTGACGAACGCGATGGGCATCTCCACCACCAGCATGTACGCGGCCTTCGGCAACAAGGAGAAGCTGTTCCGCAAGGCCCTGGAGCGCTACAGCGAAGGCCCGAGCGCCTACCTGGCCCGGGCCATGGAGGAGCCGACCGCCCTCGGTGTCGCCACCGCGATCCTGGCCGGCACCGTTCGGACCACCACCCGCCCGGCCAGTCCCCGCGGATGCCTGGGCGTCCAGGGCGCCCTGACCGCCAGCGACTCCGGGCAGGAAGTCTGTGACCTCCTCGTCGCCTGGCGCAACGACGGCTACTCCCGCGTCCGGGAGCGGTTCCAGCGGGCCGTCGACGACGGCGACCTGCCCGCGGAGACCGATCCGGGGCTACTGGCCCGCTATGTCACCACCTTCGCCTACGGCATCGCCGTACAAGCCGCGAGCGGTGTCGGCCGCGATGAACTCCAGGAGATGGCCGACGCCGCCCTGCGCAACTGGCCACTCTTCTGAGCTCGCGGCCCCTCTCGGCTCATCCCGGCGCCGCCGCCCCCCGAGAGCGCACTACCGGCCACCGTCATGGGGTACGGGGCACGGGTCATGGGTCACGGGAACAGCAGCAGTTTCCCGGTGGTCGTACGCGACTCGATGTCCGCGTGGGCCTTTGCCGCCTCCGCCAGCGGGTAGCGGCCACCGATCCGGACGATCAGCTCGCCCCTCTCGACGAGCGCGAACAACTCGGCCGTGCGCGCCCTGAGTTCCTCGGGTGTGCGGACATGGTCCTCGGTCACGGGGTAGGTGAGGCGGGTGCTGCGGGGGATGTCGTTCATCGCGATGGTCGGCACATCGCCGATCAGCGGCCCGTAGAACACCATCGTGCCGTGGGTACGCAGTACTCGCAGCGACGCGGCGAAAGTGGTCGCCCCGGCGCCGTCGAACACCACATGCACACCCTCGCCGCCGGTCAGCTCGCGCACCGGCTCGACGAACGCGTCACCGGTGGAGACCAGGACGTGGTCGGCGCCCGCGTCGGCGGCGGACCCGACCTTCTCCGGTCGCGACACCAGACCGATCACGGTGCCGCCGCGCGCCTTGACGATCTGGGTGAGCAACATCCCGACCCCGCCGGCGGCCGCGTGCACCAGCGCGACATCCCCCGGTCGCACCGGGTGGGACACGGTGGCGAAGTGGTGGGCGGACAGGCCCTGCACGAGCAGGGCCGCGGCCGTCTCGTCGTCGACGGCGTCGGGCACCGGGACGACGCCGTCCGCCGGGAGCACGATCTGCTCGGCGTAGCTGCCGTGGCTATTCGTCAGCCACGCGACCCGATCACCCGGGGCGAACCCGTGCACGCCCTCGCCCGTCTCCGCCACCACGCCTGCGCCCTCCGCGCCCGGCACCTCGACCAGGGCCTGCCTGCGGAGGGCGGTTTCGAAGAAGTTCACACCCGCCACGCGAACGTCCACCAGAACTTCTCCCGGACCCGGACGAGGTGCCGGCCGCTCGCGCAGCTCCAACACCTCCGGTCCTCCTGCCTCGTTGACAACAATCGCTCTCATGCGGCCGAAGGTATGTTCCAAAAAATGTACCTGCAAGTACACTTTGGCCCGTGACCACCAGGAAAGGCGCCGCGACCCGTCTGCGCATCGTCGAAGCCGCCGCGGCCGAGATCCGGGAACGCGGCACGAACGCCACCACGCTCGATGACGTATGCCGGCGCAGCGACACCGGCAAAGGGCAGATGTTCTACTACTTCCCCGATGGTCGGGAGCAGCTCCTGCTCGCGGTCGCCGAGCTCGAAGCCGAACGTGTCTTCGATGATCAGGAGCCCTACCTGAGCGAGCTCACCTCGCGCGCGGCATGGGAGGCGTGGCGTGACCTCATCGTCGAGCGCTACCGCGACCAGGGGCTGCACTGCCCGCTCGGGGTGCTGATCGCCGACGTGGGCCGGTACAGCCCGGCCGCGCAGGCCGTATCGGCGCAACTGGTGCGACGGTGGCAAGAGTGCGTGCGCGCCGGTATCGAGGCCACGCAAACGGCCGGTGAAGCCGATCCGGCCCTCGATCCCGACCGTACGGCCGCGGCCGTGATCGCCGCCGTACAAGGCGGTGTCACCGTTCTGCTCTCCACCGGCTCCGCGGAACATCTGGAGGCAGGGCTGAACCTCTGCCTCGACCACCTGTTGACGTAGAACGACAAGCGCCGGCAGTGACGCCCGGCCCTCGGCCTGCCCTTCACCCGCCGCGGAAGGCGAAGCGCCTGCCGGCCCCGTCGGCAGGCGCTCACGCGAGATCGAGGTTCATAGCGGGGGTGTCAGGTGAAGAGCACCATGTAGGACGAGGTGAGCCCTGAGATCAGCCAGAACGATCCAAACGTGATACCGACGATGATCAGGACCGCGAGCGCGCTGTCGATCTTCTCCACCAGCGGAGTCGGAGGCTTGGACTCCAGGTCATGTGAACTCATTCCCTCAAGATATGACAAGAAGTATGTGTGTGTGGCGCCTCGTTAAGGTTTCTGTGGCCGCCGGTTCACCCGACCCGGCGTCGACGCGCCGGGAGCGGTGTCACAGGTGGTGGGGGTGCGGATCGCCCTCGACGCCGTGCGCACCCATCGCGATCGCCTATGCGGCCATGGGGCTTCGTGATGTGACCTTCTGTCCTGACCCCGCCGGATCTAGCGTCTGACCTGGACACGGTCCCTGTTCGGACCTGTTGATACGAGCGCCGGACGCGGTTCGGCGCCGTCCCGAACCGGCAGGAAAGGAGCCTCACGTGCCTGTCGTCGATCTGGTCGCCGATCTCGGAGAGAGTTTCGGGGCCTACACCATGGGCAATGACGCCGAACTGCTGAAACTGCTGACCTCCGCGAATGTCGCGTGTGGATTTCACGCGGGCGACCCGCGGGTCATGGACGCGACCGTACGGGCCTGTGTGGAGCGCGGCGTCGGCGTCGGCGCACACCCCAGCTTCCCCGACCTGGTGGGCTTCGGGCGCCGGGCGATGGACCTGACTCCGGACGAGGTGCGCACCGATGTGCTGTACCAGATCGGGGCGCTGGCCGCGTTCACCCGTGCGCACGGCACCCGCGTCGGGCACCTGGCACCGCACGGACGCCTGGGCAACCTCGTGGTCACCCGGCGGGACTACGCCGAGGCGGTCGCGGACGCGGTCGAGGCGTTCGACCCGTCCCTGGTGATCCTCATGCAGGAGGGCGAGATGGCCGCCGTGGCGCGCGAGCGCGGTCTGCGGATGGCCATGGTGGGCATCGCCGACCGCGCCTACGAGGACGACGGCACACTGGTGTCCCGATCCGAGCCCGGAGCCGTGCTCCACGACCCGGACGAGGTCACCCGCCGGACCGTGCGGATGGTGACCGAAGGAGTCATCACCAGCCGGAACGGCACCGACATACCGGTGCGCACGGACTGTGTGCAGCTGCACGGCGACGGTCCCGCGGCGCTGGAGCTCGCGACACGCATCCGTGGCGAACTCCGGGCCGCAGGTGTCCACCTGGCGTCGCTGGACGAGGTGCTGGGCGCGCGGGCCGCATGACGGACACGTGGACAGCGACCACGGTCGCCATCTCGCCGTGTGGCGACGCCGCTCTCCGCGTCACCGTCGACGGTGCCGACACCGACCGGGTGTGGGCGGCCGTGCACCGGCTCGCGGGATGGCTCAACCACGGTGTGATCGGCCCCTCGGTGACGGCCGTCCCGACCTACGACGCGGTGCTCGTGGAATTCGACCCGTACCACACGACGGGGGAGTTGATCGCCGCGCACATCCGCGCATGGGACACCACGGCCGGCGAGCACGAGGAGAGCGCCGGCGCCGTCCTCGACGTGCCGGTGCTGTTCGGCGGCGAGGCGGGTCCCGACCTGGAATGGGTCGCCGAGGTGGTCGGCCGGCCGGTGCCGAAGGTCATCGACCTCGTCTGTGCCAAGGAGCATCTCATCCGCTGCCTCGGCGGCCCGGCCGCGTCGGCCATGATGGACGGACCCGACTTCGACGTGCCCATTCCGCGGCTGGCGACCCCGCGGCTGCGGGTGCCGCCGGGCGCGGTCTCCGTCGCGGGCCGGCAGGCGGTCATCGGCCCCGTCGCCGCGCCGAGCGGCTGGCGGCAGATCGGACGCACCCCCCTGGACATCCTGCGAACCGACAGCCACGCCGGGACCGGCACCCACCCCGACACCGACGGCCACCCCGACCTCGACACCGTCGTACCGTACCGGCCGGGGGACCGGGTGCGGTTCCTGCCGATCGACGAGGCCGGCTACGCCGACCTGCTCGGCGTCGCGATGGTGCCCCGCCACGATGGCTGACCGCCCCGAGCTGCGGGTCGAGTCCGCGACGGCGTGCGTGGTCACCGACCTCGGCCGGGTCGCGGGTCCCGCGCGTGGCCTGGCCGTCAACGGCGCGCTCGACCAGTTCGCCGCCCGCGCCGCGAACGCGCTGGTCGGCAACGCGCCCACGGCCCCGCTCATCGAGGCCACCGGCTTCGGTGTCACCCTCCGCCCCAGCCATGACGTCCTGATGTCCATCACCGGCGCGCCCGCCGAGCCCACCGTCGACGGCCGGTCGCACCCGGCCTGGGCACCGCTGTCGGTGCGCGCGGGCGAGAAGGTGCGGGTGGGCATCTCCGACGCCGGGCTGCGCGCCTACGTGGCCGTGCACGGGTCCTTCGACGTTCCCCGGCTGATGGGAAGCTGCGCACCGGACTCGATGATCGGGTTCGGCACCCATGTCACCTCCGGCACCTGCCTGTCCCTGTTCCGCTCTCACCCACCGCTGGTCAACCGGCGTTTCGGCGCCACCGTGTTCGACTTCGGCATTCCCCGCGACGTCGGCCGTGTGTCCGCGGTGCTCGACGCGGTCGACGGGCCCGATGCCGCCGAATTCGGCCCGGGACTCCAGCGGTTGTACGACTCCCGGTACACGGTCACCCCGCGCATCGACCACGTCGGGCTGCGCGTGGCCGGGCATGTGCCCCAGCGTTCGGTCACCGGCGAGGTGCTGTCCCGCGGTGTGCCGATCGGGGCGGTCGAGGCTCCGGCGGGCGATGAACTGCTCGTCCTGATGCGCGGCCGTGGAATCACCGCGGGATACCCGGTGCTCGCGGTGCTCACCTCGCGCGCACTGGACAACGCGGCGCAGCTCAGGCCGGGGCAGCAGATCCGCTTCCGCCGGACGACCGCCGCCGCGGCCACCGCCGCCTACCTGGAGCGACGACGGCTCCTGGACCGGATCGCACTGCGGGCGCGCACCGCCTTCGCGGAACTCCGCTGACCCCTCCCACCATCGAAGGAGAAAAGGGATGCCCCTTTCCGAAACCCTCCCGGGGCCCGCCCCCGCCGAACGGATGTCGCGCGTCAAGGAGTCCCCGAGTTCCCAGGTCGCGGACCGGGTGCGGGCCTTCCGGGCGGAGGGCCGCAAGGTCCTCCCGCTGACCATCGGCGAGCCCGACTTCGACACCCCGGACCATGTGAAGGACGCGGCGGTCGCCGCGATCCGCGCGGGTGAGACCAAATACACCTCGGCGAACGGCACGCCCGCGCTTCAGAAGGCGATCACCTCCCGTCTGCTGGGGAAGACCGGGCAGTCCTACGCGACGGACGAGATCTGCGTCGGCGGCGGCGCCAAGCAGCTCATCTTCCTGGCCTTCATGGCGACGCTGGACGAGGGCGACGAGGTGATCGTCCCGGCCCCGTACTGGGTGTCCTATCCGGACATGGTCTCGGTGAACGGCGGGCGCCCCGTGATCGTCGGCACCACGGCCGGGGAAGGGTACAAGCTCACCCCGGACCGGCTGCGCGCGGCCATCACCGAGCGGACGAAATGGGTCGTGCTGAACACGCCCAACAACCCGACCGGCGCGGTCTACAGCGAGGAGGAGCTGCGCGGGCTCACCGACGTCGTCCGCGCCCACCCGCACCTGTCGATCCTCTGCGACGAGATCTACGACGAGATCAACTTCGGTACGCGGCCGGTCCCCAGCGCCGTGACCGTCGCCCCCGACCTTCGGGAACGCGTCTTCCTCGTCAACGGCGTGTCCAAGGCGTACGCCATGACCGGGTGGCGGATCGGCTACGGCGCCGGCGCGGCCCGGCTGTGCGCGGCGCTCGGCACGCTCCAGTCGCAGAGTTCATCGTGTCCGTCCTCGGTGAGCCAGGCGGCCGCGGTCGCCGCCCTGGACGGCGGACGGGAGTTCATCGACCGCACGGTCGCCGTCTACACCGAGCGCCGGGACCTGCTCGTCTCCGGGCTCGCCGCGATCGACGGGCTGCGCCCGGCGGTTCCCGAGGGCGGCTTCTACGTGTGGACGGACGCCTCCGCGCTGACGGGCGCCGTGACCCCCTCGGGTACGCGGATGACCTCCGACGCCGATCTCGCGGAGCACTTCCTGGAGACCTCCGGAGTCGTGGTGATCACGGGGGACTCCTATGGCTGCCCGGGGCATTTCAGGGCCAGCTTCGCATTGTCCTCCGACACCATTCGAGAAGCCGTGGCGGGGCTCGCGCATTCGGTGTCCCTGCTGCGCCGCTGAGAAATAACAGGACCGCGGGAGGCACTTCGCGGCCGACAGAAATAAGAATCCGCGATGGCGGCATAGGAAGCCCAGTTGGACATGTGCCGAGGTATACCCACCGGCAATACCGAGGAAATAATGACGGGCCAGCGTACCTGGTGCCGGTGACCCGCCGCACCGCAAAAGCGCGGGCAGCGTCCGGGCTTTTCTCGAGGAGCCATGGAGCGGGTTGGTCCCGATGACCGGTCGGCCGGCGTCAACTTTCAGGTGACGACGACGTCACCTTCGTGAAAGGTAGTGCCCGTGAACAGCAAGGTCTCCGCGGCTCCGCCGCTCGCCCCAACGTCCCCGACCGGCCCCCGGGCGACGAAGGTGTCCATCATCGGTGGTCTCGTCGGTGTCTTCATCGAGCTGTACGACAACGCCGTCTACGGCTTCGTGGCCGGCACCCTCGCGGTGGTGTTCTTCCCCAGCGACGCTCCCACCACGAGTGTCCTGCTGACCTTCGTTGCCTTCGCCATCCCGTTCTTCTTCCGGCCGGTGGGCGCCGCGGTCGCCGGGTCGTGGGGGGACCGGATAGGCCGCAAACGTGTCCTGCTCGTGCTCATCACCCTGATGAGCCTGTCCACCGCCCTGGTCGGCGCCCTGCCGAGCTATGGCGCGGCGGGCGTCTGGGCACCGATCGGTCTGGTGCTGCTGCGGTTCGTCCAGGGCTTCGCGATGGGCGGCGAGCCCGGCAACGGCAACTCGTTCCTCGCCGAGCACGCCGGTGAGGGGCGCCGGGGGCGCGTGGTCAGCTACGCCAACGCCGCCACGTTCATCGCGATGCTGCTCGGCACCCTCTTCGCCGCCGTGCTCACCGCGACGCTCAGCACCTCGTCCATGGAGGCGTGGGGCTGGCGGCTGCCGTTCCTGCTCGCCCTGCCGCTCGGTGTGGTGGGTCTGGTCGTACGGCGGCTGTCGGACGAGTCGCCGGAGTTCGTCGAGGCCGAGGAGGAGGGCGAGGTGACCCGCTCCCCGCTGAAGGAGGCGGTCACCTCTCCCGAGATCCTTCGCGCGATGGGGCTGACCATCGTGCTGCCGCTGCTCAACAGCTCCGGCTACTTCGTCCTCTTCATCTACATGCCGTCGTACATGAAGAACGAGATGCACTTCTCGGCCGTGGAGGGGCTGCTCGTCACGGCCATCATGCTGGCCGTCGGCATATTCGCGGTGCTCCTCGCCGGACGGCTGTCGGACCGGGTGGGCCGCAAGAAGATGCTCAGCACCTCGGCGTTCGGCATGGTCGTCATCGGCTTCCCCTGCTACTGGCTGCTGACCCGGGGTTCCTTCGCCACGGCGGTGGTCGGCGCGGTGCTCATGTCCGTGTGTTTCGCCGGCACCAACGGCGTGATGCAGGTGACGCTCGCGGAGCTGTTCCCCACCCGCGTGCGCACCGTGGCCTACGGCGTCGGCTACAACCTCGGCACCGCGATCTTCGGCGGTGCGGCTCCCCTGCTGGTGGCGTCGCTCATCGCCGCGACCGGCAGCATCTGGATTCCCGCGATCTACCTGGTGCTGACCTCCGCCGTCGCCGGATTCACCGCGCTGCGCATCCGTGAGACGGCCTTCGAACCCCTCAAGCGCTGAGGGCGTCATCAGCTGGACAGCACACCGCTCACCACACATTTTCCGAAAGGACGGTGGTCTCGTGGCGACAGCGGCCACGCACCAGGCCGGAGCCGGACTCGACAGACTCCGCGGACAGTTGGACAAGGCGGGCTTCACGGCCCTGCTGCTGACCTCGCCCGGGGGGCGCCGGTACGTGCTGGGGGCGGCTCCCGGCCACGCCGACGCGACCGCCGTCCTGCTCACCACCGACGGCACGGTGGCCACCGCGGTCGGCGACCTCTCCGCCGCGGTCGACGCCGTGCTGCGGGCGGCCGGTGTCGGGGACGGGGTGGTCGGCGCGGAAGCCGGTCTGCCGTGGGAGATCTTCGGGCAGGCCGGCGGCTCGGGTGTGCGGCTGCGCCCCGCCGCCGACCTGGTCTTCGCCGAACTGGCCTGCTGCCGGCCCGATGAGCTCCCGGCGTTCGCCGCCGCCGCCGAGGTCGCCGCCGTCGGCTATACGGCGGTCATGGACCATCTGCACGTCGGCATGGACGTACGGGAGTTGTCGGGCAACGTCGACCGGTCGATCCGCCGCGCCGGTGGCCTGCTGGGGTGGTACGACCCGTACGGCGCGGCCGGGGCGGCCGGTTCAGACCTGGTGACCGTCCGGGGCCACGACCCCGGCACCGCCCGGCTGACCGCCACCACCCCGCTCCGCTATGTGCTGCACCCGCTGCTGAACGGGGTCGCGGGGTACGCCGCCGCGACCGCCGTGCTCAGCCGGGCCAACGGCCCGCTGCGCACCGCCGGCGACGCGTGTGCCGCCGCGACGGCCGCGCTGCTGGCGGCGCTGCGACCGGGCGCCCCGCTGCGCGAGGGCTGTGCCGCGTTCGAGCGCGAGACCGGTGAGCACCCGGCGGCCTGCCGGATCGTCGGGCTGCGCGGCGGCGGGGCGTCGCCGCCGCTGCCGCCCGACAGCGCGGTGATCGCGGAGCCCGGCATGGTGCTCGGGGTGCGGACCGAGGTCCCGGTGCCCGGCCGGGGCGCGGTCGAACTGGCGGAGACCGTCGTGGTGACCGCCTCGGGCGCGGAGCCGCGGGCGGGGACGCCGCTGCGCCTCGTCGAACTGTACTGACCCACCGAACCGCCACGACGGTACGGCCCGCGCGAGGGCGCGGCCTTGCCGACCGTGTGAACCATAGGAGGCAAACCGTCATGGACACGACCCTCCCGCCCGGAGCGGACGGGGTGCCCACGGCCGACGCGGGCGGCCGCGCCATGCCGCTGATCGGCTTCGGCACCCATCCGATGCGTGGCGACCAGGCCACCGAGGCCGTGCTGACCGCGCTCTCGGTCGGCTACCGGCTCGTCGACACCGCCACCCGCTACCGCAACGAGGCGGCCGTCGGAGCGGCCCTCGCGGCCACCGACCTGCCCCGCTCCGACCTGTTCGTGACCACCAAGATGCCGCCCGACCAGGTCGGCAGGGAACGGCTGACGCTGGAGCGGAGCCTTGCCGCGCTGGGCTGCGACTACCTCGACCTGTGGCTGATCCACTGGCCGCCGGGGGGATATCCGGGCGTCACCAGCTGGCGGGAGTTCGTCCGTGCCCGCGAGGAGGGCCTGGTACGGGCCATCGGGGTGAGCAACTACTCGCTGGCGCTCATCGACGCCCTGCACGAGGAGACCGGGGTGTACCCGGCCGTCAACCAGGTGCAGTGGGGGCCGGGCGACCACGACCCGGACTTCGCCGAGGCGATGCGCCGCCGCGGAGTGGTGCTCAGCGCCCACAGCCCGCTGCGCAGCACCGATCTGGACCATCCGGTGCTCGTGGACATCGCGCGGCGGTACGACCGCTCGGCGCGCGACATCGTCCTGGCCTGGAACCTGTGCCACCGGGTCGCGGTGACCGTGAAATCCGCCCACCGCGACCGGATGGAGCGGAACCTGTCCGCGGTCGGCCTCACGCTGTCCCCGGCCGACGTCGAGGCCATCGACGGCCTCTCCATGGCGATGACAGCGCGCTGACCCCACCGGCCGGCGCCCGGTGACACCGGAATGCCGGCCGGTCCGGCATGCGAATATCACGGCGGCCGGACCATCCGGGGCCGTCATATTCGCATGCCTTTCACCGAGGGCCGCACACATCCCGCTTACGCCCTCCTGAACCCTTCCATCGGCAATTGTGATGCCGCCATGCGGAATCCCTCTTCGCCTTTTTCCAGCGGATCCGCGTGCCTACGCTCGGAGGGAGGTTCCCCGATCTCCCGATCCCCGAGAAAGGCCGTCGTGGTTTATCAGGTCGTGGTCACACGAGGTTATGCCCAGCCGGACGGGAGCACCGTATTCGGTGATATCGGACTCTCCCGGCTCACCGACGCCGGACTGGCGTGGCGGGTGCTGGAGGAGGAGGCCGAGGAGGTGCGGGCCGACCAACTGGAAGGGGCGGACGCTCTCCTCGTACTGGGGCCCGAGCGGGTCACGGAAGCGTCCATACCGGCGTCGGGGCGGCTGCGGCACATCGCACGGTTCGGAGCCGGTTTCGACGCCGTCGACACCGACGCCTGCACCCGGCGCGGTGTCCTGGTGACCAATACCCCCGACGCGGTGCGCCGCCCGGTGGCCGACTCCGTGGTCGCCCTGCTGTACGCCCTGTCGCACCAGCTGGTCGTCAAGGACCGGCTGGTGCGGGAGGGACGGTGGGCGGAGCGCGCCCGGTGGCGTGGCTCGGGGCTGATCGGCGCGACGGCGGGCATCGTCGGGCTCGGTGGCATCGGACTGGAGACCGCGCGCCGGCTGCGCGCGCAGGGGCTGCGCGTGCTGGGGTACAACCGCGGCGACCGCGGCCGGGAGGCGGCCGATATCGGCATCGAACTCCGCCCGCTGGACGAGGTCCTGGCGGTGAGCGACTACGTGATCGTCACGGTCGCCGCCAACCCCGGCACACGGCACTTCATCGGGGAGCGGGAACTCGCGCTGATGCGGCCGACCGCCCGTTTGATCAACGTGTCGCGCGGTGTGGTGGTCGACGAGGAGGCGCTGATCGCGCGGCTGTCGGACGGCCGGCTGGCCGGTGCGGGCCTGGACGTGTTCACCGAGGAGCCGCTGGCCGCGGACAGCCTGCTGACCGCGCTGGACAACGTCGTCCTCGCCCCGCATTCCCTGTGCTGGACGGACCAGTACACCGCCGCGGTCTCGGCGAGCGTGACGGCGTCGCTCATCGCGGTGAGCCATGGTCGGCAGCCCCGCGAGACGGTCAACGGCCCCTTCCCGGCGGGCACCTGGCCCGGTACGCGGGCCTGTGGTGACAACGAGGACGAGAGGGACAGGACATGACGGAGAACGTCGGACGCCGCCGTACGGCGGTCATCACGGGAGCGGCGTCGCGCCGGGGCATCGGCCGCGCGCTGGCGGGGCGGCTGGCGTCCGCGGGTTGGGGGCTGGGCCTGCTCGACATCGACGCGGAGGTCGAGAAGGCCGCGGCCGCGCTCCGCGCCGAGCACGGTGTCCCCGCGGTCGGCGCGGTCGCGGACATCGCCGACCCCGACTCCCTCCATGCCGCCGTCTCCGCCTTCGAGGCGGAACTGCCGCCCGTCGCGGCGCTGGTGAACGGTGCGGGCGTCAGCTCGCCGGTGCCGTTCCTCGAAGCGGACCTCGCCACCTGGGAACGTGTCATGCGGACCAACGCCACCGGCACGTTTGTGGTGAGCAGGCGCATCGTGCCCGGCATGGCCGAACGCGGCTACGGCCGGGTGGTGAGCCTCGGTTCGACGGCGATGCAGAACGGCGGCGGCACCTACAGCAAGTCCGTGTACGCCGCGTCCAAGGGCGCGATCGAGGCGTTCAGCCGCGCGCTCGCGCTGGAGGTGGCGCCACGGGGGGTGACGGTCAACGTGGTCGCGCCGGCCACCATCGACACCGACATCATGGGCGGCCGGATCACCGACGACCGCAAACCCGCGTTCCTGGCCCAGCTCCCCGTCGGGCGGCTCGGTACGACACATGATGTCGCCGCGCTCATCGAGTTCCTCCTCGGCGAGGAAGCCGGGTACATCACCGGCGCGACCTACAACATCAACGGGGGTCTTCGCATTGGCTGAGACCCCGGCGCCCCCGGCGGCGCCCGCACCCGGTACCCCCGCACCCCGCACCCCCGCCCGGACCGAGCGGCCGTCCCTGGCCGTACCGTCCCGCATCCCCGTGCCGCACGCGCCGCGGGACTGGCCGATCGCCGCCGCCATGCTCCAGTTCCCGCCGCACGCGGCGGACGGCACCCCGGTGGCGGAGCTGGAGCCCGGCGAGTGGCGCCGCCTCCTCCAGCCCGTCGTCGACGAGGGGTTCACCCAGCTGGAACTGTCCACCGCCTGGCTGCCCCTGGGCGACCTGGACCGATCCCGGCTGACCGCGCTGCGCGACGTCCTGGACGACGCCGGGCTCGCGGTACCCGGTGTCGGCGTCGTCCGGCGCAGCGTGCTGCACCCGGAGCGCGGGGGAGACAACCTCGCCTTCTCGCACCGGACCATCGACGCGGCCGCCGCCCTCGGGACGGACGTCGTATGCCTCGGACTCCATGACACCCTGAGCCCGGAGCAGCGCCGGGCGCTGTGGTTCTGGACGGTCCCGGGCGGCGATGTGCCCCCGTCCGCCGACCCCGAGGTGCGCGCACTGGCCGTCCGTCTCTTCCGGGAGCTGGGCGACCACGCCGCCGATGCCGGGGTGGAACTCTCCCTGGAACTGTACGAGGGCACCTACCTGGGCAGCGCCGACGAAGCGGTCCGGTTCCTCGACGACATCGGCCACGACAAGGTCGGGCTCAATCCCGACCTCGGCAACCTGCTGCGCGCGCAACGGCCGGTCGACACCTGGGAGTACCTGGTCTCGGTGACCGCGCCCCGCACCAACTACTGGCACGTCAAGAACTACGCCCGTCTGGAGGACCCGGCCACCGGCACCGTCCTCACCCACCCCACCTCCCTCGAACTGGGGGTCATCGACTACCGCGCCGCGGTCCGCTACGCGATCTCCCACGGCTTCGGTGGCACCTTGGTGGTCGAGCACTACGGCGGTGACGGCCTGAGTGTGGGCGCCACCAACGCCGCGTATCTGAGGCGCGTCCTGCCCCGGGCCCGCTGACCGCCACCCGCCCGCCGAACGAGTGGAGAACCCACCGTGACACTTCCCCCGCCACCCGCCGCCGACTTCCCCCGTGAACGCACCGCCATCGTCACCGGAGCCGCCTCGCCGCGCGGCATCGGCCGGGCGACCGCCGCCCGGCTCGCCGCCGAGGGCTGGTCGGTCGCCGTGCTGGACCTGGACGAGGCCGCCTGCCGTGACGTCGCCGCGCGTATCGCGGACGAGCACGGTGTGGCCTGCCTCGGCATCGGAGCCGACATCCGCGACCGGGACGCGGTGCGGGCCGCCGTGGACCGGGTCAACGGCGAACTGCCGCAGCTCGTCGGGCTGGTCAACAACGCCGGGGTGAGCTCGCCCGTGCCGTTCCTGGAGGTCTCGGAGGCCGAATGGCACCGGGTGATCGACGTCAACCTCCACGGCACCTTCCACATCACCCAAGCCGCCACGAAGATCATGGCCGAACGGCGGCTCGGCCGCATCGTGAACATCTCCTCCACCTCCGCCGAGCGCGGTGGCGGCGTCTACGGGCGCGCCGCGTACTCGGCGTCGAAAGCGGCGCTCCTCGGCCTCTCCCGCACCCTGGCGCGGGAGCTCGGACCGTACGGCATCACCGCCAACTCCGTGGCGCCCGGCTCCATCGACACCGACATCATGGGCGGCCGGCTGACCGACGAGCGCAAGGCGGTGCTGCTGAAGGACCTGCCCGTCGGGCGGATCGGCACCGTGCGCGACGTGGCGGCGGTCGTCGCCTTCCTGCTGAGCGAGCACGCCGGCTACCTCACGGGCGTCACCTACGACGTCAACGGCGGGTCGCACATCGCATGACCCACCCCCCTACGAAGGGCGACACCATCGTGGACGTACCGTTCACCGCCGATCTGACCGGCAGGACCGCCGTGGTCACCGGAGCCAGTACCGGGATCGGACACGCGATAGCCGACCTCTATCTGCGCAGCGGCGCCACCGTGGTGGGCATCCACCGCCGCGAGGCCGCCGGACACACCGGCGCCTATATACCGGTGGCCGGGGACCTCGGCGACCCGGCGCGGGTGCGCGCCACCGCCGAGGAGGTACTGCGGGAGCACCGGGTCGACATCCTGGTCAACAACGCCGGACTCAACATCCGCCACCCGGTCGAGGACTTCCCGGCCGAGGACTGGGACCGGGTGCAGCAGCTCAATGTGCGGACGGTGGTGGAGCTGACCCAGCTGTTCGGCCGGCCGATGCTCGAGCGGGGGACCGGGGCGATCGTCAACCTGGCCTCGATGCTGTCCTTCACCGGTGGCTTCACGGCCTCCGCGTACGCCGCCTCCAAGGGTGCCGTCGGCCAGTTCACCAAGTCGGTGGCGAACGAATGGGCGCCCAGGGGCGTCCGTGTCAACGCCATCGCGCCGGGGTTCATCGACACCGAGATGAACGTCGCGCTCGTCGCCGACGAGACCCGCAACCGCCAGATCCTCGACCGCATTCCGGCGGGCAGATGGGGAACCGCCCAGGACATCGCGGGCGCCGCGCTGTTCCTCGTATCCGACGCCGCCCGGTTCGTCCACGGAACCGTGCTGCCCGTCGACGGCGGCTACCTCGGGCGCTGAGCCCGTACCACCCGCTCGATGGCCCCGGGCACAACCGCCCGCCCACACCCAGGAAAGGAACCTCGCCGTGAAAGCCGTCGTCGTCCACGCAGCGGGAGACCTGCGCGTCGACACGCTGCCCGACCTCCGGGCGGCACCGGACCGGGTCGTGGTCCGCGTCGTATACGGAGGCATCTGCGGCTCCGACCTGCACTATGCCGCGCACGGCCGCAACGGGCCGTACACCGTAACCGAGCCGCTCGTGCTCGGCCATGAGGTGGTCGGCGTCATCGCGCAGGTCGGCCGGGACGTACCGGACGCACCGGCGGTCGGCACCCGTGTCGCCCTCCACCCGGCGACGCCCTGCGCACCGTGCGGCGCCGCCGCCCCCACCGGTCTGCATCTGCGCCCCGGCGGCAGCTACTTCGGCAGCGCCTCCACCCGGCCGCACACCCAGGGCGGCTTCGTCGAACTGCTGGAGGTGCTGCCCGGCCAGCTGCGGCCACTGCCCGCCGAACTTCCCCTGCGCCGGGCCGTGCTCGCCGAACCGCTGGCCGTCGCCCTGCACGGCGTGGCGCGGCTGGGCGAACGGGTCCGCGGAGCGAAGGTGCTGGTCAGCGGCGCGGGTCCGATCGGTGCCCTGGCCGTCGCCGCGCTTCGGCACGCGGGCGCCGCCGAGATCACCGCCGCGGACCTCCAGGACTTCCCGCTGACGACCGCCGCCGCGGTCGGGGCGGCGGCCACCGTGAATCTCTCCCGTGGCGGCACCGTCGCGGAGTCCTCCTTCGATATGACGGTCGAGGCGGCGGGCGCCGTCGCCTCGCTCGCCACCGCGCTGCACGCGGTGCGCCCCGGTGGCGCCGTGCTCCAACTCGGCATGCTGCCGCGCGAACCGGTGCCGGTCGCCATGTCGACGGTCATCGCCAAGGAACTGACGCTGTACGGGTCGCAGCGCTTCGACACCGAACTGGACGCCGCGCTCGCCGTGCTCGCCGCGGACCCGTCGTTCGACGCCGTGCTCAGCCACGAGTTCGCCGTCGACGCCGCCCCGGAGGCGTTCGGCTGCGCGGCGGACCCCTCCCGGTCGTCCAAGACGGTACTGCGCGTCTCCGCCGACCCCGACTTCTGAGCCCCGAGGAAAGGACACCCCGCCAATGATCCACGTACGCACCGAGATCGACCGCCCCTCGCCGGAGGTGGTGGCCGCGCTCGGCCGGTTCTCCGCCGCGACCATCCACGAGGCGCAGGGCCGCAAGGGCGCGCTGGCGCACCGGCTGAAGCCCGTGGACCCCGCCATGTCGTTCTGCGGACCGGCCTTCACGGTCGAGGCACAGGCGGGCGACAACATCATGGTCCAGGTCGCGATCTCCTACGCCCGGCCCGGGGACGTCGTCATCGTCGCCGGTTCGGAGTTCGAGCAGGCCGGGTCCTTCGGCGACGTCCTCGCCACCGCCTGCCAGAGCAAGGGGCTGGCCGCGTTCGTCACCGACTCCGGGGTGCGCGACAGCGCGGACCTGCGGACGCTGGGCTTCCCCGTCTTCTCCGGCTCGATCTGCATCGAGGGGACGGTCAAGGAGACCCTCGGCCAGGTGAACCGCCCGATCTCCATCGGCGGGCGGATCGTCCGGCCCGGCGATATTCTGCGCGGCGACGCCGACGGCATCGTCGTGGTCGACCCGCTGGAGGCCGAGGAGGTGGTCCGGCTGTGCCGGCGGCGCGAGGACCATGAGGCGCGGATCCGGGAGCAGCACCGCCGCGGGGACCGGACGCTGATCGAGGTGCACGGGCTCACCGAGAAGCTGAAGGCCAAGGGCCTGGTCGTCGAGGAGTGAGGACGGGAAGGGACGCACCGACGGTCGCCGTGGTCGGCCTGGGCCCCATGGGCGCCCCGGTCGCCCGGCACATCGCCCGCGCGGGCTTTCCGCTTCAGGTGTGGAACAGAACTCTTGCGCGGGCGGAGGAGTTCGGGGACCGGGGCGTCGCACACCCCGCCGACCTGCGGGCCCGGGTGGTGCTGTCGGCCCTGCCGGACATCGACCAATTCGACGAGATCGCTCCCGACCCGGTGGTGCGCCGCTGGGCCGGGCACGGGACGGCGTACCTGGTCGTGCTGAGCACCACGTCACCCGACAAGGTCCGCCGCCTGGCCGGCCGGCTCGGCCGGTGGGGCGTCACCGTGCTCGACGCGCCGATGAGCGGCGGTGACGCCGGTGCTCGCGCGGGCACGCTGAGCCTGATGGTGGGCGCCGCCCCGGGGGCGTACGCATGCGTGGAGCCGGTGCTGAGGTCCTTCGCCGCCACCGTCGAACTCATGGGCCCGCCCGGCGCGGGAACCGCGGCCAAGCTGTGCAACCAGGTGATCGTGGCCGGGACCCTGGTGGCCGTGGCCGAAGCCGTCGACCTGGGCCGCAGGGCCGGGCTGTCCGGGGAGCAGCTGGTCCGTGTGCTCCGGGGCGGGCTGGCCGCCAGTGCCGTGCTCGACGCCAAGGCGGCGAAGATCCTGCACCGCGAGTACGGCCTCGGGGGGAGCACGGTCAACCAGGTCAAGGACCTCCGGTACGCGACCGGGCTCGCCGATGCCCTCGGCGCCCGCCTGCCGCAGACCCGGCACACCCGTGCCCTGTTCGAGGAGGCGCTCCGCCGGGGGCTCGGCGCCATGGACCACGCGGCCGTGTACGAAGCCGTCCGCGCGGAAGGTGGCACGGCACGCGGCACCGGGCCGCCGCCCGCCTGACCGGGCACCGGGCGGCCGCGCCCCCGGTGCCCGGCCGCCCCGCACGGTGCCGGTCCGCGCTCTTCCGGTCCGCGCACCCATTCCGCCGACGGGCCCCAAAGGGTACGTTCACCTGCATGTCTCTGGTCATGCGGCCGCCCACCCGCTGCCCACGGCGAGGGCCGCTGCCCCAGAAGAAGAGCGCCACCCGAGGAGGAGCGCGATGGACACCCGCAGGCTCGGTTACTTCGTCAGGGTGGTCGACATCGGCAACATCACCCGGGCCGCGGACTCGCTGCACATCACGCAATCCGCGCTCAGCCAGCACATTTCGGCGTTGGAGAACGACTTCAAGAGCCGGCTGCTCGAACGGACCGGCCGTGGTGTGGAGGTCACGGCCTCCGGACGCTCCCTGTACCGCTACGCGCAGGGCATCATCCGCCTCGAGAAGGCCGCGCGGATCGACCTGCGGGCCGGCGGCGACACCCCGGCCGGACTGGTGACCGTGGGCCTGGCCTCGTACAGCATGGCGCCTGGCCTGGCCGTGCCGCTGCTGCGGGCCGTGCGCGAACGGTATCCGAACATCCAGCTCCAGCTGATCCAGAACCTGACGGTGGTGATGAGCCAGGCCGTGCTGCTCGGCCAGGTGGACATGGCGCTCATCTACGACCCCGGCTATGTCAGGGGGGTCGTCTTCGAGCACATCCGCGAGGAGGAGTTCCACCTGATCACCAGCGCCAGGACCCCGCCGGTCAGCAGCCGCGGCGACACCGTCACCCTCAAGGAGGCGAGCCGTCTGGACTTTCTCATGCCGAGCGAACTGCACACCGTCCGTCGTATCACCGAGGCCGCCTTCCACGCCGCCGGACTGCACTGCTCGGTCGTCGCCGAGGTCGAGCCGGACTCGGTGCTGCGGGACGCCGTGGTGAACGGGCTCGGCGCCACGGTACTGCCGCTCTCGGCAGCCAGGGCCCACTTCGCCCCGGACGAGGTACGCGTCTACCGGTTCGCCGACTCCCGGCTGTATACCGCGATGTCGCTGTGTACCTGCGAGGTGCAGCCGCTGTCGCACGCCGCCGCGCTGGTGGCGGACCTGGTGCGCACGCTCGTACCCGCCCCGGCCGCCCCCGGCCGGAAGCCGGCCTGAACGCCGGACGGGTCCCGGCCCCGGGGCGGGGCGGGACCGCGCCGCCGACGTCGCGGGACCGGCGGCAGCGGCGTCGCCCTCCACCGTCACCCCGTCCGGGCGACGCGCTTCGGCACTTCTCCCGCCGGGCGGAGCGGCCGCCGGGGCAGGGGGCGCCGCGTCAGGCCGAGACCACCGTCAGCCCCTCCGGTGCCGTCGTGTTCACCGTCCCGTCCGCCGCCAGCGCGATGTCCAGCCGGGCCCCGCCGACCTGGAGCCCCGTCACCGTCAGCGGGGCGTAGGCCCCGGCGAAGGCGGGGGCCACCGTGACCGTGCCGCCCGGGACGTCCGCGTCCAGGCCGAGGGCCGAGCGCAGCACCAGGACCGAGGAAGCGGCCGCCCATGCCTGGGGACGACATGACGCGGGATAGGGCGCGGGGCGCGGGCCCGCTTCGGCGCCGTGGCCGGCGAAGAGCTCGGGCAGCCGCCCGGCGAACCCCGCCGACGCCGTCAGCAGGCCCGCCGCCAGCGACGCCGCGGCGTCCGGGAAACCGGCCCTGACCAGGCCGTGTACGGCGATCGCGGTGTCGTGCGGCCAGATCGAACCGATGTGGTAGCCATACGGGTTGAAGCCCACCGAGTCGCTGCTCAGGGTGCGCAGACCGTGGCCCGAGTCGAGGTCGGGGCCGGTCAGCCGGGCCGCCAGCGCGGCGCTCTCCTCCTGGTTCAGCAGGCCCGTCCCCAGAAGGTGGCCGAAGCCCGAGGTGACCGAGTCCACCGGCCGGCCGTCGCGGTCCAGCGCGACCGCAGGGTACGCACCCCGCGCGTCCTCCACCCAGAAGCGCTTCCGGAAGCGGGTGGCGAGCCCTTCCGCCCATTCCTCCCACACGTCCGCGCCCGGCCGGCCGAAAGCGCGCAGCAGCGCCGCGCCGCTCCGCGCCGCCTCGTACGCGTACGCCTGCACCTCGCACAGCGCGATCGGCGGGTCGGCGAGCCGGCCGTCGCGGTGCCGGATGGCGTCGCCGGAGTCCTTCCAGCCCTGGTTGGCCAGGCCCCGGCCGGTCCGGTCGACATACCTGAGGAAGCCGTCGTCGGCCTCGGCCGCCTGGTCGCGTATCCACGCGAGCGCCGACTCGGTGTGCGGCAGCAGCTGTTCCACCTGCTCGGGGGCCAGGCCCCAGCGCCAGGAGTCGTGCAGCAGGGTGATCCACAGGGGGGTCGCGTCGACCGTGCCGTAGTACACCGGCGGGACGGCGAACGCTTCGTTGAAGTTCTGGGTGGAGCGCCGCACTTCGTGCAGGATCTTCCCCGGCTGTTCCTCCGTGTCCGGGTCGGCCACCGCCCCCTGGCGGCGGGCGAGCGTGCGCAGCGTACCGGCCGCGAGCTCGGTGCCGAGCGGGAGCAGCATACGGGCGGCCCACAACGAGTCGCGGCCGAAGAGGGTCAGAAACCACGGGGCTCCGGCGGCCAGAAACTGGTCAACGCCACCGGTGCCCTCCGCGGACCGGGGGTCCGCCAGGCGCAGCCGGTCCGCGTCGGCGACCGACTGGTCCAGCCACTGGTCGAAGCGCCGGTCCGCGCTGCGCAGGGCCGGGGTGCGCCACGGTACGGCGTCCGCGGGGGCGGCCGGGAACTGGTCGCCGTCCGCGTGCGCCGCCGTGCAGCGCAGCGTGGCCGTCCACGAGGCGCCGGGAGCCAGTTCGACATCGAACGACAGCCGGCCCTCCGGCGCCTCCAGGGCATCCGGCGCCGGTTCGCTGACCAGGCGTACGGCGAACCCGTCGCGGGACCACGCCAGACCGCTTCCCCCGGGGCCCGCCCCACCCTCTTCCCGCGCCGGTACCGGGTCCGGGGCGTGGCCCGTCTTCACCCGCTCCATCGGGGCGAGGTCCGTACCGGCGGTGACCGTGAGCCGGAAACCGACCCGCTGGGTGCCCGCGTTGGTGACCTCGAAGCTCTCCTCCAACCGCCCGGAGGCGACGGTCCGGCGGCGGTTCAGGGCGACCGCCGGGTCGGGCGTCACCTCGCCGAGCCCGCGCAGGATCGCCCGGAAGTCCGCCCGGTCGGCCCCCCTGAGCCCGCCGACGACCGGTGCCAGGGCAATGGACCCGGCCGTGACGGTCAGATGGGACAGCGCCCTGCTGTCGCCGTGGTAGAAGCCGTCCGCACCCCCGCCGAGCTGTCCATCCGGGCGCGAGATCACAAAGCTCGGCGCGTACAGCGTGACGACCGCGTCGTGCAGGAACGGCTGGAGGTCCGTGGCCACCAAAGTGGCGGCCGTGGCCGGTCCGTTGGTGTCCAGGGCCTTGACAGTGGTGTCCAAAGGAGTAGAACCTCTCAGCATTAGATCGATCCAAAGACATTAACGCCCTCTTCAGAGCGCTGACAATGCCTTTGTAACGCTCAAATCAAGCTCGTAGGACCAGGTTCAGACCTTCGTACGCCGGAGACCCGTATGCCCCGCTCCACCAGCAGTCCCTCGCCCAAGGGCAGCCCGGTGACCCTTGCCATGGTCGCCCGCCGGGCCGGTGTCTCCCCGCAGACCGTGTCCAACGCGATCAACTCGCCGGACCTGCTGCGCCCCGAGACCCTGGAGCGGGTCCGCGCGGCGATCGACGAGATGGGCTACCGCCCGAGCCGTGCCGCGCAGACGCTGCGCACCCGCTCCAGCAAGCTGATCGGCTACGGCATCCAGCCCGTTCCCGGCGGTGACACGGCCCCGGTCATGGACCGCTTTCTGCACGCCCTGTCGCAGGCCGCCGACGAGGCCGGCTACCGGATGCTGCTGTTCGCCTGCCCGCCCGGCGGCCCGAGCCTGGAGGGGTACGAGGAACTGCTCGGCCAGCACGACGTCGACGGCTTCGTGCTCAGCAACACCGCCCGCCAGGATCCGCGCCAGGCGTGGCTGGCCAAGCGCGGCGTGCCGTTCGTCGGCTTCGGCCGGATGTGGTCGGGGCGGCAGATCGGCGATTGGGTCGACGTCGACGGTGCCTCGGGCACGGACGCCGCCGTGGAGCACCTGGTCGCCCTGGGACACCGCAGGATCGCCTTCCTGGGCTGGCCGCGTGGCTCCGGCGTCGGTGACGACCGCGCCGAGGGCTGGCAGCGGGCCATGCGCCGGCACGGGCTGCCGACGCGCGGGCGGCGCGCCGAGAGCGCGGGGGACGTCGAGGCGGCCCGTAGCGCCGTCAAGCCCTTACTGGACGCGGGTGCCACGGCCGTGGTCGCGGCCAGCGACACGCTGGCGCTCGGCTGCTACCACGCGCTGCGCGAGCGGGACGCCGCCCCCGGCCGTGACGTCGCCGTGGTCGGCTTCGACGACTCGCCGACCGCCGGGATCCTCTCGCCCTCCCTGTCCACGGTCGCCCAGCCGCTGGAGGCGGTCGGCAGGGAGTGCGTGCGGCTGCTGCTGGCCCGGATGGCCGACCCGGCCGCGTCACCGGGACGCGTCCTGCTGGAGCCGTCCCTCGTCGTCCGCGACAGCACCGCGGCGCCGGGTTCCGACGCACCGGCGCCCTGACGACCGGCGCTCCACCGCGTCGGCGCCATGAGCCGCCGCGCCCCGAACATCACCTCTCCTCCACCCCCCTCGAGCCGCACGCACCCCGAAACCACGGAGGAATCATGACCCCCCGCACGGCCACCGCCGCCCTCGTCACCTGCGCGGCGCTCCTGGCCGCCACCGGCTGCTCGTCGAGCTTCGGCGGCGACAAGAGCACGAAGCAGGACACCGACGCCAAACAGCACCTGAAGGTCCTGATAGCCACCTCGGGCGACGCCGAGACCAAGGCGGTCAAGGAGGCCGCGGCCGCGTATGAGAAGCAGTCCGGCAACAAGGTGAGCGTCGAAGCCGCCAAGGACATGAACCAGCAGCTGGCCCAGTCCTTCGCCGGGCACAAGCCGCCGGACGTCTTCTACGTCAACTCCGACCAGTTCGCGAACTACGCCAAGGGCGGCTCCCTGTACGCGTACGGCGACACGATCAAGGACGTGGACGACTTCGCCGAGCCCCTGCGCACCTCCTTCACCTACGACGGGAAGCTGGTGTGCCTGCCCAAGGACACCTCCACCCTCGCCCTCGCCATCAACACCGACCTGTGGAAGAAGGCGGGTCTGACCGAGAAGGACTACCCCACCTCCTGGGACGAGCTGAGGAAGGTCGCGGCCAAGCTCACCGGCGGCGGGGTCACCGGCCTGGTTACCAGCGACGAGTACCAGCGACTCGGCGTCTTCATGAAGCAGGCGGGCGGATGGATCACCGACGCGAAGCAGACGAAGATGACCGCCGACAGCGCGCAGAACGCCGAGGGGCTCGGCTTTGTGAAGTCGCTGCTGCGGGACGGCTCGCTGAAGTACGCCAAGCAGGTCGACACCAGCTGGGGCGGCGAGGCACTCGGCAAGGGCAAGGCCGCCATGACCATCGAGGGCAACTGGCTGACCGGCGGCATGAAGCTGGACTACCCGGATGTGCCGTACAAGGTGGTCCCGCTGCCCGAGGGACCGGCCGGGAAGGCCACGCTGGCCTTCAGCAACTGCTGGGGCGTGGCCGCCGAGAGCGCCCACCGGTCGGCGGCCGTGGACCTGGTGAAGTACCTCAGCTCCGGTGAGCGGCAGCTGAAGTTCGCCGACGCGTTCGGGGTGATGCCCTCACGCACCAGCGCCCTCGCCCAGTACGCGAAGCAGGCGCCGGACGCCAAGGCATGGGTCGACGCCAACGCCTACGCGCAGGGCCCGGTGACCGTCGCCGGGTTCGACAAGGTGCTCAGCCAGTTCAACACCGAACTCCAGTCGCTGCGCACCACGGACCCGAAGAAGATCCTCGCCGGCCTCCAGCGCAACGGCGAACAGAGCCTCGCGAAGGGCAACTGAGCCGTCATGCCCTTCCGCACCACCCCCCGCACGGCGCGCCGCATCCCCCGCGGCGCGTCGTCCGACCCCCGCCCGGCCCCCGGGGCCAGCGGCGGGGATCCCCGTACGGCCGGTTCGCCGGGCGCGTCCGACGCGCCCGGCGGGTCCGGCCCCAAGGCGGCGCCCCGCACCCCTGACACCCCGCCCGCGGGGCGCCGCCACGGCGAAGGCGCCTGGGGCTGGCTGTTCGTCAGCCCCATGGTGCTGATCCTCGGCCTGTTCCTGGTGCTGCCGATCCTGATGGCCCTGTGGGTCAGCCTGCTGAACTGGGACGGGCAGTCCAACCCGTTCAGCGGGCAGGCGAAGTTCGTGGGCCTGGACAACTACCGGACACTGCTCACCGAGGACGGCCTCGACCGCACCCTCTTCGCGACCGCACTGCGCAACAACGTCTACTACGTGGCTCTGACCGTGCCGCTCCAGACCGGGCTCGCGCTGGCGCTTGCGCTGGTCGTCAACCAGCGGCTGCTGCGCGCGCGGGGCGCGCTGCGCACCACGTTCTTCTTCCCGTCGGTCACCAGCTCGATCGCGGTCTCCACCGTCTTCCTCTTCCTGTTCCAGGGCAGCGGTGCCGTCAACACGCTGCTGTCCTGGATCGGAGTGAAGGGCCCGAACTGGTTCGCCGACTCGCGCGGGGTGCTCTCGACGCTGCTCGGCGGCCTGGGCATCGTCGACCCCGACCACCCCGCGGGGGTGCTGGCCGATCACTCCTTCATGGGTCTTTCCTGGTACGAGTGGCTGTCCGGTCCGTCCGTCGCGATGTGCACGATCATTCTGCTGGCTGTATGGACGACCTCCGGCACCTTCATGCTGATCTTCCTCGCGGCCCTCCAGGACATCCCGCGCGAGCTGGAGGAGGCGGCCGCCATCGAGGGCGTCAACCGCCGCCAGATGCTGCGCCATGTCACACTGCCCGCGCTGCGGCCGGTGCTCTTCCTCGTCCTCACCCTGGGGACGATCGCCACCTGGCAGGTCTTCGACCAGGTGTATGTGATGGGCCAGGGCGCTCCGGGCAATACGACGCTGACACCGGCCTTCCTGTCGTACTCGACGGCCTTCGACGGCGCCGACTTCGGGCAGGGCGCGGCCATCGCGTTCATCCTGCTCGCGCTGATCCTGCTCATCACCGCGCTACAGCGCTGGGCGCTGCGGGAGCGCGGTCCCCGCCCCGGGAGGACCCGATGAACGCCAAGGCCACGGCTGACGCCAGGGCCGGGGCCGCCACCGCGGCGCGGGGGCGCCCGGTGCTCGGCCGGTTCCCGCGGCCACTGCGGGTGCTGGGATACGCCCTGGTGGTGGGGGTCGGACTGGTGTATCTGCTGCCGTTCGTGCTCCAGCTGGTGAACGGGTTCAAGACGGACCCGGACGCGGCGGCGCATCCCCTCGGACTGGTGCCCACCACCCCGACGACCGCCGCCTACCAGCGGCTTTTCGGGCTGAGCCAGGCCGGGGACGGGGTGCCGTTCCTGCGCTGGCTGGGCAACTCCACCCTGGTCGCGGTCCTGGTCACGGCCGGGCGGGTGCTGTTCAACTCGATGGCGGGGTACGCGCTGGCGCGGCTGCGCTTCCGGGGCCGCTCGCTGCTGTTCGCCTTCGTGCTCGCGGTGATGGCGGTGCCCCCGGTGGTGTTGCTGATCCCGAAGTTCCTGGTGCTCAACACCTTCGGGCTGTTCGACACCTACACCGGCATGATCCTTCCGCTGATGGTGGACGCGGCCGGGGTCTTCATCATGAAGCAGTTCTTCGAGTCGGTTCCCCGGGAGGTCGAGGAGGCCGCGCGGGTGGACGGCGCCGGGGTGATCCGGACCTTCTGGTCGGTGGTGCTGCCGATGGCCCGGCCCGCGCTGATCACCCTGACGATCCTGGCGTTCCAGGGCTCGTGGAACGAGTTCACCCACTTCCTGGTGGCCACGCAGTCCGGCCAGTACGAGACGTTGACGACCGGGCTCGCCCGATTTGTCTCGGGCGGGCTGGGCGGCGGTACGCAGTACCCGCTGAAGCTGGCGGCGGCTCTGCTGGCGACCCTGCCGGTCGCGGCGCTGTTCTTCTGCTTCCAGCGCTACTTCGTGCAGGGGGCCAACTCGGGGGCGGTCAAGGAGTAGCGGTTCGCCCTGGACGGGGCGGTGCGCATGGCTGATCCGACGGTCGCCGCCGTCGCTATGCCGTGCCCCGCGCCGACCGGGCCAGCGCGCCGAGGCGCAGGTCACGGGTGCGGCTCTGGTGCGCGATCATGCGGTCGCGCGCGGCGGACGCGTCGCCGTGTCGTACCGCTTCCAGGATCCCGGCGTGCTCCGTGAGGATCTGGTCGAGGTTGTCGGGCAGGTCGGTGGCTGACGAGGTGTGCGCGTCGTACGTCTTCAGCTGGGCGTCCAGACGGTCCATCAGCTCGGCGATGGTGGGGTTGTGCCCGGCTTCGCGCAGCATCACATGCCACTCGCTGTTGAGGTTCCGCAGTTCGGCGGGATCGGTGGTGTCCGCCGCGCTTTCGTGGACGTGGACGAGCCGGGCGAGGTCGAGTTCCGTCCGTCGCATGGCGGCGGCTTGGACGATGGTCGACTCAAGGGCGATGCGCGCCTCGCAGATCTGGAGGATTTCCTCCGGGGTGCGGGTGCGGACCACGTAACCGCGAGTCGCCTGCTCGACCAGCCCGTCCTGCTCAAGTCTGATCAGGGCCTCCCGCACCGGGGTGCGCGACACGTTGTACTCGGCGCTCAGAGCCGATGGGATCAGTACGGTCCCAGGCCCCGCCTGCCCGTTGACGATGCGCTGCCGGATGCGGGCGTAGTGGCTGATGGCGCGTCGTCCATCGTCCTGTGAAGCGGTCACGTCTCTTCTTCCCTGTCCTCTCGTCCACCATTCGATACAAGTGTATACAGATGTTTGCACGTAGATGCAGCTGTGGTTAGGATCCCCGCAAGTGTTCCGTAAGGTCGGAGCGCACGGCAGTCGGCCGTCCTCCATGCCCAGGGGAGTTCCAGATGCATCGCGATGCCCGGTCACGGCGGGGTTCCGCCCGCCTGGCCGTCGTGATCGCCTTCCCGTGGCGGACCGGGTTGACGTGCCGTCGGCACATCGACTTCATGCGTAGCTCCAGCGCACGCTGTCGCTGATCTTGATCACTTCGTAGTCTCACGTCCGGCCGGTCCGGCTCTCACACGTGAGCGTTTCCCCGAGCACGTCGCCTTCGGCTCAGCCCGGGAAATGTGTCCTTCACACCACCCGCCGCGCGCGGGAACCCTCCCACGGACTCCCGCTCGGTTCGGCTCCCGCGTCGACTCCTCCGCGGTGCGGACCGAGGCGATCACTCCTGAAAGGGAGACCCATGCCCGAGCGCCAACTGCTCACAAAAGAAGGGGATCCGCCCCCTTCCGAACCGGTGGAGAGCGCCGGATCCGAAGCGGGACGCGCGCCGGTGCCGGCCTCGTCCCGATCCGCTGTCCCGCGCCGGATCGTCGGCCGGCTGCCTGCTGTCGGTCGTGCGGTCGGCCCCTGGGTCGTACCGCTGCTGGCTCTTGTGATCTGGCAGGTCACCGCCCGGACCGGCGTCCTCTCGCCCTCCGTACTGCCCGCTCCCGAGGTGGTGGTACGGGCGGGTTCCGATCTCGCCGCCACCGGCGAACTCCAGCGCCATATCCTCGCCAGCCTGCGCCGCATCGCGCAGGGGTTCGGGCTGGGCGCGGTCACCGGCCTCGTGCTCGGGTTTCTGGTGGGCATGTCCAAAATCGCGGACATACTTCTGGACCGCACACTGCAAATGGTCCGCACCATCCCGCATCTGGCCCTGGTGCCGCTGATGATCGCCTGGTTCGGCATCGGCGAGGAGCCCAAGATCCTTCTCGTGGCGTTGGGCACGTTCTTTCCCATCTACCTCAACACCGTCACCGGTATCCGCGGAGTGGACCCCAAACTGATCCAGCTCGGCCGCTCCTACGGACTGGGGCGATGGGCCCTGGTGCGGGAGATCGCGGTGCCCGGCGCGATGCCCACCATTCTGGCCGGCATCCGCTACTCCCTGGGCGTCGCCTGGATCACGCTCGTGATCGCCGAGACCATCTCGGCCGATGACGGAATCGGCTACCTCGCCCAGGACGCGCGCCAGATGCTCCGCACCGACCAGATCGTGCTCGCCATCGTGCTGTACGCCTGCGCCGGTCTGCTCGCCGACCTCCTCACCCGGCTCATCGAACGAAGGGTCCTGCGATGGCACCCCAACTACCGCCGCCCGTCCCCGTGACGCCTGCTCACCCTTCGCGGGGTGCCGGGCTTTTGCTCGACTCGGTGGGTCGGCGATACGGCGATCGGTGGATTCTGGAGAACCTCGACCTGGAGATCGAGCCCGGCTCCTTCGTCTCCTTCCTCGGCCCCAGTGGCGTCGGCAAGAGCACACTGCTGCGGATCATCGCGGGCCTCGAACAGCCGAGCACAGGCAGGGTCACCCTGCGCGGAAGCGGACCGGAGCCCGTCACGGCCCGCATGATGTTCCAGGAGGACCGGCTGCTGCCCTGGCGCAGCGTCGAGGACAACGTCCAGCTGGGCGTCAACGGCCGAGGGTACGAGGCGCGTTCGCTGCTGCGGGCCGTGGGCCTGGACGGCCGGGGAAGCGTCTGGCCGGCCGAACTGTCCGGAGGGCAGAAGCAGCGAGTCGCCCTCGCCCGTGCCTTGCTGCACCACCCTGAACTCCTGCTCCTGGACGAGCCGTTCGGCGCACTGGACGCCATCACCCGGATCAAAATGCAGCAACTCGTGGAACGGCTCTGGCTGGACCAGCCGCGCACCGTCCTGCTCGTCACCCATGACGTGGAGGAAGCGCTTGTGCTCTCCGACCGCGTACTGGTCCTGGCGGCCGGCTCGATCGGACGAGACCTGAGGGTCGACCTTCCCCGCGGGGATCGACGCGGACACCCCCGCCTCGTGGCCTGGAAGGAGGAGATCCTCCAGGACCTGCTCGACCCCGCGTCCGCCGGCACCGGAGCCGGCTGAATCAGCCCGGAAACCGGCTGCGGACCGGCCGCCCCCGACCCGGCCCCGCGGCCCCCGCACCCCTACCCCCGTGCCCCATACCCCCCGTACCGCGTCCCCGCGGAAGGCCAAGGACCTCACCATGCCCAGACTCCGTCGTATCACGTCCCGCTCCGCCATCCCCACGACTCCTGTCGACGGACTCTCGCGCCGTGGACTCCTCGCCCTTGGCGGCCTCGCCGCCCTCACCCCCGCCCTCGCGGCATGCGGTGCGGACAAGACCGCCGCACCGGAGAACAAGCCGCTCGCGGACGGAGTGCCCCAAAAGCTCCGCTTCGCGGTCATCGGAAGCGGCAGGACCGGCATACCCGCGGCCCTCCGTTACAAGATGAACGGCGTGAACCTCGGCAAGACGCTCGGCGGCACGACCGTCTCCTGGCCGTCGGGGTTCACCGCCTCCCTGCCCGTCATGGAGGCTTTCAAGGCAGGAAGCGTCGACTTCTCCTTCGCGACCGCCACCGCCGTGGCCTACGCGGTCGGCGGCGACGTCCCCATCGTGCCGCTCGCCGCTTACCCGCTGCCCGGCACCGAGGTCGAGATCCTCGTGCCGCGCGGCTCGGCCATCCGCGGCGCCGCGGACCTCAAGGGCAGGCGGATCGCCGACCAGAAGGGCACGACCGGCACCTATAGCCTCATCAAGTACCTGGAGACGGCCGGACTGCGGCTGGACGATATCGACTACGTCAACCTGCCCGCCGCCGACGCGGAGTCCGCGTTCGCCAACGGCAAGGTCGACGCCTGGATCAGCTGGCAGCCCGCGATCGGCCTGGCCAAGGCCCGGCACAAGGCGCGCAGCCTGCCCGGCGTCAAGACGTACGACTACAGCTTCTACGTGGCCAGCGAGTCATTTGTGAAGGACTACCCCGAAGCGGTGGCGAAGACCGTGCGCGCCGTCCGCGACGCGCAGCGCGGCATCAACAGGTCGCCCGAGAAGAGCGTCGAGTTCTTCGACCGCATCGGCGGCTTCGGCTCGACGGATGTGGAGCGCGACGTCTACCTGGACCTGACCCGTAGGAAGCTCCTGTCCGACTCGAACGCCGACGCCCTCGCGGCGGTCGACGGCAAGGCGATCGGGAGCACCCAGGATCTCGCCGACAACTTCCATGCCCTGGGCGTCTACCCGTCCAAGATCGACGTGGCCGGGTTCCTGCGCGACACCCGCTTCGATTCCATCAGAAAGACGGTGGCCGCCGAACTGGGGAAGTGACCCCGGCACCGATCCCGGACAGTCCACGGCCGCGTAACCCTCAGGCAGAAAGACCCCGATGAACAGCTCCCGGAACCATACGAACCACATGCATCTGGCCGCCTTCGTGACCGCGGGTCCCGGTCGGCCCGGCGGCTGGCGCCACCCGGCCGCCGACCGGAACTGGCTGTCCGCGTCCCATTACCAGCACATCGGCAGAGTGCTCGAAGAGGGCAAGTTCGACCTGATGTTCTTCGCGGACATCCTGTCCGTACCGGACCGCCTCGGCAACAGCATGGACAGCCAGCTCCGGTACGGATCGCTCGGGTCCCTGCGCCTCGACCCGACCCCCATCCTGGCGTCGATCGCGGCCGTCACCGACCACATCGGCCTGGCCGCCACCGTCTCCACCAGTTACCTGGAACCGTTCCCGGTGGCACGTTCGTTCGCGACGACCGATCACATCAGCGATGGCCGTGCCGCTTGGAACGTGGTCACTTCCTTCCAGGATTCCGAAGCGCGCAACTTCGGCAACGATCGTCATATCGACCGGGACAAGCGCTATGAGCGGGCCGACGAGTTCCTCGAAGTGGCCTGCAAGCTGTGGGACAGCTGGGAGGACGACGCTCTCGTCCTCGACCCGGACACCCCGCTGTTCGCCGAACCCGGGCGGGTGCATCACATCGACCACGAGGGGGAGTGGTTCAGTGTCCGAGGCCCGCTCAACGTCGCGCGTCCGCCGCAGGGCTACCCGGTGATCATCCAGGCCGGTGCCTCACCCAAGGGGCGTGACTTCGCGGCCCGTTGGTCGGACGTCATCTTCTGTAGCCACGCCTCGCTCGAGTCGGCCCGTGAGTTCTACCAGGACATCAAGGGCCGCGCCGAGCGTCATGGCCGCCGCCGCGAGGACGTCAAGATCCTGCCGATGGCAACTCCCGTCATCGGCCCCACCACCGAGGCGGCACAGCGGTCCGCGGACGAACTGGCCGACCTGGTACCGCCGTTGGCCGGACTGTCGACTCTGGCCTACCACTTGGACGTCGACCTCTCGGGTCTCCCGCTCGACGAACCGCTGCCCGATGTGGATGTTCCCGGTGTCCAGGGCCACTACAAGGAGGTTGTCGAGATGACTCGGCGCGAGGGCCTGACGCTGCGGGAGCTGGGCAAGCGCTATGGCGGTCGCGTCGAGGGCACTTTCGTCGGCACCGCCGCCGAGGTCGCCGACGGCATGGAGCGTTGGTTCACCGAAGGCGCCTGCGACGGTTTCACCGTGGGTGCCGTCCACACGCCGGGCGCCTTCGAGGACTTCGCTCGTCAGGTGGTGCCGGAACTCCAGCGACGGGGCGTGTTCCGGACCGAGTACGAAGGCCGGACGCTGCGCGACAACCTGGGCCTGGAGCGCCCTGCGGCCGGAGCGTGGCGCAGCCGCCGGCACGGCGTATGACCCACGACCGGTGTGGGCGCGGGCACCGACCTGCGCCCGCTCCGCCTCCTCTCGACGACCACAAGGAAGACCACAAGGGAGACCACGGACGATGACGACCGCAGACCGGAGCACAAGCATCAGCGGCCGGAGCACGGACACCCTGGGCCGGTTCCTGGTGACCGCACGCGGCAACCACTTCGTCTCCGACGCGCGAACCGGGCCGGCGGAGGCGGTTCAGGCGGGAGAGCTGCTGCTGGCGTCTCTCGCGTCCTGCTCCCTGAGCAACATCCAACTCCACGCACAGGAACGGGCATCGGGCCTGACCGGCGGGCAGGCTCACGTCAGCTACGAACGAGATGCCGAGGACCCCACCCGGTATGCCTGGATCCGTCTCGAACTGCGGCTGAGCGGGGTCACCCAGGAGGAGGCCGCCACCTTGACCGAGCTGTTCACCGGCAGCTGTCCCATCTACAACACGCTGCGGCGGGGCGGGAACGTCCTGATCGCCGTCCGTACCGACGTCACCGCCTGAGCCTCCTCCGTTCCCACGGACCGAACACCGGCGGTGTGACCTCGCGGGCAAGCCCTGTCGGGCCCTTCACCGCTGTGTCGGCGGGCCCGCGAGCCCATCATGGGTGAGGGGGCGGATTATGGCTTGATGCCGACACCGGCCCACAGGCTGACGTCGGCGTCGCTCGGTGCCGGGCCGTCCTCCCGGTCGGCTCCGCCGTCCTCGGTGGCCGGCCGCCAGCGGTGGCCGACGACGATACCCGGCTCGATCAGGTCGAGACCGGCGAAGAAGTCCGTCACGGCCGCTTTGTCGCGGAACTGCACCGGCGTTCCGGCCTGGTTGTAGATGTCGGTGACCTTCTGCCAGGTCTCGGGGTCGAAGTCCGGTGTGCAGTGGCTCAGCGCGAGGGCGCTGCCCGAGGGCAGCGCGTCCATCAGACGGCGGACGATCCCGTGCGCGTCCTGGGCGTCGGTGACGAAGTGCATGAGCGCGTTCAGGCTGAGGACCACGGGCCTGGTGAGGTCCAGCGTCTCGCTGAGCTCGGGGGACCGGAGTATGGTGTCGGGTTCGTTGACATCCGCCCTGATGTAGTCGGTGCGGCCCTCCGCCGAGCTGTTGAGGAGGGTCTGCGCGTGAACGAGGACGATCGGGTCGTTGTCCACGTAGACGATCCGGGCGTCGGGCGCCACGGACTGCGCCACCTCGTGCAGATTGGGCTTGGTCGGAATGCCGGTGCCGATGTCGAGCCACTGCCGGATGCCGTGGTCCCGGGCGAGCACACGCGTGGCGCGGTGCATGAACGCACGGTTCTCCCTGGCGCATACGAAGATGCCGGGGTAGGAGGCCGCGACCCTGGCGGCGGCCTCCCGGTCCGCCTCGTAATTGTCCTTCCCGCCCAGGTAGAAGTCGTACATGCGGGCGGAGTGCGCCTTGTCCGTTCGCAGGTTCAAGGCATTGGGCAGTTCGTGAGTCATACGGGCTCCGAGGTGGGGGTATCGCGCCCTTGATCGCCAAGTCGCACCGGTCAGGGTAGGCCCTTCCCGGTGGCATATGCACGAGAGTCGGCCACCGGTGAGCAGGTCAGAACGGTCATCGTCGCGTGACGCCTCGGCGGCCCGCGGCCCGGTCCGCTCGCCGCGGAAGCTCATCTCCCCGCTGCCGCACCGCTTGGCCGCGGGCCGGAGCACCGCTCAGCGAACGGTGAACGTCCAGGTCCCGGAGCCGACACGGTACGCCACCGCCTGCTCGCCGACCTGCGTCTTCCTCGCTTCGGCGGGGGCTTTAACATGATGGCCCCCGGTCGTCAGAGGCACCCGTACCACCGCGCGGCTGTTGGCCGGGATGGTGACGGTCAGCCGCAAGGTGCCCCCAGTCTTCTTCCAGCTGCTGGCCACGTGGCCACGCACCGTCTCCTGCGCGGCGGACACCTGGTCCAGGGAGGCGGGGATCCGTGGCTCGACCGCGATCTCGCGGTAGCCGGGCTCGGTGGGCCTGATGCCCGCGAGGACGGTGTAGAGCGAGGTGTTGACGCCGGCGAACATCGCGTGGTCATGGGTCTCCATCGAGGAGCGGTAGAGCCACTGCTCCCAGGTCGTTGTCGCCCCCTGGGCGAGCTGGAAGCCGAAGCCGGGGTAGGTGCGTTGGTGGAGCATGGTCATCGCCAAGTCGATCCGCCCGGCGCGGGCCAGCGCGTCGACCAGGTAGCGGGTGCCGAAGATGCCGGTGTCCACGTGGCTGTCGTCGTGCTCGACGATGGTGCGGGCGAGCCGGTCGCCGACGTCGGTCACCTTGTCGGCGGGCACCAGCCCGAACGCCAGCGGCAGGACGCTGGTCACCTGGCGTCCGCTGCCGTACGTATCGCCCGCTTCGTTGAGGAAGCGCGCGTTGAACGCGTCCTTGACGCGGTCGGCCAGGGCCGTGAAACGGCGCGCGTCCTGCCGGTGCCCGAGAACTCCCGCGGCCTTCGCCACCGCCTGGGCCTGCTGGTAGGAGAGGGCGGTGTTGACCAGGGACACCTCGCTGGTGCAGTCCCCGGCGGTCGGGCTGCCCATGCCGTCGTTGGACTGCGGCCCGTGATCGGGCGGGCACCAGTCGCCGAAGCCCTTGTCCGCGGGCCAGATGAGCCCGGGAACCTCGGTGGCGTTGCGGTCCACGAACCGCTTCATCTCCGGATAGGCCATCCGCAGCGCGATCCGGTCGCGGTACTGCTCGTACAGGGTCCAGGCCAGGGTGACCTGACCGCCGGCCATGTCGGGGTACTGCGCCTTGACGTCGTCGGAGGGCAGCGCGGTGCCCGGCGGCAGGTCCTGGAGATACTTCGCGTAGAAGCCACCCATGCCGAATTCGCGCGTCGCGGCGTCCCGGTAGGCCTGGACGTCCATGGCCGGAGGGGTGCGCTCGTCGCGCACCGGCGTATCGGTGGGCGTGCTCATGGAGTTGTTGAGGATGCTCCAGCGGTTGTTCCGCCAGATGTTGTTGAGCACCTCGCTGGAGGAGCTGAAGGTGCCGGTCGACGGCACATCCGCGTGGACGACGCGTGCGCGTACGTCCCCGAGGCCCGCCTTCCCGGGGAAGCCGGTCACCTCCAGATAGCGGAAGCCGTGGTAGGTGAAGCGCGGTTCATAGCTCTCGCGACGGCTCGTCCCCGCGAGGGTGAAGGTGTCGGTCGCCGCGGCATCCCGATTGGTGGCGGTATCCAGCGTGCCGTCGGCGTTGAGCTCCTCGGCGGTACGCATGGTGATGCGTGTACCGGCCGCACCCTCGGCGCTCAGGCGCGCCCAGCCGGCGATGTTCTGGCCGAAGTCGTAGACGTAGGTGCCGGGCCGGATCTCGGTCACCTTCCTCGGCCGCAGGGTGTCCACCACTCGGACCGGCGGCATGGTGTTGGACCGCAGTGCGCCCCGCGGCGCGTCGAGCGTGGACACGCTCTTCCAGGAACGGTCGTCGAAGCCGGACTCGTCCCAGCCGTCCCGCTCCTCCCGGGCGTCGTAGGACTCACCGTCGTACAGGTCATCCGCGGTGATCGGCCCGAGGGACCACTTCCAGGACGGGTCGGTGGTAAGGCGACGCCGGGTGCCGTCGGTGAAGGTGACGTCGAGCAGCGCGATCGCCTGCCGCTGACCATTCCAGCGGAAGCCGTATGGGCTGAAGTTCTCCCCGTAGCCGTGGCCCAGCCACAGGCCCACGGTGTTGCCGCCCTTGCGCAGCGCCTTGGTGACGTCGTACGTGTCGTACAGCACCCGCCGGTCGTAGGGCGAGTTCGCGGGTGCGAGGACGCGGTCGCCGACCTTGGCGCCGTTCAGGCGCAGTTCGTGGAAGCCAAGACCGGCCACATAGGCCCGCGCACCGGCCACCTCCTTGTCCAGGGAGAACTCCTTGCGCAGAAGGGGAGCCCCGGCCTGTGGATCGGATGGGCCGATCCACCGCGCACCCTCCCAGTCCTCGGGTGCGCGCAGCGCCGTCTCCCAGAAGGAGGGGGCACTCCACGCCGACGCTCTGCCGTGCCCGTCCCAGACGCGGACCTTCCAGTGGTAGCGCGTGCGCGGGCTGAGCCGCCGCCCGGCGTAGGACACCCCCACGGACTCGTCGGAGGCTCGTTTGCCGCTGTCCCAGACGTCGCCCTGATCGTGCGCCAACCGCTCGGCGGACGTGGACACCAGGATCTGGTAGGCCGACTGCATGGCATTGCGCGACTCGGTGTTCAGCTTCCACCCCAGCAGCGGGCGAGCGGCGTCGACTCCGAGCGGTTCGGCCCGGCCGTCGACGGTGGCGCCACCGACCCGGAGTCCGCTGTCGGCGACGGCGGTCGGGCTGCCGGTGACCAGCGCCGTGGCCAGGAGGAGCGCGGCGGCGCCAAGGGGCGCGAGCACACCTCGGGCAGCTGCGAGTCTGCTGCGTCGGAGCACGCTGAGACCACCTTCGCGGTCGGCGTCGCCCGGGTGCCACCCTCGGCGACTAAAACGATTCATTTACCGGGTTCGTTATAGCAGCGGCAACGAGACGCGGCTAGTGCGGAGTTGGTTTCTCCCCGCCACGTGGCGCACGACGGTCCTGTGACACCGAACCGTGGGTGTGTGCCGTTGAACCGTGAGCTGCTCCAACCGGCCGCCGCCTCATGTGAGGATGTGGCGATGGCATGGCTGAGGAAACCCAGCAGGTGGACGGTCGGGCTCGTGGCCGTGGCGGGTGTGGCACTGGGGATGTCCGCCTGCGGCGCGGGCTTCGACGACGGGGATTCCGGGGATCGCGAGACGAAGTACAAGCGTGTCATCGAGGACCCCCATCCACGCCCCGCCGATGTCATCGAGGCGGCCGGCGCACCCAGCGGTGTGGTCCGCGCGGACGACGGTTCGCTGCTCCTGACGTACGACGCCGGCAATGTCGAGGACGACGAGGGGCCGGCCGCCACCGCGTGGCGCATGGTCGGCCCCGGCGGCCGTACGGTCGCCGAGCACGCGGAACACACGGACGCGGAGGCGCCGCCGCCGGAGTTCAAGGGGATGCGCGGGGGCTTCGTACGGGTGCCGCCGGGGGAGGGGAGCGAGGGGGCGTACGCCCTCGACGTACGCGGCAAGCGGCACGAGGTCACCATCACCGGGACCCCGTCGCGCATCCGCCCCGGTGATGTCCTGCTCGCCGAACTGGAGCCGACCCTCATCTACCGCCCCGCCACGCGCACCGTGGCGCCCCCGGCCGGAGTGCCGGACGACGCCATTCGTTTCGCCGTCGATGAGCGGGGCACGGCCTGGAGCCTGGACCAGCCCCTGACCGAGGACCCCAACCGCGTCGTATGGCAGCGCGACGGCCACACCCTTGGCTCCACCGCCGTCCCGAAGCCGTACACGGGAGGCATCCTCGCCGCGCGGGGTGGCACCGCGGCGCTGTCCCTCACCCGGGGCGAGCGGGGGCGCGGTCTGTTGGTGACGATGGACGACGGCGGGCACTGGCGGACGGTCCTCGACGGCGGCATTCCCTGGCGGGACCTGGAGCGTGGCCCGGAGTCGCTGGTCCTGGAGTTGCTCGCGGACGGGCGGCTGCTCGTCGGCGAGGAAGGCGGCCGCTACTGGCTCGCCGACGACCGCGCCAACAGCGCCTTCCACGAGCTGAAGACGCCGGCGAGATTCACGTCGCTGACCGTCGACGGCACGACGCTCCACGGCATCGCGGACGCGACGACGGCGACGTACGGCCTGGTGAAGGGCGAGGGGCTCTGGATCTCTCGCGACGGCGGACACCAGTGGCACCGCCACGAACAGCGCGGATAGCGGTGGGGAACGGCCGGACGCCGGGTCCGGCCGCACCACCCCCTCGCCGTGCTCACCGCGGGCCGGCCCGCTACGGCCTGGGCTTGTCGGCGAACACCCACCGGTTGCCCGCCAGCGCGTCATTCTCCTCGGGCAGTGGCCCGCGTCCGTGCCGATGGGTGAAGTCGAAGGGTGTATGGACCGAGGTGGACCAGCCCTTGCCGGCCAGATCACCCGCGGAGTCGGGCCGCGGCTCGCGGGCGAACAGGTTGAGCAGGTCGATGCCGATCTGGTGTTTCGTCGCGGTGTAGAGCGGGCTGTCGCGGTATTCCAGCAGGTCCTTGTCCAGCTTGACCTCGAACGCCAGAGCGCTGCCTCCCGCGCTCAGCCGGTCGATCGCCTCGATGAGGTATGTCTCGGAGGCGTTGGGCAGGTAGAACAGCAGCCCCTCGGCCAGCCAGACGCTCGGTGCGGCCGTGTCGAAACCGGCGTCGGTCAGCGCGGTGACCCAGTCGGCGCGCAGATCGACCGGGATCGGAACGCGCGCCGCCTTCGGGGCGGCCGACAGCCCGTCGAGCACCTTGTGCTTGAACTCCAGCACACCTTCCCTGTCGATCTCGAAGACCACGCAGCCGGAAGGCCAATCGAGCCGGAACGCCCGCGAGTCCAACCCCGCCCCGAGCAGGACCACTTGGCGTGCGCCCCGCACATGCGCGGACCGGAGGAGAAAGTCGTCGAGGACCCTCGTCCGCAGACCGAAGTAACGCGCGAATCGCCCCCACAGCGGGTTCGCGTCGCCGTCCGGCACCTGCCGTATCCGGACCGGCCAGCCCGCGGACGCCGGTGCGGCCCGCACGAAGTGTTCCGCGTAGACGTCCCGTGCCAGGCTGTCGTGGCGGTGGGTCTCGATCGCCCGTGCCGCGGCGACCATGAGAGCGGTCAGGCCGACACCCCCTTCCACACCTTCCACGCCGGTGTTCCGATGCGCTGTGCCGACCATGTGGCCTCCCGTGGGGCGAGTAGAGAGCATGAACAGCGAAGAATGTGCATGAGGGGCATGAGGGGCATGAGGGGTCCGTGGTGAACGCGGGACGCTCATCGGCCCCTCCCCTCAGGAACCAGGACGGGTTTGACCACGCGGCCCGCCTCACAGTCGCGTTCGGCCTGGTTGATGTCGGCGAGCGGGTACGTACGGATCAGCTGGTCGAAGGGAAACCGCCCGGCCTGCCACAGCCCGGTCAGCCGCGGAATCAGCAGTCCCGGCACCGCGTCCCCCTCGCAGATGTGGGAGATCCTCCGGCCGCGGTCCAGCGTCCCCGGCTCGAGCGGCAGCGCGGTGTGGAGCCGCGCCACCAGGCCGAGGTGGCCGGTCGGGCGCAAGGCCCGCAGCGCGTCGTTGATCAGCTGGGCGGAGCCCGTGGTGTCCAGCGCGTACTGCGCACCGCCGTCGGTCAGCCGCGCGATGCGGCCGGGCAGGTCGGCCGATGCGGCGTGCAGTGGGATCGCGCTCAGCCGCTCGGCGAGGGCCAGCCGTTCGGGGTGCCGGTCGACGGCCACGGTCACCGCCCCGGCGGCGGTGGCCGCCATCACCGCGGCCAGGCCCACCGCCCCCGCCCCGAAGACCGCGACGCTGTCGCCGGGGCCGGCGCCGAAGGAGTTGAAGACCGCTCCGGAGCCGGTGAGGAAGCCGCAGCCGAGCGGTCCGAGGAGTTCGACGGGCAGCGCGGGATCGACCCGGACGGCGTTGCGGGCCGGGACCATCGCGTACTCGGCGAAGGAGGACTGGCCGAACCACCGGGGGGCCAATTCGGCTCCGGCCGCGTCGGTGAACCGCGCCGCGTTCTCCTCGCGCCCTCCGAAGAGGTTGAGCGTGGCGAAGGAGTCACAGTAGGCGGGGGCCGCGCCCACGCAGTTCCGGCAGCGTCCACAGGAGTCGAAGCTCAGCACCACATGGTCGCCGACGCTCAGGCCGGTGTTCGCGCCGCCCGTCTCCACCACGACCCCGGACCCCTCGTGGCCGAGCACCGCGGGCAGTGGTGAGCGGCCCGCCGAACGCCGGACCGCGAGATCGGTCCGGCACATCCCGCAGCCCGCGATCCGGACCAGGATCTCGCCGTCGGCCGGTCCCTCGCTCAGGATCACCTCCTCGATGGCGAATCGGCTCTCGTACGAGCGCAGCACCGCCGCACCGAACCTCATCCTCACCTCTCGTCCGGACGGTGCACGACGAACGGCCTGGGATTCCCGTAGAGCCCCCATGGCCCGCCCACGACGCCGGCACCGCTGTCCCCGGGGGTGCGACGGATCCGGCGTATCGGCATGCCGGCGGTCATCCCGCGGCGGCGACGGCGGCAGCGTATTCCCGGGCATGCCGGTCCATCTCCGCCCGGAAGGCGGCCACCAGGTGCGGCTGAATCCTGCCGGTGTCCCGGTCGCCTCCCTCGCAGACCGCCCCGCGCACCCCCACGATGTCCGTGCCGATGCGGGTCAGCGCGCCCAGGTCGCCCACCTTGACACTGCCCGCGAGGGCGGCGAGCAGACCGGCCTCATGCGCCAGCCGGACGAACTCCGCGCAGACGTCGTGCGGAACGTGGTCGAACAGCCGGGTCCCGTCCTTGATCGCGGTGTCGAGCATGGCCGCGTCGGAGCCGGAACGGCGGGCGATATCGGGCACCGCGAGCGGATTGACACAGCCGATCCGGTGGGCGTCGGCGTAGCCGGAGGCGACGACGAACGTGTCCGGCCGATAGTCCTTCACCGCCCGAACGACCCCTCGCATGACATCGACGGCCTGCTCGGGCGTGGTGCATCCGTAGAGGCCGACCTTGATATAGGTGGCTCCCGAGACCGCCGCACCCAGCGCCGCCTGGGCCACCGTGCCGGGCTTGTACGGTACGTCTCCCACGGTGGCGGACACCGGCTTGTCCGCCGGGACGACGTCGCGGATCTGCCGGATGACCCATGGGAAGTTCGCGCCGAGTGAGCCCTCGTCGGGCTTCTTGACATCGACGATGTCGAGGTGCTCTGCCGCCCTTTCGCAGTCGAGGGCCTCCTCGACGCTGTCCGGGGAGATGAGAAGCAACAACGTGGGTTCCTTCCACTGCATGTCCACCCGCCGAGGGCAGGCATGCGGAGTCGTTTGGATCACGCGCGGTCTGCTCATCATTGCGGCGGCCCATGGCCACCGGCAGGGCGCGCGGAGTCCGAAAGGGTCACTGCCAGGAGTGTTCACGCCCCCCAGTGCGCCTTCTCCGCCGGTTCGAATCAGCCGCGGGCACGATGCACGTGGCCGATTCGCCGCTTCTCTCTTTTACGGCACCCTTTTACGGCACCGAGCCGTTGTGCGGCATCCTTCTGTTCGGGTCCGGCCCGTGTGGAGGGCCGGGGCGCCGTCCACGGGGGTGCTCATGATGTCGTGCGTCCTGTGGTGACGGGCGTCCGCGTACGACAGGAAAGGGACAGCTCGACGATGAACCACGACGACCTGGCACTGGACGATCCGGTGGGTCAGTCGCTCCGCGGCCGGCACGCGCGTTTCGCCCGCCGACTCGGCCGGGCCGCCACTTACCAGCCGGAAGTGGCGACCTTCTCCGCGGTGTCCGCCGACCCGGACGCGGCGGAATGGGCCGACCTGGCCGGGTTGCTCGGGCCGGGCGAACTCGCCGACCTGTTCAGCTGTCCGGCCGCCGCGCCGCCGGACTGGGGGCCGGCCTTCCGCCTCGAGGGCCGCCAGATGATCCGGCCCGGCATGGCCCGGTCCGATCGCCGCCATACGGAGACCGGGACCGATGCCGGTGTGGTCGAACTGGGCGCGGACAGCGTGCCCGAGATGCTCGACCTCGTCGCGCGGACCCGGCCGGGTCCGTTCTGGCCGCGCACCCATGAACTCGGCACCTATCTCGGCATCCGCGACAACGGCACGCTGGTGGCGATGGCGGGGGAGCGGCTGCGGCCTCCGGGCTGGACCGAGATCAGCACCGTATGCACCGCGCCCGAGGCACGAGGCCGGGGCCACGCCGCACGTCTGGTCGGTGCGCTCGCCGCCCGGATCGCGGCCCGCGGCGAACGTCCCTTCCTGCACGTGGCCGAGACGAACACCGGCGCGATCGCGCTGTATGAGCGGCTCGGCTTCACCACCCGCAAGCAGGTGACCTTTCGGGGGTTCCGCACACCGTGATGGCTCCGGGCCTCTGAGCGCCGCCTGAACCGAGAGGCCGGGCGAACGGCCACCAGCCGGAGCAGCATGGTCACCCGCTCCGGGGCGCCCGCGGTTCTCATCGTTTCGGTCCCGCCGCGGCGTAGAGGACCGTGCCGGCGATGAGCAGGATGAGCGCTGTCCATGTGCCCGCCGCCGTACCGGGGGGCAGCAGCGGCCAGCCGGCGATTCTTCCGGTGATTCCGGTGGGGGCCGGGACGAAGAGGGCGAAGGCGACCCAGCCGAGGAGCGGGACCCAGGCATGGGACGCGCCGCATACCGCCGCGCCCAGCCCGGCGAGGCCGGCCATGCCCGCACTGTCGCGGATGATGAACGCGGCCGGAGCGAGTTCGGAGCCTGCCGCCTGGGAGGCCATCAGCCCCGCGCCGATGAGCGTGCCGATCAGGAGTATGTGCGCCGCTCGACGCGGGGCCCACCGGATCGCGGCCGTTCGTTCCAGTGCGACGTCCGGGCCCCCGAGTCCGACCGCGGCCGTGGCCACTCCGGCGGCGAGGACCAGGGCGGCGATGCGGGGGCCGGCTGCCAGGCCCTCCTCTCCTCGGGTGAGGGTCCACACCACCAGCAGGATGAGTGTCAGAGCCGCGGCTGAGGCCGGTGCCTGCCGGGACCGCGCGTACAGCATCAGCCATCTCATCGGGCCGTGTCCCCCGCCAGCACGTTCATGCCTTCGTATGTGCAGGACACGGCCTCTTCGTGCGCCGCGGCGATGCGGGCCCGCTGGTCGGCCGGCGTCGCCGCCGCCAACTGCTTCCAGACCGTTTCAGCCCGCTGCCAAGTGGCGCGCGAGTACCGGTCGTCGGCCTTCTTTTCCAGCGGTTCGAGGTCGCGGTCACCGAGCGCCCAGCTGACGGTGACGCTCTGGAAGGCGGTCTCTTCCAGGGAGCCGCTCTCCCGTCCGGAGCGTGGATTGCAGTTCGGGGCCAGGCCCTGCCCGATCAAGTAGCGGGTGAGATGGTCACCTGTCGCTCGCTGGAGCAGCGGGTCCTCGAAGTCGACGAGCAGGGTGTCCGCAGAGCGGTGAGGGCTGTCACCTATAGCGCGCAGGGCGGTGTCTTCGTGTATCGCGGCCGGTGCCCGGTCGCCCAGAACATCGCGCAGGACGCGCAGCGCCTCCTCGCCCTGGGACGCGAGTGCGGGCAGAAGGGACCGGTGTGTCCGGGTGACGCAGACCTTGCCGTCGCAGACGCGAGCCGCGGCGTCCTTGTCGATGACGTAGGTGGACCGTGCGTCGGCCGGGAGGACGAGCAGGGCGAGGGCGGCGCCGGCCAGCACGGGGGCCAGTGCCAGCAAACGGGCCCGGTGGCTCGCGGCGATCAGCAGGGCGAAACCCGTGGCGAGCAGGCCCAGCAGCCAGAGCGTCTGACCGACGTGTACGGAGCCGGAGAGGGTCAGGAGCACTTCCCGCGGCTCCGCCAGCGCCGGTGACAGCAGGGACAGCCGATTCGGAACGAAGCCGGTCGGCCGTTTCCCATCGGCGTTCTGTTGCAGCAGGATGGTCGCCGCCAGGCAGGCCACCACCAGCGCAGGCGGGGTGAGCACCGAGGGCAGGGCACGGGCGACGCCCATGCCGAACAACGCCCCGGCGACCAGTGCCAATGTGCCCACCAGCGAGATCGGCACCCACCCGGGGTGGGTGTAGGTGGTGTCGCCCAGCGCCACCTGGACGGCGCCCCACAGGACGAGGAGGCCGAAGCCCGAGGCCACGGCGAGTGCTGTGGCTCCCGCCGGGAGCAGCGCCCGCCTCCAGGCGGGCCGCGGCGTGGTGCTCAGCAACTCGGTCATCCTCGACCGCGAGTCCCGCAGTCCTTGCAGCGCCCCGATGCCCACGACGATCGGCCACAGGTAGTACAGGACCGTACGGGTCAGCAGCGCCATCGATGTCCACTGCGCCGTCCACCCCTCGGAGCTCTGCCACCAAGATCCGCTCATGAGGTAGATGAACGCCAGAGCGCCCACCGGAACGAGCACACCGGCCACCGGCGCGGCGGAACGCTTCAACTCGGTACCCAGCACACGGCCGTTCACCAGGCGCCCCCTTCCGGCCCGGAGGTGCTCAGCACCGCCGAATAGCCACGTTCCAGAGGGCTGTCGCCGGGGTGCTCGGAGCTGCCCGCGGCGGCCAGCTCATCCAGGGTGCCCTGAAACACGAGACGGCCGTCGGCGAAGAGGATCACGTCGGAGCAGGCCGCCGCGACATCCTCGACCAGATGGGTGGAGACGACCACGCACGCCTCGCGGCCCAGTTCCTGCAACAGTTCACGAAAACGCAGCCGCTGCGCCGGGTCCAGACCGACCGTCGGCTCGTCCAGCAGCAGCACCGTGGGATCGTTGACGATGGCCTGGGCGATACCGACCCGCCGAACCATGCCGCCGGACAGGCTTTTCATCCGCTGGTCGGCGCGGTCCGCCAGGCCCACCCGCTCCACGGCCCGCTGCACGGCGGCGGGGATGTCCTTCTTCGGCACCTCCTTCAGCCAGGCCATGTACTCGATGAACTCGCGCACGGTGAAGCGCTTGTAGTACCCGAACTCCTGCGGGAGGTAGCCGATCCGGCGACGCAGGTTCCGGTGGTCACCCGTGCTGCTCACAGAGGTCCCGAAGAGTCGCAGATCGCCCGCTGCCGGGCTCAGCACGGTGGCCAGCGACCGGATCAGCGTGGTCTTCCCGGCTCCGTTGGGTCCGAGGAGGCCATGGGTGCCCAGGCTCAGCGAGAGGTCGAGGCCGTTGACGGCCATCTTCTTGCGTCCGGCTCTGACCTTCAGGTCCATGGCCTGGATCTCCCAGGCGTAGGTCTTCGGCGCGAGGTCGGCCGCGTTCGGCGCGGGCGTCATACGTGGTTCTGCCTTTCGGAAGTGGTGGCTTTTCTCATGATCGGTGAGGGTCTTTCAGCAGGGAGTAGGCGTCCTTGCGTACGAGTACGACGCCGGCGCCGAGGGCGAGCAGCACCCCCCAGACCGGCAACCGCTCCGGTTGGAGGACGAGCGGGGCACGATTGGTCACCAGGGCGGGCGCCAGGATCAGGACCGCCCATACGGACCCCAGCGCGGCGGCCGCGAGGCTGATGTCCATGACGCTGCCCAACGCCAGCGCCGTCGTGGTGAAGGCCAGAGAGGGCAGCAGCCATTGCGCGACCGTCACCCCGGTCAGCCATCCGCTCAACAGCAGCGTGGGGACGAGCAGGGCCAGCACCGCGGTGGTGCGGCGCAGCAGCAGGTTCAGCCCCGCTCGCGGGGTGGACACCACCAGTTCATGCGCCGGGTCCAGGCTGCGGGACCAGGCGGTGGCCACGCCGGCCAGGGGCAGCACGGGGGCCAGCAGCAGGACCAGCGGCACACTCCCGAAGCCAGGCGCCGCGACGTCGAGCAGGAGCGCGACCAGCGGCAGACTGACGATCATGACCAGCCATGGGCCCATCACCGGTGTCACCCAGGTCGGCAACCGCGCCCAGCGCCGACGCCGGAACGGCATCGGTTCGACGTTGTCCAGCCGGGACTCCAGGCCGCTGCGCACGGAGCCGAGGAGAGTGACGATGCCGGGGGCTTCGACGGCGACGGCCTTCGCCAGCCGGTCCCGGCAGTACCCGCATGTCTCCAGATGTGATTCCAGGGCCCATAGTTCGTCGACGGCGATACCGGTCTCGCCACGTGCGTAGTCGTGGATGAGCCGACTCGAGGCATGTTCCGGGCTCATGTCAGCGCCTTTCGCATCGCGGTCCGCGCCCGGCGGGCACGGGTCTTGACCGTGCCTTCGGGCAGTCCAAGCAGAACGGCGGTCTCTCTGACGGAGAATCCGTCGAGCACCATGGCCTCCAGCACCTGTCGGAGTTCCGGTGCCAAGTGCCGCAGCGCGTCGCCCACTTCGCCACCGACGGTTCCGGCGAGCGCCACCTCCTCGGCCGCGGGCGCGGGAGCCTGTTCCGCGGCCAGGGGCGGCGGTTCGGCGTGATGGGCCCGGGACCGGAAGGCGTCGATGAGGCGGCGGGCCGCGATGGTCCAGAGCCATCCGACGGCCGTTCCGCCGATTGAGCTGCCGCCGAACGCTCCAGCCGCACGCCACACCGACAGATACGTCTCCTGCATGACTTCGGCAACGATCTGCTCGTCCACGCAGCGGCGCCGCAGCCTCACCGCCAGCCATGGCGCCGTACGCCGGTACAGCTCGTCGAACGCCCCGCGGTCCCCCTTGGCGACCAGCCGGAGGAGGCGTTCCTCGTCCAGCTCGTGCGGGGCTCTCCTGAGTGATCTCACACCTACCAGACGCCACGATCAGCGCTCGGGTTTTCTTGTTCGAGTGGCCTGCGTCACATTTCCGTGGAGCGGGGAGGTCGGCCTCCGCTTGCCGTGGTTGACCTCTCTTGCTGTATATGCAACATTGGAGGGGTGAGTACTTCTTCCATCGACGAGATCGTGGGCGACTGTCTGGCGGTGCGGGTCCGGCTGATCGGCCGGGCTCTCACAAGCCTCTACGACAGCGCTCTGGACGGTCATGGGTTGACCATCGCTCAGGTCAACCTTCTGGCCGCGTTGGGCAAGGTCGGCCCGTGTCCGCCATCGCGCCTTGGTGACGTGCTGCAACTGGAGAGGTCCACGGTCAGCCGAAATTTGAGTCTGCTGCTGAACCACGGCTGGGTCGAGGCCGTGTCGGCTGATGCCAAAGGCATGCGGGAGGTGGCGCTCACCGCCGCCGGACGGGCCAAGATCGAGTCCGTGATGCCCGAGTGGCGGCAGGCTCAGCGGCAGGCCGCGGAGCTTCTCGGAACGGCGGGCGTGAGCGCGATCCAGGGGATCGCGAGCGGCATGGGGTACGCCCCGGCGGGCGCCTAGGGAAACGGGCGGGCTGAAGCGCGCCTCAGCGGCGCATGTTGTATATACATCACGAAGGGAAAGCGCATGAACGCCGACTTCACGCACAAGGTGGTACTCGTCACGGGCGCGTCACGAGGCATCGGCAGGGCCGTGGCCTTGGCCTTTGCCCGGGAGGGAGCGACGCTCGTGCTCGCGGCCCGGTCGGCCGATCGACTCGCTCAGGTGGAGAGCGAAGCTCGCGATCTGGGTTCGGAGGTGCTGTCGGTGCCGACCGATGTGACCTCCCGCGATGCTGTGGCAGCCCTGGTGGACGCTGCGATGGACCGGTTCGGAAGGATCGACGTGCTGGTCAACAACGCCGGAATCGGGAAGGTGGGGGCCATCGAATCGGCGGCGTTCGAGGACGATGTCCGCCAAACGCTGCAAGCGAGCCTCTTCGGGATGATCAACGTAACGCGGCGCGTGCTCCCGGTACTTCGGCGACAGGGGTCCGGCGCGATCGTCAACATGTCGTCCGTGATGGGGCGCAAGGCGTTTTCTCGCTTCGGCTCATACGCGATCGTGATGCACGCGGTCTCCGCGTTCTCCGACAGTCTTCGCCAGGAGGTGGCCGGCGGCGATATCCAGGTCTCGGTGATCCATCCGGCGCTCACCGCCACCGACCTGTTGAAGGAGGCGGAGGAAGCGGAGATGCCTCCTCCGTTCCGACACATGACTCCGCTGTCATCGGAAGACGTCGCGCGCGCCGTGGTGGTCGCGGTCCGGCGCCGGAGGCGACGTGTCGTGTTGCCGCGGACGGCCAATATGCTGCTGCTCGGCGAGGCGTTGTCGCCTCGCGTCGGCGACGTGATCGCCACCGCTCTGACGCGGCGGCCCATCGCCAGAGTGCTCGGGATGAGCCGCGGGAAGACCTACCACGAAACGATCGCGAGTCACCCGAGCCTCTAGGGCCTGTCCGGGGTTGTGATCTGGATCAGGGAGCGGGGCGTGGTGCGTGCGATCGCAAGGCGCCGGAAGGCCCTCGTAGCGGAGCTACTAGGGCGTTTCGGCAACGCGGCGAGAGGGGGCACCTCCCAGCGGTAGCTGGGGGAGCGTGCCACGCCCCGCGAGCCCAGATCACAACCCCGGACAGGCCCTAGACGACCCCGGTGTGATCCAGGGGCGGCATGGCTCATCGGCGAGGGCGGAGCCGTTGTCGCCGGGAGGGTCCGGGTCAGTCGGTGGGGCCCGCCAGGGTCCAGCCCGTGACGGTCACCTCGGGGTGCACATCGCGGGGATCCACGTTCTCGCCACAGCTTTCGCAGACGGTCCGCGGTACGAGTTCATGGTCGTGGTGGCGCATGCGCATCGGGGGTGAGGCCACGGCCCAGCGGTCTCCCCAGCGGAGCAGTTCCCTGACGACGCCCACGAGGTCCCGCCCGGCGTCGGTGAGGTAGTAGCCGTCGTGCCGGGGATCGTCCGGCAGCGGGTGCCGTGTCAGCACACCCGCGGCGACCAGGTCCTTCAGACGTGCGGACAGGCGATCGGTGGGCGCGCCCGTGTTTCTGGCGATCTGCCGGAACCGGTGGTTTCCGAGCATCACCTCGCGGACCGCCACCAGTGCCCACCGGTCACCGACCACCTGGAGCGAGGCGGCGATCGAACAGGGGCGTCCGGTCATCTCGTGCGGATCGATGCGTTTCGTTGTCACATCGCCAGTATCACACCGGGTGCTTTGGTTACCAAAGCCTCGATTGCCGGGGCGGGCCGGCCCCGGAAGGCGGGCGAGAGGGCGGTCGGTGCGGCGCGGACGCCCGTAAGCCTGCCCAGTGATTTGAAAATCAAACCGTATTGTGTTGGGGTGGACCTCATGGCAAGGGTGATTGGAATATCAAAGCAGAGACTCGCCGGAGTGGTGATCCTGCTGGCGGTCTTCATGACCAACCTCGATCTGTGGATCGTCAATGTGGCCCTGCCCGCGATGGGCGCGTCGTTCTCGCCGGGACAGGGGAACGCCATCACGCTCGGCTCCTTGTCCTGGGTCCTCAACGCCTACGCCATCGCGCTGGCCGCACTGCTCGTCGTGGCCGGCCGGGCCGGTGACCGGATCGGGCAGCGGCCCGTCTTCCTCGGCGGCGTCACCGTCTTCACGCTCGCTTCGCTGGCCTGCGCCCTCGCGCCCGACCTGTGGGCGCTCGTACTGGCCCGTACCGTGCAAGCGGTCGGCGCCGCGGCCCAGCTGCCGACCTCCCTGGCTCTTCTGCTGGCCACCGTGCCGGCCGAGGGCCGTACCCGCGCGACCCGGAACTGGGCGGCCATCGGCGGGCTCGCCGCCGCGGCGGGACCGGTGGCCGGAGGTCTGCTGGTCCAGGTCGACTGGCGCTGGGTCTTCGTGATCAACGTGCCCATCGGTATCGCCACCGTGGTCGCCGGCCTCCTGGTGCTGCCGCGGACCGACGCTCGGGAGAGCGGGCCGCTGCCCGACATGCTGGGCGCGCTGCTGGTCACGGTCGCGATCGCGGCCCTGTCCGGTGCTCTGGTCCAGGCACCCGACTGGGGGTGGCTGGATGGCAGGACCGTCCTGCTCTTCGTGGCCGCGGTGCTGAGCGGAGTGGCGTTCGTCCTGCGCTCTGTCCGGCACAGTCACCCGCTGTTCGAACTGGACCTGTTGCGACTGCCCCGGTTCGGTACCGCGAACGCGGGGACGTTCGTCTTCGGTGTCGCCTTCGCGATCATGCTTCTGTCGAACGTTCTGTGGTGCCAGGAGGTCTGGCACTGGAGCGCGGTGCGCACCGGTCTGGCGATGGTGCCGGGGCCGGCCCTGGTGCCCGTCGTCACCCTGCTCACCGCGCGTGCGGCCCAGCGGTTCGGGCACGGCCCGCTGATCGCCGCGGGCGGACTGCTCTTCGCCGCCGGCATGCTCTGGCGGGCCGGCTTCGCCTCCGCCTCGCCCGACTACTGGGTCGACCTGCTGCCCAGCATGATCATGAGCGGAGTCGGGGTGGGCCTGGCGCTGGGCACGCTGGTGGCCGCGGGGGTCAGCGCCCTGCCGGGGCACCGCTCGGCCACCGGGTCCGCCCTGGTCAACTCCGTGCGGCAGATCTCCGCCACCGTGGGGGTCGCCATCCTCGTCGCCGTCGTCGGGTCCCATATCGGGCCGTCCTCCCGGCAGGAGTTCCGCGTCTCCTGGCTGCTGGCCGCGTGCCTGAGCCTGCTGTGCACGTTCGTGGGCGTCCAGCTCACCCGTGGTGCCGCCCGGGACCGCGCGGCCCGGACCGCGACGGCCGACAATGCCGGTATGGCGCACTCCCGGGCCGACGTCCACTGACGGCGCGGCCAAAACCGCCAGGAGAACCGCCCCGCGGGCGGTGAACACGCAGGTGAACACGCAGGTGAACACGCAGGTGAACACGCAAAGGAACGCTTCCCATGACACGGATCCTCGTCGTCGGCGCCGGAGCCACGGGTGGGTACTTCGGGGCCAAGCTGGCCCAGGCATCCCGCGACGTCACCTTCCTGGTGCGGCCGGCGCGCGCCGAAGAACTGAACAGCAAGGGCCTGCGGATCTCGGCCGGCGGTGAAGCCGGCGAAGTGGAGCGGCTGCGTCCGAAGCTGGTGACCGCCGCTGACCTCACCGGCCCCTACGACCTCGTCCTCCTGTCGGTGAAGGGCGGCGCGCTCGACGCGGCCCTGCGCGACGTGGCCCCGGCCGTGGGAACCCACACGGCGATCATTCCGTTCCTCAACGGCATCGACCACCTGGACGCGATCGACGCCCGCTTCCCCGGAGCGGTCCTGGGAGGCGTCGTCAAGATCGAGGCGCAGCTTGCACCGGATGGAACGATCACCGTGGGCGCGTCCACCGCGAGCATGGAGATCGGCGAACTCGACGGAGCGGATACGCCGAGGCTGCGGACGGCCGCGGCCGCGTTGGGGGCGGCCGGATTCGATTTCCAGGTCTCGGGCGAGATCCTCACCTCGATGTGGCACAAGTGGGTCTTCATCAGCGCCGCCACGGTCATCACCTGTCTGGCCCAGGCCACCGTGGGAGAGGTGGCCGGTGTGCCGGGCGGCCGGGAATTCGCCGCGGCCGTCCTGAAGGAGCCCGCGGCCGTCTCCGGCGCGGCCGGTCATCCGCTGCCGGAGGCCGCGCAAGCGGGTCTCCTGGCCACGCTCTCGCAACAGGGATCGCCCTTCGCTCCTTCCATGTACCGGGACGTGGCGCAGGGACGCCCCACCGAGGTCGACCACGTGTTGGCCTCCCTCGCCGCACAGGGCCGGCGGTACGGACTCACCACTGAGCTGCTCGACGCCGCCGTCGTCCGCCTCAGGCTCCATGACCGGCATGTGCTTGCCGCCCGCGACCAGCACTGAACCTGGGCGGGGCGGCGCCCGTCCGTACCCGCGGCTATGGCGAGGACCTCACCATGCTGGTCACGGTGAACGTCCGAAACTGAGCCGGTTGCTTGACCGCCGAGGTCGAATCGCTCTTCTACGGCAGCCGTTACGCGGTGCGGGCGGGCGTGCCCGAGCGGAAGCCATCGCGCCCGGGAACCATTCGAACCGGACCCGCGGGATGGCGGGCATCGGTGCTGGTCAGTCCAGGACGAAGGTGCCGCCCGCGGCCGTCGCCAGGTCGGGCCCGAGGGCGGCCGCCGGCGTCCAGGCGCCGGGGATGCCGACGCCACGGGCCAGCAGTTCGGTGACGGTGGCGGTGACGTCGGCCGTGTAGTCCATGCCGTCGCCGGCGCGGAGCCATCCTTCGCGCCGGGTGCCGTCCGCCCACTCGACGACGGCGTGCCCCCACGAATGCTCGCGCGGACGGGGCGTGGCCTTCTTGATCCGTACCCGGCCGAGCTGGTTGACGGCGAGGCGTCGCAACGCGGGAACGGACAGCAGACGGCCCAGCGGCGGGAGCAGGGCACGCATCAGCGGAGAGGTCGGCGCGAGAGCGGAAGTGGCGGTGACGAACGGCGCTCCGCTCACCGCATGCGCCGCGATGAGCTCGCCGGACGCGACCCCCGCCGACTTCGCCGACTCCCCGTCCGGGAAGGCGAGTCGCCGCGGGTCGGCGCCGAGGCGCGACGTCACCAGCCGCCCGTTCTCGTACCGCCGCCCGCCGGTGGTGAGCGCGTCCACGAGGCTTGCCGCAAGTGCGGCGCCGAGCACACCCGCCTCGACGGCCACCGAGGCCACGGAGTCGACCCGCGCCCGGTGCGGCGCGGGCCGCCCTTCGCACAGCTTCGCCACCACCGCCTCCGTCGCCAGCACACCGAATCCGGCGCCGGTGACCAGGGTGCTGCCCGCCCGCACCGCTTCGTCGTGCAGGGCGAGCAGCCCCGCCACGGCGACCACGTCGTTGGCCTGGTCGACGTAGTGGCCGCCGGGCATGCAGGCGCGGGCGATCACCGGTGCCGTGGTGGCGTAAGCGCCCATCGTGTTCACGACCACCCGTGGGCGCTCTCGCATGATCTCGTCCGCGATCCGCTCGGCCGAGTCGGCGACGACGATCTTCATGTCCCCGGGCAGACCGGCTTCGGCCCCGGCGGCGACCATCCGCTCCCGGCTGCGCCCGACCGGCACGACCGTCAGCCCCCGCGCGGCCAGTCGCGCGGTCACGCCCCGGCCGACCCGGCCGGTCGCCCCGACTATCCATACCTCGTCGTTCGTCCTGTTCTCGTCTGTCGTCCTGCCGGTCCCGCTGATCTCGGTCATGTGAACGTCACCCTGCCTGCTCCGGGCCGCACCGGGGACGGGCGTCCCCGGTGATGACACAGTGTGTCGTGAGTGCAGGCTAACACTGACGACACAGTGGGACATCACCTGTTAGGGTCAACCCATGGCGAGGTGGGATCCGGGCGCCGAGCAGCGCCTGAAGCGGGCGGCTCTGGAGCTGTACCTGGAGCGCGGCTACGACAACGTGACGGTGACCGATATCGCCGAGCGGGCCGGACTAACCCGGCGCTCCTACTTCCGCTACTTCCCGGACAAGCGCGAGGTCCTCTTCGGCGGCTCGGAGCTCCTGCCCCCGGCGCTGGCGGAGGCTGTCCTGGCGGCAGACCCGGACGCGGCTCCGCTCGCCGCCGTCCTCGACGCGCTGGCGCGAGTCGGTGCCCAGCTCGTCGAGCAGGTGGACGGCGTGACGGAGCGCCGGGCGGTGATCGACGCCAGCCCGGAGTTGCAGGAGCGCGAACGGACCAAGACGGCCGCGATCACCGAGGCGATCCGCGATGCCCTGATGCGGCGTCAGGTGAACACCGGGACGGCCGAACTGGTCGCACAGCTCGCCACGGTGGCCTTCGGCAACGCCTTCCGGCGCTGGATCGAGGCCGGAGGACATACGAGTTTCGGCAGCTGCCTGGACGCGGTGACCGATGAACTGCGAGCCGCCTTCGCCGGGATGTGAGTCGGGACGCCTGACCGGCGCCATGACCGACGACCGGTCCGCGGCGGCAGGGGCGTGCTGCCCGCTACTCGCCGATGCCGGGGTTGCTCGCCAGGATGTCCTCGGTGGTCCGCCAGAGGCGGGGCAGAAAGCGGATGACCTCTTCGGCGCGGTGGAGGATGTCCTCGCTGGAGCTGATGCCCAGGTCGGTGACGGCTGACCGGAACGCGGGGGCGAGGGCGTGGTGCAGCTCGGGGGCGTCCGCGGCCAGGATGGTGTGGCAGCGGGCGAAGGTCGCGATGATCCAGAAGACGGCCTCGTGGTGGTCGCCGCGGTCGATGAGGTCCTGGCTGCCGTTGATCGCGATCGGCCGTGCCGCCGGGGTGATGTCGCTGCTGAAGAAGAACGGGGTCTTGGCGACTTCGGCGGTGGCGTCGAACGTCTTGGTGAGTTCGCGCAGATGGTGCTGGATGCGCCGGGCGGGCAGGTGCCGGCAGCCGAGAAGGTCCAGCAGTTCCGGGTACAGGCCGAGATGGCCGTAGTCGGCGAGGACCTCGCGTGCGGCCAGATAGCGCAGCCGCACGGTCGGGTTGCGGAGGGCGGCGACCAGCAGCACATGGGTGGTCACGCCGGTGGGGAACAGACAGGCCATCACCTGCTCATGGAACGGCGCTGAGGGGTCGATGGCCGCCAGCCGGGTCTCGATCCGGTGGCGGGCGTCCTGGCATCTGCGGCGGACCCAGTGCCGGGCGGCGAAGCTGCCCGAGATGTGTGCCTGCACGGTGCGCAGGTGGCCGGTGGGGTCATCGATGATCGTGTCGGTGCGGAAGCTGCCGGCCAAGTGATACGAGGCGAGGACGTCGTCGGCGGACTGGAGCTGTGACCAGGGCAGGTAGCTGACCTCCAGCAAGGTGTCGCGATAGCGGAGTTTCCCCGGTTTGGCGGGTGGGTCATCCTCGGCGGTGACAACGACGATGTCGATGTCGGAGGAGGGCGGCAGCTCGGCATCGTCCGGAAGCCCTACGGTTGAGCCGCTGAAGTACGCCCCCCGGAAACCCGCGCCGGGCTGGGCATACCGGGCCACCCATGCGGCCGCGGTGGAACGTCCCGGTCCCACTTTCACCACGCGTCCTCCTCTGCTGACGAGTGCAAGACCTGCGTTGTTCCAGTGTGCTGCGGCCTCGGCCCCTGACGCCCGTGGCCGCGCCCGGCGAAGGCGCCGGGTCTGTGGGGCTTGTAGCATGGTGACGCAAAGTTGGAGGCATGCATGCGCGACGGGGATGACGCAGGCTCCCTCGACCAGGCGATGAAGGACTTCATCACAGCGCGTCCCCGACTCTTCGGTATCGCCTACCGCGTGCTCGGCACCAGTGCGGATGCCGAGGACATCGTCCAGGAGACGTGGCTGCGGTGGCAGAGGACCGACCGCTCCGGCATCCAGGAACCTGCGGCGTTCCTGACGACGGTCACCACCCGCCTGGCGATCAACCTTGCCCAGTCCGCCAGGATGCGGCGTGAGTCCTACGTCGGCCCCTGGCTCCCGGAGCCGGTCGACACCCGCGCGGATCCGCAGTTGGGTGCGGAACGAGCCGAGGCGCTCGACCTGGCCGTGCTCTTCCTCCTGGAGAAGCTCAACCCCGTGGAACGGGCCGCTTACGTGCTGCGGGATGCCTTCGACTACCCGTACAAGCGGATCGCGGACATCCTGGAGACGAGCGAAGCCAATACGCGCCAGTTGGTGAGCCGCGCCAAAAAACACCTGTCGGCCGAGCGCAGGGAGCCGGCCGACCCCGCCGCTCACCGGCGTCTGCTGGAGGTGTTCCTCACCGCGGCCCGGACCGGCGATCTGACGGTGCTCGAGGACGTCCTCACCAAGGACGTGGCCAGCTACTCCGACGGCGGAGGAGCGCGCGGGGCGTCCAGGATCCCTGTCATCGGGCGTCCGCGCGTCTCCAAGTACCTTGCCGCCTTCGCCCCACGGTTCTGGCCTCAGGCGGACATTCGCTGGGTCGAGGCCAACGGCAGGTCGGCCGTCCTCGTCTCGGCCGGTGGGAACGCGGTGGCGCTGCTCTGCGTCGAGGTGTCCGTACGGGGCATCGAACGCATCATGTGGGTCATGAATCCGGCCAAGCTGGCTCCCTACGTGGCTTCGCTGACCGATTGACGCCGCCCCGCAAAGTCCGCGCCCTACCTGGACGACGGTCCCTACGCGGGTACGGCGCCTCCACGAGGGGGTCCCAGGGCGACGCCCGTGTGGGGTGCCTTCGTACGGAGGCACCCCACACGGGCCACAGGGTTCACTCACCCGGCGACGAGCGCGGCCTTCGGTGTCTTCTCCAGGCGGGCCGCGACGCGGTCACGCATCCCGGGCATGGGGAAGCCCTTCGGGTCGATCTTGTCCTCGGACCATTCGAGGTGGCCGATGACGCTGCGCGCGGTCCAGCCGTGGGCACGGCAGATCGCGGCGCCGACGCGTTCGATCGCCTCGAGTTGTGCCGCGGGCCAGGGGTCCTCGCCATCGCCGCGGTTGACGCATTCGAAGCCGTAGAAGTGGGCGTTGCCGTCCACGCCGTCGGCGTTGCCGCGCGTCGGCTTCGGCGGGCGGGTGCCGTAGTCCTCGGCCTTCACCCGCTCGAGGACCTCGGGATCGCCCCCGCCGGCGTGGTTGGCACGCCCGTGGCCGACGAGGTGGACGGTGCCGTCCTTGGCGATGACGCCGTGACACAGCGGGCCCGGCAGTGAGCTGGAGCCGTCCCGGCAGATGGCCACGGAATTCTGGGTGCCCGAGGTCACCGTGTGGTGGATCACCACACCGTGGACGGGGCCCCAGGCGCCCTTATGGTTGCGGTTGTGCGTGCGCCAGTCGCCGACCTCCACGACCCGTACGCCTTCGGCGCGCAGCGCGGCGAGGAGCTTCGCCGCGGACAAGGGTGTTGCCATGGAAACCTCCTGGTAGGTGAGTGTGCGGTGAGTGCCGTGGATGGCCCGTGCTCACCAGGAGGGCTTGCGGTCGTTGCCGTACCCGCCACCGCGGGGACGGTCCTCGAAGTGCAGGTGCGGACCGGTCACGTTGCCGGTCGCCCCGACCTTGCCGAGCTTCTCGCCCGCCTTCACCTTGTCTCCCTTGGAGACGCCGCGCTGGGACAGGTGGCAGTAGATGTAGTCCCTGCCGTTGTCCGCGCGCAGGCAGATCCACTTCCCGTACGGGCCACCGTCGTCGTTGGACCAGGCGATGGTGCCCGCCCGTACCGCCACCACCTGGGTGCCGGTGGATGCCGCGTAGTCGTCCCCGGTGTGGTAGCCGGAGGAGTAGCTCGAGTTGCGGACGCCGTATGCGTATGTGACCTTGTGGCCGGGCACGGGTGAGGCCACCCGGCCCGACCGGTGCCCCCCGTCCTTCAGACCGAGCAGGGCGAAGGTCTCCTTGCCCGGCAGTCCGTCCGCCCCGCTGCCCGACCAGCCCTGCTTTCGCTGGAACTTGGCGCAGGCGCTCTTCGTCTCGTCGCCGTACTTGCCGGTGGCGCCGGACGGGATCTTGTAGCCGGCGGCGATGAGGGCCTTCTGGAACGTCTTCACGCACGGCTCGGTCGAGCCGTACCGCACGTGATCGAATTCGATCGCGGTCATGAACTTCTCCCCGTTGATGTCAGCCGCCCGGTCTCAGGCGACTGATGTCATCCTCCGGGCAGCGGGCGCCGACGTGTTGACGCAGAGTCCACGGTTGTTTGACGATCCGTCCCCGTCTCCTGGAGCAGGGCACGGCGGCGGTAGTCGCGGGGCGACATGCCATAGGCCGAGCGGAACGCACGCGTGAAGACCGGATGGTGCTCGAAGCCCGCGCGCACGGCGACGAGATGCACCGGGACATCGCTCCGGGCCGGATCGGCGAGTTGCTCGCGGGCACGCTCCAGACGCAGCTGGCGGATCCAGCCGGACACGGTGGTCTCGCGGTCCTGGAACAGCCGGTGGAGATGGCTGGTCGAGATGTGGTGCGCGGCGGCGATGGCGGTCGGCGTCAGGCCGGGGTCGTGCAGGTGGTCGCGGATGAACGCCTGGATGCGCAGGGTCAGCGTCCGCCTCCGGGATTCGGCGGGCAGGCGGTCCATGGCGTCGAGCCCGTTCGCGAACACGGCCGCGAGCAGGTCGAGCAGGACCGTCTCCAGCCGGGGCGCGTCGGCTGCGGTGTACGAACGCGCGTTGTCCACCAGGGTGGTGAGGAAGGCCGCCAGCAGGGCCCCGACGCCCTCCTGTCCCGTCATCCGGCGACCGATCACCCGGTCGAGATCGTCCGAGGACAGGGGCAGGCGCGCTCGGGGCACGTCGACGCTCACCGCGTCCACGACTTCGCCCCGGGGGCCCATGAGGATCTCATAGGGGCGGGAGGAGTCGTTGGTGCGGAGCTCGTACGGGCCGTACAGGGCGTCCGGGCCGCCCATCCGGAAACCCACGCTGCCCTTGATGATCAGCGAGAGATGGACCATCTCCGGATCGGAGCGGCCGATGAGCCGTGGTGTCCGCCTGACGGTCTGCGGCGACCAGACCGAAGGCCATACGAGCGCGCTCCCCAGTCGGACGACGCGCTGCTGTGTGCGGAAGTCGGAGCCGGGACGGCAGACCAGGTCCACGGGCGCGTGGATCCTGGACAACTTCTCCCGCCACGCGTCGACCCGGTCGGCCACCGGTAAGTCCTCGGTCTTGAACACTGTTTCGATCATCGCTTCTGCCCCCGTCGCGGTGTGGATGAGCACCGGGCCGTGGCCGGCCCGGGCACATCACCAGCATGCCGAGGGGCAAATAACCAGTAAAGAGCTCCGTTCGACGCCGAGCGGGGCACTTCCGACGTTTTGGCGGCCTGTGCTGCCGTCCCCGCGATCTGTGCGGCCGCCCCCGCGGCCTGTGTTGTCAGAGGTTGGAGAAGCGACCTGCCTGGGCGAGGAGCTGCTCCGCGTCGTCGAGCGGGGGGTAGATCCACACCGTATTGATGTCCTGCTTGAGACGCTTGGCCTCTTCGCCGGCCAGCTGAACCACCCGGTCCCAGCCGGATGTGGAGACGGCGCCGGCCGGCCCGAGGTCCAAGGTGGTGGTGTAGGGATCCGGGGTGAAGGGCAGGGGGTCGGCTCCCAGGAGGTCGGCCGCCACATTGTGTCCGGCGAACTTCCCCATCGGCAGGGCGTGCTGGCAGCTCTGGAGGGTGCGGTGGCCGTCCTCCGCCGGCGCGGCCGCGGTGTCGCCGGCCGCGTACACGTCGGGAACTCCGGACACCCGGAGATACGCGTCCACGCTCAGCCGTCCCAGCCGGTCCCGTTCCCCCGGAATCCGGGCAGTCAGCGGGCTGGCGGCCATGCCGGCCGTCCATACGACGGTCACCGCGGGGATCACCTCACCATCGGAAAGGGTGACCTCCTCGGCGGTGGCCGACGTCACGGTGCGCCCCAGCCGGCACTCGATCTTCAGTTCGTCGATCGCGCCCTCGATGCTCGGGCGCGGGCCGGTGCCGAGCTCCGGGCCGAGGACATCGGCACGATCGACCAGTACGACCCGCACCTCCTCGCCCGTGCCCTGCGAATCGGCGATGGCGCGCAACCGTTCGCCAAGGCCGGTGGCGATCTCCACGCCCGTGAACCCGGCGCCCACGACGACTGCCGTATACCGGCCCGGGGACGCGGCACGCCGGGGGAGCCGCCGCAGGTGGTGATCGAGTGCGGCGGCCGAGGGCAGGGTGTCGATGTCGAAGATGTGCTGCGCGCCGGGGAGGTCGGGGCGCACCAGCTGGCTTCCGGTGGCCAGGACGAGCTTGTCGTACGCGAGGCTCCGTTCCCTGCCCGTCCGCTCGACGGCCCGGACGGTACGGGCCCGGGTGTCGATGTCCGTCACCGTCGCGGTGACGCGACGGACGCCGATCGGGCCGAGGACACGGTCCAAAGGCACCCGCTTGCTCTCCGGGTCGTCCTCGTAGAGGCGCGGCCGCACCACCAGGTCGTCACCGCCGCTGATCAGCGTCACCCGCAATTCCTCACCGGCCTCGCCGGCCTCACGCATGGCCCGTACGGCTCCCGCCGCGGCCCACACGCCCGCGAAGCCCCCGCCGACCACCAGGATGTTCCTCATCGTTCTCCCTAGTCCGACTGCCATATGCGATGTCGCAGTCATGACCGAGTGCGGTGTGGATGTGTGACAGGTGCGGCCGTCCGCCGGATGTGGATCGGATGAGAGGCACGTCACATCCACTCTCCTCAGTAACGGTCATCAGGAACTCCCCGAGACCTCCCTTATAACCTCAGTAATTGCTAACCTTCGCAATTACTGAGGTCATCACCGCGGGATTCGGCGGCTCGCTTCCTCGGTGCCCATCCGGCCCGGCCGGTGCCGCATGCGAGGGTGCGCCGCGTGTTGTTGATGAGTGGGTGGATGCGATGCGCCGAGGCCCGGCCGGTGGGGCCGTGCTGCTGGACCGGGGAGGGGACGGCACGGTGAGTACGCCGCTGTACCAGCTGAAGGCCGAGTTCTTCAAAACCCTCGGCCACCCGGCCCGTATCCGTGTCCTGGAGTTGCTGAGCGAGCGCGAGCACGCGGTCGCCGAGATGCTGCCCGAGGTGGGTATCGAGCCCGCGCATCTCTCACAGCAACTGGCCGTGCTGCGGCGGGCGAACCTGGTGCGGACCCGCAAGGAGGGGTCGAATGTGTACTACTCGCCGGCCACCCCGGAGGTGGCGGAGCTGCTGCGGGTGGCGCGCTCGATCCTGTCGGGCGTGCTGGCGGGGCAGGCGGAGCTGCTCGCCGACCTGAAGGCGGCCCGGCCGGAGGGGAAGCCGCCGTCGTAGCGGCGGCCATCGGACGGCGATCGTCTCCCGGGATTGGACAGCGCGCTCCGCGCACCGGGAGGCGATCGCCTTCACCCGCGGCAATATTTGGCAAACCTAGGCAAAACACCGGAAAAACACAGTAACTCCACGGGTGGGGTGGTCCGTTGGCCACCTGCCGGACACGTCCTCACCGTTGCGGGAAGAGGGTTCATGGGCCTGTTGCGCAAGATCCGTACCACCGGGCGGGTGGCCGAGCCCGCGCCGCCACTCCCTCGCGACGATGTGCCGGAGACGGCGCGGGAGTTCGGCGGCTCGGTGCAGGTGCGCTGTGTGGACGCGGGCTCCTGCAACGGCTGCGAGATCGAGATCGCCGCCGCGTTCAACCCGGTGTACGACGCCGAGCGGTACGGGGCGCGGCTGGTGGCCTCGCCCCGGCACGCCGATGTCGCCATGGTGACCGGGCCCGTGACGCGGAACATGGCCGAACCGCTGCGCCGCACGGTGGCGGCCATGGGCGAGCCACGGCTGGTGGTGGCGGTAGGGGACTGCGCCATCGACTGCGGGGAGTTCACCGGCGGATACGGCGTCGAAGGGGCGGTCGCCGACGTCGTACCGGTGGATCTCGCCGTACCGGGGTGCCCGCCCGAGCCGGAGGCGATCGTGGCGGCACTCAGGAGGGTGACCGGGCGGTGAGCGCGATTCCGGCCGCCCTCGCGACGGCCACGGGGCTGGGCGGTGCGGGGGCGCTGGCCGGGCTCGGGCTGCCGTACCGGCTGCGTGTGCCGGTCGTGGGAGTGCTGACGGCGGGCGTGGGGATCAGCGGTGGTACGGCGGGCGTGGCCGCGCTGGGCGGCGGCCGCTGGGCGGCCACCCTCCCCGGGGTGCTTCCGCTGGCCGGGGCGCATGTGGCGGTGGACGCGCTGGCGGGCCTCTTCATGGCGGTGGCGGGGGCCGTCGTGGTCGCGGTCGCGGTGTACGGCATCGGCTACGCGGCCGGGCACGGTCCGCATGGGCTCGGCTCGCGTACGGCGCAGGCGGCGCTGCCGCTGTTCACGCTCAGCCTGGTGCTGGTGCCCGTGGCGGCGTCGGTGTCCACGTTCCTGGTGCTGTGGGAGCTGATGGCGCTCGGCTCGCTGTCCCTGGTCCTCGCCGAACACCGCGAGCGGGCCTCGGTACGGCAGGCGGGTGTCTGGTACGCGGTGATGACGCATCTCGGCCTGGTGCTGCTGCTCGCCGGGCTCGCGCTGTTCGCCGAGCGGGCCGGCGGCGACACCTTCGCCGCACTGCGGGCGGGCGCGCACACCGTGTCGCCCACGGTGCGCGGGCTTGTGTTCGTCCTGGTCGCGGCGGCGTTCGCGTCGAAGGCGGGTGCGGTGCCGCTGCACGCCTGGCTGCCCCGGGCCCATCCCGAAGCACCCAGCCCGGTCTCGGCGCTGATGAGCGCCGCCATGGTCAACCTCGGCGTCTACGGCCTCGTCCGCACCGGCCTCGACCTGCTCGGCGGCGGTCCGGCGTGGTGGTGGCTGGGCCTGATGGCGGTCGGCGGGGTCAGTGCCGTGTACGGGATCCTTCAGGCGGCGATGGCCTCCGATCTGAAGCGGCTGCTGGCCTACTCGACGAGTGAGAACATGGGGCTGGTCCTGATCGGCGTGGGGGCGTCCGGGCTGTTCGCCGCCTACGGCAACCGGCCGCTGGCCGCGCTGGCCCTGGCGGCGGCGCTGCTGCACGTGGTCAACCACGCGGCGTTCAAGGCTCTGTTGTTCTGCGCGGCCGGGTCGGTGCTGCGGGCCACCGGCCTGCGGGACCTCGATCTCCTGGGCGGGCTGCGGGCTCGGATGCCGGTCACGGCCGGGCTGTTCGCAGTGGCCGCGCTCGGCGCCGTGGCGCTGCCCCCGGGCAACGGCTTCATCAGCGAGTGGCTGCTGTTGCAGTCCCTGATCCACGGACTCCAGGTGCCGGGGGTCGCGGTGGCCGTCGTCCTGCCGCTGTCCGTGGCGCTGATCGCGCTGTCGGCCGGCATCGCCGCCGCCGTCTTCGTCAAGGCGCTCGGGGTGGGCTTCTTCGCCCGGCCGCGCAGCCCGCGGGCCGAGTCGGCACGGGAGGCACCGCCGCTGATGATCGCCGGGATGGGACTGCTCTCCGCCGGATGCGTGGCGCTCGCGCTGGTGCCGGGGCTGCTGGGGGACGGCCTGGACCGGGCGGTGAGCGCGGTCGGGCTGCCCGGTACCGGTGCGGTGTCCGGCGGTGGAGTGCGGCTGCGGCTCGCTGACATCTCCGCGTCGCTGTCGCCGGTCTGGGTGGTGGCCGCCCTGACCGCCGCACTCATGCTGGCCGCCGGACTGCCCCGGTTGTACGGGCGGCGTCGGAGCCGGGCGAACGCCCGGTTGTGGGACTGCGGCGGCGGGGCGCCGACTCCGCGCATGGCGTACACGGCGACCTCGTTCGCCGAACCGTTGCAGCGGGTCTTCGACGACGTCCTCGCTCCCGAGCAGGACGTGGACGTCACCCCGGTGCGGGAGTCGGCGTACCTGGTGGAGCGGGTGCGTTTTCAACGGCGGGTGCCCGACCGGATCGAGCACCGGTGGTACGAGCCGGTGCTGCGCTCGCTGGCCGGGGCCGGGCAGGCGGCCCGGCGGCTGGCGGGCGGCAGCGTCCACCTCTACCTCGGCTATGGCTTCGTCGGCCTGGTCGTCCTGCTGTTGGCGCTGGCGGTGGGCTGGTGAGAGCGAACAGATGAGTACCGCTGTCGAATACGCGGCCGTGGTCGGCCAGGTCGTCGTGGTCGGAGCCGGAGCTCCCCTGGTGACGGGGTGGATGCGGCAGGTTCGGGCCCGCCTGGAGGGGCGGGCCGGGGCCGGGGTGTTCCAGCCCTGGCGGGACGCCCGCAAGCTGATGCGGAAGGAGCCCATCACCCCGGTGGGGACCGGGCCCGCCTTCCGGACGGCCCCCGCGCTGCTGGTCGCGACCGCCGTCGTGGCCGCCGCCCTCGTACCGCTGCTGTCCACCGACACCCCGGTGAGCGGGCACGCGGACCTCATCGTGGTGGTGGCGCTGATCGCGCTGGGCACCATGGCCCTCGCCCTGGCCGGGCTGGACACCGGCACGGCTTTCGGCGGGATGGGCGCCTCCCGGGAGATGACGGTGGCCGCCCTGGTGGAGCCGACCATCCTGCTGTCGGTGTTCGCCCTGTCGATACCGGCCGGGACGACCAACATCCCGGCGATCGTCTCCGGCGCGGCCAATGAACCGGCCCGCCTTGCCTCCCCGGCCGGGCTGCTGGCCACGGCCGCGCTCGCGGTGGCGGTGCTCGCGGAGACCGGGCGGATCCCGGTGGACAACCCCTCCACCCATCTTGAACTGACCATGATTCATGAGGCGATGGTGCTGGAGTACGCGGGCCCCGACCTGGCCCTGGTCGAACTCGGCGCCCAGATGCGGCTGACCCTGCTGCTCGGCCTGCTGTCCTCCCTGGTCGTGCCCTGGGGCATCGCCACCGGCGCCTCCTGGGCCGCCCTCGCCCTCGCGCTGGTGCTGTTCGCGGCGAAGGTCTGTCTGCTGGGCGCGGTGCTCGCGGCGGCCGAGGTGTTCTGGGCCAAGGTCCGACTGTTCAGGGTGCCCGAACTGCTCGCCGGATCCTTCCTGCTGGCGCTGCTCGCGGTGACCGCCTCGTACTTCCTGGGAGGAGCGTCATGAGCGGCGGCCTGTACACCCAGCTCCTCGACCTCGCCTGCGGTGCTTTCCTGCTGGCGGCCGTGATCGTGCTGTGGCGGCGCGAACTGACCTCGATCGTCCGCGTCTTCGCGCTCCAGGGCCTCGCACTGGCCGCGATCGCCGTCCTGCTCGGCGCGCACGAGGAACGCTGGGACCTGATCGCCGTGGGGCTCGGCATCGGGGCCCTCAGGGCGGGCCTCCTGCCGTATCTGATGCGGCGCGCCCTGGCCGCGCTCACCGGGGACCGGCAGCGGTACGGTGACGGGGGAGCGGAGGCCCGGGAGACACAGCCCCTCGTCAACGTCGCCGCCTCCCTGCTGACCGCGGCGCTGCTGACGCTGCTCGCCTATGCGGTGGCCCGCCCGCTGACCGAGCTGAACCCGACCTCCGCCACCCGCGCCCTTCCGGTCGGCCTGGCCGTCGTCCTGATCGGCTTCTTCGTCCTCGTCACGCGCAGGCGCGCACTGGCCCAGGTGGTCGGCTTCCTGCTGCTGGACAACGGCATCACCGCCACCGCCTTCCTCGCCACCTCCGGGGTACCGCTGATCGTCGAACTCGGCGTCTCCTTCGACGTACTGCTTGCGGTGCTGGTGCTCCAGATCCTCACCACCAGGATGCGGGAGGCGTTCGGCACCACCGACATCGATGACCTGCGGGAGCTGCACGACTGATGAGCCCTCTTGCTTCCGTTCTGCTCCTCACCGCGCCCGCCGCCGTGCCGTTGGCGGTGGCCGGCGGGTATGCGCTCGCCGCACTGCGCACCCGCTCGACCGCCCCGGCCCCCGCCGCGGTGGGCTCCGGGGCCCGGCAGCGAGTGTCCGCGCAAGGCTCCGTCCTGGTGGCGGAGGCGCCCGAGCCCGACAAGGTGCCCATGCGGCACGGGCCGGACTGGATCGGGCTCGGCTCACCCGCGGTGATCCTCACCTGCGGGAGCCTGCTCGCGGCAGACGTGGTCGACGGCGGACCTCGGCGGGCGTACGCGGGCCTCCTGCGCGCGGACGGGCTGACCGCGTGGATGCTGCTGGTGGTGGGCGCCGTCGCACTGATCGCCTGCGGCTCCGCCCCCGCGTATCTGAGGGGCGAGCGGGCCGCCGGGCGTGCGACGGACCGGACGGCGTGGCGCTACCACGTCCTGGTCCAGGCGTTCCTGGCCGCGATGTGCCTGGCCGTCGTCACCGCCAACCTCGGCGTGCTGTGGGTCGCCGTCGAGGCCACCACCATCGTCACCGCCTTCCTCGTGGGCCACCGCCGTACCCGGATGTCGGTGGAGGCGGCCTGGAAATACGTGGTGATCTGCTCGGCCGGGATCGCGCTCGCCTTCCTCGGCACCGTCCTGATCTACTACGCCGCCCGGGAGGCCGGCATCGCCGAGGCGTGGGCGCTCGACTGGCCCACCCTCGTCGCCCACGCCGACCGTCTCGACCCGGCGGTCACCCGGCTCGGCATCACGCTCGTCGTCCTCGGCTTCGGCGCCAAGGCCGGTCTGGTCCCGCTGCACGCCTGGCTGCCGGACGCCCACAGCCAGGCGCCCGCGCCGGTCTCCGCGCTGATGTCCGGGGTGCTGCTCTCCGTCGCCTTCGCCGCGATCCTGCGCTACCGGGTCATCGCCGATGCCGCCCTCGGCCCGGACTTCACCCGCGTCCTGCTCGCCGGGATCGCCCTGCTCACCCTCGCCCTGGCGGCCGCACTGCTGCTCGCCCAGCGCGACTACAAGCGGATGCTGGCCTACTCCAGCATGGAACACATGAGCCTGATCGCCCTGGCCGCGGCGATCGGCAGCCCGCTCGCCCTCTCCGCCGCGCTGCTCCACATCGCCGGGCACGGGCTCGCCAAGTCCGTCGCCTTCTGTGCCTCCGGCCTGATCCTCCAGCTGACCGGCACCGCGAGGATCGGCCGGGTGCGCGGGCTGCTCGCCCGCGTGCCCTCTGTGGCGGGCCTGTTCGGGTTCGCGGTGGTGGCGCTGATGGCGTTCCCGCCGTTCAGCCTCTTCGCGTCCGAACTCGGCATCGCCCGCGCCGGTTTCCTCGCGGGCGGCGGGCTCTCCTGGGCCACGGCGGCGGCCCTGCTGCTCGTGCTGGTGGCCTTCGCCGCGCTCGCCTCCCGCACCGCCCGGATGCTGCTCGGCCCGGCACCGGCCCCGCCCGCGGGCCCGGAGGGCACCGCCGTCTGGCCGCTCGCCCTGGGCCTGATCGCCTGCGCCGCCCTCGGCGTGACCTCCGGCCCGCTCACCGACCTGCTGCACGCCGCCGCCCAGGCGATCGGAGACTGAAGCGATGCGCACCACGCACGAAGTCGACGTCACCGAACTGCCGCAGCGGGTCAAGCGGCTGCTGGCCGAAGGGCACCGTCTCGCGCTGGTGGCCGCCCACCTCGACGAGGCCGGACCGCGTGTGGTGTACCTGTTCGTGGCCGGCTCGCCCGACACCCGCACCGAACTGCACGTACGCCTCGACCCCGACCGGCCGGAAGTGCCCACACTCGCCCATCTGTCCTTTCCCGCCGGCCGGTTCGAGCGCGAGATGCGCGACCTGTTCGGCATCGTCCCCCTCGACCACCCCCTGCCCCGCCGTCTGGTCCGCCACTTCCACTGGCCCGGCGGCTGGTACCCCATGCGCCCCGACGCCGGGCCACCGCCGCGCTTCGGCGAACAGGAGGGTCCCTACCCCTTCCTGGAGGTCGAGGGGGAGGGCGTGTACGAGATCCCCGTCGGACCCGTGCACGCCGGTCTGATCGAACCCGGCCACTTCCGCTTCTCCGTCGTCGGCGAGACCATCCTCAAACTCAAGGCCCGCCTCTGGTTCGTGCACAGAGGTGTGGAGAAGCTGTTCCAGGGACGCTCGGTGGCCGCGGGTCTCCCGCTGTCCGAACGCATCAGCGGCGACACGGCCGTTGGCCATGCCCTGGCCTACTGCCTGGCCGTGGAGGAGGCCACCGGCACCGGCGTGCCGGTGGCGGCGCGGCGCGCCCGCGCACTCCTCCTGGAGCTGGAGCGGATCCACAATCACGTCGCCGACCTCGGCATGCTCTGCAACGATGTCGGCCACGGCATCCTCAACGCCCATGCCCAGCGGGTGCGCGAGCGGCTCCTGCGCCTCAACAAGGACGTCACCGGGCACCGGCTGCTGCGCGGCGGCGTCGTCCCCGGCGGTGCCGCCCTGCGCGCGCTGCCCGATCCGGCGGCGCTCAAGGCGATCCGCGAGGACATCGGGGAGATCGTCGACCTCGCCCTCGGCCACTCCACCGTCCGTGACCGCTTCACCGGAACGGCCATCCTGCGCACCGCCGCCGCCCGGGAGATCGGCTGCCTCGGCTACGTCGCCCGCGCCAGCGGCATCGCCGATGACGCCCGTGTGGCGCATCCGTTCACCGGATACGGTGCGCGACTCGATGTGCCCGTGCACGACAGCGGTGACGTCCTGGCCCGCTTCCTCGTCCGTGCCCAGGAAATCGAGACCTCTTTCGCCCTGATCGAGGAGTTCGCCGACGGACTGGCCGTCCCCGGGGCGATGGTCGCGGCCCAGCCGCCATCCGGCGCGGGCCCCGGCACGGGCGTGGGTCTGGTGGAGGGCTGGCGCGGCACCATCGCCACCCGTGTCGAACTCGCCCCCGACGGCACCCTTGCCCGGGTCAAGCCGGTCGACCCGTCGTTCTTCAACTGGCCCGCCCTGCCGGTCGCGTTGACGGACACGATCGTCCCGGACTTCCCGCTGACCAACAAGAGCTTCAACCTCTCCTACGCGGGCAACGACCTGTGACACCTCGGACGGTGTCTCCCCGCACGGGACACGCGGGTGTTCGCCGTGCCATCCGTCCTCGTACGGCGGTGCGCTGAGCCGGGTGCTCCGGCTGACCATCCGCGCCGTCACCTCGTCCACCAGGCACATTGCCGTGCGGTAACCGGAGTTCTGCATTCCTTCTCCTTGATGCACGCCCATTGACAGCTGCGAGCGCGCAAACCTACGGTAAGGACCAGTCGTCTAGACGACTGGATTTTTGTACTCGGAGGTGACGATGAAGTCGCGGACGCCGCAGTTGAAAGAGGCTCGTTACGAGCTGGTCGAGATCCCGGAGCCGATGGGGCCGGTGACGGTGACCGTCGATAGGCGCAAGGTGCTCGACTACGCCTACAGCGAGGATGACTACGGATCCTGGTATTTCGGTGACTCGCCGTTCGGCGGTCCGGTGGGCCATCCCCTGGTGCTCGCCAATGACCTGCTGTTTCTCTTCTATGAGAACTACGACGGCAATACCGCGCAGGGGCTGCACACCCACGAACACCTCACCTTCCACGCCCCCGTCAAGGTCGGTGAGACGGTCACCGTCGAGGGCGGGTACACGCAGAAGTACGAGCGTCGCGGCCAGGGCTATGTCGTCCTGGAAGCAGAGGCCCGCGGCGATGACGGTCGGCTGCTCGTGCGGCACGTCGGCAAAGAGATCATGCGGACGGTCGCGGGAGAGGTCACCGGCCAGCACCGGACGGCGGGCGAGGCGCGGACACGCACAGTGATCGGCACCGTGGACCCCTCCGTCCCACCCCTCGGCCGGGCCAGGCTCGACGCGCCCGAACGCGCCGCGCTGCCCGAGCGCACCACCGCGTTCACTCAGGACCAGATGTCGGTCTTCTCCTGGGCCGGGCGCGGATACGCCAATGTGCACACGCATCCGGAGAAGGCGGCGGCCTCCGGCCTTGACCGCACCATCGTCCAGGCCCAGCAGCAGACCGGGCTCATCATCGCCAACCTCGTCGATATCTTCGGCAAGACCTTCTTCACCTCCGGTGAGCTGGACCTGCGCTTTGTCTCGCCCGCGTTGGTCGGCGACGAACTGACCACCGGCGGAGCCGTCGTCGCAGTCACCGGCGACCGGCTCGACCTGGAGGTATGGGTCGACAAGGCCGACGGAACGCGTACCGCGCTCGGCTGGGCCTCCGCCCGCGTCGATGACGACCCGGAACGTCCGGCACCCGTGGCCTGACGCCCTCCGCGCTCCCGCTTCATCCGGCCATGAGATCGACTACGGAGGCATCCATGGCGTCAACAGCCACCATCCCGCCCGTTACCGAACAACAGCGGACAGCACTCGCCAGACGGGCGGCTGTCGCCAGCCTCGTCGGCACGGCCGTCGAGTGGTACGACTACTTCATCTTCGGCACCGCGTCGGCCCTCGTCTTCGGCGACCTCTTCTTCCCCAATGAAAACGATCCGATCATCGGCACCCTGTCGGCCTTCGCCGTCTTCGGTGTCGGCTTCTTCGCCCGCCCCGTCGGCGGCATCGTCTTCGGCCACTTCGGTGACAAGTTCGGCCGCAAAGCAGCCCTCGTCACCACACTCATGCTCATGGGAGGTTCCACCTTCCTCATCGGGCTGATACCCACCACCGGCCACATCGGAATATGGGCGCCCATCCTCCTCGTCCTGCTGCGACTCGTTCAGGGCTTCGGTGTCGGCGGCGAATGGGGCGGCGCCTCCCTGGTCGCCGTCGAATACGCGCCGGCCCATAAACGGGGCGCGTACGGCAGCTTCCCGCAGATCGGCAACGCCGTGGGGCTCGTGCTGTCCACCGGCATTTTCTCCATCGTGTCCATGCTGCCCGACGACCAACTGCTCAGCTGGGGCTGGAGGCTGCCCTTCCTGCTCAGCGCCGTACTCATCGCGGTCGGTCTGTTCATCAGGTTCAAGCTCACCGAGACGCCGACCTTCCAGGCCGCCCAGGACGCGCTGGAGCAGCGGACCGCGGAGGAGAAGGCCGGCGAAAGGATGCCGATCGCCGAAGTGTTCAAACGGTTCAAGCGGCCCTTGCTGCTGGCCATGGGCATGCGCCTGGGCGAGGCGGTCTTCGGATACATCATCCTGACCATCGGCCTGACGTTCGCCGAGAACTACACCGACATCCCCCGCACGGACGTACTCGTCGCCGGCTGTATCGCCGCCACGGCCGCCATCTTCACCTACTACTTCTTCGGACGGCTCTCCGACCGAATCGGCCGGCGCGCGGTGTTCATCATCGGCTCGGTCGTCGGCATGATCGTCACCTTCCCCTTCTTCTGGATCCTCGACGCCGACGCCTTGGTGCCGATGTACGTGATCTACACCGTGGCGTACGCGATAGGCGTGGGCGCCGTTTACGGCGTCGAACCCGCCTTCTTCGCGGAGCTGTTCGGCACCAAGGTGCGTTACACGGGCATGTCGCTGGCCGCGCAGATCCCCAGCGTCCTCATCGGCCTGTGGCCACTGGCCTCGACCGGGCTGCTGGCGGCCACCGACGGGGACCCCTGGCCCATCGCTCTGATCACCGTCGCCGCCTTGGCCATCGGGCTGGTGTGCGCGGTCCTGGCACCCGAGACCAACAAGGCCGATATGACACGTATCGGTGAAGAGACGCGGGAGACGCGATGACGGACCCGACTTCCCGCCCCTGGCGAGATCTCACCGACCCCCGCCGCGCCGAGGCCACCGACCGCCTCGAAGCCGGGCTCAAGGAACCGGAGTTCGAGAACCTGGAGATCCCCGAAGAGCTCGGCACCGTCCAGGTCGTGATCGACGACCACAAGATCAAGAGATACGCCTTCACCCACGACGACCACTCGTCCTGGCACCTCACCGGCAGCCCGTTCGAGGGCAAGCGCATCGGCCACGCGGCGCTGCTGGGCAACGACCTCGTGCAGCTGTTCACCCTCGTCTACGCGGCCAGCCAGGTCGTCGGCTACCACACCGAGGAGCAGATGTGGTTCGACAGCCCGGCGGCACTCGACGAGGTCGTCACGCTCCACGGAACCTACACCGAGGCATACCGGCGGCGCGGTGAGGGATACGTCGTCATGGAGGCCACGGCCACCGGCGAGGACGGCCGCAGCGTCGTACGGCATCGCGGGGTCGAGATCCTCAAGACCACCCCCGGCGCCATCGGCGGACGCGGCTCGGCGCTGCCCGAGCGCCGCGTGACCGGCGAGGTCCCGAAGGACGCGCGAGTCGTCGACACGCTCGGATCGGACGCGCGCGTCGGCGATGTGCTCGCTCCCCTGCACAAGACGGTGACCGCGGAGCAGGCCGCGGTGTTCAGCCGCGTCGGCGAGTACGTACGCAACATCCACAACGACATCGACGTGGCCCGCGCGGGCGGCCTGCGAGTGCCCATCGTGCAGGGGCAGCAGCAGTTCGGCGTGCTCGCCCAGCTGCTCACCCTCCGGTCCGGGCCGGCGTTTCTCACCTCGGGGTGGCTGCGGGTCAAGTTCCTCGCGCCGCTGAAGGTGTTCGAGCCGTTCACCTCGACCGGCGTCATCACCGCGGTCACTCCCGTCGACGACGGCCTCCGCATCGACCTGGAGGTCTGGGTGCGTCGCGATACCGACAACCGTCTGATCACGGCCGGCTGGGCCGCTGTGACCGTCCCGGCCTCCTGATCAACCGCATCGACACAGAAAGCGGAACTTCTCAGATGAGTACTTCCAAGACCGGTGGCCAGCTCGTCGTCGACATGCTGGCTTCGCTCGGCGTCGAGTACGTCTTCGGAGTCGTGGGCGGGCAGACCCTCGCCATCTCCGACGCCATCATCGACACCCCCGGCATCGAGCTGATCCACACCCGGCACGAGAACGCCGCGGCCGTGATGATGGACGCCTACGGTCGGCTCACGGGCAAGCCCGCGGCCTGTATCTCCACGACCGGCCCCGGCGCGACCAACCTCCTCACCGGTGTCGGTGGCGCCTACCGCGACTCCAGCCCCGGGTTCGTCATCACCTGCAACAACAACGGTGAGAACATCCACAAGGACGATGCCCAGAACGCCGACCACGTGGAGCTGTTCAAGCCGCTGGTGAAGTACTCCCGGCTGGTCGCGCACGCCTCTTCCATCAAGCAGGCGATCGAGGAGGCATACGTCAACGCCCTCACCGGCAATCCCGGCCCGGTGCACCTCGACTTCGCCCGCGACACCATCGAGGGCCAGGTCGCGAACCCGCCCGCGGTGCCCTCCGTACACCCCAGCCGTGGCTGGGTCACCGAGCGCCCCTCCGTCAACCCGGTCGCACTGGCCCGGGTGGCCGAACGTGTCCTGGAGGCCGAACGGCCGGTCATCTGGCTCGGCAACGGCGGCAACCGGGCGCAGGCGAGCGACGACGTCCTGGCACTCGCGGACGAGCTCGGCATCCCGGTCGTCACGACGTTCAACGGCATCGGTTCCGTCCCGACCACCCATCCGCTGGTGTTCGGCGCGGCCAGCCGCATGGGTACCGCCCTCTCCGACCAGGTTCTCGGTGAGGCCGACCTCGTACTGGCGCTGGGCAACAGCCTCAACGCGGTGTCCACCACCCGCTGGCGCCGGGAACTCCCGGAGGTCGTGCAGGTCGACGTCGATCCGGCGATGATCGGACGCTACTACTCCGAGATCACCCAGGGCGTGGTCGGCGACCTCGGCTCCTTCGCCCGGGACCTGGTCGTCGCGACCGCCGGACGAGCGGAGGACGCGAAGGCCGGACGCGCACACTGGATCGCGACCCTCGACAAGGCACGCGCCGACTGGTGGCAGGGCTCCGTCGTGGCCGACACCACCGCTGATGGGCCGCTGTCCCCGGCCGACATCGTCCGCACCCTGCGCGAGGTGGCTCCCGAGAACACCCTGCTCATTCCGGATGCCGGCAACCCGGGCGTCTGGTCGTTCCTCTGGGAGATCCAGCAGCCCAACAGCTACATCAAGCCCGTCGGGTTCGGGAACATGGGATTCGCCCTTCCGTCCGCCATCGCGGCCTCGCTGATCGACCCCGAGCGTCCGGTGCTCGCACTGATCGGCGACGGTTCGCTCGGCATGAGCCTCGGCGAGATCGAGACGCTCGCCCGCGTCGGCGGCAATGTCTGCGTCATCGTCTTCAACGACTCCAGCTACGGCAATATCCGCCAGGAGCAGGAACTGCACTTCAACGGCCGCACGACCGGTGTCGACTTCGGCCGGGTCGACTTCGGCATGGCGGCCCGCGCGATGGGTGTGCACGGCGAGGTCGTCACCCGGCTCGCCGTACTCCGTGAGCGCGTGGCCGAGGCGTTCGCGGCGGGCACGCCGGTGGTGCTCGACGTGCCGATCGACCGTGATGTCAACGCCTGGACGTTCCCCTCGTTCGCGGCGCGGAAGAAGTAGTCCATGGCTCATGCTCGAGAAGAAGGAGGAAGAAGGTGACCGATGCGACACCACGAGCAGCCCAGGCACCTCTGGACGGCGTAAGAGTCCTCGATCTCTCGCGGTTCATCGCGGGCCCGCTCTGTGCGCAGATCCTGGCCGACTTCGGAGCCGAGGTGGTCAAGGTGGAGCGCCCGGCCGGGGAGGACTCCCGGCATCACGGGCCGTATCACCGGGACGAGAGCATCTACATGTTCCTGTACCACCGGAACAAGTACGACGCCTCCTTGGACACCCGCCACCCTGAAGCACTCGGAATACTCGAGCGCCTGATCCAGTGGGCCGACGTCGTCGTCGAGAACTACCGTCCGGGCACCATCGAGAAGATGGGCATCGGATACGAGCGGATGAAGGAGCTCAACCCGGACATCATCCTGGTGTCCATCTCCGGCTTCGGCCAGACCGGCCCGGACTCGCGCCGTGCGCTGTTCGACGCGATCTCCCAGGCGTCCTCGGGCCTGATGAGCATGACCGGTGAGCCCGGCGGCAAGCCGACACTGAGCGGCACCTACATCGCCGACTACACCACCGGGTACCAGGGGGCGATCGGCGCGCTGATGGCGATCCTGCACCGTGAGCGCACCGGTGAGGGGCAGCTTGTGGACGTCGCGTCCTTCGACACAATGTTCTCCGCGCTCGGCGTCCGCCTCATCTCGCATCTGATGCTCGGTCAGGACATGCCGCGCAGTGGTTCGCGCGACCTGCTCACGGCTCCCGTCAATGTGTACGAGGCCGCTGACGGGCCCATCTACATCCAGGCCGGTACCGCCTCACTGTTCCCCAAGCTGTGCGCCGTGATGGAGCGGCCGGATCTGGCCGCGGACCCGCGGTTCGCCGGAGTCGAAGGCCGCATGGCACACCAGGAGTTTCTGGAGGGCGAGATCGGCGCCTGGGCGGCGGACCGGTCCACCGATGAGATCGCGCGGGTCCTCGAAGAGGTGGGCGTGCCCTACGCCAAGGTCGCCTCGGTCTCGGAGGTGGCCGAGTCACCTCAGATCGCGGCACGCCACATGATCGTGGAGTCGGACCACCCCGAACTCGGTACCATCCGCATGCCCGGCAATCCGATCAAGATGGAGAAGACTCCGCCCACGGTCCGCAAGGCACCGCCTCGGGTTGGCGAGGACAACGTTCACGTCTACCAGAGGATCCTCGGGCTGTCCGCTCAGGAGACGGCCCGGCTACGCGAATCAGGAGCGATCTGAAGCATGTCGCGCGCACCGCGGTACCAGGTGATCTACGACGACCTCGTCTCGCAGATCCGTGCTGGCGCCCTCAGCAAGGATTCACGGCTGCCCGGCGAGACGGAGCTCGCCAAGCAGTACGGAGTCAGCCGCATGACGGTACGCCAGGCGCTGGACCTGCTGGAGTCGGAGCGCTTCGTCATACGACGGCAGGGCAGTGGCACCTTCGTCAGCGATCACGCCGAGCACGGGCGCCGGCTCAACCGCCTGCGCTCGTTCGCCGATGAGATCGCCGACACCGGCGGAACGGCGTCCTCGCGGGTGGTGCGCTGCGAGACCGCGCCCGCGTCGGCCGAAGTGGCCGAAGCCTTCGGTATCGCGGAGGGTGATCTGACCAACCGGCTCACCCGTGTGCGTCTCATCGGCGGCGTGCCCGCGGCCCTTCAGGACGCCTGGGTCCCGTACTCCGCGGCCCCGTCCCTGTCCCGCGAACCGCTGGTCGACGACTCCCTCTACCGCACGCTGACCAAGCGCTTCGGCGTCGAGCTGCGCTACGCCGACCAGTCCATGGTGGCCGTCCTGCTCGACGCGGAGCAGGCGGACCTGCTCGGTACCCTGCCCGGACGGCCCGCGCTGGAGATCCATCGCACCACTTACGGTTCTCGCGGCGAGGTCGTCGAGTTCACCACCAGCTGGACGCTGCCCGAGTTCCCCTTCCTGATGCGGATCGACGCCGAATGAACGCACATGTGATCGCGGTGGACGTCGGCACGTCAGCGGTGCGCGCGGCCGTGCTGGACACCGCCGGCCGGCTTCTCGCCCATGAGCGCGTGCCCCGCGCGTCAGGGCTCGGCGGCGACACCTTCGACGCCGACACCCTCGAGCAGGACGTACGAGCCGCGCTGAGGGGAGTGTCGGGAGGCCCGACACCCGTGGCGCTGGCCATCGCCGCGCATATCGGCACGGTCGCCGTCGACGCCGGTCTGCGGCCTGTCGGCCGAAGCGGCGGCTGGGCCGACTCCCGAGGCATACGGCAGCTCACCGCGCTCGGTGACGCCTGGGCGGGGCGGCTTCTGGCGGCGGCGGGCCGACCGTGCCTCGCCGGCGGTGCCCTGGCCTGCCTGATGGACCCGGAGGCGGTGGACGCAGAGGAGGTCCACGCCGTGCTGTCGCCCAAGGACTTCCTCGTGGCCCGGCTCACCGGCCGCCTCACCGCCGACACCATCAGCGCCGCCTACACCCTGGCCTCCGATGTGCGCCGTCGCGCATGGAACGTCGATCTGCTCCACGAAGCCAAGGTGGACGTCACGCTGTTGCCGCCGCAGTCGGAGCCGACATCGGTGGTCGGCGAGCTCACCCAGGAGGCCGCGGCGGTCACCGGATTGCCCACCGGGCTTCCCGTCGTGTCGGGCGGCCCGGACGGCTCCGTCGGCATCGGTCTGCTGCTGGGCGGCAGCGAGGACATCATCGCCGACGTCGCGGGCACCACCGACGTGGTGGGCCGGCTGCTGCGCGATCCCGACGCCCTGCCGGACGGCGCCGTGCTCAACCCGTCCGTGCTGCCGGGCCGTTTCGTCGCGGGAGGGGCGACCGGCCTCACCGGGGGTGCCGTCGCGCACTGGCGCTCCCTGGTCGGGACGGTCGAGGACGAACGGCTTGCCGAAGTGCCTCCCGGCGCGGACGGGCTCATCATCCTGCCGAGCATGACCGGTGCGCGCTTCCCCGACTGGCGCCCTGATGCCCGGGGCGCCGTGCTCGGACAGCGCCCCGAGCACGATGCCGCCCATCTGCTACGAGCCGCCCAAGAGGCCGCGGCTCACACTCTGCGCGATGCGGTGGACCGGCTCGACCCCTCGGGCGAGCTGCCCGTCGCGTTCGCCGGCGGTTCCTCCCGCAGCGCCCATGTCGCGCAACTACGCGCCGATGTTCTGGGCAGGCCGCTTCTGCTGTCCCCGGAGCCGGATGTCACCTTGCTCGGTGCGGCGGCACTGGCCCTCCTCGGCTCGGGCGAGATCAGCGACCTGGACGCTCTGCGCTCATGCCTCATCGGCACGCTGCGCCGGGTGGACCCTGACGAGGCCCGCGCGGCGCGGTACGGGGAACTCCACACCCGCTGGCGGACTCTGAAGGACACCACCGACGCCGCGTACGCGGCCGCCACCGGCCTCTAGGCCGGCTCATTATCGGCACCCCGGCCGGCGGGCCTCCGGGGACGAAATGGGTCTTTTCTTGCGGTGCCGCCGCCTGACCCCCGATCCTGATCTGAATAATGAACGCATCCATGGAATGCTCGTACGGTATACCGAACGATGCTCTGTCGAATGCGGTAGGGAAGTAAGGGGAGAGAGTGAGCGTCTCCGAGGGGTCGGTGCGGGGCATGTTGGCTGTCAATCTGCGGCAGGCGAGGCTGGAGCGGGGGCTGTCGATCTCCGAGCTGTCCAGGCGTTCCAAGATCGGCAAGGCGACGCTGTCCCAGCTGGAGTCCGGGGCCGGCAACCCCACCATCGAGACGGTGTTCAGCCTCTCGCGGGTGCTCGAGGTGCCGATCTCGGACCTGCTGGACGCCCGGCCGGCGGGTGAGCTGACCGTGGTGCGCGCGGCGGAGACGGAGGCGCTCAGCGGCGAGGGTGTCGACCTGCGCCCGCTCCAGCGGATCGAGTCCGGCGAAGCCGTCATCGAGGTCTTCGACCAGCGCGTGCGGGCCGGGCGTCGGCAGGATTCCCTCGGCCATGTGGGTACCGAGCACACCATCGTGCAGGCCGGCCGGCTCGGTGTGCGGGTGGAGGGGCGCGAGGTGGAGTTGGGGCCGGGCGACTACGTGCGTTTCGACGCGGCGCGGCCGCACAGCTACACGGCTCTCGACGGCGATGTGCGCTCGGTCCTGCTGCTCCAGTACCGGTCGGATCAGCGGCTGCACCTGCCGCACCCGGCGCCCGGCCCCCGCTCGGCGCCGTGATGGGTCCGCGGCGGGGTCCCGGAATCGTTCCGTCGTGACCGTTGACACGCTTCCTGTCCCGCGCATACTTTTTCCGCGTTCGGTTTAACGAACGAGGAGGGTTCGATGTACGGAACGCGAGTGGCGGTACTGGGAGCCGGGATCATCGGCTGTGCCTGCGCTCGCGAGTTGGCCCTCGCCGGACTCGAGGTCACCGTTGTCGACCGCGGCGCCGCCGCGTCGGCCACCACCGCGCACGGCGAGGGCAACGTACTCGTCTCCGACAAGGGGCCGGGGCCGGAGTTGGAGCTCGCCCAGCTGTCCAGGCGGCTGTGGCCGCAGGTGCTCACGGCCGTCGCCGAGCGGCTCGCGCACGCGGCGCGGGCGGTGGAGTGGGAGCCCAAGGGAGGCATCGTCGTCGCGACCACCGACGCCGGTGCCCGCGAGTTGACCCGCTTCGCCGCCGGCCAGCGCACGGCGGGGGTGCACACCGAAGTCCTCGACGCCGAAGCGCTCGCCGACGCGGAGCCGTACGTCACCCGCGAGCACACCGCCGCCCTGCACTACCCGGAGGACGCCCAGGTGCAGCCGGCGGCCGCGGCCGCCGCCCTGCTCGCCGACGCGCTCGCCGCCGGTGCCGTCCTGCGGACGGACTGCGAGGTGCTTGCGGCGGTCACCCGCGGCGGCCGGATCACCGGGGTGCGCACCTCGTCCGGCCTGCTGGAGGCCGACTGGTTCGTCAACGCCGCGGGCCCCTGGTCCGGCGAGCTGTCCACCCGCCTCGGCGCCCCCGTGGACATCCGCCCCCGGCGCGGCGATGTGCTGGTGACCACGCCGCTGCCGCCGACGGTCTTCCACAAGGTCTACGACGCGGACTACGTGGGTGCCGTGGGCAGCAGCGCCGGGGATCTCCAGACCTCGGCGGTGGTGGAGTCCACCCGCGGCGGCAGCGTCCTCATCGGTTCCTCACGCCGCCGCGTCGGCTTCGACGATCGGCTCCGCCCCGAGGTGCTGTCGGCGATCGCGGTCAAGGCGCTGCGGCTGTTCCCGACGCTGGCGGGAGTCCCGGTGATGCGGGCCTACGGCGGATTCCGCCCCTATGTCCCCGACCATCTGCCGATCATCGGTGCCGACCCGCGGCTGACCGGCCTGTGGCACGTCGGCGGACACGAGGGTGCCGGAATCGGCTTGTCGGTGGGCAGCGCACGGCTGCTGCGCGAACTGATGCTCGATCAGCCGACGGCGATGGATCCGACACCCTTCCGGGTGGACCGCCCGGCCGTGCTGGGCGGCGGCGCGGGCACCGTAGTGGAGGAGGCGGTATGAGCCCCAGACGCGTCCGCGCCGAGTCCGACGCCGTCGGGCGGCGGGACCGGCCGCTGAGGATCACTGTCGACGGCGAGCCCGTCGACGGTATCGCGGGCCAGACCATCGCGGGCGTTCTGCTCGCCGCCGACCGCCTGGCCTGGCGGCGGCAACGCTCCGGCGCGCCCCGCGGCGTCTTCTGCGGTATCGGCGTCTGTTTCGAATGTCTGGTGACCGTGGGCGACGAGCGAGATGTCCGCGCCTGCCAGCGCCGGGCCCGCGACGGCGACGCGGTGACCACACAGACCCGGGAGCCGCGGACCGGGCACGCTCCGGAGCCGTCCCCCCGGAGGAACAGCGACGCATCGGCGGGGGAGGGGAAGTGATGGGGCGACACGTGGCCGTGGTGGGCGCGGGGCCCGCGGGCCTCGCCGCGGCGGAGACCGCGCTGAGCGCCGGTGCCCGGGTGACACTGATCGACTCGGCGGACCAGCCCGGCGGCCAGTACCACCGCATGCTGCCCGAGGCTTACCACGCCGTCCGCCCCGAGCGGCTCCAGCACGGCTGGCGGGACTTCGACCGGCGCCGCCGCAGGGTGCTCGCCCACCCGCGGTGCGCATGGTGGTCCGAGACCTCCGTCTGGGCGCTGGAGCGCCCGGACCCGGAAGAGCCCGGAGTCCCGCGGGTGCACCTGCTGCGCGGCCCGGCCGACGGCGGCGGGAGGCGCCGGCTGACGCTCGCCCCCGATGCGCTGGTGCTCGCCGTGGGCGCCCACGACCGCGTCCTGCCGTTCCCCGGCTGGGAACTGCCCGGTGTCTTCGCCGCCGGTGCGGCACAGGCGTTGGCCAAGGGCGAGCGGGTCGTGGTCGGTGACCGTGTGGTGATCGCCGGTTCGGGACCGTTCCTGCTCCCGGTGGCCGCGTCGCTGCTGGAGGCCGGCTCCCGGGTGCTGGAGGTGCTGGAGGCCGGCACGGCCGCCACCCTGGCCCGCGGCTGGTCACGGCGCCCCTGGCAGTTGGCGGCGCACGCCGCGAAAAGCGGTGAACTCGCCGAATACGCCGCCTTGTTGATCCGTCACCGGGTGCCCTACCGCGTCGGCCGCACGGTCGTCGAGGCACGCGGCGACGGCCGTATCGAGGAAGTCGTCACCGCACGGCTGCGCCCCGACTGGTCGGTGGTGCCGGGCAGCGAGCGTACGTCGCCGGTCGACGCGCTGTGCGTCGCCCATGGCTTCAGCCCGAGACTGGAGCTGCCCGTGGCCGCCGGGTGTGCGCTGCGCCGCGCACCGGGCGGCGAGTTCGTGGCGGTCGACAACGACCAGCGGACCAGCTGCCCGGGGGTGTACGCGGCTGGTGAGATCACCGGGATCGCGGGCGCCCCGGCCGCACGGGCGGAGGGCGCGCTCGCCGGATGGTTCGCCGGTGGCGGGGACTCGGCCGCGCCCGCCCTGCGCCCCCTGCGACGCGGCCGGGACCGGGGCCGCGCCTTCGCCGAACGGCTGGCCGAGGCGCATCCCATGGGTGAGGAATGGACCCAGTGGCTGCGTCCGGAGACCATCATCTGCCGCTGCGAGGAAGCCGATTACGCCTCGGTGTGCCGGGCCGTGGGCAATGAGGCGAGCGCCGGTGCGCGGGTCGCCAAGCTGGAAACCCGCGCCGGTCTCGGCCCGTGCCAGGCCCGCGTCTGCGGCCCCACCGTCGCCGAGCTCGGCGCCCGGCTGACCGGCCGGCCCGCTCAGCGGCACGCCGAGGGCGCGCCGACGGCCGGGCCCCACCGCCGGCCGATCGCCCAGCCCATCCGGCTCGGCGAACTCGCCGAACCCGAACCATCCCCCGAGGACCCCACCGCCGGGCCCCACCCCCTTTGACGGCCGTCGGGCCCGCACGGCACACCAACCTCTTCGGAACGGAGTCGAAGTTCATGAGTGAACCCGAGAAGCGGCAGCTCTCCCTCGGTGGCGTCGTGGTCGCCACCGCCTTGCCGTACTACGAGGACGCGTCCGCCCCGGCGGGCCTGGCCGTGGATTACGACCGGTACGCCCAGCACTGCCGCTGGCTGGTCGACAACGGCTGCCACGGCGTCGGCCCGAACGGCTCGCTGGGGGAGTATTCCTCCCTGACCGACGAGGAGCGGCGCCGGGTGGCCCGCACCGCCGTCGAGGCGGTCGGCGACGCGGCCACCGTGGTCGTCGGTGTGCACGGTGTCGGCTCGCACCAGGCCAGGCACTGGGCCGAGATCGCGGCCGAGGACGGCGCCGACGGTGTGCTGTGCCTGCCGCCGACCATGTACCGCGCCAACCGCGGGGAGATCCTCGCGCACTTCGAGGCCGTGGCCTCCGTCGGCCTGCCGGTCATGGTCTACAACAATCCCATCGACACCAAGGTCGATCTGACCCCGGACCTGCTCGCCGAGATCGCCCGCATCGACAACGTCGTCGCGGTCAAGGAGTTCTCCGGCGATGTGCGGCGCGTTCTGGAGATCAGGGAGCAGGCGCCCGGTCTGGACGTGATCAGCGGCGCCGACGACGTCGTACTGGAGAGCCTGCTGATGGGCGCCACCGGCTGGTTCGCCGGCTTCCCGAACGTCTTCCCCGCCGAGTCGGCCCGCCTGTACGACCTGGCCACGGCCGGAAAGCTGGCGGAAGCCCGCGCGCTGTACGAGCCACTGGTGGCGGCCTTCCGCTGGGACTCACGGACCGAGTTCGTCCAGGCCATCAAGCTCGGCATGGAGCAGGTCGGCCGGTTCGGCGGTCCCTGCCGCCCACCGCGCGGCCCGCTGACGCCGCGGATGCGCGAGCAGGTGCAGGCCGATATGGCCCGCGCCATCGCCTCGATCGAGGGACCAGCCGTCTGATGCGGTCCGTCCGTACGATCAGCGCCGTCGACTCGCACACCGAGGGCATGCCCACCCGCGTCGTCACCGGTGGCGTCGGGCCGATCCCCGGCGACACCATGGCCGAGCGACGCCACCACGCCGTGGCGAACCTGGACGGGCTGCGCCGGTTCCTGGTCGACGAACCGCGCGGCCACTCCGCCATGAGCGGCGCGATCCTCCAGCCGCCGACCCGCCCGGACGCCGACTGGGGTGTGCTCTACATCGAGGTCAGCGGGTTCCTGCCGATGTGCGGGCACGGCACCATCGGCGTGGCCACCGTCCTGGTGGAAACCGGGATGGTGACGGTCACCGAACCGGAGACCATCGTGCGCCTCGACACGCCCGCCGGGCTGGTCGAGGCACGGGTGGCCGTCCATGACGGCCGCGCCGAGAAGGTCACCCTGCGCAATGTGGACGCCTTCGCGCTCGAACTGGACGCGACGGTGCATGTGCCGGGCCTCGGGGACATCCGCTACGACATGGCCTACGGCGGCAACTTCTACGCCGTCGTCGAACTCGACCGGATCGGCCTGCCGTTCGACCGGGCCCGCAAGGACGAGATCCTCGCCGCCGGTCTGTCGATCATGCGGGCGGTCAATGAGCGGAACCGGCCGCTGCACCCGGTCGACCCGCTCATCGGTGGCTGCAAACACGTGCAGTTCCTGGCCCCGGACTCGACCGCCCGGCACTCCCGCAACGCCATGGCCATCCACCCCGGCTGGTTCGACCGCTCACCGTGCGGCACCGGCACCTCGGCGCGGATGGCACAGCTGAACGCGCGCGGCGAACTGCCGCTGCACACCGAGTTCGTCAACGAGTCGTTCATCGGCACCCGGTTCACCGGCCGCCTGGTCGACACCTCCGACGTGGGCGGACTGCCCGCGGTCGTCCCCGAGTTCTCCGGCCGCGCCTGGATCACCGGCACCGCGAACTACCTGCTCGACCCGGACGATCCCTTTCCGCACGGATTCGTGCTCTAGGAGTACCCCCGACGCGCATCGCCAGCGCGCCTTCCGCACCCGAAGGAGCAACCCGGTGAGTGGCCATCACACCGCTCAGCGAGGGCGGCGCTCGGGAGCGGGTGGCAGCGGGGCACGGGGGGAATTCGGTGAGTCCTGATACCAGTAGGCGGTGGTACTCAGATCGTCCTGGCGTTCGAAGAGTCCGTGGTCCCATGCGCCGATCTGTTGCAGCGTCACTCTCAGCCGCTCCTCGAAGTAGATCGGGTCCGGGAGGTGCCAGCGATAGAGGCCGTGCATGGGTGGCATATGGGTGGCGAAGGGCGAGGCCCTCGTGGTGTCGCGCGCCGAGTGGTAGGGGTAGCCGGAGTACGGGGCACTGAAGGTGAGCACCTCGGGCTCCGGGTCGTTGCGCAATGCGTCCTGGAACGCCCACGCCCCACCGGCGTAGTCCTCCAGGCCCGTGCTGCACAGAGTCGGCAGTTCCTCGTCGTCGTCCACGAAGAATTTGACCTCTCCCTCGCCCCACCAGTACCGCTGGAGTGAGGCCAGCGCGATGTATGTGCCGACGTAGGTTCCACGGCCCCGCACTCCGTCGAGCACGACATGGTCCGTGCCCAGTGGCGTGGACCCGTTCGAGCGGCGCCACTGTGCGTGGAAGTAGCCGGTGTCCGCGCCGATCTCGTCGCCCGTGGTGTAGTCGACCTGGTAGAAGACATGGGGCAGATCGGCGTCGTGCTGGCTCTCCAGGGTGAGTCGTGCGTGGGTGCGGAAGGGCATGGGGAAGTACGCGTTCATGCCGCCCGTCGGAGCGACGACGATCGGGACGGACGTCACCAGGGCGCGGGTGGCGAACCCGTTGCAGAAGAAGTCGCCCAGCGGTACTTCGACGGCGGGCGTCTCGGAGCCCTCCCAGTACGCGCGCAGCACGAGGTCGCGCAGGACGAACGGTCCACCGTCGGGTGTCCGCTCGGCGACGGTGATCCAGATGTGCCGGATGACGCCCGGCCCATCGATCTCCGCGAGGGTGAGGGACTCACCGGCGGGCAGGGGCAGATAGGCCGACCCCTTGCGGCCGGGGCCGAGCGGCGATGCCGCCCGTCCCGCGCCGCCGGCCACGCCGGTGCGGTTCTCGGCGTTGATGGACCGGCTGCGAACGCCCCGGTTCGGGCTCAGGGCACTCCACTGGGTGAACACGTATGCTCCTCGGACGGTGTGGATGAGCGGTTGCGACGGCGGATGACCGGTTCCGCACGCTCACTTGACGGCTCCTGCGGTGACACCCCGGCTGAGGGTCCGCTGGAACACCAGGAAGAAGACGAGCGTGGGCAGAAGGGACAGCAACGACCCGGCGTTGAGGACGGTGATGTCGATCGAGTGCTGGCCACGCAGTGTGGCCAGGGCGATCGGCACGGTCTGCGCCGACGGGTCGTTGAGCAGGATGAGGGGGAGGTAGAACTCGTTCCACGTCCAGATGAAGAAGAACACGACGAGGACGGACAGCGTCGGCCGCAGGACGGGGAAGACGACCCGCCACAGGATCTGCCACCGGGACGCGCCGTCGATCACGGCCGCTTCGAGGAGTTCCTTGGGGAGGGTGGTCATGACACTGGCGAGCAGATAGGTGCCGAACGCGGCCTGGAGCACGGTGAAGACGATCACCACGGACCAGACGCTGTTGAGCAGTCCCACCTCTTCCGCGCCATAGAACAGCGGGTAGATGAGTGCCTCCTGCGGCACCATCGTGGCCAGCAGGAGCACGGCGAGGATCGCGCCGTTGCACCGCACCCTGCCGATGCCGATGGCGTAGGCGCTGATGAGGGCGAGCGCGGCGCCCAGGAAGGCGACGGCGCCCGCGATGAACACGGAGTTGCCCAGGGCGACCGGGAAGTCGACGAGCGACAGATAGCGGGAGAAGGCTTGTGGCGTGAATGTGCCCGGCCAGGAGAGGGGCCCGTGCCTCGAGTAATCCGCGCTGGTCTTGAAGGCGTTGAGGACCAGGAGCAGAAACGGCGCGAGCATGACCGTGGCGGCGGTGACGGTCATCAGCAGCATGAGCCATCGCAGGGGGTAGCGATTGCGTCGGCTCTGTTCGGCGGCCTCGGTACCGGGGTGGGGCCGGGTCGCCACGACCGAGGGTGCCGGTGGAATCTCGTCGTTCATGTCAGCCCTCCTGCCGCTCGGAACGGCGCTGCCACACGATGAGCAGGGCCGCGATGGCGAAGATGACCACAGACGTGAAGGTCGCGATCGCGGCGCCGTAGCCGACCCGGGACAGTTCGAAGAAGTTGCGATACGCGTAGTAGGACGGCACTACGGTCGAGTTCTCCGGACCGCCGCCGGTGAGAATGAGGATGGGAGCGAACACCTTCAGCGCACCCACCGTCGCGGTGAGGACCACGAAGAAGACCTCGGGGCGGATCTGGGGCACCGTGATCGCGCGGAACCGCCGCAGCCAACCGGCCCCGTCCAGCTCCGCCGCCTCGTAGAGCTCCGGATCGACCCGTTGCAGCGCGGCCATGAAGACCACCACGGGATAGCCGATCTGGAGCCAGATCAGCATGAGCATCACCGAGTACAGCGCCAGATGGGGATCACCGAGCCAGTCGGGTCCTGACGCGATGCCGATCGAGCGGAGATAGGTGTTGATCGATCCCTGGCGCGGGTCGAGGATCGTGCTCCAGATGAAGCCGGCGACCGCGATCGGCAGGATCTGCGGCAGGTAGTACGTCGCCCGTAGGAAACTCGCGGCCCGGTTGCCGAATGCCTTGCCGATGTAGTCGAAGAGCACTGCCGCGAGGACGATACCGATCAGGGTCGGGACCACGACGATGGCGACAATCATGAACAACGAGTTCCGGAACGAGTGCCAGAATTCCGCGTCGTGCATCAGGTCCAGATAGTTGCCGAGGCCGTACCAGTGCTTCGGCGCCATGCCTCCCTTCCACTGGTAGAGGCTGAGAACTATGTTCATCACGAACGGCGCGGCGACAACGACGGCGAAGCCGGCGGCGATGGGAATCAGGTACAGCCAGTACGAGCCGGACCTGCTGCGCCCTTTCCTGGGCAGACGCCGGTCAGGGACCAGTGCGGACATGGAGGTCTCTCTTCTGCGGGGGACATGCCGGGGTCGCGCCCTCCGGTCCCGGCACGTCCGGCGTCTACTGCTGGGTGGCGTTCTTCTTGCCGTCGTCGTAGAACTTCTGCAATGCCTTCAGGTATTCGTCCGCCGTCTCGCTCTTGTTGGACATGGCCTGCATATGGTTCTGCATGAAGTCGAGGAAGCCGGGCACCGGGTAGTCGGGGTAGAAGGACATGGCCTTCCGCTTGACCAGATCGTCGAACTGCTCCGTGTACTGGCGGGTTAGCTTGTCCTTGATGGCCGAGGCATCACCCGCCAGCGGCAGACCGCCCTGGTTACCGATGTCGTTCTGGACCTCAGCGCTCAGGGTGATGTCGATCCAGTCGTACGCGAGGTCCTTGTCGTTCGATTTCGTCGGCACTCCCCACAGATGTCCTGAGGAACCCATGACCTGCTGGGCGCCCGGCAGCGTGAAGTACCCCCACGGGAAGTTCGCGTCCTTGCGGATACGGGAGAACTGGCTCTGATTCCACATGAGCATGGCGTCGTCGCCGCCGAGGAAGTTGACGATGGCCTGCTCGTAGGAGAGGCCGCCGAGTTTGTCGCCGACGTACCCCTTGTCGATCCAGTCCTGGAACTTCCGTGTTCCTTCCTTCCAGGGGCCGGACCGGAAGTTCACATTGCCCTTGAGGAACATGAAGTCGTCGATCTGCTGCCGGGATGCCGAGGCGGAGACCAGCGAATACCACAGCCACATCTGGTTGAAGCCCTGGCTGGTGTTGGCGGAACTGGAGATCGGGACGTGACCCGCGGCCTTCAGTTTGTCCATGTCGGCCTCGAGCTGGGCCAGGGTCGTCGGTGGCTTGGTGATGCCGGCGTCCGTGAACATCTTCTTGTTGTAGTAGAAGGTCACATATTCGCCGACGTTCGGAACGCCGTACCAGTCGCCGGACCCGGCCAGCCCGTTCTGGTCGTACTGGGCGAACGCGGCCATCGGGCCCGTCACCTTCTTGTCCCAGCCCCGTGCCTTCGCCTCGTCCGTCAACGGCTGGAGCAGGCCCTGGCCGGCAAGCTGGCCGCCGTCCGCGTTGCCCTTGTTGAACTCGACCACGTCGGGGACGTTGTTTCCGGACAGTGTGATCTTCGCGTTCTGGCGCATCGCGTCAAAACTCGTGGTCTGGAACTTCACCTTCACGCCCGGGTGCCGCTTCTTGAATATCGCCACCGCTTTCTGCCAGCCCCCGGCCTGTGCCGAGGTCTGGTCCTCGTACTGGAGGATCGTGAATGTCCCGTCGGATTTCTCGCTCGTGCCGCCTCCGCAGGCGGCGAGGGCCAGGGCGAGCGTGGTGGAAAGACAGACGCTCAGGCAGCGCCGTGTCGTGGGTCGGAGTCTCATGTCGAAGCTCCCTCTCGACTCGTCATTGAACGGAGGTGCTGATGTCGGCCTGCCGTCCTCCGGGCAGGCTCGGCCCGCCGGAGGGACCGGTGGGAAGGTGGTGAGGGCGCCATCGGGGGCCTGGCGGGATCAGACCGCGCGGCCCTGCCGGTGTGCCGTTAACTTCTTGGGCGTCCGGCCACTGGGGGCTGCGACCGAGTCCCGGATGACCAAGGGGCAGGAGACGAAGTGGCCGGTCGGGCCATCGCCCCCGTCTTGCAGCCGGGCGATCGCCTTCTCTGCCGCACGGACGCCCATCCGATAGTGCGGAAGCTGGACGGTCGTCAGCCCCGGGAACAGGTTCTCCGCGAAATTCTGCTGGTTGTCGAAGCCCACGATGGACAGGTCCCGCGGGATCCGAAGTCCGAGTTCGGCCGCCACCTGGTAGAAGCCCAGCGCAAGCCGGTCGGAGAAGCAGAAGACCGCCGTGGGCCGGTCACCGCGGCGCAGGAGTCTGCGAGCGGGTTCCCGCGCGGCGGATGCGTTCGGCTCGGACGCCTCGACGACGAGCGACTCGTCGAGGCCCAGCCCAGCCTCCGCCAGCGCACTCTCATAGCCCTCGCGGCGCAGCGACTCGGCGATCGCGAAAGCCGGTGCGATGAGGTTGCAAAAGGCGATCCGCCGGTGCCCGGCGTCGATGAGATGGAGTGTCGCCGCCCTCGCGCCGGCCCTCTCGTCGGGCACGACCCAGTCGGCGTTCCCTCTCCGCGGCCGGCCACCCAGGATCACCTGGGGCACCGGCCGGGGAAGCCGCGGAAGATCCACCTCACGGTGGTAGTCGACGGCTACGATCAGTCCCTCGACGCTGCGTTGCAGCAGGGACCGCACCGCCGGACCCTCCATATCCGGATTGCCGGCCATGTCGACGAGGAGGAGAACATATCCCTCCCTCCACGCCTTGGACTGCGCGCCGGCCAGCATCTGCCCCGAAAAGGGAACGCTTGCGACACCGTCGGACAGCAGGCCCAGTGTGCGGGTCTGCCGCGTCCGCAGTCCCCGTGCGGCAAGGTTGGGCAGATACCCGAGATCTTCGGTCGCCTGCCGGATACGCGCGGCGGTTTCGACGCTCACCCGCCCCTCATGCTGATCGTTGAGTACGAGGGAAACGGCCGAAATGGAGACGCCACAGTGAGCGGCGATGTCTTTCATCGTCACCATGTGCCACCTCCTGCCGGTCGGCCATTCAGGGGACCCTGACAGTAAGAACGTCAAACGTTTGACGCAAGAGTGGAGACCCCGCCTTCTCGGCCGACGTGTCCGCCACGGCGAGCTGGGGTTATGGCCGATGTGATGTTTCGCCGGACGACTGGCCGACTGGCCAGAACTGCTGGCAGGAGCGGGTGCCGCCCGCACCGCGGGACGGCGGCCCTGGCGGTTCCATGGCTCCACACCATTGCCGGAGCAGCGCTGAGCTGGGGAAACCGCTCCACCTGCCGATTGGCCGAAACACAGTTGTTACCGTCGACCCCTTTAACTCCAGGTGCGGTGTGACATATTACTGCGCCATAACAGTCAAGCGGAGGCTCTCCGATGAACAGTTCGCGCAGCCGGCTCACCGGCGCCGTGGCCCTGACCACCAGCACTGTCCTTCTCACCGCCTGCGGGATCGCCGACTCGGCCGGTTCCGGCAGCGGCACCTTCAAGGTTGCCGTCCTCGCGGCCTCCAGCCAGAACGGCTACAACCAGGCCGTCTACAAGGGGGTCAAGCAGGCCGCGGCCGCGTCCGGCAAGAAGATCAGCCTGAAGCTCCTCGACGGCCAGTTCGACTCGAACACGCAGCTGTCGCAATTGCAGAACGTCACCAGCACCGGCGACTACGACGGGGTCGTGGTCGTGCCCAATGACGGCGTCGGCCTCGCGGCGGCCTTCCCGCTGGCCAAGAAGATCCCCGTCGTCACGGTGCTCAATCCCGTCGGATCGGACATCAACACGATGAAACCGCAGGTCGACGGCGTGGTCACCACCGTTGGCGTGCCCCCTGCCACAGCCGCGGCGAAACAGGCCGAGGGGGTGGTCACCTACTGCGCCGATATCGATCCCTGCAAGGTCGTACTGCTGGTCGGCAATCTGTCCTCACCGCTCGACGTGGCTCGCCGGGGCGCCTACAAGAAGGTGCTCGGCGGCCACTCCAACATCAAGGTGGTCAGCACGGTCGAGGGCCAGTACGACCGGGACACCTCGCTCAAGGCGATCAGCAACGTGCTCCAGGCGCACAAGGATGTCAACGTCATCCTGTCCAACGCCGACCAGCAGACCGCGGGAGCGCAGATAGCCCTCCAGAACGCCGGTATCAAGCCCAGGAGCATGTACCTCACCGGTGGCGGTGGTACCAAGGACGCCGTGGCCGCCGTCCGCGCGGGCACGTGGCGGGCCGACTACATCAACTTCCCGGTGAGCATGGGCAAGTCCGCGCTGGAGCAGCTCCTCAAGGCGATGGACGGCGGCAAGCCCGAGCCCGTGGTTGACGCGGACAAGATCGGCGGGATCGACCCCTACGCGACCAAGGCGACACTGGTGAAGACGCCGGACTTCACCGGCGAGTGGAACGGCTGAGGCCGATGGCCACCGCCCAACCGGTCATCGAACTGGCCGGCATCACCAAGCGATTCGGCGGAACGGCGGCCCTGGACGGAGTCGACCTGGCCGTGCACCCCGGCAGCGTGCACGCCCTGGTCGGGGAGAACGGAGCCGGAAAGTCCACCCTCGGCAAGATCGCGGCAGGAGTCTACGAGCCCGACGTCGGTCGTATCGTCGTCGAGGGCCGGCCGGTCGGACGCTGGGACACGGTACGCGCACAGCGCCGCGGCATCGTGATGATGGCGCAGGAGCTTTCGCTCGTACGGGATCTGACGGTGGCGCAGAACGTGTTCCTCGGCATCGAGCGGAGCAGCTTCGGCCTCCTGCGCCGCGACCACGGCCGCCGGTACGCCGAACTCGACGAGATCGCGCGGTTCGGCCTCGATCCGGACACCCGGGTGGGGGACCTGCGCATCGCCGACCAGCAGAAGGTCGAGATCCTGCGCGCCCTGGCCCGGGACGCCAAGGTGATCGTGATGGACGAGCCGACCTCGTCGCTCACCGCACACGAGACCCGGCGGCTGCACGAGATGATCCGCCTGCTCACCGCGCAGGGACGGTCGGTCGTCTATGTGTCGCACTTTCTCGACGCCGTACTGGAGGTCAGCGACACCGTCACGGTGATGCGTGACGGCCGCAGGATTCGCACCGCGCCCGCGGCGGACCAGACCAAGGCGTCCCTGGTGGAGGCGATGCTCGGCCGGGAGCTTGCCGTGTCCTTCCCGCCGCTGCCGCCCGCGCCCCACCCGGACACCCCACCGCTGCTCGAGGTGGCGGCGCTGGCCGGCGACAACGGGGTGAAACGGGCCTCGTTCACGGTACGGCCGGGCGAGATCGTCGGGCTGCTGGGACTGGTCGGCTCCGGGCGCACGGAGATCGCCCGCGCCCTGATCGGCGCGGACCGGGTCAGCGCCGGAACCGTCACACTGGCCGGCCGCACGCTCGGCCGGACAACCCCGCGGCGCAGCCGTGACCTGGGCCTGGTGCTGGTCCCCGAAGACCGCCATGGACAGGGCCTGGTGCTCCAGCGCAGCGTCACCGAGAACATCACGCTCGCCTCCCTGAGCCGCTTCTCCCGGCTCGGGCTGATCGATCGGCGGGCGGTCGGCAAGCAGGTGGACGAGCTCGTCCGCCGCCTGGAGCTGCGCCCGGCCAGGCCCGAACTGCCGGTGCGGAGCTTCTCCGGCGGCAACCAGCAGAAGGCGCTGATCGCCAAGTGGCTGGTCGGCGACCCGAAGCTGGTGATTCTCGACGAGCCGACGCGCGGTGTCGACGTCGGCGCCAAGTTCGCCATCTACGAGCTCATCGCCGACCTGGCGGCCCGCGGCGTCGGGGTGCTGCTGATCTCCTCGGAGCACGAGGAGGTGCTCGGCCTCGCCCACCGCGCCCATCTGATCAGCCGTGGCGAGGTGCTCGACGAGGTGGATCCGCGCGGTCTGGCCGTTGAAGACGTCCTTCGGCGGCTCTTCGATGTCGCGGACCGGACCGGAACAGGCGAAGCGGAAAAGACAAAGGAATCCCTCATATGACCGCCACCGAAACCGCACCCGAGGCCGGCGCGGGCGCCGACGTCCGCGGCGGCGTCCCGATCGGCCCGCGCGTCATCGCCTTCGCCCGGGACTACGCCGCGCTGATCCTGCTGGTCGCGATCTTCGTGACGCTGTCGATCATCTCCTCGTCGTTCCTGTCGTTCACCAACGTCATGAACATCCTCAACCAGAACACCCCGCTCGCGATCATCGCCGTGGCCGGTACCTTCGTCATCGTCTCGGGGGCGTTCGACCTCTCCACGGCGGCGATGTACGCGGTGGTCAGCGTGGTCGCGGCGTCGGTCGCCACATCCACCGGCAGCACCTGGACGGCCCTGCTCGCCGCGCCGGTGCTGGGCCTTGTGATGGGTGTGCTCAACGGGCTCGCCGTGACCCGTCTGAACGTCCACTCCTTCCTCGCCACACTCGCCTCCAGCCTGGTCTACAAGGCGGTCGCGGTACTGATCACCGGCGGCTCGCTGATCACCGTGACCACGAGCGGCTTCTCCGATCTCGGGCGCGGCCAGGTCGCGGGGATCTTCTACTCGGTCCTCATCCTGCTGGCCGTCTTCGCGCTCGCGTCGCTGCTGCTCAACGGCACGGTCTTCGGCCGCCATGTGTTCGCCGTCGGTGGCAACTCCGACGCGGCCCATCTCTCCGGTGTGCGCGTGGACCGGGTCAAGGTCACCGTGTTCGCGCTCAGCGGCCTGGCCGTCGGCATCGCCGGCGCGATCGGCGTCTCCCGCCTCGCATCCGGCCAGCCACAGGCCGGCAGCGGCCTTGAACTCCAGGCCATCGCGGCGATCATCCTCGGCGGCAGCAGCATCTACGGAGGCATCGGCGCGGTCTGGCGCTCCCTGGTCGGTGTCTACCTGATCGCCCTGATCGGCAACGGCTTCGACATCCTCAATGTCAATCCGCAGATGAAGGACCTGGTCACGGGTGTCATCATCCTGGCCGCGGTGGCACTGGCGGCCGCCGACCGACGTCGGCGCTGACCCCTCCCCCGAGTGCAGAAAGGTTCGACATGGCTGAAGTACGCGTCGCCATCGACGTCGGCGGCACCTTCACCGATGTGGTGAAACTCGACCCGCACAGCGGGGAGCTGCGGTTCGAGAAGGTGGCCACCACCCCCGCCGAGCCCACCAAGGGGGTGCTCGCGGCCTTCACCGCCGCACAGGCCCCGCTGGGCGAGGTGACCACCTTCAACCACGGCTCCACACTCGGCCTCAACTCCCTGCTGACACGCACCGGCGCCAAGGTGGCGGTGGTGGCCACCGCCGGTTTCCGTGACGTCTATCTGCTGGGGCGCACCGACCGGCGGCCCATGTACGCGCTCACGTACCACAAGCCGGAAGCGCTGCTGAAGCGACGGGACACCTTCGAAGTGGTCGAGCGTTCGCTGTTCGACGGCAGCGTCGTGACCCCGTTCGACGAGTCCGGTGCGCGCTCGGTCGCCGCCGAGATCGCCGCCGGGGGCTATCAGGCGGTCGCGGTCGCCTTCCTGCACTCCTACGCGAACCCGGCGCATGAACGCGCGATGCGGGAGGTGCTCCACGAGGTCGCCCCGGGTGTCGAGGTCACCCTGTCGCACGAGCTGTCCGGTGAGTACCGCGAGTACGAGCGCACCTCGACGGCCGTACTCGACGCGTACATCAAACCCATCATGCGGACGTATCTCGACGCCCTGACGAAGCGGCTGGACGAGGGCGGTTTCACCGGCCGGTTCCTGATGTCGCGCTCCGGCGGCGGCGCGATGACCGCCCGAGCGGCCACCCGCCAGCCGGTCAACCTGATCCTGTCCGGTCCGGCCGGCGGTGTCGTCGGCGCCGCCTCACTGGCCAAGGTGATCGGCATTCCCAACCTGATCACCATCGACATGGGCGGCACCAGTCTGGACGCCTCGCTGGTGGTCGACGGTGAACCGGTGTCGCACCAGAGCGCCGAGTTCGAGGGCCTGCCCATCAACACCACATCGCTCAACATCCACACCATCGGGGCGGGCGGCGGCTCGATCGCCTGGCTGGACGCGGCCGGTGCGCTCCAGGTCGGCCCGCAGAGCGCCGGAGCCACCCCGGGCCCGGCCGCGTACGGGCGGGGCGGCACCCAACCCACCTTCACCGACGCCGCCCTGATGCTCGGCTACATGGGCAGCGACGTACCGCTCGGCGGCTCGCTGGTGCTCGACGACGACCTCGCCGCCAAGGCCCTCCAGCACACCGCCGACCAGCTCGGCATGAGCCTGCGCACCCTGGCCCGCGGCATCCTCCGCATCTCCACTACCAAGATCGTCGGCGCGGTCCGGGCGATCACCGTCGAACTCGGCCGCGACCCGAAGGACTTCGCGCTGCTCGCCTTCGGCGGTGGCGGTGGCCTGGTCGCCGTGGACGTGGCCCGCGAACTCGGCATCCCGACCGTCGTCGTGCCGCCGGGGCAGGGCGCGTTCTCGGCGCTGGGCATGCTGATGGCCGATGTGCAGCACGACTACGCCCGCACCGATGTGCTGCCCCTGGCCTCGGCGCCGGAGTCCTCCTTCGAAGAGGCGTTCGCCGCGATGGAGGCCGAGGCGAACGCGGCCCTGGCGCAGGAGGGCTTCGGCCCCGACCACCGCGGTCTGCACCGCTCGGTCGACCTGCGCTACGCCGGCCAGGAACACGCGGCGACCGTCCCCTACCCGGACGGTGACGTCACCGACAGTCTTGCGAAGAGCTTCCGCGCGCTCCACGAACGGCTCTACGGCCATGTCATGGACGACCCGGTCGAGATCGTCACGCTGCGGCTGCGGGCGGTCGGCATCGTCGACAAGCCCGCATGGCCCCGGCACGCCGAGCGCACCGAGGGGGAGCCGCCGGTGCTGGGCGAACGCCAGGTCTTCGCCCGGTCCGACACCGGTGTGCCCTATCAACTCGTCACCCGGGAATCACTCCTGGTCGGCGATGTGATCGAGGGCCCCGCCGTGGTCGCCGAGCACACCGCCACCACCGTGTTGCACGCCGGTGACCGGCTGCGCGTCGCCGAACACGGCGAACTCGTCATCAGTGTCAGGGCCGAGAAATCCGAGAAAGCAGAGGAAGCCGAGAAAGCCGGGGGAAACGACCGATGACCGACGCGATCACCCTTGAGGTCATTCGACACGCTCTGCTCGCCGCCGCCGAGGAGATGGCCCGCAACCTGTGCCGGACGGCGTACAACACCGTGGTCTACGAGATCCACGACTACGGCATCGGCCTGCACGACGCCAACGGCGACGTGGTCGCCGACGCGCCCGGCATCGCCATCTTCACCCGCGGCAACGACCACGGCATCCACCGGGCGATCGAGCACATCGGCGCCGGGAACATGGCGCCCGGCGACGTGTTCCTGCTGAACTACCCGTACTGGTCATCGGCGCACACCCTGGACACCCTCGTCTTCGCGCCGATCCACGCCGACGAGCGGCTCATCGGCTTCGCCTCGTGCCGCATCCATGTGCTCGACCTGAAGCAGAAGAACCCCGGCTATGTGCTGGACTCCACCGACATGTACCAGGAAGGCATGTTCTTCCCCGGCTCGCGCCTCTACCGTGCCGGCGTGGTCAATCAGGAGATCTTCGACATCATCCGCTTCAACTCGCGGATGCCCGAGCGGACCATCGGTGACCTCCAGGCCCAGGTCTCCGCGTGTGTGACGGGAGTGCGGCGCACCAGGGAACTGGCCGCCAAGCACGGCACCGGCACACTGGTCGCCGCGATGCGGTCGATCAACGACCACGGGGAGCGGCTGGCCCGGCTGGCCCTGGCGGACCTGGAGCGCGGCACCTGGAGCGCCACCGACATCGTCGACTCCGACGGTGTCGACATCGATCGCGAGATCCTGCTCAAGGCCACGGTCACGATCACCGAGGACGAATTCGTCGTCGACTGGACCGGAAGCGAACGCGACGTACGCGGCCCCATCAACCTGCCGGTGGGCCAGACGATCGCGCTCTCCAGCCTCGTGTTCAAGGCGCTGACCACCCCGGACACCCCGGTGGTGGCCGGCAACTTCGCCCCGCTCAGAGTGATCACCGACCCAGGCAGTGTGATGCACGCCGTGCCGCCGATGCCCACGTTCACCCTGTGGACCGGACTGCTCGCCGGCGAAGTGATCCTGAAGGCACTGGCCCAGGGCATGCCGGAGCGCATTCCGGCCTGCTCCGGCGGCGATGTCTCGTCGATGATGGGACTCGGAACGAACCCACGCACCGGCCAGCCCTGGCTGGAGGCGACCAACGAGGCCGTCGGGTTCGGCGGACACGCCGAAGGCGACGGGGAGGATGGCATCATGCACATGTCCGAACCGGGCTGCCGCAACAACCCGGTCGAAGTGCTGGAACAGAAGTCGCCCATGTTCATCGAGCACTACGGCTACGTACCGGACACGGCGGGACCGGGCCGCCACCGCGGCGGCGTCGGCGTCCGGCGCGTCTACCGGTTCACCGCCCCGTCCACCGGCATCGCGCTGGTCTACCGCACCAAGTCGGCGCCCTGGCCGATCGGCGGCGGCCGGCCCGCGGCCCCCGCCCGGATCCTGCTCAACCCGGGCACCGAGCGCGAGGTGGTCACCCGGGGCAGCTACAACTCGCTCGCGGCGGGCGATGTGCTCGCCAACATCACCGGCGGCGGGGGCGGCTACGGGTTCGCGTTCGAACGCGAACCGGCGAAGGTGCTGGAGGACGTCATCGACGGCTTCGTATCGGTCGAGGCGGCCCGCTCCGCCTACGGCGTCGTGATCACCGAACAGCCGTGGGCCGTCGACGAGGCCGCCACCGCCCGGTTGCGGGCCGCCTCATGACCACGGCCGACCTCGTCATCACCGACGCTCTGCTGCACGAGGGCGATCCCGTCGAAGCCGACGTGGTCGTGCACGACGGGCGGATCGTGGCAATCGGCCCCGGCGCGCGCCGCGACCACACCGCGTCGCGGACGCTCGCCGCCGCGGGAGCGTCGCTCCTGCCGGGTCTCATCGATGCCCACTTCCACGCCTACGCGACCACCCTCGACGCCTGGCAGCTGGAGAACACACCGCTCAGCTTCGTGGCGCTGGCCGGTGCCCGCAGGCTGAACCGGGCGCTGTGCCGCGGGTTCACCACGGTCCGCGACGTGGCGGGCGGCGACGCGGGCCTGGACCGGGCGATCGCCACCGGGCTGATCGAGTCCCCGCGCTATCTGTGGACCGGCCCCGCGATGAGCCAGACCGGCGGCCACGGCGATCCGCGCGCCGCCGACACCGATGTCTGCTTCCACTCCGGGCCCATGAACCAGGTGGTCGACGGGGTGGACAACCTGCGGATCGCCGCGCGCGACCGGTTCCGTCACGGCGCACACGCCCTCAAGATCATGACCTCCGGCGGCGTGGTGTCGCCCACCGATCCGATCCGGGTGCCGCAGTACTCCGCCGAGGAGATCCGGGCGGTCGCCGAGGAGGCCCGGCGCCGTGGCAGCTACGTCGCCGCCCACGCCTACTCGCCCGAGGCGATTCGGCACTCGGTCGCGAACGGGGTGCGCTCCATCGAGCACGGCAACCTGCTCGACGAGGAGACGGCCACCGCGATGGCCACGGCACGGGCCTTCCTCGTGCCGACCCTCGCGGCGTACGACGCCATGGCCCGGCGGTGGCAGGAGGTGGCCCTGAACCCGGTGCAGCGCGCCAAGAACGCCGAAGTGCTGGACTCCGGCAAGAGGGCGGTGCAACGCGCCTTGGAGGCCGGGGTGCGCGTCGGATTCGGGAGCGACCTGATGGCCGATCTGGAGGACGACCAGCTGCACGGACTGCGGCTCCAGGCCGAGGCGATCGGCTGGCAGGCCACCCTGCGCTCGGCCACCCGGGTGAACGCGGAGCTGATCAACCGGCCCGACCTGGGCCGTGTCGAGGTGGGCGCGACCGCCGACCTGCTGTTGCTGGACGGCCCGCTCACCGAGGACGAGACGCTGCTCTGGGATGAGCGACGGAGCCGCACCGTTGTGCAGGGAGGTGTTCTGAAATGACCGTTCCCGTTCTGTCCTGCCTGGTCCTGCCGGATCAGGCGCCGACAGAGTTCCTGGCCCGGGTCCGTGACGCGGAAGCAGCCGGTGTGCGGACGGTCTGGACCTACGATCACCTGTCCTGGCGGGACCTGGCCGATGGCCCCTGGTTCGGCACCGTGCCGATGCTGGCGGCGGCGGCCGGGGCGACCTCCACCGTGCGCCTGGGCACGCAGGTGGCGACGCCCAACTTCCGGCATCCGGTGCCGTTCGCGAAAGAGGCCATGACCCTCGACCATGTGACCGCGGGCCGGCTGGAGGTGGGGGTCGGAGCGGGCGCCGAGGACGCGGACGCACGGGTGCTCGGCCAGGCCGCGATGTCCCGCGGCGAGCGCGCGAGCCGCTTCGAGGAGTGGGCGACGCTGCTCGCCACCCTGCTGGAACAGGACCGCACGGATTTCCACGGGTCCTTCTACCGGGCCGAGGACGCCCGCATGATCCCGGGGTGTGTACAGCGGCCCCGGGTGCCGCTGACCGTCGCCGCGGCGGGCCCACGGAGTATGCGGCTGGCGGCGCTCCTGGGCTCGGCCTGGGTGACCTACGGCCCGTACCGCCGGTCACTGGCGCCGCGGGAGTGGCTGGCGGCGATCGCCGAACAGAACGTGGCCTTGGACAAGGCGATCGCCGAGGTGGCGCCGGGCAAGCGGATTCGCCGCATCGCCCAGGTGGCGCTCGACGAAGCTCGTCCGTTCCAGGACGTGGACACCTATCGGCAGTTCGCCCGCGACGTGGCGGCGGCGGGGTTCGACGAACTCACCGTGCACTGGCCGCGCCCGGACGGCCGGGGTGTGCCGGCCGCCGCCCTCGACATGGTCGTCGCCACACACCGCGGATCATGAGCGGGTTCGCCCGACCGACAGCGAACAGCCCCGTCACCTGTACCTGGGTGCGGCCCGGCTGGAGGAAATGACTGATCGGTAGGATGTGCCATTGTACTGAACGGGACCGGAATTGGCTGTTGATTGGTGATGGGGATACTCATGACGACCGCGGACAACGCTCCTCTGGCTCCCCTCGCGCCCGCGAGCAGTCTGCGTGACCGGGTCGAAGAGGCGATCGCCGCGGCCATCGTCTCGGGTCAGATGCCCGCCGGCGAGGTGTTTTCGGCCCCGAACCTGGCCGCCCGCTTCGGCGTCTCGGCGACGCCGGTCCGCGAGGCGATGCTCAACCTCGCCAAGCGCGGCATGGTGGATATCGTGCGCAACAAGGGCTTCCGCGTCACGGCGGTGAGCGAGGATGAACTGCGCGCGATCGTCGACGTACGCCAGCTGCTGGAAGGCCCGGCGGTCAGGCGGCTCGCGGGAACGCTCTCCGGGGCCGACCTGACCCGCCTGCGCGGCCTGGCCGAGGAGATCGTGCGTGGCGCCCGGGACGGCGACCTGGCCCGCTACCTCCAGGCCGACACGACCTTCCACCTCACGCTGTTGAAGCTGGTCGGCAATATGCGGCTGCACGACATCGTGGCCGACCTGCGTGCGCAGACCCGTCTGACCGGGCTGGCGGATCTGGTGGCGACGGAGGAACTCGAGGCGTCCGCTCATGAACACCTGGATCTGCTCGATCTGTTGGAGGCAGGAGCGGCCGAAGAGTGCGAGCGGCTGATGAGCAGGCACATCGGGCATGTGCTCGGCTGGTGGGCCGGTCAGGCCGAGACATGAGGCCCCGCCGGGCGCTGCCCTCCCGCGCTTGCGGCAAGCTGCCGACGTCCAGCCGGACTCGCTTCACCTGGCCGGGCCGGTGACGGTGATGCCCTCATTGCGGCGAGAGGTCCAAAGAGTCCTCGACGAACTGGTTGATTCCGGGGCCGAAACCGGCTTGCAGGTTGCCGTTTTCCATCAGGGTGCTCTTGTTGTCGACGCGGTCGCCGGCGTCGCGGACAGCCGGACCGGGCGCGGGGTGACCCCGGAGACTCCGTTCTTCAGCTTCTCGGCCGGTAAGGTCATGACGTCGTTGATCGCTCATCTGCTCGTCAGGACGGGTGCTGTCGGATACGACACACCCGTGGTCGACCTGTGGCCGGAGTTCGGCGCCCACGGCAAGGCGACCGCGACTCTCCGGCACGTGCTCACACACTCGGTCGGCGTGCCGGCGATGCCTCGTGGCATCGGCCCGGCCGATCTGACCGACTGGTCACGGGTCTGCACCGCGATCGCGGACGCCGAACCGCGGTGGCGACCTGGGACCGAGACGGGGTACCACTCGTTCACCTTCGGCTTCCTCGTCGGCGAGGTCGCACGCCGGGCCACGGGCAAACCGATGCGGCAACTCCTGCACGAGTGGGTCGCCGTGCCCCTGGGCATCGAGGGCGACGTGTACTTCGGTGTGCCCCGAACCGACCTGGCCCGGCTGGCACGGCTCGAAGACGCCGCACCGCGCCCGGTCGCCCCGCCTGACGGCGATGCCATTCTCGCGCCCTGGGAACTGCTACCGACCGCGGCGATGGGCAACAGCCACGAGATCCTGCAAGCGGACATCCCCTCGGTCGGCACCTTCACCGCGCGGGGCATCGCTGCCGTGAATGCCGCGATCCTCGACGGTCGGCTCATCGATCCACACCAGCTCGGGGAGTTGACGGCGGTGGCCTTCGAGGGCACCGACCAGGTCTTCGGCAACCATGCGCGGCTGGCCCTGGGCTATCCGCTCGGCCGTATCGGTGCTCGGCCGGACGAAGCACCCACCACGTTCGGCTGGGTCGGTGGCGGCGGCAGCTACGTCTATGCCGACACCGCCACCGGCACCTCCTTCGCCATGACCAAGAACCGTCTCACCCCCCACTTCGACACCGCACAACGCATCGCGGACCTGACCACAGCCGCGATCGTGCCACCCGCTTGACCGTGCCCGCTTCGTCACCCCGCGACGTGCTCGTGCCGCGCCGGTGTCCGGTCGGCGGCCGGTTCCAGACGGACGATCACGCTCTTGGACGTGGGGGTGTTGCTGATGTCCGCGACGCTGTCGAGCGGCACCAGGACGTTGGTCTCCGGGTAGTAGGCGGCCGCCGAACCCCGGGGCGTCGGATAGGCGACGACGCGGAAGCCCTCGGCACGGCGCTCCGAGCCATCGGTCCAGACGCTGACGAGATCGACGAGGCCGCCGTCGTCGAGGCCGAGGTCCGCGAGGTCGCCGCGGTTCACCAGAACGACGCGCCGACTGCCCTTGATGCCCCGGTAGCGGTCGTCCATCGCGTACGGAATCGTGTTCCACTGGTCGTGCGAGCGCAGCGTTTGCAGGACCAGGTGCCCCTCGGGCGCCCGGAGCATCGTGAAGTCGTTGACGGTGAGGACGGCCTTCCCGGCAGGTGTGCGGAACACCCTCTCGTTGACCGGGTTGGGCAGGCGGATACCGCCAGGGCACCGCACCCGCTCGTTGAAGTCCTCGAAGCCGTCGACGACCCGGGCGATACGGTCGCGGACGAGGTCGTAATCGGCCTCGAACTCCGCCCAGGGGATGTCCGGTCCTGACCCCAGGACCTTGCGGGCGAGGCGGCTGATGATGGACACCTCGCTGAGCAGGTGTGCGGACGCGGGGGCGAGGCGGCCGCGCGTCGCGTGGACCTCGCTCATCGAGTCCTCGACCGTCATGAACTGCTCGCCGCCCGCCTGGACGTCGCGATCGCTGCGCCCGAGCGTGGGCAGGATCAGGGCGGTACGTCCGCACACCGCGTGGGAGCGGTTGAGTTTCGTCGAGATATGCGCGGTCAGACGGCAGTTCCGCAGGGCGCGCTCGGTGGCGTCGCTGTCGGGCGTCGCCCTTACGAAGTTGCCCGCGACTCCGACGAAGAGCTTGGCCCGTCCGTCGAGCATGGCACGGATGGAGTCGACGGAGTCCAGGCCGTGCTTGGTCGGCGCGGTGAAACGGAACTCCCGTCCCAGCCGGTCGAGGAACGGCTGGGGCATGCGCTCCCAGATGCCCATGGTGCGGTCGCCCTGCACATTGCTGTGTCCCCGGACCGGGCATACGCCCGCCCCCGGGCGGCCGATGTTTCCGCGCAGCAGGAGGAAGTTGACGATCTCGCGGATGGTGGGCACGCCGTGCTTGTGCTGGGTCAGGCCCATCGCCCAGCAGACGATGACACTGCGGCTGGCCAGCACCCGCTCGTGCACCTGCTCGATCTCATCCCTGCTCAGGCCGGTGGCCTCCAGGACGGCGTCCCAGGACGTCTCGCGGATGTGCTCGGCGAAGGCGTCGTAGCCCGTGGTGTGCGACTCGATGAAATCGCGGTCCAGGACGGTGCCCGGCTCCTTGTCCTCGGCCTCGAGCAACAGCAGGTTCAGCGCCTGGAACAGGGCCAGGTCGCCCCCGAGCCGTATCTGGAGGAACTGGTCGGCGATGTCCGTGCCGCGGCCGACGATCCCGCGTGCCTTCTGCGGGTGCTTGAAGCGGAGCAGCCCGGCCTCGGGCAGCGGATTGACGGCGACGATGTGGCCGCCGCGGCGCTTGGTCTCCTCCAGCGCGGACAGCATGCGCGGGTGGTTGGTGCCCGGGTTCTGCCCCACGACGAAGATCAGGTCCGCGTTGTAGAGGTCGTCGAGGCTGACGTTGCCCTTGCCGATGCCCAAGGTCTCGTTCAGCGCCGAGCCGCTGGACTCATGGCACATGTTGGAGCAGTCCGGCAGGTTGTTGGTGCCGAAGGCCCGCACGAACAGTTGCAGCAGGAAGGCCGGTTCGTTCGCCAGCCGCCCGGAGGTGTAGAACAGTGCCTCGTCCGGGTGGTCCAGGGCGCGCAGCTCACCGGCGAGTACGTCCAGCGCCTCGTCCCAGCCGATCGGCTCGTAGTGGGTCGCGCCCTCGCGCAGCACCATCGGTTCGGTCAGCCGGCCCTGCTGATTGAGCCAGTAGTCCGACTTCCGGCTCAGCTCGTCCACCGAGTACCGCCGGAAGAACTCGGCGGTCACCCGACGCGAGGTGGCCTCGTCACTGATGTGCTTGGCGCCGTTCTCGCAGTACTCGTTGCGGTGCCGCTTGCCCGGCGCGGGCTCCGGCCAGGCGCAGCCCGGGCAGTCGAAGCCCTTCGCCTGGTTGATGTTGAGCAGGGTCAGCGCGGTGCGCTTCGGCGACGTCTGTCCGAGTGCGTACTGAAGCGCGTGCACGACCGCGGGAGCGCCGGTCGCCCATGTCTTGGGAGCCGTCACCGACAGCTCGTCCTCGTCCTCGTCCGGTCCGTTGAAATCCCGCATCTCACACCACGCCCTCTCGTTCTGGACGGCAAGCACGCTCGGCGCCATCCGGCACGTCCAGGAGGGGGCCGCCCGCGCGCCTCGGACCCGCGCGGGCGCCGCACACCCCGCCCATCCTTCGCACCACACTGTTCGTCAGCGCCGTGGGGCAGGTCAAAGCGGCAGTTTCTATCGGCTGACAGGCAGCGCCGATCACTGCCGCGTGGACCGGCACCGAGCGGCCGGGGACGGGGGATCATTGAGGCGTGCTGCTGCGCCAACTCGAATACCTCGTCGCCCTCGCCCGCGCCCGCCACTTCGCGAAGGCGGCCCGGGCCTGCTACGTCTCCCAGCCGGCCCTGTCCGAGGGCATCCGGAAACTGGAGGAGGAGCTCGGCGTCCCACTGGTCCAGCGCGGGCGCCGATTCGACGGCTTCACACCGGAGGGCGAGCGGGTCGTGCTGTGGGCACAGCGCATCCTCGCCGACCGCGACGCGATGCGGGGCGAGATACAGGCACTGCGAGCGGGGCTGAGCGGCCGACTGCGCATCGGCACCGTCCCGACCGCCTCCACCGCGGTCGCGCTGCTGACCCAGCCGTTCTGCGCCGCCAATCCGCTGGCGACCGTCCAGGTCTTCGCCGACCTCCAGGCCGAAGAGATCGTGAACCGGCTGCGGACGTACGAACTCGACGCCGCCGTGACCTACCACAGCTCCATCGCGGCGCACGACTTCAAGTTCGTACCGCTGTACCGGGAGCGCTACGTGCTGCTGACCCAGCGGACCGCGCCCGACTCCGGGCCCGCCGAGATCTCCTGGGAGGAGGCGGCTCAGTACCCGCTGTGCCTGCTGCACCCCATGATGCAGGGCCGTCAGGTGCTCGACGCGGTGTTCGAGACCGTGGGCGTATCCGTGACACCGCGGGTCGAGACCGACTCGATCGCCTCCCTGTTCGCACACGTCAGGGCCGGTCAATGGGCGAGCATCGTGCCGCACGCCTGGCTGCATGTCTTCGGCGTGCCCACCGGCATGCGCGCCGTTCCGCTGGTCCGCCCGGTCCGCACGGAGCACATCGGCCTGGTGCTCCCGGCCCGTGAGCCGGTCTCCGTGATCGGGCAGGCGCTGATCGACGTCGTGGGCCGGGCAGGCATCGTCGACACCCTGGAGCGGCTGCCCCACCAGCCGCCGCACGGCGACACCTCGTTCGGCGCGCAGCCTTAGCTCTCGTCCGCCGGCCGTCCTCGGCCCGCGCCGTCGGTGCGGAGCAGCCCGCGCCGGTAAGCGGGGGCGAGCCGTCGTGGCACCCGGTGTTCGCGGCCGTCGATGGTGATCGTCACCAGCTCCGGCGCACTGGCCTTCCACTGGGCGCGGCGGTGGCGGGTGTTGCTCCGGGACATCTTCCGCTTGGGCACGGCCATTGATGAACGGGTCCTTTCCGGTCGGGGGTGTCTCGCACACCGTATATGAAAATGGGTACCGTTTCCATGTAGTGTGCGGGGGCCGCTGTGAGGTCGTCACTCAGGAGGACACGTGCCGTTGGTGATGGTGCGGGTACGCAGGACCGCTTATGCGCTCGTCACCGCCGTGGGAGGGGTGGTGAAGTGAGAGTCGGCGGAGCGGGCCGGGGGTTGGTGGGGGTGGTGTCCGGCAACACCCCGGAAGCCCGTGGCCGCGTCCTGGACCTGCTGCTGCGCGCCTCGCCCGACGCGCTGGTGCTCTCGGTCTCGGTCCTCGGCGACGCGTCGGAACGGTACCCCTCCGTACAGCGCCTCGCCTCGGGCGGTGACGAACGACAGCGAGCCTCGCTGACCTCGCTGTCCCAAGCGGCCACCGGCGATCCGGCGGTGATCGTGCGTCAGGACCTTCGGGCCATCGCACGGGCGGCCGCAGGTGCGCATGTCGTGCTCGCGCTGCCCGGCAACGTCGACGTCGTGGCGTTTCTGGCTGAGCTGTGGCGGGCCCGGCCGGGCACGTCCGCGCTGCGGGACTACTTCGACCTGGCACCGATCGCGGTCGGCCTCGATCCCGGCCGGCTGTTGAGGGACCTGGGCTGTGTGCACCGTGCCGTCCAGGTCTTCGGCGACCGCCCGCGTGCGGTGCCCCTCACGGTCGCCGAGGCCGCCGCCCGGCAATCGGAGGCCGCCCAGGTGATGGTCCTGGGGAAGGGGCTGGAGGAGGACCGCGGCCGCCGGGAAGGCTCCCGTGCCCTGCTCGCCCATCTCAACCCGTCCGCGACGGTCCTTTTCGACGACGCGGAAGCCGACGACGACATCTCGCTGATGACCCTGACGCGACCCGATCCTCGATGGGCCGTGGCCGGACCGGAGGACCGGCTCGACGTCGTCGCTCCGGCCGTGCGCCGCTGCGGCGTCGACCACGGTGTGGCCTCGGTGCTGTGGCGGTCGCGGCGCCCGCTGCATCCCGAGCGGCTGGCGGAGAGCCTGCCCCGGATCATGCCCTCGGTCGTACGAGGCCGAGGGCACCTGTGGGTGGCGACCCGCCCGGACGCGGTCATCTCGTGGCGCTCGGCCGGCCGCCATCTGGAACTTCGGGAGGCCGGACGCTGGCTGGAGGACGGCGATACGGAAGGCTGGCGGGCCGCCTCGGCCCAGCGCCGCACGCTCGCCTCGTGGTACTGGGACGACCGCTACGGCGAGCGGCGCAACGAGATCGTGTTCACCGGCACCGAGTTGGACCAGGACAGGCTGCGCACGGTACTGGACGCCGCCGTGCTCGACGACCGCGAACTGGCCCTCGGCGAGGCCCACTGGGCATGCCTGCCCGATCCGCTCCTCGGCACCGTGGCGCGGGGCCCGGATGGCTGAGCCGTGCGACAGCCGAGGCGTCCGGACGATGCCGAAAGCCACCCGGCCGCGTGGCCTCCGCCGAGGTCCTGGGATCAACGAAAGGCACTTGTCGGGTCGTCAGGCGCGTCCGGCGCGGCTGGGGCGAGCGGCTTGGCCGCTGGTGGTGAAACGGGACGGCGGCAGGCCGAAGGCGCGGGTGAAGGCGGTGGTGAAGGCCGCGGGGGAGGCGTAGCCGAGGCGGCCGGCGGCCTCGGTGACGGTAGCGGTGCGCAGCAGGGGGACGGCCGCGAGCAGGCGGGCGCGGGCCCGCCATACGGCGGGGCTGTCTCCGGTCTCCGCGCGGAAGCGCCGGGTGAAGGCCCGTTCACTCTGGGCCGTCCGGCCGGCCCAGACCGCGTTGGTGATGCCGAGGTCCGGCGCGGCCAGATACTCCCGGCACAGTTCCGCCAGGTCGCTGGAGGGCGGAATCGCGACGTGGAAGGGGAGCGGGGTGCGCTCGGCGATCTCGTGCAGCAGGAGCGCGGCGATGCACCCCTCCCGCCCCGACAGGCTGTAGTCGGCCTCGAACTCGACCGCGCTCACGAGGAGTTCGCGCAGCAGTGGTGGCACGTCCACGACCGTGCAGGTGGCGGGCCACCAAGGAACGGCGTCCGGCTCGATGTACAGGCTCCGGGTGCTCACCCCCAGCATCCGGACCCGGTGCCGGGTGGCGGCCGGGATCAGGACGGCGCGCTCGGGCGGAACGGTCCAGGTGCCGGCGCCGGTGTCGACGACCATGACCCCGGTGGCTCCGTAGAGGAACTGCGCGCGGCGATGCTCGTGCCAGTCCAGTACATGTCCCGGCGGGTAGTCGGTGCCGATCGGCAGGACGACCCGTTCGACGTGGTCGATGGTGTCCAGGGGGACGTTTCTCACCCCACCACCGTACTGGCCGGGACGCGAAGGAATCGTGCCGGTCTTCGCATGCGGGAAGGGTGGCGGCCCTGGTGGGGTGGTCCCGTGGACATTGCGATGTTGATCGGGATCGGGCTCCTCACCGGAGTGACGACGGTGTTGTTCGGGTTCGGCGGCGGGTTCGCCGCGGTCCCCGTGGTGGTGTGGGCGGACGCCGCGCTCGGCGCGGACGCGATGCGGGTGGCCACGGCCACCTCGGCACTGGTGATGGTGGTGAACGCGGCGTTCGCGACGGCCGTCACACCCCGGCGTGTGCTCGGTGCCCTCCGCGGCAGCACGGGGCTGGTCCTCCTGCTGGCGGCCGGTGCCACGGCCGGTGCGCTCGCCACCCGCCTCGCCCCACCGGCGCTGGTGCTCTGGCTGTTCGTCGCTTACGTGGCGATCACCATCGTCGACCTGCTGCTGCGCCCCGGCTTCCTACGCCCCCGTACACACATCGGGGAGCCGGTGGACGGACCGCGGCCGCTGCCGGCCGTCCTCGGCGCCCCCATCGGCGCGGTCGCGGCCTTCCTCGGTGTCGGGGGCAGCGTCATGACCGTCCCCGCGATGAGGCGCGCCGGGCACACGATGCACGTGGCGAGCGCGCTGGCCAACCCCCTCACCTTGGCCATCGCGCTCCCGGCCACCGCGGTCTCGCTCGGCGGCGCCGCGCTCCCGGCCTCCGCCGGTGCGCATGTCCACCTGGTGGGCCTCGTCGACGCCGGTGCCGCCGCGGCCCTGCTCGCCGGTGCGCTGCCGGTCATCGGGGCGCTGCGGCGGCGCCCACCGCGCATCCCCGACCGGATCTACGCCTGGGCGTACGTAGGTCTGCTCACCGTCGTGGTGGCGGCGATGTCGCTGTCGGGTGTCTCACGGTGACCGCGGTGTCTCACGGTGACCGCGGTGACGGCGGTGACGGTGCGGGTCACGGGCCGGTCGCGGCCTGCCGTGGCTCCGTGACCGGCAGCAGCAGGGTGAAGGCGGTGGGCTCCGACCGGGCGAGGGTGAGCCGGCCCCCGGCCGTCTCGGCTATCTCCCGCGCCAGCGCCAGACCGATGCCACTGCCGCCCCGAGCGGTGGTCGCCCCCCGTTCGAAGACGGTCCGCCGGTCGAGCGTCAGCGAGCCCTCGTCGGATACGTCCACGGCGGCCACACCGCCCATCTCGCGCACCGTGACCTCGACCGCGCCGTGGCCGTGGCGCAGGGCGTTGTCCAGCAAGACGTCCAGGACCTGCTCGGCGGTGCGGTCGGGGATCCACAGGCTCTCCCCGCCGGGCTCGACACCGAAGTCCAGCCGTCGGCCCTCGGCGGCGAACGTGCCGTGCCAGCGGCGCTCCACGCCCTCGACCACCTCGGCGGTGGGCCGGGTGGTCGTGGGAACGCCGTCGCGTGGCGTCGTTCTGGCCAGCCGGAGTACCTCGTCCACGGTCCGCTGAAGATGCCGGACCTGCTCCAGGGCCTCGCCCACGGCCGCTCGTAGATCCGTGTCCGGGTCGGCGGCAGCCGCCTCCAGACCCAGTTGCAGACCGGCGAGCGAGGTGCGGAGCTGATGGGAGGCGTTGGAGGCGAAGTGACGCTCGTGCTCAAGCCATCGGGCCAGGCGCTCGACCATGGTGTTCTGGGTACGCGCCACCTGGTCGATCTCGGCGATCGCGCTGCCTTCGGCACGCGCGGTCAGATCCCCTTCCGCCACCGCTCCGGCCTTCGCCGAGAGCACCTCCAACGGCGCGGTGAGCGTGCGCGCTTGCCGGCGTGCCACCACGACGGCCGTGATGAGCGCCACCAGGGCGGTGCCGGCCAGGCCGAGCCAGGCCAGGACGACGCGATGCCAGACATGCAGTGTCCCGGTCGAGGCGCGGGCCACGCCGATCACCTGCTCTCCGGTCGCTACGGGCACGGCCACCACGATCTGGTGATCGCCGCGCCCCCGCGTCACCGCCCCGCCCCGCGCCAGGCGGGTCGTCGCGTCCGCCTTCCTGGGGCCGCTGCCGTCGCGCAGCCGCCCGGAGAGGTCGTACACCCCGACATCGGTTCCCCGCTCATGGGCCGGCAGTTCCACACGGTCGCCCGCTACGAACTGAGGGGACACATGGACGGCGGCCGCCAGGGACAGGCGCTCCAGCTCATCGCGCTCGTCCGCGAAGAAGGACGTCTGGATCCCGAGCGCCAGCGGCGTGGCGAGCAGGGCGAGTGCCACCAGCACCGCCACCACGGCCACCCGTATCACACGCTGTCTCATACGCCCATCATGAGCGCGGGTGTGCTGTGGCGGGGCGATGCGGGCAGGTCGCCGACTGGTTTTACCGTCGTCTAACCGTCGTCGTGGGAAGCGTTTACCGCCTGCTCTCTAGCGTCCTGGACACCAGCGGTTCGCCTATGTGGAGGACATCATGAGCAAGCGGGCCATCCTCGCCGTTACCGCCGCAGTCGCCCTGACCACCGTGGTCGTGGCCGGCTGCTCCGGCTCCGGCGGAGGCTCCCACAGCGGTTCCAAGGCCACTTCGGGCTCGTCGTCCGCCCAGCGGCCCGGCCCGGCCCCGACCGAGTCCAACCCGCCCGGAGACATCCCCGACAACCAGGTCTACGTCGCCTACCGGCCGCCCGCCGGAGGGTTCACGGTCAAGGTGCCGGAGGGCTGGGCGCGCTCCTCCGCCCATGGCACCACCACCTTCAGCGACAAGCTCAACAAGGTCGAGATCTTGCGGAGCTCCGCCGGGACCGCGCCCACCGTCCAGTCGGTGAAGGCGGGCATGGTCCCCGCCCTCCGCGGGCAGGCGTCGCACTTCTCCTTGGGCAGCGTCACGACCGTCCACCGGAAGGCCGGTCAGGCCATCCGTATCACCTACCAGACGGACTCGGCCCCCGACCCGGTGACGGGCAAGGCCGTGCGCGACTCGGTGGAGCGGTACGTGTTCTTCCACAACGGCCGGGAGGCCGTTCTGACCCTGACCGGCCCGACCGGCGCCGACAATGTCGACCCATGGCGCGTCGTCAGCGATTCCCTCCGGTGGCAGTGATGGCCACCACCTCCACACCGGCCGCGCGGACCGACGGGGAGCGGGCCGTCGACGCCAGGGAGCTCTACCGGTTCTTCCACACCGGCGAGGAGGAGACCCTCGCCCTGCGCGGGGTGTCCCTGCACGTCGAGCGTGGCGAGACCGTCGCCGTCGTCGGACCCTCCGGTTCGGGCAAGTCCACGCTGCTGGCGTGTCTGGCCGGACTGGACGAACCCGCCGGGGGCTGTGTGCACATCGGCGGGGAGCGGATCAGCCACCGTCCCGAGGCTCAGCGGGCCCGGCTGCGCGCCCGCCGCGTCGGCGTACTGCTCCAGTCCGGCAACCTCATCGCCCATCTGAACGTACGGGAGAACATCCGCCTCGCCCAGGCGGCGGCGCGGCGGCGCCGCGATGGCGCGTCCGACATCGCCGAACTGCTCGACGGGGTGGGCCTGCGCGGCCGGGCCCACGCCCTGCCGCATCAGCTGGCCGGTGGGGAACTGGCCCGCGCGGGCCTGGCCGTCGCCCTGGCCAACGACCCCGATGTGCTCCTCGCCGACGAGCCCACCGGCGAACTGGACGGGCGGACCGAGCAGCGCGTGCTCAACCTGCTCAAGAGCCGGGCCGACGCCGGCCGAGGTGTCCTGGTCGTCACCCACAACACCGAGGTCATCGGCTTCGCCGACCGGGTGATCGTCCTGCGCGACGGAAGGATCCAGCCGTGAACGCTCCCGGCACCGACACCCCTCTCATCGACTGCCGCGACGCCGCCCGCACCTACGGTCAGGGCGAGAACGCCGTCGTCGCGGTGCACGGCGCGACCTGCCGGGTGCGGGCGGGCGACCGCATCGCCATCATGGGCCCCTCCGGATCCGGAAAGTCCACACTGCTGCATCTGATGGCCGGACTGGAGCGGCCCACCAGCGGAGAGATCGACTGGCCCGCCCTCGGCCGCCCCGCCACGGCGCATGACATCGGCGTCGTCTTCCAGTCCCCGAGCCTGATCCCCGCCCTCGACGTGGCCGAGAACGCCGCACTTCCGCTGGTCCTGTCGGGCGCCTCGGAGGCCGAGGCCCGCCGCCGCGCGCTGTCGGCCCTCGCCGCCGTCGGCGTCGCGGACCTCGCCGACAAACTGCCCGAGGAACTCTCCGGCGGACAGGCCCAGCGGGTGGCGGTGGCACGGGTGCTCGCCCTGAGGCCGCGGGTGGTCATCGCCGATGAACCCACCGGACAGCTCGACCGCGCCACCGGCCGCCATGTGATGGACGTCCTGCTGGACACCGCGGCCGAACTGGGCGCCGCGCTCGTGGTGACCACCCACGACCCCACCGTCGGCGAGCGCCTCACCGAACGATGGCCCATGCACGAGGGGCGGCTGACCGCCACGGCCCCCGCCCCTGCCGCGTCCGGACCGCGCACCGCGCCACGAACGCGACCGAACGCGACTCGAGGAGAGGCGTCGTGATCATCACCTGGCTGGCCGGACTCGTCCGGCGCCGCAGTGGCCGGCTGCTCGCCGCCGCGCTCGGCATCTCGCTCGCCGTGGCGCTGGTCGCCGCGCTCGGCTCCTTCCTGACCGCTTCCAAGTCCACCATGACCGACCGCGCGGTCCGCTCGGTCGCGGTCGACTGGCAGGTGGAGGTCCAGCCGGGCGCCAAACCGGCCTCGGTGCTGCACACCGTACGGTCCGCGCCCGGAGTGCGTACCGCACTCCCCGTGGGATTCGCACACAGCACCGGATTCCAGGCCAGAACCGGTGGATCCACCCAGAGCACCGGCCCCGGCGTCGTACTCGGCCTGCCATCCGGCTACCGCTCCGCCTTCCCCGGTGAGATACGGCAGCTGACCGGCAGCGCATCAGGGGTGCTTATCGCCCAGCAGACCGCGGCCAATCTGCATGTCGCCCCCGGGGACACCGTCACCATCGGCCGCCCCGGAGGCGGACCAACCCATGTGAAGGTGGCCGGGGTGGTCGACCTGCCCCAGGCGGACTCCCTCTTCCAGAAGGTCGGTGCCCCTCCCCAGTCCCAGCCCACCGCACCCCCCGACAACGTCATCCTGCTGCCCGCCGCGCAGTTCGCCAAGGCCGCGGCCCCCGTCCGGACCGCCGACCCGACCGCTGTCACCACCCAGATCCACGTGGCCCGGGACGCCCGGCTGCCCGCCGACCCCGCCGCCGCGTACACCGCGGTGACCGGAGCCGCGCACAACACCGAGGCGCGCACCGCCGGTGGCGGGCTGGTTGGCGACAACCTCGGCGCCGCACTCGACAGCGCCCGCCAGGACGCCCTCTACGCCCAGATTCTCTTCCTCTTTCTCGGCGTGCCCGGAGCGGTGCTGGCGGCCCTGCTGACCGCGGCGGTGGCCGGTGCCGGAGCCGACCGGCGTCGGCGCGAACAGGCCCTGCTGCGCGCCCGCGGGCTCGGCGTCCGCCAGGTCCTCGCGCTCGCGGTGACCGAGTCCGCCGCCGTCGGCGTGGCCGGGGGGCTGCTGGGCCTCGGCATCGCCGCGGGCGTGGGCCGGGTCGCCTTCGGCACGGTGTTCTTCGGCTCCACCACGGCCTCCGCGGCCGGCTGGTTCGCCCTTGCCCTGCTGCTGGGGCTCGTCATCGCCGCCGCGGCCGTTCTGGTGCCCGCGGTGCGAGATCTGCGGCAGGCCACCGTCGCCGAGGCCCGCCGGGCGGTGGGCAGGACCGGCCCCCCGCGCTGGATGAGGTTCTATCCGGACCTCATCCTGCTGGCCGTCTCCTACTTCGTCTTCCGCGCCTCCAGCTCCAACAACTACTCCCTGGTCCTGGCGCCGGAAGGCGTCCCCACCATCTCGGTGTCCTACTGGGCCTTCCTGGGCCCGGCCCTGCTGTGGCTCGGCTCCGCCCTGCTGCTGTGGCGGCTGATGACGCTCGCCCTGACCCACGGACGGCGTCCGCTCGCCCGACTGGTCCGGCCGCTGACGGGCGCCATGGCCGGGACCACCGCGGCGAGCCTGTCCCGGCGCCGCCGCCCGCTGGCACGGGCCGTCGTCCTGCTCGCGCTGGCCCTCTCGTTCGCCGTGTCCACCGCCTCGTTCAACTCCACCTACCGGCAGCAGGCGGAGGTCGACGCCCGGCTCACCAACGGCGCCGATGTGACGGTGACCCAGTCACCCGGCTCCCGCGTCGGGCCCAGCGCGGCCAACCCCCTGGGGGCCATCCCGGGGGTGCGCCACGTCGAACCGCTACAGCACCGGTTCGCCTACGTCGGGGCGGATCTTCAGGACCTGTACGGGGTCCGGCCAGCCACCATCACCTCCGCCACCTCCCTCCAGAACGCCTACTTCGCCGGCGGCAGCGCCAAGAGCCTGATGTCCAAACTGGCGGCCCGGCCCGATTCCCTCCTGGTCAGCGAGGAAACCGTCAAAGACTTCCAGCTGGCCCCCGGCGACACCCTCAAACTGCGCTTGCAGGACTCCCGCACCAAGGCGTTCCACACCGTGCCGTTCCACTACGCGGGCGTCGTCAAGGAGTTCCCCACCGCGCCACGGGACAGCTTCTTCGTCGCCAACGCCGACTACATCGCCAGGACGACCGGCAGCGACGCGGTCGGCACATTCCTCGTCGACACCGGGGGCAACAACCAGAAGGCCGTCGCCACGCGGCTGCGCCACCAGCTCGGCACCACGGCGAAGGTCACCGACATCACCGAGACCCGCTCCGCCGTCGGCTCCAGCCTCACCTCCGTGGACCTGTCCGGGCTCACCCGGATCGAACTGGCCTTCGCGGTCCTGCTGGCGGCGGGCGCGGGCGGTATCGTCCTCGCCCTCGGCCTCGCCGAACGCCGCCGTACCTTCGCCATCGCCACCGTCCTCGGCGCCACCCGACGGCAGCTGAACGGACTCGTCCTCAGCGAGGCCGCCACACTCGCCGCGGTCGGAGTCACCGGAGGCGCGCTCATCGGCTGGGGCCTGACCGAAATGCTCGTCAAGGTGCTCACCGGCGTCTTCGATCCACCACCGGAGGCCGTGGCCGTGCCCTGGCCGTATCTCGGCCTGACCCTGGCGGCGGCCCTGGCGGCCATTGTCGGTGCCGCCCTCAGCGGCGTCCGCGGATCCGCCCGGCCGGCCGTGGAAGAGCTGCGTGAACTTTGACAACGGCCCGTCCGCGCGCCCCGGGCGCCCCACCGGCTCTACGCTTCGGAGCATGCGGGCGACTGGGGCCAAGGACGTGGTGTCCGTTCTGTTCATCGAGGATGACGAGGTGATCGGGCGGCATGTGGAGGCGGGGCTGCGGTCGCATGGCTACGCCGTGGCCTGGACCCGGACGGGCGGTTCCGGTCTGGCCGAGGCGGCCCGGCTCCCCATCGACGTCGTTCTGCTGGATCTGGGTCTTCCCGATGTGGACGGTATCGATGTGGCGCGGCAGCTGCGTGATGAGTATCCCGACGTCCTCATCCTGATCCTGACCGCCCGCAGCGAGGAGATCGATGTGATCGTGGGCCTGGACGCGGGCGCGGACGACTATCTGGTCAAGCCCTTCAGCCTGACCGTGCTGCTCGCCCGCCTCCGCGCCCATCTGCGCCGTCGCCCGCCCGCCCCGGCGGGACCGGGCGAACCGGTCCGGATCGCAGACCTGACCGTGGACACCGGCGCGCGCCGCTGCTTCCTGCGCGACCGGGAGGTCGAGCTGCG
>NZ_JBEZNG010000020.1:0-29364 GCF_040653035.1 Streptomyces malaysiensis subsp. malaysiensis
GCGGTGCCCTTACGGCGTGGCGGTGCCCTTACGGCGTGGCGGTGCCCTTACGGCGCGCGGCCCCGTCGGTGTGCCGTACGGGGCCGCGCGCCGCGCGCACGGTTACTGGCCGACCAGCCCCGGCCGGAGGACCTTGGTGAAGAGCACCTTGCCGCCGTCCTCGCGCAGCCGGACCGTCATCTCGGCGCTGTCGCCGTCGATGTCCACCTCGCCGTAGAACTGGAACCCCTCGGCGGGCGAGACGTTCGCCCGGGTCGGCGCCTTGACGAAGCTCTGCTCGGGGCCGAACGTGCCGTCCAGCTTCACCGCGGGGAAGGCGCCCGCGTTCAGCGGACCGGAGACGAACTCCCAGAACGGCGCGAAGTCCTTGAACGCCGCCCGCGAGGGGTCGTAGTGCTGCGCCGAGGTGTAGTGGACGTCCGCCGTCAGCCACACCGTGCCGGTGATCTTCCGGTGCTTGATGTGCCGGAGCAGCTCGGCCATCTGGAGCTCACGGCCGAGCGGGGCGCCCGGGTCGCCCTGCGCGACGGCCTCGAAGTCGGTGTCCCCGTCCGGAACCACCAGGCCGAGCGGCATATCGCAGGCGATGACCTTCCACACCGCCCGCGAACGCGACAGCTCGCGCTTGAGCCACGCCAGCTGCTCGGCGCCCAGGATGCCCTGGGTGTCCTCGGGCTGGCGGCCCGGCGAGTTGGCGTCGCGGTAGGTGCGGCAGTCCAGCACGAAGACGTCCAGCAGCGGGCCGTGGTGCTGGACCCGGTAGACCCGGCCGCTCGCGTCCGGCCGCAGCGTGCTGATCGGGAAGTACTCGGCGAACGCCCGGCGCGCGCGGGCCGCCAGCACATCGACGTTCTTCTCGGTGTAGCGGTCGTCGACCAGGATCTCGCCCGGGTACCAGTTGTTGAGCACCTCGTGGTCGTCCCACTGGGTGATGGTCGGCACCTCGGCGTGGAACCGGCGCAGCGCGGGGTCGAGCAGGTTGTACCGGAAGTTGCCGCGGTACTCGTCGAGCGTCTCGGCGACCTTGGTCTTCTCCGGGGTGAGGAGATTGCGCCAGGTGGAGCCGTCGGGCAGTGCGACGGTCTCCATCATCGGGCCGTCCGCGTAGATGTTGTCGCCGCTGCACAGGAAGAAGTCCGGTTCGCGGCGGCGCATCTCCTCGAAGATGCGGTAGCCGCCGTGGTCCGGGTTGATGCCCCAGCCCTGCCCCGCCAGATCGCCCGACCAGACGAAACGCACGTCCTTACGGCGCTCGGCAACCGTGCGGAAGGTGCCGTGCACCGGCTCGCCGGTGCGGCGCGGGTCCTCCGGGTCGGCCAGCAGCACCCGGTAGTGCACCTGGCTCCCGGCGGGCAGACCGTGCAGCGCGGTGCGCCCGGTGAAGTCGGTGCCGGGGCCGACCAGCGGGCCGTGCCACCGCTTGACCCGTGTGAAGGACTCGGTCGCGGAGGTCTCCACGATCATCCGGGCCGGACGGTCGGAGCGGACCCACACCAGCCCCGACGACGCCGTCACATCGCCCACCTGCACGCCCCACTGGGCGCTCGGACGCCCCGAGAGCGCCTGTGCGGGCGCGCCGGACGCGGCCGACGCCGCCGTTGCCACGGCGGGCACCGCGAGCGCCGCCGAAGCGGCCGCCGACCCTTGCAACACCGTGCGCCGCCCGATCCCTCTGCCCGATTCCCGCCCCATTGGTGCCTCCCGTTGCTCGTAGAACCGCTGTGCTGTTGTGTTTGTTATCGGTGCAAGGTGCCGCTCATTCGAACGCCCAGTGAATAACCGGGCGTCCGTGTCGAGAAACACCACGGCCGTACGCGGCGTGGGGGCGGGGATGCCGAGCCGGCGGAGCGGTCAGCGGCTGCCGTCCAGGATGACGCGGGCGACCAGCGCGGGGTCGTCGCTCATGGGCACGTGGCCACAGCCGGGGAGGCGGATCAGCCGGGCACCGGGGATCATCCGCTTGGCGCGGACGCCCTGGCGGCGCGGCATCAGCCGGTCGCGGGTGCCCCAGGCGATGGTGACCGGGACATCGGGGATGTCATGCGTGAACAGCCCGGAGCTCCCGGCGGCCAGCGTGGCGTCGAAGCCGACCGCCTCGCGCAGCGCCCGGGTCTCGGCCACGACCGCGTCCGGTGAACGCCGCGCGGGCCGGGCGTAGATGGCGCCGGTCAGCGCGGCCCGGCCGGCCGCGCCGCGGGCCAGCCACGCCACCGCCGGCGGTGGCAGCGCCCGCGCGCCGGCCCGCATCATGGACAGCACCCCGAAGGCGTAGCGGCGCTCGGCCTCGGTCCAGAACCGGGCCGGGGACAGCGCGGTGACGGACCGTACGAGGCCGACCCGGCCCAGCTCCAGGGCGAGCAGCCCGCCGAGCGAGTTCCCGGCCACATCGGGGCGGGTGACGCCGAGGGCCTCGAAGAGCGCGCCGAGCACGGGTATGACGCCTTCGAGGTCGTACGGGATGCCGTCCGGCAGCGCGTCCGAGGCACCGAAGCCGGGCAGATCCACGGCGATCACATCGCGGTCGGCCGCGAGGATGTCCAGCACCGGCTCCCACGCCTGCCAGTGGTGGCCGATTCCGTGCAGCAGCACCAACGGCCGTCCCGCGCCACGCCGTTCGTGGACGACCCGGGCGGCGCGGGGGCCGCCCGGGGAGGCGACGGAAAAGGAGAGGGACGCGGGCATGGGTGGCTCCTCGCGATCGGCGTTCCGGCAGGCGCACGCGGCGTATGAGACAGCATGTCAGCAAGAGTTACCGGAAGGTAGTCCGGTGGCCGACAGCGGCACGACCCCGCGGGGGCCCGCTGTCCGTACCGTGTGAGACGCCGCTAGGGCCCGTCCGCGTCCCGCTGGACCCCACCCCGCGTCCCGTTACAGCCCGCCCGCGACCCGCAGCACCGCCCCCGTCGTGTACGACGCCTCCGGCGACAGCAGCCACGCCACCGCACCCGCGATCTCCTCCGGCTCGCCCGGCCGCCCCATCGGCACCCGCCCCTGGACCCGCCACGGCCGCTCGGGGTCGCCCATCCGCGCGTGGATGTCGGTCAGCGTCATCCCGGGCTGGACGGAGTTGACCCGGATCCCCTCGGCCGCCAGCTCCTTCGACAGTCCGACGGTCATCGCGTCGACCGCCGCCTTGCTGGCCGCGTAGTGCACATACTCCCCGGGGCTGCCGGTCGTCGCCGCGCCCGACGAGATGTTGACGATGGCGCCGCCCTGCCCGCCGTGGTGCGTGGACATCTCGCGCGCCGCGCGCCGGGCACACAGCAGGGCCCCGGTCACATTGACGTCCACGACGCGCCGCATCACCTCGGGCGAGGTCTCGGTGAAGCGGCCCAAGGGCCCGGTGATCCCGGCGTTGTTGACCAGCCCGGTGATCGGGCCAAGCTCCTCCCGCACCCGGTCGAACATCGCCTCGACCTGTTCCGCGTCGCTGGTGTCGGCCTGGACGACGATCGACCGCACCCCCTCCGCGCGCACCGCCGCCGCCCACCGCTCGGCCGCGTCCTGTGCGCGCTCGTAGCCGATGGCGACGCTGTGCCCGGCGCGGGCCAGCCGCACCGCCACCGCCGCGCCGATGCCGCGGCTGCCCCCCGTGACCACCGTGACCTGGTCCTCGCCCATCCGTGTGCTCAGCTCCCGCCCCATAACGCAACTCGCTCCGACGGTCACCGACGATAACCGGTCAGGGATTGGTCTTGACCAAGTCCGCACACCGCCTTATGGTCGCATTGATACTGCAACAACCTTTAATAAAGAAGCGCGCATAACTGTGAAGGCGCGCAGGACTGTCGGCCATCGAAAACAAGGGGGACAGAGTGGGGACCACGCGGCTGGAATCGGTGCCTGAGCCCAAGTACTGGCATCTGAAGACCGTGCTCAGCGACGCTCTCGACTCGGAGTTCGCGGTCGGGGAGATCCTGCCCAACGAGCGCGAGCTCGCGGCCCGCTTCGGTGTCGCCCGCGCCACCCTTCGACAGGCCCTGGAGCAGCTCGAGCTGGAGGGCCGGCTCCAGCGCCGCCGCGGCGTCGGCACCACCGTCGCCCCGCCCCGCGTCGGCGTGGCCGTCGGGGACTACGCCCATGGCTGGACCGACGCGTCAGGCGAGGACGCCTGGCAGACCGTGGAGAGCGTCGAGGCCGTGCCGCCCGCCGAGGTCGCCCGGCTGCTGGAGCTCACCCCCGACACCCCCGTCCACCGGGTGCGCCGCACCCGGATGACCCACGGCCAGCCGCTCGCCGCCGAGCTGCTGTATGTCCCGGGTGACTCCGTCCCCGGCCTCGCCGCCATCGACACCCCCAGCGGGCTGGCCCGCGCCCGCGCCGTGCTGCGCGAGCTGCGCCGGCTGGAGCTGGAGGGCCGTGAGCAGACCGTGGAGCTCGGCTCGGCCCGCGCGGACGACGCCAAGGAGCTCGACCGGCTGCCCGGCGCCCCCGTCCTCGTCGTGACCACCCGCTATCTGGCCCAGGGCCGCCCCGCGGCCGTCGCCGTGGCCACCTACCGGGCCGACACCTGCCGGCTCACCTTCGGCGACGCGGCGGGCGAGGAGCTCCTGGCGGGCTGATCCGGGCCCGCCCCGCGCCGTCGCCTTCGTACGCGCCGTCGCCTTCGTACGATCTCCACATGCCCGCCCCGCGTTCCGCGTCAGTGGCTCGCGCGGCGGGTCGTCACCGTGCTGTCGACCGCGAACAGCTCCTGTTCCACATGGTCGAGGGCCAGCCGCAGCGCCCCCGTGGTCACCGCCGCCTCGCCGAGCAGCGAGAGCGTGACCTGCGGGGGCCGCAGACAGTAGCGCGCCAGCTCATCGCGCAGCGGGGCCAGCACCCCGTCAAGCCCGGCGGCCCAGCCGCCGACCACCACGACCTCGGGGTCCAGCGCCAGCACCAGGGCCGCCGTGTCGTGCACCAGCCTGCGGACGAAGCGGTCCACGGCCGCTCGCGCCCGCGCGTCGCCGTCGCGGGCCAGCGAGAAGACATGCGCCACCTGCGCCTCGTCCAGCGGGTTCAGCGGCTCCCCGGTCGTGGAGAGCACCTCCTCCGGGGCGGCCTCCTGCCCCAGCAGATGCAGCGCCCCGATCTCCCCGGCGGCGCCGCCGAAGCCCCGGTGCAGCCGCCCGCCGATCAACGACCCCGCCCCCGGGCTCAACCCGGCCAGGACGAAGACCACATCGTCCGAACCGGCCGCCGCGCCCTTCCAGTGCTCGGCCACAGCGGCCGTGTTCGCGTCGTTCTCCACCAGCACAGGACAGCGGAAGGACCGCCGCAACCGCTCGCCCAGGGGCAGCCCGGTCCAGCCGGGGAGCGCGGTGCACAGATGCACGGTGCCGTCCGCCTCGACGACCCCGGGGCTGGCCACCCCGACCGCACGCAGCGAGAACCGGGCCACCCCCGAGCGCCGCAGCAGATCCGCGACGGTGGTGCGCAGCCGCTCCAGCCGCTCGTCCGCGGACGCCTTCTCCGACACTTCGCGCACGATCGAGCCGAGCACGTTTCCGTCGAGGTCCGACAGGATCGCGGCGACCCGGTGCGCCCCTATCTCGATGCCCAGCAGATGCCCGGCCTCGGCCCGGAACCGGAAGCGGCGCGCGGGGCGGCCCTGGCGGCGCACACCGCCCTCCTCGGCGGGCACCTCGACCACCAGACCGCTGTCGGCCAGCCCGTCGATCACGCCCTCGACGGTGGGCCGGGACAGCCCGGTCACCCGGGTGAGATCGGTGAGGCTCGCGCTCCCGGCGCAGCCGCCCCCGTCGTCCTGGCCACCCCCGGTGGCCGTACCGGACGCGCCCGCCGCGCGCAGCGCGTGCAGGACCACGGCGGAGTTGATCCGTCGCAGCAGAGACGGATCCCCGCCGGTGAGCCGCCCCAACGTCGGTCTCCCTCCAGGTGCGTATCTGCCGGATCGTATCCGCTGGAAGCGGAGGCGGCGAGTGCCTCCTGCCGCCTCGGGCCGCCCGGCCCTCGCGCGGGTCATCTGACGGGCGGCCAGATGTCCGACCTACACGGTTTACTGACCCCATGACCAGTACGGCGGACCATGTGGCCACGATCGATCAGCTGCGCGCGCGGGGCTTCCCCGCACAGCGGACCGCCGACGGATGGGTGGCGAGCGGCCCCGGCTTCCATGTGGCCGACCTCCGCGTCAGCGAGGACTTCTGGGACGCGGATCTGACCCGGGTCGAGGAGGTGCTGGAGGAGTTCGAGGCAGAGCTGGGCGCCCTGGTCCAGGTGCTGACCTTACGGTGGGGCGCCCCCGAGGTCCTCGATCTCACCGACTCCCTGGAGCGCTCGGCGATGGGCGAGCCGGTCCCGCCCCCGCTGGACACCCTGTGCGGTTACGTACCCGAGCTGCGCGTCTGGCGCCTCGACGGCCGCTGGGTCGGGCTGGGCGTGGGGCAGGGCGACCGCGAGCTGCCGTTCCAACTGCTGGTGGCGATAGGAGAGTTGGGCGCGATATGACGCCGCCTCCGGCGCTGGGTGGTCGGCCAGGGCGATGTCTGGCCTGGTCCGGGCACGAGACGACCGGGGTGCCCTGATCGCATAGGCTCGGTGGATGGCGAAGTATTTCGATGTGCACCCCGATAATCCACAGCAGCGCACCATCAGCAATGTGGCTGACATGATCCGCTCCGGCGCGCTCATCGCCTACCCGACGGACTCCTGCTTCGCACTGGGATGCCGACTGGGCAATCGTGACGGCCTTGGCCGGATCCGGTCGATCCGGAACCTCGACGAGCGTCACCACTTCACGCTGGTGTGCCAGAACTTCGCGCAGCTGGGCCAGTTCGTGCACGTCGACAAGGACGTGTTCCGTGTGATCAAAGCAGCGACGCCCGGCAGCTACACCTTCATCCTCCCGGCGACGAAGGAGGTGCCGCGGCAGCTGCTGCACCCGAAGAAAAAGACGGTCGGAGTCCGGATTCCTGACCATGCCACCACTCAGGCCCTGCTCGCCGACCTCGGTGAGCCGCTGCTCTCCAGCACCCTGCTCCTGCCCGATGAGGACGAGCCGATGACGCAGGGCTGGGAGATCAAAGAACGGCTCGACCACGTGGTGGACGCCGTGGTGGACTCGGGCGACTGCGGCACCGAGCCGACCACGGTCATCGACTTGTCCGGCGGCGAAGCCGAGATCGTACGTCGAGGGGCAGGCGACACGGCACGGTTCGAGTGACCGCGCCGCTCGGTGGACTACCTCGTCACCCCTGGCGAGGTGATCCCGTGCCCCAACCGACGTCGCCCGCGAGGGTTGGTGTGGGAAGACCTGGCGCCCGAGAAGATCGCCGCGATTCCAGTACTCGCACAGCGTCGCCCGGCGTAGGCAGACATAGAATCCCGCGGGCAGAGCACCCACCCCTCCGCCGCGGGTCGGATGCTCTCTGTCGTTCAGCCGCTCTTGCTTTTGTGCGTGGGGGGGCACCCTCCACGGCAGGGGGAGGATATGACGCCCCTCCCTCGGGCTGCGGCGTTCGGCTAGCCGTCCGCCTCGGCGGTGGTGCGCAGGCGGGCGTACTCCTGCGCCATCGTCGTCAGTGTCCAGTGCGCGTTGAGGCCGCTCGGATTGGGCAGGGCCCAGATCCGGGTGTCTCCTATGGTCCTCGTCTGTGGCCCGATCTTCGCCTTCCTGTCGCCGAAGGCGACCCGGTAGGCGGTGACCCCCGCCACCGCCAGCCAGCGCGGCCGCAGCCGGAGCACCTTCTCCTCCAGGATCCGGCCGCCCTCCCGGTACTCCTCGTCGCTCAGCTCATCGGCGCGGGCGCTGGCGCGCGCCACGACGTTGGTGATGCCCAGCCCGTAGCGCACCAGCTCCGACTGTTCGGACGGGTGCAACTGCCGCGGGGTGAAGCCCGACGCGTGGAGGGTGGGCCAGAAGCGGTTGCCGGGTCGGGCGAAGTGGTGGCCGGTGGCGGCGGTCATCAGGCCGGGGTTGATACCGCAGAAGAGGACCCGCAGACCGTCCGCGACCACATCGGGGACGAGGCGGTCGCGGGCGGCTTCGAGTTCGGCGGGGGGCAGCGCGGGGGTCTTCGCGGATGTCATCGCGTCAGAGGATCGAGCCGGGGGTGTAGGCGGCGGCCTCGGGACGTTCCTTGACGATCTCCTCGATCCGGGAGACCACCGCGTTCACCTGGGCCGCGGCCGCGCCCGTGAAGGAGAGCTTGTCGTCCATCAGCGCGTCAAGACCGGCCCGGTCCAGCGGGATCCGCTCATCGGCGGCGAGCGAGTCGAGCAGTTCGTTGCGCTCGGCGCCGCGCTCGCGCATGGCCAGCGCCGCGGCCACCGCGTTCTCCTTGATCGCCTCATGGGCGACCTCGCGGCCCACCCCGGCGCGGACGGCGCCCATGAGCACCTTCGTCGTGGCGAGGAAAGGCAGATAGCGGTCCAGCTCACGGGCGATGACGGCGGGGAACGCGCCGAACTCGTCGAGCACGGTCAGGAAGGTCTCCAGCAGCCCGTCGAAGGCGAAGAACGCGTCCGGCAGGGCGACCCGGCGCACCACCGAGCAGGAGACATCGCCCTCGTTCCACTGGTCGCCCGCCAGTTCACCGGTCATCGAGGCATAGCCGCGCAGGATCACCGCGAGGCCGTTCACACGCTCGCACGAGCGGGTGTTCATCTTGTGCGGCATCGCGGACGAGCCGACCTGGCCAGGCTTGAAGCCCTCGGTCACCAGCTCGTGTCCGGCCATCAGCCGGATGGTCTTGGCCAGCGAGGACGGGGCCGCGGCCAGCTGCACCAGGGTGGTGACCACGTCGTAGTCGAGCGAGCGCGGATAGACCTGGCCGACGGAGGTGAACTCCCGCGCGAAACCGAGGTGGGTGGCGATCCGCCGCTCCAGCTCGGCCAGCTTCTCCGCATCTCCACCGAGCAGATCCAGCATGTCCTGCGCCGTGCCCACCGGGCCCTTGATGCCCCGCAGCGGATAGCGGCCCAGCAGGTTCTCCAGCCGTCCGTACGCCACCAGCAGCTCGTCCGCCGCGGTGGCGAACCGCTTGCCGAGCGTGGTGGCCTGCGCCGCGACATTGTGCGAACGACCGGCCATCACCAGCTCGGCGTGTTCGGCGGCCAGCTTGCCGAGCCGGGCCAGCACCGCGACAGTACGGTCCCGCACCAGCTCAAGGGAGAGCCGGATCTGGAGCTGCTCCACGTTCTCGGTGAGATCGCGGGAGGTCATGCCCTTGTGGACGTGCTCATGGCCGGCGAGGGCGTTGAACTCCTCGATGCGGGCCTTCACATCGTGCCGGGTGACCTTCTCGCGCTCGGCGATCGAGGCCAGGTCGACGGTCTCCAGGACCCGCTCGTAGTCGGCGAGGGCGGCGTCCGGCACCTCGATTCCGAGGTCCTTCTGGGCGCGGAGCACGGCGAGCCACAGCCGCCGCTCCAGCGTCACCTTGTACTCGGGGGACCACAGGACGGCCAGCTCCGTGGAGGCGTAGCGGTTGGCCAGGACGTTCGGAATGCGCGGCTTACCAGTCACGTGCACAGAGTCTACTGGCCGTCCGCGCAGGCCAGACCGGTGGCCGAGGGACCCGGGGAACGGCCCGGGCGGACCGTGCGGAATGGTCCGGGGCGCGGGCCTTGCGGATCAGCCCTCGTACGGCAGCAGCTCGGCGCGCTTGGGTGGGCGGCCGTCGCCCGAGGAGCGGCCGGTCAGCCGCCTGCCGATCCATGGCCCGAGGTGCTGGCGGGCGAACCGCACATCCGAGGTGCGGCGGGACAGCCACCCGACGGGCACCGCGGGCGGCAGGGGCGCGTTCCAGTCCTCCTCCGGCTCGTACCCCAGCGCCTGCCAGACGGCCTCGGCGACCCGCCGGTGCCCCTCCGCGTTCAGATGCAGCCGGTCCTCGGCCCACATACGGGGGTCCCCGACGGGCTCGGAGGCGTACACGTCCACGACGGTCGCGTCATGCCGCGCGCCCAGCTCGTCGATGAACGAGAACAGCTGCTCTATCCGTGGCAGGAATCGCTCGAACACCGGTCCGCGACGCCCCGGGCTGCGCATCAGCACCAGCCGCTTGCAGGTGGGCGCCAGCCGCTCGGCGGCCTCGCCCAGCAGTTCGCACACCCGGCCCACATCGCACTTCGGCCGCAGCACATCGTTCAGCCCGCCGACCAGGGTCACCAGATCGGCGCCCATGGCCGCCGCCGGGCCCGTCTGCTCCTCGACGATCTGTCCGATGAGCTTGCCGCGGACCGCGAGGTTGGCGTAGCGGAAGCCGGGGTCGCGGGCCGCGAGCCGGCCGGCGAGGAGATCCGCCCAGCCCCGGTAGGTGCCGTCGGGAAGCTCGTCCGACATGCCCTCGGTGAAGGAGTCGCCGATCGCGACAAAGCTGCTGTAGGTGATGTTCGTCTGCATGGCTTGGGTGATCTTATCCCGGTGTGCGGGCTGCGTGGACCGCCGAGCACGAGCATGATGAGCCGCATGGCGATGACCCACATCTACTTCGAGGGCGGTGCGCGGAACGGGACGACCGCCAGCTGGAATGTGGAGCCCGGCGCGGACATCTTCGACGACAACATCTTCCGGCCACCGGAGCTGTACCGGCGGACGAACCGCACCAAGGTCATCGGACGGGTGGAACACGTGATCTTCCGCTACGACCCCATGGCCGCCCCGCCCGGCCCCGGTCCCCGCGGCTGAGTCCCGCCCGCTGGGCTCGCGCCGACGGGGATCGCCCGGCCGTCCGGCCGGGGCCCCGGTTCGACCGCTTGGACCGCAGCGGGTTCCGCGCGGCGCGCGGCGGGGCAGTCTGGTCGGCGTGGATGCCTTCGAATGCGACCGTACGACCATGGCCATCGTCGCCGCCGCGCTCGCCGACGACGGGGAGGGCGCCGCCGCCCTCCTGGAGCCGCTGGAGACGCGCGATGTGTGCCGGGTCGCGGTGCGGCTCGCCGCGATGGCCGCCCATGCGCTGGTGGCGGTGGCGGAGGAGGGCGGCGGCGGACGGGATGAGGCGCTGGCCCACTGGCAGGCGTGCATCATCGCCCATGAGTCCAGACACACCGAGGAGTGACCGGGCGCGGGCGGGAGCGGTCAGGCGACCAGCTCACGCAGTACGTCCTCCATGGTCACCAGCCCCTCCAGCCGGCCGTCCGCGGCGATGACCGCCGCGAGGTGGGTGCGGCTGTCGCGCATCGCGCTGAGCACGTCGTCCAGCGGCGTATGGGATCGCACCCGGGGGATCGGGCGCAGCTGATCGGGGCGGAACGGCACATCCCGGGGCCGGGCGTCCAGCGCGTCCTTCACATGCAGATAGCCCATGATCCGCCCGGAGTCGTCGACCACCGGGAACCGCGAGAAGCCGGTCCGCGCCGCCAGCCGCTCCAGCTCATCCGGGGTCACCCCGAGCCGCGCCCTGACCACCCGGTCCATGGGCAGCACCACATCCCGCACCCGGCGCCGGCCCAGCTCCAGGGCGTCCCGCAGCCGCTCGGTGGCGCGGTCGTCCAGCAGCCCGGCCTCGCTGGAGTCCGAGACGATCCGGGCCAGCTCGGCATCGGAGAAGGTCGCCGCGACCTCGCCCTTGGGCTCCACGCGCAACAGCTTCAGCAACCCGTTCGCCAGGGCGTTCACGCCGAAGATCACCGGGCGCAGGGCGCGGGCGAGGGCGACCAGGGGCGGACCGATCAGCAGCACGGTGCGCACCGGCTCGGCCAGCGCCACGTTCTTGGGCACCATCTCGCCGAACAGCATGTGCAGATACGTGGCCAGGGACAGCGCGATCACGAACGAGATCGGGTGCACAAGACCCAGCGGCAGACCCACCAGATGGAAGAAGGGCTCCAGCAGATGCGCGATGGCCGGTTCCGCCACGGCGCCCAGCACCAGCGTGCACAGCGTGATCCCGAGCTGGGCCGCGGCCAGCAGCGCGGAGAGGTGCTCCAGAGCCCACAGCACGGACCGCGCCCGCCGGTCGCCCTGCTGGGCACGTGGTTCGATCTGGCTGCGGCGGACCGAGATCAGGGCGAACTCCGCGCCCACGAAGAAGGCGTTGAGGACCAGCGTCAGCAGGCCGATCAGCAGCTGGAGAACGGTCATCGGCCCGCCGCCCCCTCGGCGCCGTGCACCCCGCCGTCACCGTCGCCCTCTTCGCCGCCCGCACCGGGCAGCGGCGCCCGCAGCCGTACCCGGGCCGCCCGGTGGCTGACCACTTTCCGCACCTCCACGGACCAGCCCGCCGGCTCGACGGTGTCGCCGACCGTCGGGATCCGGCCCAGCTCGGCGGCGATCAGCCCGGCCAGGGTCTCGTACGGGCCCGGGGGCACCCGCAGCCCGATGCGCTTCAGCTGATCGATACGGGCCGCGCCGTCCGCGTCGTACAGCGTATGGCCCTCGGCGTCCCGGCCCATCGGGATCAGATGGGGGGTCTCCTGCGGATCGTGCTCGTCGCGGACCTCGCCCACCACCTCCTCGACGATGTCCTCCAGCGTGACCACTCCGGCCGTGCCGCCGTACTCGTCGATGACCACGGCCATGCTGCGCTGGGCCGAGATCCGGTCCAGCAGCCGGTCCACGGTGAGCGACTCCGGGACGAACACCGCTTCGCGCATCACATCGGAGACCGGGCGGCGGGGCCGCTCCTCGGCGGGGACCGCCAGGACGTCCTTGATGTGGACGAGACCGACGACGCTGTCCAGGCTGCCCTCGTAGACGGGGAAGCGGGACAGCCCGGTGGCGCGGGTCGCGTTGGCGACGTCCTCGGCGGTGGCCCGTACGTCCAGCGCCACCACCCGCACCCTCGGGGTCATCACGTTCTGCGCGGTGAGCTCGGCGAGGTTGAGGGTGCGGACGAACAGCTCGGCGGTGTCCTTCTCCAGCGCGCCCTCCTTGGCGGAGTGGCGGGCGAGGGCGATCAGCTCCTGCGGACCGCGCGCGGACGCCAGCTCCTCGGCGGGCTCCAGGCCCATCCGGCGCACGGTGCGGTTGGCGGTGTTGTTGAGATGGCTGATCAGCGGGCGGAAGACGGAGCTGAAGACGCGCTGCGGGGTGGCGACGGCCTTGGCGACCGGCAGCGGCCGGGAGATCGCCCAGTTCTTGGGCACCAGCTCGCCGACGACCATCAGTACGACCGTCGACAGGAAGGTGCCGAGCACCAGCGCGGCCGAATGGACGGCCGAGGGGGGTACGCCGATGGCGGTGAGCGGCCCGGCCAGCAGGGCCGCGACGGACGGCTCGGCGAGCATGCCCACGACCAGGTTGGTGACGGTGATGCCGAGCTGGGCGCCGGAGAGCTGGTAGGTGAGGCTCCGTACGGCCTTCAGCGCCCCGGCCGCACCGCGCTCCCCGCGCCCGGCCGCCCGCTCCAGCTCGCTGCGCTCGACCGTGGTCAGCGAGAACTCCGCGGCGACGAAGGCGCCACAGGCCACCGCCAGCAGGAGCGCCACGGCCAGGAGGAGGACTTCGATCATCGGTTCACCTCCGTCCCATGCTAAAAGGCCCCGCGCGGCCGCGCCCGGGACGGCCGTGGACGTCAGGGGCGCGGCCCGGGGACGGCTGCGTGCGTCAGGGGCGCGGCCCGGGGACGGCCGCGGACGTTGGGGTCGCGGCCCCGGGACCCTCGCGGGCGTCAGGGGCGCAGCGGCTTGACCCAGCGGCTCCACTGCGGCTGGCGCGCATAGCCCGCCGCGCCCCACGCACGGTGGGCGGGCTCGTTCTCGTCGAGTACCATCGCGTCCCCGCGCCGCCCGCCCAGGGCCGTGAACCGCTCCTCGGCCGCCGCCAGAAGGGCCGTCGCCACGCCCCGGCGGCGGTGTCCGGGGTGGACGGCCAGCCGGTACAGATGGCAGCGCCAGCCGTCGAAACCGGCGATCACGGTTCCGGTCAGTTCCCCGTCCCGCTCGGCCAGCAGCAGCGACTCCGGGTCGCGGTCGAGCAGCCGGGCCACCCCGTCCCGGTCGTCGCTGATGCTGGTGCCCTCCGCCGCCTCCTTCCAGAAGGCGAGCACGGTGTCGAGGTCGGCGGGGGCCGCGGTCCGTATCCGAAGGTCGTCCATTGCCGCATCCCATCATCGGGCGGACCGCGGCGTCGATGGAATTCCCGCCGCGTCAGCTGCCGTGCAGCTGCTCGATCACCGGGCCGAGCGCCTCCATGTTGTGCTCCAGCACGGTGATGTACGAGAAGCCGAACCGCTCGCGGTGGGCCCGCAGCTGCTCCGCCATCTCCCTGGCGTCGCCCAGCAGCAGCGCGGGGTGCTCCAGCAGCTCGTCCTCGGTGAGGTCCGGTGCGTAGGCGGCCAGCTCACGCACCTTGGCGCGCCGGTCGTCGGTGGGCCCGACCATCTGGATGAGGTAGTTCAGCTCGATGGCCTCGCCGGTCCCATCGGCCGCCTGCGCCCTCCCCGCTTCGGCGGCGAAGCCGTGGAAGGCGGCGATCCGGCCCTCCAGCGCCTCGGGGCTGATCAGCTGGAGGGCGCCCTGGGGTTTGCCCGGAGCCTGCACCGCCCCGGTGAAGGCCGCGATGTCGGCGTGGCGCGCGGCCAGCCGCAGCATCCGGTCGCCGTTGCCGCCGAGCAGCAGCGGTGGGCGCGGCGACTGAACGGGCCGCGGCCGGTGCTCGGAATCGGTCAGCAGACGCTCCAACTCGGTCACGGTATGTGTCAGATGGTCCACCCGCTCCCGTGGTGAACCGAAGGGCAGCCCGGCGCTGTCGTGCTCGGCCTTGACATAGCCGGCGCCCAGGCCGAGCTCCAGCCGGCCGTCGGTGAGCGCGTCGCAGCTGGCCACCTCCCGGGCGAGCAGTGCGGGGTTCCAGAAGCCGGCGTTGAGCACGAAGGTGCCCAGCCGGGGGCGCTCGGTCACCTCGGCGGCGGTGACCAGCGCCGGGAACGGCGCGGGGTTGCCGAGGTGGTCGGGGACCAGCAGTACGTCATAGCCGAGCTGCTCGGCGCGGCGGCACTTCTCGCGCCATGCCCCGGCCGATTCAAGGGTGAGCAGATTGACTCCGAAACGGAACGGCCTTGCCATGAGCCCTCCTTGATCGCGGATACCGCGAACGTATCGGAGTTCGGCCCCGTTCGGGGCGGCTCAGCGCTCCGCCGAAAGGGCACCGAGCTGCCGTAGGGCTCCGGCTCAGTTCAGCGGCTCGGGGGTCGGGTCGGTCCCGGGCGGCGTGGCGGCGGCCGTGAAGATATGCATCCGCTCCAGCACCGCCTCGGCCGTGGGCCGCTCCATCCGGTCCACGATCCGGCCGTCGGCGAGGAAGAGCACCAGATCGGAGTGGGCGGCGGCGCTCGGGTCGTGGGTGACCATGACGACCGTCTGGCCCAGTTCGTCGACGGCCTCCCGCAGGAAGCGCAGCACCTCCAGGCCCGCGCGGGAGTCCAGGTTGCCGGTGGGCTCGTCCGCGAAGATCAGCTCGGGGCGGGAGACGAGCGCCCGCGCACACGCCACCCGCTGCTGCTGCCCGCCGGACAGCTGGGCGGGCCGGTGCCGCAGCCGGTCCCGCAGCCCGAGGGTGTCGATGACCCGGTCCAGCCACTCCGGATCGGGCCTGCGGCCCGCGATGTCCATGGGCAGGGTGATGTTCTCGGCCGCGTTGAGCGTGGGCAGCAGATTGAACGACTGGAACATAAAGCCGATCCGGTCACGGCGGATCCGGGTCAGCTCCTTGTCGCCCAGACCGGTGATCTCGGTGTCGCCCAGCCAGGCCCGGCCCGACGAGACCGTGTCGAGGCCCGCCAGACAGTGCATCAGAGTGGACTTGCCGGATCCGGAGGGGCCCATCACCGCGGTGAACCTGCCCCGTTCGATCTCCACGTCCACCGCGTCCAGCGCGAGCACGGCGGTCTCACCGCTGCCGTACGCCTTGGTCAGGGACCGGGCCCGGGCCGCCGCACGGGCGCCGCCGTCCGCGAATCCGTCCGTCTTCGTCGCCGTCGGTGTGGACACGATGCCTCCCCGTATCGGAACGTCGTGCCCTCGATGGTAGGGACCCGGCCGCCGGAGCGCCCTCCCACGGACGCGGGCGGATGGGCACGCGATGCCGGAATCCGGTTACGGACCGGACGGCGAGGACGGACGGCGCGCCGCGCCCAGCACACAGGGGGACGTCGGCAGCGTCAGGCCCCGGGCGGGGACGCGCAGCCGACGGTGGCCGAGCGGCTCGAAGCCCGCGGCCGCGATCTCCGCGCGCACGTCGCGCGCCGTATGGCAGCCGCCGAACAACAGCGGCCACACCGTGCGGTCCAGCGCCCGCTGGGTCGTCGCCAGGACCCGGCCCTCGGCGCGGCCGTGCTCGAGGAAGCGCAGCTCACCGCCGGGCCGCAGCACCCGCAGCAGCTCGGCGAGCGCGCGCCGCACATCGCGCACCGAGCACAGCACCAGACAGGCCACCGCCGCGTCGAACCCCTCGCTCTTGACCGGCAGCGCCTCGGCGACGCCCGGCACCACGTCCACCGGCACCCCGGCGCGCAGCCCCGCCCGGGTGGCCAGCCGCCGCAGATGGCGCTCGGGTTCGATGGCGACGACCTCGGAGACGGTTTCGGGGTAGTGGGGGAAGTTCAGCCCGCTGCCCGCGCCGATCTCGATGACCCGGCCGGAGAGCCCGGCCAGCAGCTCACCGCGGAGCTCGCCCACCCCGGCCCGCTCATCGGCGAGCGGGCCCATTCTGGCGTAACAGCGGGCGAAGAGCGGGTGGTGGACGGCGTCACGCGGCGCCGTGCGACGGCGTACGGGCATGGGAACTCCCCCTTGTCCCGGATACGGATGTCCCGGATACGGACGATGGACCGGTACCGGGATTCTGCCCAGGCGGGGGGTGCCGCTACGCGGCCTGCCGCGCCGCCTCCCAGGTGCCGTCCAGCCGGGGCGCCAGCCAATCGGGTGCCTGGGCGCGGAAGTCGGCCGGCGGAAGGGCCGGGGCGCCCTCGGGGACGGCGCCCAGCAGCGGGACGCCGGACGATTCCGGCAGATCGGCCACATTGCAGCGGGAGGCGAGATCCGCGGCGGCTGGCCAGCTGCCGATGACGACGCCGGGGCACTCCAGCCCGCGGGCGCGCAGCGCCTCGGTGGTCAGCGTGGTCACGTTGAGCGTGCCGAGGCCCGCGTGGGCCACGACCAGGACGGGCGCGCCGAGCAGCCGGGCCGCGTCGGCGAGCGTCGCCCCCGTCTCGTCGAACCGTACGAGCAGCCCGCCCGCGCCCTCGACCAGCACCAGATCGTGCTCGGTGGCCAGCTTCTCGGCCGCCTCCGCCACCTCGTGCGGCCGCACCGGCGGCCGTCCGGCGCGGCGGGCGGCCGTGGCGGGGGCCAGCGGTTCGGGGTAGCGGGCGAGTTCGAGCAGGGTCACCGACCCGGCGAGCCGGGCCACCTCCGCGGCGTCACCCGGTTCGCCCTCCGCGACACCGGTCTGGGCGGGTTTGAGCATCGCCACCGAGCGGCCGCGTGCGAGCGCCGCGGCGGCGACGGCCGCCGTGCTGACGGTCTTTCCGATTTCGGTGCCCGTACCGGTGACGACCAGTATTGCCATCTTCGTTTCCGTTGCCTTTCGCTTTCGTTCGTGCCCCGGGCTCCTCCGGACCGGCCTCGGACTGCCCCGGTCCGCCCTCGAACGGCCCCGGACCATCCCGGTCCGCCCCGGTCCCGCCCCGGCGTGCGGTCGGTCCGAAGGAGGGCCGACCGCGAGCGGGGCGGGTGGGTCAGACGGCCGCGGCCGCGGCCGCCCGTACCGCCGCGCAGATCCGGGCCAGATCGTGGTCGCCGGTGATGTACGGCGGCATGGTGTACAGCAGATCGCGGAACGGGCGCAGCCACACGCCCTCGCGCACCGCGGCCCGTGTCGCCGCCGCCATCGCCGCGTCGTCCAGCGGACGCTCCAGCTGGACGACGCCGATCGCACCGAGCACCCGTACCTCCCGGACGCCCGGCATGGTGGCCGCCTCCGCGAGACCGTCCCGCAGCCCGGTCTCGATCCGCTTGACCTCCTGCCGCCAGTCGTAGGAGAGCAGCAGATCGATCGAGGCGCCCGCGACGGCCGTCGCCAGCGGATTGCCCATGAAGGTCGGGCCGTGGGCGAGCACCGGCACCTCGCCGCGCGAGATGCCCTCCGCCACCCGCGGGGTGCACAGCGTGGCGGCCAGCGTCAGGTAACCCCCGGTCAGCGCCTTGCCCAGACACATCACATCGGGGCACACCCCCGCGTGCTCGGCCGCGAAGAGCGTGCCCGAGCGGCCGAAGCCGGTGGCGATCTCGTCGAACACCAGCAGCACATCGTGCTCGTCGCACGCCTCGCGCAGCACCCGCAGCAGCGCGGGGGAGTGGAAGCGCATCCCGCCCGCGCCCTGGACCACCGGCTCCACGATCACCGCGGCCAGCTCATGGGCGTGACGGCCCACCAGCTCGCGGACATGCGCCTCGTACGCCGGGTCGGGCTCCGCGTCGAAACCGGGCGGCGGCGCGTCGGCGAAGATCTGCTCGGGCAGCACACCGGACCACAGCCGGTGCATTCCGCCGTCCGGGTCGCACACCGCCATCGGCTGCCAGGTGTCGCCGTGGTAGCCGCCGCGCCAGGTCAGCAGCCGCCGCTTGGCGGGGCGGCCGAGGGAGCGCCAGTACTGGAGGCACATCTTGACCGCGACCTCGACCGACACCGAACCGGAGTCGGCCAGGAACACATGGCGCAGCGGCTCCGGCGTGATCTCCACCAGACGGGTGGCCAGCCGGACGGCGGGCTCATGGGTGAGCCCGCCGAACATCACATGGCTCATCCGGTCCAGCTGACCGCGCGCGGCGTCGTTGAGCGCCGGGTGGTTGTAGCCGTGGATGGCGGACCACCACGACGACATCCCGTCCACCAGCTCGCGGACGCCCTCCACCGGCTCGGCCAGCCGCAGCCGGACCCCGGTCGCCGACTCCACGACCAGCGGGTCCTGGCGGCCGGGCATCGGGCCGTACGGATGCCAGACGTGCTCCCGGTCCAGCGCCCGCAGCTCGGCCGGGGTCAGCGGCTCAGGCATTGGGCGGCAGATCCGTGCCCGCGCCGCGGCGGCGCACCGCGACCAGGTCCGCGTGGGACCGCTCCGACGCCACCGGGCCGGCGCCCGGTGCGGCGGCCGTGGCCTGGGCGGGTACGGCGTCGGCGGGCGCCGCGTCACCGCACGGGCCGCAGCCACCGCCCTCGCCGCCGTGGCCGCCGCAGCCGGCCCCCGCGGCGGCAGCTGCGTCCGCGCGGTGCGCGGGCAGCGTCGTGGTGTCGGCGCCCTCCACCTCGAAGCCCGCGTCGGCGATCATCGCCAGATCGTCCTTGCCCGCCTGGCCCTCGGTGGTCAGATAGTCGCCGAGGAAGATCGAGTTCGCCAGGTGCAGGGCGAGCGGCTGGAGCGAGCGCAGATGGATCTCGCGGCCGCCAGCGAGCCGCACCTCGACGTCCGGGCAGACGAACCGCACCATGGCCAGGATCCGCAGACAGCGCTGCGGGGTGAGGTTCCAGTCCCCGGCCAGCGGGGTGCCCTCGATCGGGATGAGGAAGTTGACCGGCACCGAGTCCGGGTCCAGCTCGCGCAGCGAGAAGACCACGTCCACCAGGTCCGCGTCCGATTCGCCCATGCCCGCGATCAGCCCGGAGCAGGCGGACATCCCCGCCGCCTGCGCCTGCTGCACGGTCGAGACCCGGTCGGCGTAGGTGTGGGTGGTGGTGATGTCGCCGTACGTCGCCTCGGAGGTGTTGAGGTTGTGGTTGTACGCGTTCGCGCCCGCGTCCTTCAGCCGCTCCGCCTGGCCCTGGGACAGCAGCCCCAGACAGGCGCAGATCTCGACGTCCTGGTGCTCCTCCTTGATGGCGGCGATGGTCTGGGAGACCCGCTCCACATCCCGGTCGGTGGGGCCGCGTCCGCTGGCCACCAGGCACACCCGCTTGGCGCCGCCCGCGACCCCGGCGCCCGCCGCGGCCGCCGCCTGCTCCGGCTTGAGCCAGGTGTACTTGAGGATCTCGGACTTCGAGCCCAGCCGCTGCGAGCAGTAGGAGCAGTCCTCGGGGCACAGCCCCGATTTGAGGTTCACCAGATAGTTGAGCTTCACCCGCCGCCCGAACCAGGCGCGGCGCACCTTGCCGGCCGCGGCCACCACATCGAGCACCTCGTCATCGGAGGTCGCCAGGACGGCGAGCGCCTCTTCGCGGGTCGGCGTCTCGCGCCGCAACCCCTTCTCCACCAGCGTGTTCAGCAGGTCCATGGCGACGATCCTTTCCTACCCCACCGCCCGCGGCCAAGGAGAGACCGTACAAGACGCGCTGATCGGGGTGTGTGTATTGCCACACCATGACCGGGCATGGAGGGGGCTACGTTCTATCCGGACCCGACAGTCGGTGCCCAGGACGAGGCCACGGAAGGCGAGGCAGCCGATGCCCCAGGACCGCCCGGACGACGCGTTCGCATGGATCGACGCACAGCGGGAGCGGCGCGACCGGGACGGGCTGGTGCGCCGGCTCAGCCCCCGGCCCGCCGACTCCCCGCTGCTCGATCTGGCGAGCAATGACTATCTGGGGCTGGCCCGGCACCCGGAGGTGACGGCCGCCGCGGCCGGGGCGGCGCACCGCTGGGGCGCCGGGTCGACCGGATCGCGCCTGGTGACCGGCTCGACCGAACTGCACGCCACGCTGGAGCGGGAACTGGCCGACTTCTGCGGATTCGAGGCGGCCCTGGTGTTCTCCTCCGGCTATGCCGCCAATCTGGCCGCCGTCTCCGCGCTCAGCGGCCGGGACGCGCTGGTCGTCTCCGACGCGGGCAATCACGCCTCGCTCATCGACGGCTGCCGGCTCTCCCGCGCCGAGGTCGCCGTCGTTCCGCACTCCGACCCCGAGGCCGTACGCAAGGCGCTGGGCGCGGCCGCGGAGGAGGCGGCAGGGGATGGGACCGGGGCGGGCCCGGCGCGCCGGCGCGCCCTCGCCGTCAGCGACGCGGTCTTCTCCGTGGACGGTGACGTCGCCCCGCTGGCCGCGTTCGCCACGGCCTGCCGTGCGCACGGTGCGGCGATGGTGGTGGACGAGGCGCATGGCCTGGGGGTGCTCGGCGAGGGCGGGCGCGGCGCGGTGCACGGGGCCGGGCTCGCGGGCGCGCCGGACGTGGTGGTCACGGCCACCCTCTCCAAGTCGCTGGGCAGTCAGGGCGGGGTGGTGCTGGGGCCCGCCCGGGTCATCGAGCATCTGGTCAACACCGCACGGACGTTCATCTTCGACACCGGGCTCAACCCGGCGGCCGTGGCCGCCGCCCTGGCGAGCCTGCGGCTGCTGCGCCGGGAGCCCGAGCGCGCCGCCCGGGTCCGTACGGTCGCCATGGGGCTGTACGGACGGCTGACGGCCGCCGGGCTGGCCGCGGTGCGGCCGGACGCGTCGGTGGTGTCGGTGCGGGCCCCGTCGCCGGAGCGGGCGGTGCGCTGGGCCGCGGACTGCCGCGCGGCCGGGCTGATGGTGGGGTGCTTCCGCCCGCCGTCCGTCCCGGACGGCATCTCCCGGCTGCGGCTGACCGCGCGCGGGGATCTGACGGAGGAGCAGATCGAGATGGCGGTCGACGTGATCGTGAGGACCGCGCCGACCGCCTGATGGCTCTCTGACGGGAGGGTGAGCGGATCAGCCGTTCACCGGCGGAAGAGTTAGTTCACTGACGGATCAGCTTCCGGTTCCGGTTGAGCGGAAGACGCCGGAGCCGGGGCCGTCGCTCTTGAGTCCCTCGAGGAAGGAGACCCAGGTCGACGGTGTGAACAGCAGGATGGGGCCTGCCGTGTTCTTCGAATCGCGCACGCCGAGCCGGTCGGACCCCAGCAGGGCCGTCTCGACGCAGTTGTTCATTCCGACGCTGTAGCTGCTGCGCAGCCAGTCGACGGAGTTGGCGGACATACTGGACATGGTGCCCCCTCAGGCGCCGCCCCCGATTTTGTTGATGAAGGACAACGATTCCTCAGGTGTCAGGGCGCGGGCCCGCAGTACTTCGAACGCGGCGCTGTACGCCCGGAGGTCTTCTTTCCGCTCCAGATAGAGGCTACTCGTCAGGTGGTCGAGAACTACCACGTCCAGGTCACTAATGTGCGGAAAAGAGAAAATAATGAAAGGACCTGTCATACCAATCGGCATTCCGATGGAGAATGGCAGTACCTGAAGTTGCACCTGAGGCAATACACAAAGTTCGGCCAGATGGCGCAATTGCGTCGTCATCACTCCGGGCCCGCCCACCTCGCGCCGCAGCGCCGCCTCGTCCAGCACCGCGTGCAGCCGCAGCGGCCGCTCGCCGTGCAGCACCGACTGACGCGCGATCCGCACCTCCACCAGCGAGTCCACCTGAGGCCGCGGCAGATCCGGAAGCGCCGCGAGGGTCACCGCCCGTGCGTAGTCCGGGGTCTGCAACAGACCGGGCACCACCGTGGTCTCCAGCGTGAACGCGTCCGACGCCTCCGCCTCCAGGCTGATGAAGTCCCGGTAGGCGGGCGGCAGCAGATCGCGGTACGCGTACCACCAGCCGCGCCGTGACCCCTCCGGATCCGAGGCGCCGCCCCGGCACAGCGCCTCCAGCAGGGCGCGCAGCTCGGGGTCCGCGACCTCGTAGACCTCCAGCAGCCGTGCCACGTCCGAGGGTTTGGCCCCGCTCCGGCCGGTCTCGATCCGGCTCACCTTCGACTGGTGCCAGCCCAGCCGCCGGGCGACCTCACCACTGGTGAGCCCGGCCAGATCGCGCTGGCGGCGGAGCTCCGCGCCGAGCTTGCGGCGGCGCACCGCCGGGCCGTATCGCATGAGTTCTCCCTCCCGCCTTCCCATGGGCGGTGCGACACCCACAGCGCGTGTCGCACCAGTGGCCCAGTGTGCCTTCCAAATCCGGTCTTCCGTAGCAGAGTTCACCGCTTTGGGCGACAGATATATGCATAACTCGGTGGATCGCCCCCGATACAGCGGACATCGGTGGCAGTCTGACGCGTAGAGCCGCCGGGGCCGCCCACGACTTCACCGGCTTCGCACCACCTCCGAACGCGTCCGCAGCCGCGCCCCGGCGGGAAAGGGACAGGCCGTCATGGCAGACCATCAGGAAGCATCCGTCACTCTGCCGAGCGCACCGGCGTCGGTTCCCGAGGCACGTGCCTATGTCACGGACGTGCTCGCCGAATGGGGGCTCGGGGAGGGAGCGGAGGCCGCCGACACTGTGCGGCTGATCGTCTCCGAGCTCGCCACCAACGCCGTGGAGCACACCGTGGGCCAGTCGCCCACCTTCACCGTGGACCTACGGCTCGACCGTGAGCAGCGGCTGGAGATCGGGGTCACCGACAGCCATCCCAAATGGCCCAGATGGCTGCCGCTGGCCACCCAGCAGGACAGCGGGCGCGGGATGGTCATCGTGCGCTGTCTGGCCGCGGAGTCGGGCGGCGAGGTGTTCGTCACCCCGACCGCGGACGGCGGCAAGACCGTCTGGATCGCCCTGCCGTGGACGGTGCCGGTCCGCTGAACCGGCCTGGGCCCGTGCGGCCCAGCCGAACCGGCCGGGACCGTACCGGCCCGCTGGAACCGGCCTGGACCCGTACCGGTCCCGCCGAACCGGCCTGGACCCCGCCCGGTCCGCCGGACCGCTCACAGCACGCGCTGGGCCTGTCCCGCCGAGACCCGCGCCTCGGCCAGTTGGCGGATCCGGGTGAAGACCCGCCCGGCGGCCGGGCCGATCAGATAGTGCGGCATGTCGCCGCGCTCGATCACCCCGTACCGGCCCGTGCCCATCAGGTACGAGGAGTAGAGAATCAGCCCGCCCGGGTGGCTCATGTCGACGGTGAGCGCCGAGAAGCCCGGGAACTCGTCCGTCTGATAGACCCGCAGCCCGTCGGCCTCCGCCCCGTAGCGCTCCTTGAAACGGCCGAACCGCTCCAGCGAATCCTTGATCTTCCGCGTCATGTCCTCCTGGTACTGGCGGGAGAGCGTGGCCGCCGCGTCCGAGGACGGGTCCAGCAGATAGCAGCGGTAGGTGCCGCCCCGGCGCAGCAGTCCGAGGACCGCGTCACGGAAGCGGGCCGGACGCTCGGTGGTGACCAGCCGGCTGGAGGTGGTGCGCAGCGCCGTCCCCATGTCGAGGACCTCCTCGGCCGCCGAGTCCAGCAGCCGCGCCTTCTCCTGGGGGCTCGGCCGCTCCGGATACGCATGCGCCGGGAAGCCGTCCGCGAGCCCCCGGCCGGCCAGCCATGCCTTGGCCGCCCCGCCCGGACCGCCGTCGCCCGCCATCAGATAGACGTCCTTGCCCTCGTGGCTCCCCACATGGGCGAACAGCTCCGCATACGGCCCGGCCGTGCGGTACACATCCTCCGAGACCGCCAGGCAGTCCGGGGGAGTCGCCTTCTCCAGATGCGCGGCCAGATTGATGTCGGGGGAGTGGATGGCGCCGGTCCGGCCCTCGCCGGTGTGCCGTATCGCCCCCTTGTGCAGCGCCATCCGCACATGCAGCTCGCCCTCCACCCCCGCCTGGGCGAACTCGTCCCGCAGATGGCGCAGATCCAGGGTGAGGAAGGTGCGGGCCGCCTCCAGCGCGACATCGCGGGCCACGCTCTCGCGGTCGTCGTGGACCGCGAAGAAGCCCCCGTCGCCGCGCCAGCTCCATAAGTCGCTGCGGGCACAGCGGTGCTGGGCCGAGAACTGCCCGATCCGGGCGCGCATCCGCTCGCGCAGCAGATCGAAGGCGTGCGCGGCGCGGTCCCTGGGGTTCGAGCGGACGATCGTCGAATACCCGGAGGTGTCGACGAAGAGCAGATACACCTGGTCATAGGTCCGGTCCGCCTCGAAGGGCGCACCGTGGAAGGGCTCGCTCATGCCGGCACCGGGCCGCGCTCGACGGCGCTGCGCTCCACACAGAACTCATTGCCCTCGATATCGGCCATCACCACCCACCCCAGGCCGTCCTCCGTGCGCCGGTCGTCCACCACGGTCGCGCCCAGCCCGGTCAGCCGCTCCACTTCGGCGTCCCGGGTGCCGGCCGGGGGCTGGATGTCGAGGTGCACCCGGTTCTTGACGGTCTTGGCGTCCGGGACCCGGAGGAAGAGCAGCCCCGGCACCCCGGGCTGCCCCGGGCTGAGCAACGCGTGGTCGGCGTCCGGATCGGCGTCCTCCTCCATGGGGTAGCCCGTCAGCCGGGACCAGAACCGCGCGAGGGCGTAGGGATCACGGGCGTCGAAGGTGATGTGCCGGACCGGGTTGAGATACGCCATGCCAAGCCTCCGGTGGTCGACGGGGCCGGTCCACAGCGGTGTCCCGGCCCCGTCAACCTACCCATGGCCACTGGGGGCTACAGCGCATCAGCGCACATGTCCGTACCAGACCTTCTTGGTCCAGATCCGCTCCAGCCGCACCACCGTGCCGGTCTTGGGGGCGTGCCAGATCCGGCCGCTGCCCGCGTACACACCGACGTGGTACACCCCGCTTCCGGAGTGGAAGAACACCAGGTCCCCGCTCTTGCGGGAGGCGGCCTTGATATGGCGGGTCCCGTTGTACTGCGCGGCCGCGGTGCGCGGCAGCCGCTTCCCGGCCCGCTTGTAGGCGTACTGCGTCAGCCCGGAGCAGTCGAAGCGCTTGGGCCCCGCCGCGCCGTACCTGTACGGTGCGCCCTTCTTCGACGCCGCGATCCGCAGCGCCTTGGCCGCGACGGTCGCGGCCTCGGCCTCCGGTGGATACCCGGGCGTCGCCACGGTGCCTCCCACGGCGGCGACGGTGAGGGCGGAGACGGCGCTCGCTCGGGAGAACATCCTGGGGATTCGTATCTGCGCAGACATCACGCGCCACCCTTCGTGAGCCGACCCCGCCCCGGTTCGGTGACGGAGTCCTGTCGTCCCCAGGGATGGTCACGCAGCCGCGCCGCCGGTTCCGACTCGAGCGGGCGTGATGTGACGGTGGTCACTGCGGGGCCGTTCGGGTGGTGCCGACCGCCCCGCGCCGCGTCCATGACCTGCCCGAACGGCCGTGCCGAGGCGTGGTGGAGCGGACGGCGGCACGGACCCGGGCCGCCCGCTGGGCGCAAACCAGCCCCGCCCGGCCCGCCGGAATCCCGCTGCGCCGTTCGGGCGACGGCTCCGCGCCCCCGGCCGGCCCGTCTCAGGCCCGCAGCGCCGGGGGCAGTGTGACCCGCTCCGCGCGCCGCTCCCCGTCCAGCACTCGCAGCGCCCGGGCCAGGGTCGCGGTGTGCAGCTCGCTCTCCCCGCGCTCATGCATCAGCGCCAGCGCGTCCCGCAGCGCGGTGGCCTTCGCCACCAGCGCCTGGGCGGCCCGCAGACTGCCGTAGGTGTCACGGCCGCGCGCCGGGTTGATCCGGCCCAGCAGGTCGACCGCCTCCAGATAGCCGTCTACGACGCTCCCCTCCGCGCGGGTGAGCGCGGGCAGCGGGGGCAGCTCGGGTGGCAGCACCGCGCTCACCCGGCCCGTCGCGGTGCGCCCGGCCGCTTACGGCTCCGGGTGACCTCGTCCACCAGCCCGTACGCCTTCGCGGCCGCGGCGTCGAAGATCTTGTCGCGGTCGATATCGGCCCGGATCCGCTCGGCGCTCCGGCCGGTGTGCCGCACCAGCATCGCCTCGAGCGTCTCCTGGGTGCGCCGCAGCTCATTGGCCTGGATCTCGAGGTCGGAGGTGGTGCCCTCGACCGGCTCAGCGAACGCGGCCTGGTGGATCAGGACCCGCGCACCCGGCAGCGCCAGGCGTTTGCCCGGGGTGCCGGCGGCCAGCAGCACGGCGGCGGCCGAGGCGGCCTGGCCCAGGCAGACCGTCTCGATGTCGCAGGAGACGAAGTGCATGGTGTCGTAGACCGCCGTCATGGCCCCGAACGAGCCGCCGGGCGAGTTGATGTAGAGCGAGATGTCCTGGTCGGGCGCGGCATGCTCAAGATGGATCAGCTGCGCGATCACATCGTTGGCCGCGGTGTCGTCGATCGGGGTGCCGAGGAAGACGATGCGCTCGGAGAGCAGCTTGGCGTACGGGTCCATGGTGTGCGTCCCCGAACTGGTGCGTTCGGTGAACTCGGGCAGGACATAGCGCGCGGTCGGTCGTTCCATCGCGTCACCTCTCGGAGTCATCGTTCGGTCTCGGTGGCGTTGGCTCTATAAAAAATGTACAGGATGTACATCCCGATATGATGGGAGCATGGCTTACGAGATTCCGGTGACGCAAGCCCGTGCAGAGCTCGCGGAGCTGATCAACCGCGTGGTGTACGGCGGCGAGAGGGTGGTCGTCACGCGCCACGGGAAGCCGCTTGTCGCCCTGGTCTCCGCCGCCGACCTGCGGCGTCTGGAGGAGATCGAATCGGGCGAGGAGGAGCAGGTGATCAGCACCGTGTCATCGATGCGCCCCTCGTCGTCCGCTTCGGGCGAACGGCGGCGCTTCGGCATCGCGGCGGAACACAACGGCCCGGACGCCGGGGATCGGCGTCCGGGCCGCGAGGAGTGACGGACGGGACAGGACCGGCTCAGCGCCGGTCGGGTACCAGGGCGCTCGTCAGGAGCTGAGCGTCCAGATCGCGTTGGCGATGGCGTCGGTGTTCAGGTCCAGCGCCTTGTCGTCGATGTTCGACGTCTTGTCGCAGGCGGAGTGGTAGCACGGGTCGAACGCCTCGCCCGCCTCACCGCCCCAATTGTCGGCCTGCTCCTGGCTCTTGGTGGCCTCGGCGCCGGTGAACAGGCCGCCGACCCGCACCCCCGCGTCCTTGAACGGGGCGTGGTCCGAGCGGCCGTCGCCCTCGGTCTCCGGCTCGGTGGTGATGTCCTTCGCGGCGTACCAGTCCGTGAAGACCTTCTCCAGCTCGGGGTCGTCGTCGTAGACGAAGTAGCCCGCGTTGGGGGAGCCGAGCATGTCGAAGTTGAGGTAGGAGTCAATCTTCGACTGGTCATCGGACGCCAGGCTGTCGACGTAGTGCGTCGAGCCGATCATGCCGTCCTCCTCATCGCCCCACCAGGCGAACCGCAGATGCTTGGTGGGCTGGAGGTCGGCCTTGGCCACGGCGAGCGCGACCTCGAGGATCGCGGCCGAGCCGGAGCCGTTGTCGTTGATGCCGGGGCCGGCCTCGACCGAGTCGAGATGGGCGCCGGTCATCACGACCTTGTCGTCGTCGTCGGCGGCACCGCCCTTCCAGTCGGCGACGAGGTTGTAGCCCGTCTTGCCGCCGGAGGTGAACTCCTGCACGGAGGTGGTGAATCCGGCCTCGTCCAGCTTGCCCTTGATGAAGTCCAGGGACTTCTGGTAGCCGGGCTCGCCATGGGCGCGGTTGCCGCCGTTGGCGTCCGCGATGGACTGGAGTTCGCCCAGGTCGGCCTTGACGGCCGCGACGTCCACGTCGGGGGCGGCGGCCTGGGAGTTGACGTTGGCCTCGGCGCCGGAGGCGCCGCTCAGCAGGGCCGCGGCGAGCGCGGCACCGGTTGCCGCCGCGAGGGTGCCGCGGCGAAATGACGCTATTCGCTTCACAGTTGGGCTCCGTTGTGATGTGGGGGGTTGGAGCGGAGCAGGTGAATCATGGTGTTGCGGACATGAGAATCGGGGGTATGCGGTGGGGCCGTCAAGTGCGATAGCCGGACGTATGGGTCCGCCGAGCGGATGACGGGTGGCACTCGAAGGGGTTGTGAAGGCGTGATCAAGGCCCGTACGACCGGCTTGACCAGCATCGATCGGGAGTGACCGGGGGTGTTTGAGTTAACGCCGATGAAATGCCGTGGAACTAACCTGCGGAAGTCGGGCGCGAGCCGCCCCGGGCGGTGCTGAGCGGGTGGTTTCCGGCGGATGGTACGAAGATGATGGGAAGAGGCGGGAAGCATGCGATTGACCCCACATGAGCAGGAACGTCTGCTCATCCATGTGGCCGCCGATGTGGCCGAGAAGCGACGGGCCCGGGGTGTGCTCCTCAACCACCCCGAGGCCACCGCGCTGATCACCGTCCACATCCTGGAGGGGGCGCGTGACGGCCGCGGCGTCGCCGAGCTGATGGCCTCCGGGCGCCAGGTGCTCACCCGCGACGAGGTCATGGAGGGCGTCCCCGAGATGCTCGGTGACGTCCAGGTCGAGGCCACCTTCCCCGACGGCACCAAGCTGGTCACCGTCCATCAGCCGATCGCCTGACGGGGGGCGTTTCCATGATCCCCGGAGAGATCCTTTACGCCGATGAACCGGTGGCCCTGAACGAGGGGCGGCCCGTCACCCGGCTTACCGTGCTCAACGCCGCCGACCGGCCCGTCCAGGTCGGCTCCCACTACCACTTCGCCGAGGCCAACCCCGGCCTCGACTTCGACCGCGCCGCCGCCCGTGGCAAACGGCTGAACATCCCCGCGGGCACCGCCGTGCGCTTCGAACCGGGCATTCCCGTCGAGGTCGCCCTGATCCCGATTGCGGGGGAGCGGACGGTGCCGGGGCTGCGGGGAGAGACGGGAGGAGCGCTGTGAGCGTCGCGTGCGGGG
>NZ_JBEZNG010000020.1:29461-215146 GCF_040653035.1 Streptomyces malaysiensis subsp. malaysiensis
GGGCCGCCGGGTTGTGCGTGGGTGGCGGGGTGCGCTGTCGCCTCGTGGGCGGAGAAGCGAACGGGAGGGTGCTGTGAGCGTCGCGTGCGGGGCCGCCGGGTTGTGCGTGGGTGGCGGGGTGCGCTGTCGCCTCGTGGGCGGAGAAGCGAACGGGAGGGTGCTGTGAGCGTCGCGTGCGGGGCCGCGGGGTGGTGTGGGGGAGACGGGGTGCGCTGTCGCCTCGCGGGCGGAGAAGCGAACGAAAGGGTGCACTATGACCGTTGAGCTGAACCGCGCGGTGTACGCCGATCTCTTCGGCCCCACCACCGGGGATCGTATACGGCTCGCGGACACCGACCTCTTCATCGAGGTCGAGGAGGACCGCAGCGGCGGGCCCGGCCGGGCCGGGGACGAAGCGGTCTTCGGCGGCGGCAAGGTGATCCGCGAGTCCATGGGCCAATCCCGCGCCACCCGCGCGGAAGGCACCCCCGACACCGTGATCACCGGCGCCGTCGTGCTCGACCACTGGGGCGTTGTCAAGGCGGATATCGGCCTGCGTGACGGCCGTATCACCGGCATCGGCAAGGCCGGGAACCCCGACACCATGGACGGCGTCCACCCCGACCTCGTCATCGGGCCCGAGACCGAGGTCATCGCGGGCAACGGCAGGATCCTCACCGCGGGCGCCATCGACGCCCACGTCCACTTCATCTCCCCGACCCTCGTCGACCAGGCGCTCGCCTCCGGGATCACCACCCTCGTCGGCGGCGGCACCGGCCCCGCCGAGGGCACCAAGGCGACCACCATCACCCCCGGCCCCTGGCACCTCGCCCGGATGTTCGAGGCGCTGGAAGGGTATCCGGTCAACATCGGGCTGCTCGGCAAGGGCAACACCGTCTCGCGCGAGGCGATGTGGTCCCAACTGCGCGGCGGGGCCCTCGGATTCAAGATCCATGAGGACTGGGGGGCCACCCCCGCCGCCATCGACGCCTGCCTCGGCGTCTGCGAGGAGAGCGGCGCCCAGCTCGCCATCCACACCGACACCCTCAATGAGGCGGGCTTCGTCGGCGACACCCTCGCCGCCATCGCCGGGCGCTCCATCCACGCGTACCACACCGAGGGCGCGGGCGGCGGGCACGCGCCCGACATCATCACCGTGGTCTCCCAGCCGAATGTGCTGCCCAGCTCCACCAATCCGACCCGCCCGCACACCATCAACACCGTCGAGGAACACCTCGACATGCTGATGGTCTGCCACCACCTCAACCCGGCCGTCCCCGAGGACCTCGCCTTCGCCGAGTCCCGCATCCGGCCCAGCACCATCGCCGCCGAGGATGTGCTGCACGACCTCGGGGCGATCTCGATCATCTCCTCCGACTCCCAGGCCATGGGGCGGATCGGCGAGGTGGTGCTGCGCACCTGGCAGACCGCGCATGTGATGAAGCGGCGGCGCGGCGCCCTCCCCGGTGACGGCCGTGCCGACAACCACCGGGCGCGTCGCTATGTCGCCAAATACACCATCAATCCGGCGGTGGCCCAGGGGCTCGACGGGGAGATCGGCTCGATCGAGACCGGGAAGCTGGCCGATCTGGTGCTGTGGGACCCCGCGTTCTTCGGTGTCAAACCGCAACTGGTGATCAAGGGCGGGCAGATCGCCTACGCGCAGATGGGCGACGCCAACGCCTCGATTCCCACCCCGCAGCCGGTTCTGCCGCGCCCCATGTTCGGCGCGCTCGGCCGCGCGGCGGCCACGGGCTCGGTCAACTTCGTGACCCCGACGGCGCTCGACGACGGGCTGGTGGACCGGCTGGACCTCCGCAAACGGTTCGTCCCGATCCGCGGTACCCGAGGGGTCGGCAAGGCGGATATGCGGGAGAACGACGCCCTGCCGCGGGTCGAGGTCGACCCCGATACGTTCACGGTGACGATCGACGGCGAGCCCGTGGAACCGGCTCCGGCGGTGGAACTTCCCATGGCCCAGCGGTACTTCCTCTTCTGACCGGGCGTCCGTCATGACTGCGAACGAGATCCCGCCCGTGCCTTGGGGCGGCGGTGGGTCGGCCGCGGGTGGGGCGTGGGCGGGCTTTCCCCCACCCCGCCCCTCCCCGAAACCACGGGGCTCCGCCCCCTGGACCCCCGCTACCCCGCCACCGGACGCCCCGAACCGTGCCCGCCACCCGACGACGAAAGCCCCACCCACAGGACGCGCGGCAGGCCCCGGCCTCCCGGCCGCGCAACGGGTGCCCGGGGAAGAGGCCCCGGCCGCGGGCCGCGGCGAACTTCCGGGCGGGGGGCGCGGCGAGGTCCCCGGGGTCCGGGGTGAGGCCGCGAGCGGGGGTCGCGGTGAGGCCCCCGGCGGGGTTGCCGCGTTGCTTATTCTTGCCGATGGTCGGTTTCCCGCCGGAGGCCATGCTCACTCCGGCGGTGCCGAGGCCGCCGTCGCGGCGGGTCGGATCCATGACGCGGCCTCCCTGGAGGCGTTCTGCCGGGGCCGGCTGCACACCGCCGGGCTCACCGCTGCCGGGCTCGCCGCCGCTGCTGCCGCCGGGCTCGACCCGCTCGCGCTGGACGAGGCGGCGGACGCCCGTACCCCCGCCCCCGCGCTGCGCGCCACCGCCCGGCGGCTCGGCCGTCAGCTGATGCGCGCCGCCCGCGCCACCTGGCCGTCGCCCGAGCTGGACGCCCTCGCCGCCGCCCGGCCGCGCGGGGCGCACCAGCCCGTGGTGCTAGGACTCGCCGCGCGGGCCGCCGGGCTGGGGCCGCCGGACGCCGCGTACGCCGCCGGGTACGAGGCGGTGAGCGGGCCCGCGACCGCCGCCGTACGGCTGCTGAGCCTCGACCCCTTCGACGCCACCGCCGTCCTCGCCCGCCTCGCGCCCGAGTTGGACCAGGTCGTGGCGCGGGCCACCGAGGCGGCACGGCGGGCCCTCGACCAGGGCCCCGGCGCGCTGCCCGCCGCCTCCGCGCCACTGCTCGACATCGCCGCCGAACAGCACGCCACCTGGTCCGTACGCCTCTTCGCCTCGTAACCCCGGCGCGAACCGAACCGCATCCCCCGCACCCGTTGGAACATCGGAGCCGTCATGCATCTCGACCACGCGGACCCCTACCCCCCGCGCCACACCTACGGCGCCCCTGCCCCCCACCGCCCCGACGGCACCCGCAGGGCGCTGCGCATCGGCCTCGGCGGGCCGGTGGGCTCGGGCAAGACCGCGACCGTCGCCGCGCTGTGCCGGGCGCTGCGCGACCAGTTCTCCCTCGCTGTGGTCACCAATGACATCTACACCCGTGAGGACGCCGAGTTCCTGCTGCGCAACGCCGTACTTCCGCCCGAACGCATCACCGCCGTGGAGACCGGCGCCTGCCCGCATACCGCGATCCGCGACGACATCTCCGCCAACCTGGAGGCGGTCGAGGAACTCGAGGAGTCCGTGGGTCCGCTCGATCTGATCCTGGTCGAGTCCGGCGGGGACAACCTCACCGCGACCTTCTCCAAGGGCCTGGTCGACGCGCAGGTGTTCGTCATCGACGTCGCGGGCGGCGACGACATCCCCCGCAAGGGAGGCCCCGGCGTCACCACCGCCGATCTGCTCGTCGTCAACAAGACCGACCTCGCCCCGTACGTCGGCTCCGACCTGGAGCGCATGGCGCGCGACGCGAAGGCCCAGCGAGGTGAACTCCCCGTCGCCTTCACCTCCCTGGTCGCCGAGGACGGCGTCCGCCCCATCGCCGACTGGGTCCGCACCCACCTGGCCGCCTGGACAGCGACTCCGGCATGACGCCCACCCCAGATGCCGTGCCCGGCCCGGAGCTGCCGCGGGCGGGCGGTCCGGCCGTATCCGATGGGGAACAGCCGCGTCCCGCGTCGCGGATGTCCGGGCGCGCCCCGGCGCGGGACGCCCCGGACCCGGGGCGAGGCTCGGCCACCCCGGGTGCGGCAGGCCCCTCGGGCGCGGCGGACCCCTCAGCTATGACGCCCACCTCGCCTGCGGTGGCCTCCTCGGGCACTACGCGCACCCCAAGCACTGCAAACGCCCCAAACGCCCCAAACGCAGGCGTTCGGGTCGTTGGGCGGGTTCGGGCTGAGGTGGATGGGCGGGGTGGGATCGCGTTGCCTGTTCTTGTGGGGGACGGGCCGCTCGCGTTGCGTCGTACCCGGAGCGTCGTGGACGGGGAGGCGCAGGTCACCGTGGTCGGTGCCATGAGCGCGCCCCTCGGCGGCGACCGGATCGCGCTGGAGGTGACGGCGGGGCCGGGCGCCCGGCTGCGCATCGGCTCGGCCGCGGCGACCATCGCCCTGCCCGGGCGGTCGGCCGGGCCCGCCCACTACGAGATCCGGCTGACCGTCGCCGACGGCGCGACCCTGCGTTGGCTGCCCGAACCCCTGATCTCCGCCCACGGCAGTGATCTGCGCATGACCACCCGTGTCGAACTCGCCCCCACCGCCCGCCTGGTGCTCCGCGAGGAGCAGATCCTGGGCCGTACCGGCGAGTCCCCGGGCCATCTGACCACTCGTCTCACCGTCCACCGCGCCGGGCGCCCGCTGCTCGACCAGGAACTCGCCTACGGCCCCGGCGCCCCCGGCTGGGACGGCGGCGCGGTTCTCGGCGGGCATCGCGCGGTGGGACAGCTGCTCGTGGTCGACCCGTCCCGCGACAGCGGCCCCGTCGCGGGGCCACGACTGCTCGGCGCGACCGCCGTCCTCACGCCCCTGAGCGGCCCCGCCGCCCTCGCCACGGCCGTGGCGCCGGACGCCCTTCAGCTCCGCAGGGCCCTCGACGAGGCGGCCGCCGCCGTGGGTTGATGTTCACGTCTTGATAAAGAAACGGCGGTTTGCCCTGTACTCGGCGGTAAGCCAGACAGAAGAATCCCCCTGACACTCTGTGATCATTGCCGCTCCTGGCGGCGCAACAAAGCAGGGGGATTACTACGTGAGACGCACAGCAATCTTCGGCGTGACCGGCGGTGTGATCGCCGGTGCGCTGATAACCGGTGCGCTGGCCGCCCCCACGGCCGGGGCGGCGGAGCGGACGCCCGGTGGGGCCGCCGAGGCCCGTGGTGTGGCGGTGGCCGCGGCCAAGGCCGCGAAGCAGGGCATCGACTGGGCGGACTGCCCGGCCGACTGGGGGCTGGCCAAGCCCATCCAGTGCGGCTATGTCACCGTGCCGCTCGACTACGCCAAGCCGAACGGCCGCACCATCAAGCTCGCGGTGGACCGGATCGCCAACACCGGCACCGCCTCCGAGCGACAGGGGTCGTTGATCTACAACCCGGGCGGGCCCGGCGGCTCCGGGCTCCGTTTCCCGACCCGGGTCACCACCAAGAACCCGCTGTGGACGAAGGCTTCGAAGGCGTACGACTTCGTCGGCTTCGACCCGCGCGGGGTGGGCCACTCGGCGGCCATCTCCTGTGTGGATCCCCAGGAGTTCGTCAAGGCCCCGAAGCTGGACCCGGTGCCCGACAGCGAGGCGGACAAGCGTGTCCAGCGCAAGCTGGCGCGGGAGTACGCCGAAGGGTGCGCGGAGCGCAGCGGCTGGATGCTGCCGCATATGACGACGCCCAACACCGCCCGTGACATCGACGTCATCCGGGCCGCGCTCGGCGACAAGAAGCTCAACTACCTGGGCGTGTCGTACGGAACGTACATCGGCGGGGTCTACGCGACGCTCTTCCCGACCCATGTGCGCCGGCTGATCGTGGACAGCGTGGTCAACCCCTCGCGGGAGAAGATCTGGTACCAGGCCAACCTGGACCAGGACGTGGCCTTCGAGATGCGCTGGAACGACTGGAAGGCGTGGGTCGCCAAGAACGACGCCGCCTACCACATCGGCGACACCCCCGCGAAGGTCCAGCAGCAGTGGGAGAAGCTGCGCGCGGCCGCCAAGAAGAGCCCCATCGGCGGGGTCGTGGGCCCGGCCGAGCTGCTCGGGCTCTTCCAGAGCGCTCCGTACTACGACTCCTCGTGGGCCACGGTCGCCCAGGTGTGGAGCGACTACCTCGCCGGCGATGAGAAGGCGCTGGTCGAGGCCGCGGGCCCGGACATGTCCGACACCGCGGGCAACATCGCCTCGGAGAACGGCAACGCCGTCTACACCGCCGTCGAGTGCGCCGACGCCAAGTGGCCGACCAGCTGGTCGAAGTGGGACCGGGACAACACCCGGCTCCACCGCGACTACCCCTTCCTGACCTGGTCCAACGCCTGGATGAACCTGCCGTGCGCCACCTGGGGCGCCAAGCAGCGGACTCCGCTTGAGGTGGGGGCCGCCAAGGGGCTGCCCGAGACGCTGATCGTGCAGAGCACCCGTGACGCCGCGACCCCGTACGAGGGCGCGGTGGAGCTGCACAAGCGGCTGAAGGGGTCGCGCCTGGTCACCGAGAAGGACGCCGGTTCGCACGGGGTCACCGGTCTGGTCAACCCGTGTGTCAACGACCGGGTGGACGCCTACCTGCTCAAGGGCACGGTGGACGCCACGGACGTGACCTGCGCTCCGCACGCCACACCGGTGCCCGCGAAGTCCGGCGCGGCGGCCGCGAAGGACGCGAAGGCCGCCAAGGAGGCCGCCGTCCTCGTCAAGTAGTTCGGCGAGCGGCGGTATGTGGTGATGGGCCGGGCCCGTGCGTTCCCCGCACGGGCCCGGTGCCGTTTCCCGTACGGGCCGACTCTGTTTCCCGTACGGGCCCGGCTCTGTTTCCAGCGCGGCCCGGCGCCGTTCGCCCGAAGGGATCAGGGCGCGAGGGGGTGTCCGCCGCTCCGCAGCCAGGCGTCCTCGGCCGCGTAGTCGAACAGATCGGTCATCGGGTCGTAGGCGGCGGCCATGTCGGGGAAGGCCGTGCGCCAGTCGGGGGCGGCCGCGAGCCGGTCCGCCAGCCAGGCGACCGTCGCCGGCAGCGATTCCGGGTAGCCGGTCACCGGGCGGTAGCCCAACTCCCGTTCGGCGGCGGACATGTCGTAGACGAGGGGGTGGGCCAGGCTCCAGGGGGTGCTGCCGACATGCGGATGCGGCGGCTCCCCGTCGATCAGCACCAGCTCACCGCGCACCCCCAGCACCGCGTCCACCGCGGCGGAGATGTCGGCGACCGTCGGGGCCTGCGGATCGCCCGCGTTGAGCACCCGTGAACCGGGCCGGTGGGCGGCCAGCCGCATCAGCTCCGCGAGGTTGTCGACATGCACCGGGTGGAACCGGCTGCGGCCGCCGTACGCCAGGATCCGCACCGGCCGCCCGTCCAGCGCCCGTTTGACGAAGTACAGCTCACGGGGGGTCCGGCAGTGCGGGCCGTGGATCGCCCCGGCGCGCAGCAGGGTGGTCGGCAGTCGGTCCCCGGCGGCCAGCAGCTCCCGCTCCAGCGCCACCTTACGGCCGCCGTAACCGTCGCCCGGCGGGACGGTCCGCTGGGACTCGGGGAGCGGCACCGGATAGCGCGGGGCGCCGTCGGGCCGGTCCTGGGTGCCGAACCCCCGGCCCTGGTCGTCCTCGTACACCGCCCCGGTGGAGATCACCACCGCGGAGCCGATCCGGTCCGCGAGCCCCAGCAACTGCCGTGCGTGCGCCCGGCCGTAGGCGACGCAGTCCAGCACCACATCGCAGCCGTCCCCGATCAGCTCCGCCAGCGCCGCGTCGTCGTTCCGGTCCACGGCCACGCCCACCACCGACGCGGGCCAGCTCTCGTCGCGGCCCCCGCCGCGCGAGGCGGCCCGCACCCGCCATCCGTCCGCGGCGAGCGCGCGTACCGCCGCCCGGCCGATCTGCCCCGTCGCCCCGATCACACATGCGCTTCCAGTGGTCATGCCCGGACGCTACGGGCCGGGGTGCCACGCTGCCCAGACTCCTTCGCCATGAGCAGATTCGCCCAGAGCGCGATCATTCACGGTCAAAGAATGAATGCGGATGATCGCTTTTTCTCGCTCTTTGAATTCCTGGTGATGCATTTCGAAGAAAGAGGCATATTCGATTCATGCCACGGTGAAACCGCTATGCTCCAGGGCCCATGACGGGCTGGTTCATCATCGCCCGTATTCCGCACCCATTTCTCTTCGCTGTTTTTAAGGATGCCCATGGTTTTCGCCGGCACCTCATCCGGAGGACGACGGCCCGCCTCCACGCTCGTATGGGTCATCCCTCCCGCCGCGATGGCACTCTGCGCGGCGCTCGCCGTCGCCGTGGTACCCGCCGACGCGCGGGCCGCGGTGATCTGGTGCGGGGTGGTGGCGACGCTCGCGGTGGCGCTGGCGGCGGTCGAGGCGATGCGCCGCGGCCTGCTGATCACCATGCTGCGCACCCGGTTCACCGCCCAGGAGGCCGGGCTGCGGCAGCGCCTGGTGGACCAGGAGAAGGCGATCCGGAGGCTGACCCAGGACGTGCTGCCCCTGGCGGTGGCCCGGCTCCAGCGCGGTGCCGGGGTGCACGAGTCGGTCAAGGACATCGACCATGTGCCCGGTATCGACCCGGACTTCGACGCCGCCCACGGGCAGCTGCTCCGGTGGGTGCTGGAGACCGTACGGACCGAGGAGGACCTGCGGGACGCGGCCCAGCGGGCCTTCGTCAACATCGCCCGCCGGGTGCAGGCCATCGTCCACCAACAGGCCCATGACGTACGGGAGATGGAGGACAAGCACGGCGCCGACCCGGACGTCTTCGAGGATCTGCTCCACCTGGACCACGGCAACGCCCTCATCGGCCGGCTGGCGGACTCCATCGCCGTCCTGGGCGGCTCGCGGCCGGGCCGCCAGTGGCAGAAGGAGGTGCCGCTGTTCAATGTGTGCCGCGGCGCCATGTCCCGCATCCTCGAGTACGAGCGGGTGGATCTGCACTCGGTGGCCGATGTGGCCATCGTCGGCCCCTCGGTGGAGCCGCTGATCCACGCCCTCGCCGAACTGCTCGACAACGCCACCCGCTACTCGCCGCCCAAGACCCGGGTCCATCTGACCGCGATCGAGGTCCAGTCCGGGATCGCCATCGAGATCGAGGACGCCGGGGTGGGCCTGTCGGAGGAGGCGCGCAGGCGCACCGACGCGGTGCTGATCCAGGCGGCCACCGGACTCGACCTCAACGACCTGGGCGAAACGCCGCGGCTCGGCCTGGCCGTGGTGGGCAGGCTCGCCGCGAGGTACCGGTTCCAGATCTCGCTGCGGCCCTCGGCCTACGGCGGGGTGCGCGCGGTGCTGGTCGTACCGCAGGACATCGTCTGCCCCACCCCCGCACCCGGTGGCATGATCGCTCGCGCGGCCAAACTGCCGCCGCCCAAGCCCATCAAGCGGGCCACGCCCCTGCCGTCCCCCACCCGCGCCCGCACCGGCCCGGTGCCGTCGGACCGCCCGGGGCCCGGCTTCCGGCAGAACGGCGCCGGGCTCCCGCAGCGCCACCGCCGGATGCCCATGGTCACCCCGGCCCGCCCGCCGTTCAGGGTCGACTCCGCACCCCCGGCGGCGCCCGCCGCGCCCCGCGAACCGGTCCGGCGGCCCGTGCAACCCGGGATCTGGCTGGACGCCTTCACCAAGGGGCTCAACGGCGAACCGATCCCGGTGGCGGACGCCGCCGAGGACGCACCGGGCCCGCCGGCCGTCCCGGACCCCCGGAGGGCCCCCGACACCCCGGACGTCCAGACCGCCCCGAGCACCCCGAACCCCCCGAGCACCCCGAACGTCGGGACCGCCCCGAACCCCCCGAGCACCCCGAACGCCCAGAACACATCGTCGGACAAGGATGAGTAGGCAAGTGACCCCACCGCGGTTCAACATGGACTGGATGCTCCGGGACCTGGCGTCCAGCGTTCCGCAGACCCGCCACGTGGTCCTGCTGTCCTCGGACGGCCTGTGCATGGCCCAGGTCGGTACGGACAAGGACACCGCCGACCGCCTGGCCGCCGCCTGCGCCGGCCTCCAGAGCCTCTCCGGCGCCATCGCCGCCGAATTCCCCGAGGGGGACGGGCGGATGCGGCTGGTCGTCATCGAGGTCGACGGCGGCTTCTTCTATCTGATGGCGGCCGGTACCAGTTCCTATCTGGCGGTGCTCGCCGAGGACAGCGTGGACGCCGGGCTGATGGGCCAGTGCATGAGAGACCTGGTCGCCCGGCTCGGGGAGCACCTCAGCAGCCCGCCCCGGGTCGACGGACGGGTGACATGAGCGAATCCGGCAGGCCGTGGGACGAGGGCGGGCCCGACCGGCTCTACACCGTCAACCGCGGCCGCGCCCCGGAGGAACCCCGGCCCGTCGAGCTCGTCAGCCTGATCGTGGCGCGCGCCGAGCCGGAGCCGGGGATGGCGCCCGAGGCCGCCGCCGTGCTGAGGATGTGCCGGTTCCCGCTCTCGGTGGCCGAGATCTCCGCGTATCTGGCCCTGCCCGTCTCCACCGTCGGCTTACTCCTCGCGGAGCTGCTGGGGGACGGCCGGGTGGAGGCCAGGGCGCCGGTCCCGGCCGCCGTGCTGCCCGACCCCGAACTGCTCCAGGCGGTGATGCATGGACTACAGAACCTCTGAGGAGATCGTCGGACCGCGCGGCGAGGACACCCTCCCGGCCTCCGCGTCCGCAGCCGTCAAGGTGGTGATCGTCGGAGGGTTCGGGGTCGGCAAGACCACCATGGTCGGCTCGGTGAGCGAGATCCGGCCGCTGACCACCGAGGAGACCATGACCCAGGCCGGGGTCGGGGTGGACGACATCGCGGGGATCGAGCGCAAGACCGAGACCACCGTCGCGATGGACTTCGGCCGGATCAGCCTCAACGAACAGCTGGTGCTGTATCTGTTCGGCACCCCCGGCCAGGAGCGGTTCTGGTTCCTGTGGAACGGCCTCTTCGAGGGCGCCCTCGGCGCCGTGGTCCTGATCGACACCCGCCGTCTGGAGGTCAGCTTCGACGCGGTCGGACGGCTCGAGGAGCGCGGTGTGCCCTTCGTGGTAGCGGTCAATGCGTTCCCCGAGGCGCCCGTCCACCCCATGGCGGAGCTGCGCGCGGCCATGGACCTGCCCGACTCCGTACCGCTGATCGACTGCGATGCCCGCGACCGGGCCTCCAGCCGTGACACCCTCCTCACCCTCGTGCGCCATCTGCAATCCCTCCACCCCGTGACACCGGAGACTCCGTGACCCCTCATCCCGACGGCCCCGGTCCCGGGCCCGCCGAACCCCCGCCCGCCCGGTGCCCCGTCCACCCCGCGCTCTCCGACAGCGGTCCGGTGGACCTCCTCGGGCCCGAGAACGAGAAGGACCCGATGGGCCTGTACGAGCGGCTGCGCGTCGAGCACGGCCCGGTGGCCCCGATCGTGCTCGACGGTGGCATACCGGCCTGGCTGCTGCTGGGCTACCGCGAGAACCTGGAGGTCTCCCGCACCCCCTCCCGCTTCTCCCGGGACTCCCGCCACTGGCACGCCTGGAAGGACGGCGGGATCGGCGCCGACTCGCCCCTGCTGCCGGTGGTCGGATGGCAGCCCATGTGCACCTTCGCCGACGGTGACGAGCATGAGCGGCTGCGGGCCGCGCTCACCGAGTCCATGGGGCGCTTCGACCGCCGCGGGATCCGCCGCCATGTCACCCGCTTCACCCATCAGCTGGTCAACGACTTCTGCGCCGACGGGGGCGCCGAGATGGTCACCGCCTTCGCCGAGCAGCTGCCCATGCTCGTCCTCACCCAACTGCTGGGCATGCCCGACGAGTACGGCCCGCGGCTGGTCCAGGCCACCCGGGACCTGATGAAGGGCACCGAGACGGCCCTGCGCAGCGACGCGTACGTCACCGGGGCGCTCAAGGGCCTGGTGGACCGCAAACGCGCCGACCCCGGCGAGGACCTGGCGTCCTGGCTGCTGGCCCACCCCTCCGGCCTCACCGAGGAGGAGGTGGTCCAGCATCTGCGGCTGGTGCTGCTCACCGGCAACGAGACCACCACCAATCTGATGGCCAACACGCTGCGCATGGTCCTCACCGACCCGCGCTTCCGCGCGTCCCTGGCCGGCGGCCAGATGACCCTGCCGGACGCCATCGAGCATGTGCTGTGGAACGAGCCCCCGCTGACCGTCGTCCCCGGCCGCTGGGCCACCGGGGACACCGAACTGGGCGGTCAGCGGATCAAGGCCGGGGACATGCTGCTGCTCGGGCTGGCCGCCGGAAACGTCGATCCGGCCATCCGCCCCGACATCGGCGCGCCCATGTACGGCAACCGGTCCCATCTCGCCTTCAGCGGCGGCCCCCACGAATGCCCGGGGCAGGACATCGGCCGAGCCATCACCGACACCGCCATCGACACCCTGCTGCTGCGCCTGCCCGATCTGCGGCTCGCCGTCGAGGAGTCCGAGCTGTCCTGGCTCTCGTCCTGGATCTCCCGCCATCTGGTGGCGCTGCCGGTGGAGTTCATGCCCCGCCGCCCCGAGCCGGACATCGTGGACGAACCCGCCACGGGCGTCCTCCCCTCTCGGCCGCGGGCACGTCCGACGCCCGAGCGGGAACCGGCCCCGGCACCGCTCGCGCCCGCCGCCGAGGGGCCCGGGGCGTTGGCCTCCGGGCGCGTTCCGTGGTGGACGGCGTTATGGCGGCGGCTGCTGGGCAGGCCCTCGGGATCCGCCCCCTATGGGCGGCGACCGGGCGCCCCGTAAGGGCGGCGACGGCGCGGTGGCGACCGTAAGGGCGACGCCGTCACGGCGGCGGCTCCGTAAGGGGGGCGACTTCGCGGGGACGCCGAAGGCCCCGCCGCTCAGCCCCGGGCCAGCACGACCCCCACGGTCAGCAGTCCGAGCACGACCCAGCTGAACCAGAGCCAGCCGTTGCTCCCCAGCGCCACGGTGTAGGCCGTCGCCAACACCAGGCCCCCCACCGTGGCCACCGTCATCGTCTTCGCGGAACCGGGCATCCCCGACCTCCTCACGGCGGTCCTGACGCCCCTTCGCCAGGATCCGGGCCACCCAGGGCCCGGGTCCATGGTCTCGCGGTCCGGGGCCCGGCCGCTAGCAGGCGGCCGGGCTTCGGCGGCTCAGGGTCCAAGCGGTTCCGGTCCGGGGCCGGCGGCCGCGGTGCGGCCTCAGTTGCCCCGGGACTGGAGCGAGGCCAGATAGGCGTTGTACGCCGCGAGCTCCTGGTCGCCGTCCCGGTCCGCGGTGCGGTCGATGCGCCGAGCCTGGCGCTCCTCGGACTTGTACCACTGGTGGACCAGCGCCACCAGGACGATCACCGACGGGATCTCGCTGAACGCCCAGGCGATACCGCCCGCCCAGGTCTGGTCCGACAGCGCGTCGATGCCCAGCGAGGCGGGCGGGTGCTGGTACGTCCCGATCATGGGCTCGGTCGCCATCATCAGCGCGATGCCGAAGAACGCGTGGAACGGCATGCCCGCGAACAGCTCCAGCATCCGCATCACATAGCCGGGCCGGTGCGGGCCCGGGTCCACGCCCATGATCGGCCAGAAGAAGACCAGGCCCACCGCGAGGAAGTGGACCATCATCGCGATATGCCCGGTCTTGCTCTCCATCAGGAAGTCGAAGAGCGGGGTGAAGTACAGCCCGTACAGGCTCGCGATGAACAGCGGGATCGTGAACGCCGGGTGGGTGATGACCCGCATATAGCGGCTGTGCAACAGCGCGACCAGCAGCTCCCGGGGCCCCTTGCGGCCGCGCCCGGCCGCCGGGAGGGCCCGCAGGGCCAGCGTGACCGGCGCGCCCATCAGCAGCAGGATCGGCGAGACCATGCTGATGATCATGTGCTGCACCATATGGACGCTGAACATGACCATGCCGTAGTCGTTCAGCCTGGTGCACATCGCGACCACGATGGTCAGCACCCCGAGCACGAAGGAGACCACGCGCCCCACCGGCCAGGCGTCGCCGCGCCGCCACAGCCGGGTGGCGCCCCAGCCGTAAAGACCGAGCGCCAGCACACAGCCGACCAGGAAGAACGGATCGCCGCCGAACTCCAGCCCGCGCGACAGCGTGAACGGCGGCAGATCCATCATCATGCCGTGCCCACCGTGATCCATCCGGTGCTCCTCTTTCAGCGCCTCAACCGGCGCCGCTCTCGCGGACCTGGTTGCTCGCCGTAAGGGTTGCGCAAGTGATGGCCGATGGCCGGGCCCGTGAAGTCGGCATTAACCGGCTTGTGTCGGCACTACAGTACGCACTCGGCCTCGGCATACCGTTCGGCGGGGACCGTCTTCAGCCGCTCCACGGCCGCCGAGAGCGGCACCAGGCCGATGTCCGTGCCGCGCAGGGCCGTGATCGTGCCGAATGCACCGCGGTGGACCGCCTCGACCGCGTGCCAGCCGAAGCGCGTGGCCAGCACCCTGTCGTACGCCGTCGGGGTGCCACCGCGCTGCACATGGCCCAGGATGACCGCCCGCGCCTCCTTGCCGAGCCGCCGCTCCAGCTCGACCGAGAGGTGGTGGGCGATGCCCGCGAAGCGCTCATGGCCGTAGACGTCCTTGCCGCCGGCCTCGTAGTCCATCGTGCCCTCGCGCGGCTTGGCGCCCTCCGCCACCACCACGATCGCGAACTTCTTGCCCGCCTCGAACCGCTCCCCGACGGTCCTGGCGAGCTCCTCGATGTCGAACGGGCGCTCCGGGACGACGATCGCATGAGCGCCCGCTGCCATGCCCGAGTGCAGCGCGATCCAGCCGGTGTGCCGTCCCATGACCTCGACGATCAGCACCCGCTGATGGGACTCCGCGGTGGTCTTGAGCCGGTCAAGGGCCTCGGTGGCGACCCCGACCGCGGTGTCGAAGCCGAAGGTCACATCGGTCGAGGCGATGTCGTTGTCGATGGTCTTCGGCACGCCGACGATCGGCAGCCCGGCGTCCGAGAGCAGCCGGGCGGCCTTGAGCGTGCCCTCACCGCCGATGGGGATGACCGCGTCCAGGCCGAGCTCCGCCACATGCCCCTTGGCCCGCTCCACACCGTCCCGCAGATGCTCGGGGCGCACCCGGGTGGAGCCGAGGATGGTGCCGCCGAGGGCCAGGATGCCGCTCACGGCGTCCAGGTCCAGCTTGCGGTAGTCGCACTCCAGCAGGCCCTTCCAGCCGTCCTGGAAGCCGATCACCTCATCGCCGTGATCGACGGTGGCCCGGTGGACGACTGACCTGATGACCGCGTTCAGGCCGGGGCAGTCGCCGCCGGATGTGAGCACACCAATGCGCATGGCACGCATACCTCTGTCTGCGATGGGGGCCGACGGCCGGACCGCGTCGTCCGGCGGGACCCCGCCACCCTACAAGCGGCCGGGCGGCGGGGGCGCGGTGATCGGCCGGATGTCCGCCATGCGGGCACTCTCGGCCTGGGCTGTGCTCGGGCGAGCGGGTGGCGGCTCAGGCGGGCTGGGTGGCCGCCGCGATCCGCTCGTTGCGCAGCGCCTCGTACCACTGGTCGTCGACCGGCGGCAGCGCGTTCACATCGAGGGCCAGCTTCAGCAGGTGGTCCGCGATATGCGGGTTGCGGGCCATCACCGGGCCGTGCATGTACGTCCCGAAGACGGTGTCGTGGTACGCGCCCTCGAAGCCGTCGCCCGAGCCGTTGCCGTTGCCGAACCGGACCCTGGCGAAGGGGCGGGCGGTCGGGCCGAGGTGGGTGACGCCCTGGTGGTTCTCGAAGCCGGTCAGCGGGGGCAGCCCGAGCCGCTCGTCGATGTCGGCCAGCACGTCCCCGACGCACCGGGCGCCCTCGCCACGGCTGCTGACCACGTCCAGCAGCCCCAGGCCCTGCTGGCGCTGCCCGAGGTCGTTGATGAACTCATGGCCGAGGATCTGGTACCCGGCGCACACCGAGAAGACGATCGCCCCGTTGGAGACCGCCCGGTTCAGCCCGCCGTCCCGGATCAGCCGCTCGGCGGCCAGCCGCTGCGGGCGGTCCTCGCCGCCGCCGACCAGGTAGATGTCCCCGGAGGTGGGGATCTGCTGGTCGGAGCGGACGTCCAGCCGGGAGACCTCCAGCCGGCGCTGACGCGCCCGGCGCTCCACCACCAGGACGTTGCCCTGGTCGCCGTACGTGCTCAGCAGGTCGGGGTAGACCCACACCACACGCAGGCCGTTCTGGCTCGTGCTACGCATCTTCGTGCCTCTCGTACGGGGGGTCAGTTGCCGACCCGGCGGCGCAGGTCCTGGAACGCGGTGTAGTTGGCGATCACCTCGATGCGGCCGGGCGGCGAGATCCGCACCGCCTCGTCCGCATCCGCGCAGACCCGGAAGTCCAGCCCGGCGACCTCCAGGCGCACCGCGAGGTCCAGCTTGCGGTCGCCGAGTACACAGATCGGGTGCCCGGCGAGCCGGGTGTAGTCCACGTCCCACAGCCAGGAGGTGTCGGTGCCGTCGGCGCCGCGCGCGTTCACTGAGAGGATCACCGGGGTGGGCGGCGGGTCGATCAGCGAGAAGGTCTCCAGCCAGCCGGCCGGGTTCTTCGCCAGCAGCAGCCGCATCTGGCGCTCCTGGAAGGTGACCACGTCATAGCGGCCCGCGACGGCCTGGACCTGGTACATCCGCTCCAGCGCGACCTGCGGGGGCACCCCGAAGGTGGCGGCGACGGCGGCCGAGGTGGCCGCGTTGGCCTTGTTGGCACGGCCGGGGAGCTGGAGGTGGATCGGCCAGGCCGCGCCGTGCGGATCGAGGACGTAGTCGCCGTTCAGCGCCCAGCTGGGGATCGGACGGCGGAAACCGCACTCCGCGCAGACCCAGTCGTCGCCCGGGCGCTGGAGCACACCGCCGCAGGACGGGCAGGACCAGGCGTCGTCCTTCCACTCCTGCCCGGCGGCGACCCAGACCACATTCGGGCTGGAGGAGGCGGCCCAGACGATCAGCGGGTCGTCCGCGTTGGCGATCACGACCGCCTTGGAGCCGGTCAGGCCCTCGCGCCACTTCTCGGCGAGCATCCGGGTCTCGGCGGCGCGGTCGAGCTGGTCACGGGAGAGGTTGAGGAGCGCGATCGCCTTGGGCTCGGTGTCGCGCGCCACACCGGCGAGATACTTCTCGTCGACCTCGATCACGCCGTAGCGCGCGTCGGAGCCACCGGCCAGGGCCGAGGTGATACCGGCCGGCATATTGGCGCCCAGTGCGTTGGAGACCACCGGGCCGGCCGCCCGCAGCGCCTCGGCGATCAGCCGGGTGGTCGTGGTCTTGCCGTTGGTCGCCGACACCAGGATGACGTCCAGGTGCTGCGCCAGCCTGCCCAGCAGATCGGGGTCGAGCCGCAGGGCCACCTTGCCGCCGATCACCGATCCACTGCCGCGGCCCGCGGCCCGCGACACCGCCGCCGCGGCCTTGCCCGCCGTCACGGCCAGCTTGGCCCGCGGTGACAGCGGCTCCGAGTTGCCTGACATCGTCTTCTCGATCCTCCTCGCATACCGGCGCCGCTTCCTGCCCCCCGAGGCGCCGGTGGTATGCCCCCTCCGCGCCGCATCGCCAGCCGGGAGGCCACGGTCGAGGAGAAGCCTATCGAGATCCGGCGGCTGTCCCGAATCCCCGTCACCCGCGCAGGACACTCCCCGGGCCCCGTAGGCTTGGCTGCCATGCGACATGGCGTGATCCCGGGCAGCCGCGGAGCGGTGCGGCCCATGCGGCTCCTCGGCGATCCGGCGCTGCGCGCGCGGTGCGAGGAGGTCACCGCGTTCGACGCCGAGCTGGCCCGGCTGATCGAGGACATGTACGCCACGATGTACGCGGCGCACGGGGTGGGGCTCGCCGCCAATCAGATCGGTGTGGGACTGCGGGTCTTCGTCTTCGACTGCCCGGACGACGAGGACCACCGTCATCTGGGGCATGTGGTCAACCCCCGGCTGGCCGCGGCCGACGGGGTGACGGTGCGCGGGCCGGAGGGCTGTCTGTCGCTGCCGGGCATCGAGGCGGGCACCCCGCGCTACGACCGTGCGGTGATCGAGGGCATGACGATGGCCGGGAAGCCGGTGCGGATCGAGGGCACGGGCTTCTTCGCGCGCTGTCTCCAGCACGAGTACGACCACCTGGACGGCGGGCTGTTCATCGACCGGCTCACCGGGCTGCGGCGGCGCAGGGCGCTGCGGGCGGTCCGCCGCGCCCCCTGGGGGGCGTCCGGCGGCGCCGAGGCGGTGGGGGCGTAGCGGCGTCCACCGGGTGTCGGCGGGTGTCTCCCCTGGGCTTCGGCTCTTGGCCCCGGGGTCTGGGCTTCGCCTCCGGACCCCGGGATCTCAGAAGCCCGGTGCGCCGACCCGGTCGTCCGCCAGGGACAGCCGTCCCCACAGCAGATCGGTGAGATGGTGCACCAACTGGCCGCGTGCGCACGGGCGGTCGCGCAGCCACCAGTCACCGGCCCCGTGCATCATGCCGACGATCCCGTGGCCCCAGACCCGCGCCACCTCGTCGCCGCCGGGGCCCAGCTCCAGCCGTTCGGCGATCACCGTGGCGAGCTCCTCGCCGAGCCTGCGCAGCAGCGGGGCGGAGTGCTGGCCGACGTCGAAGCCCTGCTCCGGCTCCGGCTGGCCGTTGTCGGCCGGGTGCATCAGGAAGCGGTACACCTGGGGCCGCGCCTCGATCGCCGCCAGATAGGTGTCCAGCGTGGCCTCCACGCGCTGCCTGCGGTTCTCGGCGGGCGCGTCCAGGGCCGTGCGCAGCGAGGCGAGCAGGGCGTCGGTGTGGCGCTTGGCGAGCGCGCGGTACAGGCCGCCCTTGTCGCCGAAGTGACGGTAGAGAATGGGCTTGGTGATGCCCGCTTCGGCCGCGATGGCGTTCATCGAGGCTTCGGGCCCGTCGCGCAGCACCACCCGGTCCGCGGCCTCCAGCAGCTCCTTGCGCCTGCGCCGGGCGGTCTGCCGCTGGTCGTCCCGCTGGCTGGTCCCGGTCTGCATAAGGTGCCTCCCCGCCCCCGATGTCGTACTCGCGCCTTCGCGCCTCCGCGTTTCCCGGCGCGATCGCGCTCCGCGCTCTGCGCAACGTAACACCCGCGGGGGAGCGGGGCCCGTGTGGCCGGGAGAGTTGACATCGCCTACTCGGCGGTAACAGACTGCCGTTACCGCAGGTAATAAGCACGTGGAGGGGTCATGGCGGAGTTCTCGTTCGAGCTGGACGACGATCAGAAGGCGGTGCGCGACTGGATCCACGGCTTCGCCGCGGACGTCATCCGCCCGGCCGCCGCCGAATGGGACGAGCGCGAGGAGACCCCCTGGCCGATTATCCAGGAGGCCGCCAAGATCGGCCTGTACTCCCTGGACTTCTACGCCCAGCAGTACTTCGACCCCACCGGCCTCGGCATCCCCATGACCATGGAGGAGCTGTTCTGGGGCGACGCGGGCATCGCGCTGTCCATCGTGGGCACCGGCCTCGCCGCCGTCGGCGTCCTCGCCAACGGCACCGAGGAGCAGATCGGCACCTGGATCCCGCAGATGTACGGCGACGCGGCCGATGTGAAGGTCGCCGCCTTCTGCTCCTCCGAGCCCGACGCCGGCTCCGACGTCGGCTCGATGCGCACCCGCGCCGTCTACGACGAGGCCAAGGACGAATGGGTCCTGGACGGCACCAAGACCTGGGCCACCAACGGCGGTATCGCGGGCGTCCATGTGGTGGTCGCGGTCGTCGACCCCGAACTCGGCTCCAAGGGCCACGCGTCGTTCATCGTCCCGCCGGGCACCCCCGGTCTCTCCCAGGGCCAGAAGTTCAAGAAGCACGGCATCCGCGCCTCGCACACCGCCGAGGTGGTCCTCGACAACGTACGGGTGCCCGGCAGCTGTCTGCTCGGGGGCAAGGAGAAGCTGGACGAACGGCTCGCGCGCGCCCGGGAGCGGGCCAAGTCGGGCGGTGAGCGGCTGAAGAACGCCGCCATGGCCACCTTCGAGGCGTCCCGCCCGGCCGTCGGCGCCATGGCGGTCGGCACCGCCCGCGCCGCGTACGAGGTCGCGCTCGACTACGCCAAGACCCGGGAGCAGTTCGGCCGCCCCATCATCGACAACCAGGGCGTCGCCTTCCAGCTCGCCGATATGCGCACGCGGATCGACGCCGCGCGCCTGATGGTGTGGCGCGCGTCATGGATGGCGGTGAACGGCAGGCCCTTCGAGTCGGCCGAGGGCTCCATGTCCAAGCTGTTCGCCAGCGAGACCGCCAAGCAGGTCACCGCCCAGGCGGTGCAGATCCTCGGCGGCAACGGCTTCACCCGTGAGTACCCGGTCGAGCGGATGCACCGCGACGCCGCGATCTACACCATCTTCGAGGGCACCAGCGAGATCCAGCGCCTGGTCATCGCCCGCACCCTCTCCGGCGTTCAGATCCGCTGAGCGCTCCGCTGGAAGGGTCGTGATGTGTCGTCGGCCACTGCGGCGCCGTCGTGGCTGGTCGCGCCCACGCGGCGGAGCCGCACATCGACACAGTCCCGCGCCCCTTCGGGGCGCTGCCCGAACCGTAGCGAGCGGCGGGCGCGTCAGACGGGGCCGACCCCCGCGCCAAAACGTCGCTTCCGGGAGGCAAACGCGGCCAGCAGCGCGCGGAGCTCCTCACCGGTGAAGTCGGGCCACAAGGTGTCCACGAAGAAGAGCTCCGCGTAGGCCGCCCGCCAGAGCATGAAGTTGGAGATGCGCTGCTCCCCGGAGGTGCGCACCAGCATGTCGATGTCCGGCAGATCGGCATGCGGCAGATGGCGGGTGAACAGGGCCTCGTCGATGAGCCCGGGGTCCAGCGCGCCGTCCACCGAGGCGCGGGCCAGGGAGGTGGCGACGCGGGCGATCTCCTCCCGGCCGCCGTGGTTGAAGCAGAACGCCAGCGTCATGGCGCGGTTGTGGCATGTCTCGTCCTCCGCCCGGCGCAGCGCGGCCAGGGTGGCCCGGGGGAGCCGGGCCTCCGAGCCCAGCCAGCGCAGCCGCACCCCCCGCTCGCCGTAGCCCCGGAAGACGTCCGCCAGCTGGGCGGTGAGCCGCATCAGGGCGGCCACCTCACCGCGCGGGCGGTTCCAGTTCTCGGTGGAGAAGAAGAACAGCGACAGATGTTCGATGCCCTCCTCCAGGGCCGTGTCCACCACCCGCGGCAGTGCCAGCACCCCCGCCTGATGGCCGCGGGTGCGGGAGAGACCGCGCAGGGCGGCCCAGCGGCCGTTGCCGTCCATGATGATGGCCAGGTGCCGCGGCCGCCCCGGCGTCCCGTCCTGGGGGCCCCGGCGCTGTCGTACGACGGCGGGCGCCTCGGCCACCGACGCCCGCAGCAGCCGCTTGACGGAGGGCACCCTCCAGGCCCCGACCTCGAACACCCGCGCGTCCCTCCGCCTCGCTTCCCGGCGCCGTGTCTGACGACGCGACGGGGGCGGGGGTTACCTCCCCGGTGGCCGAACCATTCGTTTGGTCGTCACCGCCGTCACGGCTTGCGCGCCACGCCCCCGTGGACATCGGTGGTCTCGATGTCCGTCTCGGAGGGGGCCGGACGCCACAGCGGACACGACACGATACCGGGCTCGATCAGCTCCAGACCCTCGTAGAAGCGGCTGACCTGCTCCACACTGCGCAGCACGTACGGAACGGCGCCGGTGTCGTCGTAGCCCTGCTGCGCCTGCTTGAGCGCCTGGTCGGTGTCGGTGCTGTCGTAGTGCACGAAGTAGCTGCCGGACGGCAGCGCGGCCTGGAGCCGCCGCACGATCGACACCGCCTCGTCGTAGTTCTGGATGTGGCCGAGGATGCCCATCAGCATCAGGGCGACGGGCCGGTCGAAGTCGAGCGTCTTCGCCGCGGCCTCCAGGATCCGCTCGGGCTCGTGCAGATCGGCGTCGATATAGTCGGTGACCCCCTCGGGGGTGCTGGTGAGCAGCGCCTGGGCGTGCCGGAGCACCAGGGGGTCGTTGTCCACGTAGACGATGCGGGCCTCGGGCGCCACCCGCTGGGCGACCTGGTGGGTGTTGTCGTAGGTGGGCAGCCCGGTGCCGATGTCCAGGAACTGCCGGATCCCGCATTCGCCCGCCACATGGGTGACGGAGCGGATGAGGTACGCGCGCGAGGCGCGGGCCATGGTCTCGATGTTCGGGGCGACCTCGCGGTACTCGTCCCCGGCGATCCGGTCGACCTCGTAGTTGTCCTTGCCCCCCATCCAGTAGTTCCAGATCCGGGCCGAATGCGGCACCGTGGTGTCGATCTTGGTCGGGGGCTGCCGGTCCGGGGTGGACGAGCGGTCTGTCATAGCGCCTGTCTCCTGCCGTGCGTATGCGGTTCGCGGGGCACCGACTCGGCTCCGGTGCCGGGTGGTTCAGCGATGCTGGGCACAGTGCGGCACGGGGGAGCGGATACGCGGAAGGGGCCGGGCGAACGAGGCCACCGGGGGCTCGGGCGCCGCCTCGTCGCGGCCCGGACCGGGATCCGGGCCGCCGCCGGGGGCCGGCCGCTCCTCGACGGTGAGGACCGGGGCGTGCTCGGCGAGGGTGGAGAAGGCGTGGTCATAGCCGGTTACCGCGGCGTCGATCTCCGCGAGGTCCGCCGCCGAGGCGCCGCGCGCGGCCAGCCGGACCTCCAGCACCTGAACCGGGGCCGTCACATGGACGAAGGCGCCGTCGCGCTCGGCCACCGCCTCGGCGAAGTCGAACGCCTGGATCCAGGTCACCCGGGAGTGGCCGCGGCGCAAGGGCCCGTAGACGAGCTCGCCGACCAGCCCGGCGTCCACCGCGAGCGCACCGTCGAGCTGGAGGAGTTCGCGGTACGGCCGCACCGGGTCCAGATGGGGGAGGTCGGGGGAGGCGCGGGTGACTGTGTAGCCGTGCCGGCGGGCGAGTCCGGTCAGCAGCGCGTCCCTGCCGACTCCGTCGCAGCCCTCGACGATCAGTGTGCGGTGCTGTGCCACCGCATGGTCGAGGTTCATTCCGGCATCCCGTCGGTCCCATGGCTCTGCAAGGGGGACGACGCCGCCGCCCGCCACGGCATATTCAGTGTGCGTGGCGGGACGGCGGGGACGGGAGTGCGATGCGGGGTTGTGCGGTTGTGCGGGCGTAGTGGTTTTCGGGTGACCGGCCGTGTGCGGCCGCTCTACACGACGAGGAAGTCCGCTTTGCCGGCCTTCGCCGCGTCCAGGAAGGACGCCATCTCCGCGCGGGTGTATATCAGCGCGGGCCCGGCCGGATCGGTGGACTGGCGCAGGGCGACCCGGCCGTCCGGCAGTCGCTTGGCCTCGATGCAGGTGCCGCCGTTGGACCCGCTCCAGGGCTTCTCCCAGCCCTCCGTGCCCAGGTCCGTGGCCGGCATTCCGCTGTAGACGGGCTCGTGCATCTCAGTGCTCCTTACGCAGTTCGGCCAGGATGGTGCTGGAATCGCCGATCGGCTCGGCCTGGACCGCCATCCGGTCCAGGACCTCGAGATAGGCGACGACTTCGGCCGGCTTGTCCACATAGACCGCGCCGGTGAGGCTCTCGGTGTAGACGACGTCCGGCAGTTCGGAGAATCCGAAGCGGAAGTAGTGGAAGGGGCCGAAGGCCCCGGGGTGCGGCCCCGCCGCGAACCGCATGATCTGGAGCCTGACCTTGGGAATCTCCAAGGTGCCGATCAGGTGGTCGATCTGGTCGCGCATCACCCGCGAGCCGCCGACCGGGCGGTGCAGCACCGTCTCGTCGAGGATGGCCCAGATGGTCGGCGCGTCCGGCTTGGTGAGCAGGCTCTGGCGCTGTACACGCAGCGCGATCCGGCGCTCCAGCTCCTCCTCGGTGTCATGGGGGAAGCCCATGCGTAGTACTGCTTGAGCGTAGTCCTCCGTCTGGAGCAGACCGGGGACGTAGTGGGGCTCGTACGCGCGAATGACGGTGGCCTCACTTTCGAGGCTTACGTAAGCACTGAACCAGTCCGGAAGCACATCGCGGAACTGATGCCACCAGCCCGGCTGGTTCGCCTCACGCGCCAGGGCGAGGAAATCCTCCATCTCCGGGCCGCGGACGCCGTAGTTCCGCAGCAGCTCCTTCAGATAAGGAATCTTGAGGCCGACTTCCGCCTTTTCCATCCTGCGCACGGTCAACGGGGTGACCTCGATGGCTTTCGCGGCTTCCTCGAACGACACCTTCGCCCGCTCGCGCAGACGCCGCAGTCGCTTGCCGAGAACTCTGCGCAAAACAGTGGGGGCGGCGCCGGCCGGCCGTGCCTCGCTCACGTCCCGCCTCCCGTAGGAATGGCTGTCATATGCCTGCACAGTGTGCCACGCGATGGATGACACTGACAGAGCGAGCGGATCGCTCTGAAATTATCAGAACGAAGGTTGCGGGGTGATGGCCTCACCACGCATAGTGAGCACGTGACCCATCTCACCCTCTATGGCGAGGGCTCCCAACCACCTTTGTCCACAACGTCGTTGACGCCCCGGACCGACCGGTCGGCATCGATCGACGGGGATCCCGCAGACCGCCGTGGCTACACACAGGGACGGTCACGGTGACGCATCACGCACAGCCGGTAACCGGGCGCCAAGGCCCGGCGGCCAACGCCGCGTTGGCCGCCGCCCTGAAGGAATCCGGGTGCTCCTACGCCTCATTGGCCCTGCGCGTCAATGAACTGGGCCGTAGGCAGGGACGCGAGTCGAATTACGACAAGGCGTCCGTCACCCGCTGGCTGCAAGGCGGACAGCCGCGCGGCACCACGCCGGAGCTGATCGCCGCCGTGCTCTCCCACCGGCTCGGCAGGCCCGTGGCCCCCGCCGAGCTGGGGTTCATCTCCGACCGACAGCGCCCGGTCGTCGCCCGGGCGCTGGCCTACCGGGAGGACGTAAGCGAAACCTTGCACACGCTCGCCGAACTCGGCTCCACCGACATATCCCGCCGCAGCCTGCTGGGTGCGGTGCCCTTCGTCGCCGGCGCGCTGGTGACCCCACAGCGCGAATGGCTGCTGTGGCTGGTCGAGAACCAGGACACCGCCCGGCTCGCACCCGCGGCCGAAGGCGGCCGCGTCGAACAGGTCCACGCGGCGATCAACATGTTCGACGAGATGGACAATCGCTTCGGCGGCGGCCAGGTCCGCGCCAGCATCGTGCTCTATCTGTCGACCGAGGTCGTCCCCATGCTCCAGCAGCGCGGCGCGCCTCCGCAGGAGCGGCGCCAGCTGTTCACCGCCGCGGCCAAGCTGGCCGCGATGGCCGGCTGGAGCAGCTATGACAACGCCGAATACGGCTTGGCCCAGCGCTATATGACCCAGGCGCTGCGGCTGTGCGCCGAGGGCGGCGACCGGGTCCTGGGCGGTCAGATCCTGGCCGGCCTGTCCCATCTGGCGACCAACCTGGGCCAGCCCGAGGCGGGGGTCGAGTTGGCCCGGGTCGGTGTCGCCACGGCCAAGCACGCCGGAAGCCCGCTGGGGCTGATGCGGTTGCACGCCATGGCCGCCCGTGGCTACGCCGCACTGGACCAGCCCCGGGAGGTGTCCAAGTCGCTGCGCGCGGCCGACGCCCAGCTGGAGAAGAGCCAGGGCCCCGAGCAGGAGTCGCCCTGGGTGCGCTTCCTGGACCACCACTATCTGGAGGCGGAGGCGGCGCTGTGCTTCCGCGACCTCGGCAACGCCTCCGACGCCGAGGCCGCCGCCGCCGAATCCGTGCGCGCCAACGCCGATCGGCGCCGGCGCCAGGCCATCAGCAGATCCGTGCTGGCCACGGCACATCTCCAGCAGAACCGGCTGGACGAGGCCGTCGGCACCGCGAGCGAGGCACTGGACACGCTCAGCGGGGTGCACAGCGAGCGCTCGATCCAGGCGCTGCGCGACTTCCGCACCCGGCTGCGGCCGCACCGCGGGGAGCCCATGGTCCGGGAGTTCGAGCAGCGCTCCCGGACCGTGCTCGGCGTGGCCGCCTGAGGCTCCGGGCCCCGGGGCTCCGCCCCGCCCGGTGCCTCGGCGAACTTCCCGGCCGCTCCGCGCGAGCGGCCGGGGAGGTGCCCGGAGCGCCTCCGCTCGGGGGAGCGCCGGGGGTCAATAGCCTCCCGGCGTGGGGGCGTTCTGGGCTCGGTCCACGGGCAGATGCGCACCGGAGACCCCGCTCGAGGCGTCCGACAGCAGAAACGCCACGACCTGGGCGACCTCCCACGGGGTGACCAGTTCACCGCGTGGCAGCTCGGCCATGAACCGGGCGTACGCCTCGGGCTCTTCGGTGCGCATCCGGTCCCACCGCTTCCCGGGGATCAGCATGGACCCCGGGGAGACGGCGTTCACCCGGATCCCGTCCGGGCCCAGCTCACGGGCGAGTGCGGCCGCCAGATGGATCTGGGCCGCCTTGGCCGCCCCGTACTGGGCCTGGGGGCCCGGCTTCCAGCCGGAGATGGAGGCGATCACCACCACGGAGCCGCCGCCCGCGCCGCGTAGATGCGGCACCGCGGCCTTCACCAGCCGTGCCGTATGACCGACGTTCATCTCCCAGGTCAGCGACCAGTCCCGGGCGCCGGCCTCCTCGATGCCGCGGCCGCGGGCGCCACCGGCGCAGGCCACCACGCCATCAAGACCGCTGAAACGTTCCGCCGCGGCCTCGACGAACTCCTCGAGCAGCTCGGGCTCGGTGACATCCAGCGCGCGGGTGAACGGCTCCCCGTGTCCCTGGGCGCTCAGGGACGCCGTGAGCGACCGCAGATCCTCAGGTGTCCGCGCACACGTGGCCAACCGCGCCCCGCCGGCGGCCAGGAGCCGTACGATCTGTTCACCCAGCCCCCGGGAGCCCCCGGTCACCAGGACCCGTTTGCCGTCCACACCGGAGCCTTCCCCCGGGCGGAGCCGCCCCTCGCGGCCGTCGCTCACGCTTGCCACGTCCGGACCGTACAGCCCGAACCACTACGCCCGTACAACCGGACAACCCCCATGCCCTCTCGCCCACCGGCCGGTCCAACCGTTTGTCTACATGAACGGCGACCGATGGCGCTTTGCGCTGCCTTCGAAGGAGGAACCATGCCGGTATCCGGCACTCACCGCGACCGGGCCGTCTCCGTCCGTGGCAGCTGGTCCAGGCGGGTCGGGTGGGGCGTGCGCACCACCTGTCACCAGCTCAGATGTCACGCCGTCGGTCGCCAGAATGCGCTTACCCGCTCACCGGAACATCAATCACTCCATGTGCCCGTATGCCACCCGGGCCCCCAGACCGACGAGGACCGTGAGGACCGACACCGTGAGCCGATCCTTTCCAGGACTGTCGCACCGGCCGGCGTCGGCCGATGAGGAAGGCGAGACGACGGCCACCAGCCGTGGTGTCGCGGTCTCCAAGGACCGCCCGCGAACCGCTGCGGTTACCGGGCCGGTCGCCGCGCCGAGAACCGCTCCGGTTACCGGCCCGGCGGCCGCGGCGATCCCCGTCCCCCGCTCCGGAGGGGAGAGTACGGTGATCCCGCTGGACACCCGCCGGCTCTTCCGGGCGGAGTTCCCCGCCCTGCCCGACCGCGCCGCCGCGGTGCGCCGGATGGTCGCCGGGCATCTGCGCGACTGGCGGCTCGGGGCGATGGTGGACCATGTCGTCCTGGCCACCAACGAGTTGTTCGCCAACGCCGTGGAGCACGGCAGCTCCGGCCCCGCCGACACCGTCACCATCACCGTCTCGCTTGAACGCTTCGGCCGTGAGCTGCGCGTGGAAGTGGCCGACGGCTCGCCCGTGGTCCCGGTCGCCCGCAAACCGGAGCCGACCGAGGAGTCCGGACGGGGGCTGGCCATCGTCGATGACCTGGCGGCCGACTGGGGCACCGAGCCGCCCGACCCCGGAGCGCGGGGCAAGAAGGTGTGGTTCACCCTGCCGCTGGTGGCCACCTCATGAACGCGGGGGCGCGCGGTGACCGCAGGATGCGGGTCACCGTGGAGACCGACGCGGCCGAATGGCTGCTGGCCGCGAGCGAGGACCCCGGGCGGGTGCGGCTCCAGTGGGCCAGCGGCACCGGCCTCGCCGATCTGCCGGTGGGCCCGGTCTTCGACCTGGTGCGGATGTGCGACGACATCGGCTCCGCGGTGATCCAGGCACTTCAGCGGCGTGACGCGGCGGGACCGGTGATGCTCGCCACCGCCAGCCATGTGCACTCCTTCCTCGTACCGCCCGGATCCGCGGCCGAGTGGAAGCGCTGGCTGGCCGGGACGGCGTACGCCCGCCGCCGCACGGTGGCCGCGGCGGGGCCGGGCCGGGTGCTGCGCTGCCCCAGGCCCGGCTGTGTCCGGCAGGGCCATGTCTGGCTGATCCGGCCCGGCGGCCCCCTCATCGACAGCCGCACTCTGCGCGCCGCCCTGGAGGAGGCCATCGACCGCCCCGGCCTCCCGGACGCGCTGTTCCGCTGACCGCTGTCGGCGGGTCCGGCCCCTGCGCCACTCCCGTGACGTCGGCACTGGACGCCGTGGGCCCGCGACGCCCGATGCCGGGCACCTCCCGGTGGCGGCCGGGGGCGCCGTGCCGGGTGTCGGGCGCCCATGGGGATCCGCCGGGCTCAGCCGGCGGGCTCCGGGGTGAAGGCGTGCCGATGGGCCTCGGCGAAGGCGCGGAAGGAGCGGGGAGCGCGCCCGGTGACCCGCTCGACGGTGTCGGTCGTACGGTCCTCCGCGCCGCCCCGGATGTCCTCGTCAAGCCCGGCGAGCACCGCGGCGAACTCCGGCGGCATCCCCATCGCGCTCAGCCGGTCCAGCAACACCCCGGCCGCCACCGCGACATGGCGGACCGGCCGTCCGGAGACCTCGGCCACGATGCGCGCCGCGTCCGCGTAACCGAGCGCCTCCGGGCCGGTGATGACGTGGCCCGTGTTGTGCGGGCGGTCGTCCAGAAGGGCCCGGGTGGCGACGGCGGCGATGTCCGTCGCGTCGACGAAGGCCACTCTGCCGTCCCCGGTGGCGGTGACGATCTCGCCGTTGTCGCGGATGGCATGGGCCACCGCATGGTCACCGGTGAAGTTCTGCATGAACCACGAGGGCCGCAGCACCGTCCACTCCGGGAAGGTCTCCCGCACCAGCCTGGGCAGCGCGCCGACGCCGGTGTCAGCCTCGGGGACCGCGGAGGAGCCGAGCACCACCACCCGCCGTACGCCCTGGGTGACCGCGGTCTTCAGGAACGGCTCGACCACGGGCAGCGGCTCGGCCATCGCCAGGGGCGGGATGAGATAGAGCCGCTCCACACCGCGCAGCGCCGCCGCGTGGCCGGCCGGGTCGTGCCAGTCGAACCGGACGGCGTCGGCGGCCCCGGCCTCGGGCCGCCGGGTGGCCGCCAGCGCCCGCGCGCCCTCCGCGCGCACCATCCGCAGCACCTTGGAGCCGGTGTTCCCGGTGGCGCCGAGGACCAGAACGGTGGGCTCAGCCATCGGTCCGGCCCTCTTCGGAGCCGAAGCTCACCTCGTCGAGCATCAGCGGGTTCCAGTAGTCGCGGTACGAGGCGATCTCGCCGTCACGGACCGTGATGACGGCGATGTACGTGGGGTGGAGCGGACGGCCGGTTCCGACCGCCACGGCGTCCACCGAGAACTCCACGATCAATACGGCGGGGTCCTCGGTGAGATGGACGACCTCATGGGTCACGGTGCGCAGATCGATGTGGTCGGTGTAGTCCCGCAGGTACTCGCGCACGGCCTCGCGCCCCTCCAGCAGGCGCGGCCGGCCGGGCGGGGCGAACGGGAACTCCATGATGCCGTCCACGGCCCACAGATCCGCGAATCCCCTCATGTCGTGGCCGAGCAACAGCTCCTTGGCCCGCTCGAACACCTTGACGCGGTCGTCCATGACGTACTTCCTTCTCACGGTGATTGGACGGAACGGTATCGTCCCGTCCGTCCAGCATAGAACGAGACGGTGCCGTCCCGTCCATCTGCTAATCTCGGAGCTATGTCGGAGCCCACCCGGCGCCCCCCGAGCGGCGCCGCCACCCTGCGCGCGGACAAGACCGCCGCCATCGCCGAGGCCGTCCTGGACGAGCTCGCCGAGCACGGATACGGCCGGCTGTCGATGGAGGCGGTGGCCAAGCGGGCCGGGGTGGGCAAGAGCGCGCTCTACCGGCGGTGGCCCTCCAAGCAGCGGATGGTCATCGCGGTCGTGTCCGAGCCGACCGTCGCCCTGGCCGATCCGCCCGACACCGGATCCCTGCGCGGCGATGTGCTGGCCGCGCTCCACGCGGTCGCCGACTGGCTGACCCATCCGCGGTTCTCGCGGATCCTGCCGGACCTGATCGCCGAGGCGCAGCGGGACGATGAGCTGCGCCGGGCCCTCGCCCTCCGCATCGGCGAGCCGCGGCGCGCCCGCATGATCGGCGTGCTGGACCGGGCGGTCGAGCGCGGTGAGCTGCCACCGGACCTCGACCGGGAGCTGGCGCTCGATCTGCTCGGCGGGCTGGTCTACTGGCGCGTCTCGGCCCGTGGGGCGGCCCTGGAGCCGGGCTACTTCGAGCGCGTCGCCGATATGGCGCTGCGGGCCCTGGACGCCCGGCCGCGCCGGGCCTGATGGCCTGACGGCCGGGGCGAGGCGGGACGGCGGCCTCCTCGGTGGGGCGTTTCCGCGGCGGGGTGCGTTTCCGGTGGGGGCGTTTTCCCGGGCGGCGGCGTTTTCCCGGTGGGGTGCCCGCCGCCGTTTCCCGGGCGGGGTGCCCGCCGCGGTGGGCGCCTCCTCCGGATGGGGTCGGTGAACAGGGCATGGCGGGGCGCGGCCGCGCATCATCGCTTAGTGGCGAGCGGTGGCGCGCCGCCGCCCGTCCCCGACCCTAGGAGCCCCCATGCCCATCGGCCTCTCCGTCCATATCGGACTCAATCAGGTCGACCCCGCCGCGTACGACGGCTGGAGCGGTGAGCTGGGCGCCTGCGAACAGGACGCCGTGGACATGGCCCGGCTCGCCGACGCGGCGGGGTTCGATGTGACCGATCCGCTGTTGAGTCCGGCCGCCACCGCGGAGACGGTCACCGCCACGCTGGAGGCCGCGGCCGGGCGGCTGGCCGAGGGGGACATCCTCTTCCTCACCTACTCGGGCCACGGCGGTCAAGTGCCCGACCTCAACCACGACGAGACCGGCGACCGCCTCGACGAGACCTGGGTCCTCCATGACCGGCAGCTGGTCGACGACGAGCTCTTCGAGCTGTTCGGGAAGTTCGCCAAGGGGGTCCGGATCTGGATGCTCTCCGACAGCTGCCACAGCGGCGCCGTGGCCCGGCGGCTGCCCGAGATGCTCAGCCCCGAGGAGCTCGACCGGCGCTTCAGCACCGCCGACCCCGCGGAGGTCGGCCGGAAGATCAGGGCCATGCCCCAGTCGGTGCAGTCCGCCGTCTACCGGCGCGACCGCGACGCCTACGACCGGATCCAGAACACCCGCACCGCCAAGGACCTCGCCAGGATCGACGCCAGCGTGCTCCGGATCTCCGGCTGCCAGGACAACCAGACCTCCTCCGACGGAATCGTGAACGGCCTGTTCACCGCCACTTTGCTGGAGGTCTGGCGGGGTGGCGCCTTCCCGGGCAGCTACCGCGGACTGCACCGGGAGATCGTCAAGCGGATGCCGCCCGACCAGACGCCCCACCTCTTCCAGACGGGTGTGCCGAACTCGGCCTTCGCCCGGCAGCGGCCCTTCACCATCTGAACCGGGATTCGAACCGTGCCCGTGTCATATCCGTGTGCGATGGCCCGTTCGGCGAGGTATGAAAGTAGGAGGGCATGGCGAGCCGGTGAGGTGCCGGTATGACGACGCATGACCGTGTGGACCAGGAGGACGAGGCAGGCATCAGCAGCATGGCGATCGCCCCGGGAGGGGTGCTCGACCTGCTGCGGGTCGCCGCCATCGCGCTGGATGTCGAAGGACGGATCGCCCTGTGGAGCCCGGAGGCCGAACAGCTATTCGGTTACCGGGCGGCAGAGGCGCTGGGCTGCCGTGCGGACAAGCTGCTGGTCCATCCGCGGGACCGGCGGGCGGCCGTGGAGCTCTTCGCACGCGTACGGGCGGGCGACACCTGGGCCGGTATCTTCCCGGTCCGCCGCCCGGACGGCTCCACCCTGAAGGTGGAGTTCCGCACCATGGGCCTGCGCGATGCCCACGGCGCGGTCTACGCCCTCGGTCTGGCCGCCGACGAGGGAACCGTACGGCGGCTGGAGACCGATCTGGCGGTATCCGGCTTCCTGGTCAAACAGTCGCCCGTGGGGCTCGCGGTGTTCGACACCGAGCTGCGCTGGCTGCGCGCCAACCCGGCACTCCAGCAGATGAACTCCACCACCGAGTCCCAGGTGCGCGGCCACCGCGTCGGGGAGGTGCTGCCGGGGCTGGACGCGCGGGCCATCGAGGGCGCGATGCGGCATGTGCTGGAGTCCGGTGAGCCGCTGCTCGACCAGCAGAGCGTCGGCCGGACCCCCGCCGACCCCGACCATGACCACGCCTGGTCGGAGTCGTACTACCGGCTGGAGGACCCCAGCGGCCGGATCCTGGGCATCGCGGTCTCCATCATGGACGTCTCCCGCCGCCACCGGGAGACCAGCGAGATCGCCGAGGCGCGCGAGCGGCTGGCCGTGATCGCCGACGCGAGCGTCCGCGTCGGCACCACGCTGGATCTGCGGCAGACCGCCCAGGAACTCGCCGATGTGACCGTGCCCCGGCTCGCCGACCTCGCGGCCGTCGACGTCCTGGACTCCGTGGTGCACCGCGAGGCCACCCCCCGGGTGTGGGCCGACGGCTCGGCCCGCTTCCGGGCGCTCGCCGTCGCCGCCGGCTACCCCACCGACGCCGTCCACGCGGCCGACCCGGTCGGCGAGATCGCCCGCTACGACCCCACCCGGCTGATCACCCAGTGCGTCCGCGAGGCCCGGCCCATCCTGGTGCCGCACGTGACCGAACAGGACATACGGCGGATAGCCCGGGACGACGACGCCGCCGGGGTGCTGAAGCGCGAGGGAGTGCACTCCTACATCGCCGCCCCGCTGATCGCCCGCGGCAGTGTGCTCGGCACCCTCAGCCTGCACCGCACCATCAACCCCAAGCCGTTCGACGAGGAGGACCTCACCCTCGCCTGCGAACTGGCCATTCGCGCCGCCCTGTGCATCGACAACGCCCGGCTCTACGCCCGGGAACGCGACGCCGCGCTCACCCTCCAGCGCAGCCTGCTCTCCCAGCAGCCGCGCGATCTGGACGGTCTGGAGATCGCCTCCCGCTATCTGCCCGCGGTCAGCGCCGCGGGCGGCGACTGGTTCGATGTGCTGCCCCTCCCGGACGGCAAGGTCGGTCTCGTGGTCGGCGATGTGATGGGCAAGGGCATCCACGCCGCGGCGATCATGGGCCAGCTGCGCACCGCCACCCGGGCCTTCTCCCGGCTCGACCTGCCCCCGGCCAAGGTTCTGTGCCATCTGGACGAGATCACGCCCAGCCTGGGGGAGTCCATCGCCACCTGTCTGTACGCGGTGTGCGATCCACGCACCGGGCGGTGCGAGATGTCCACCGCCGGCCATCTGCCGCCGGTGCTGGTGCAGCCCGGCGGCGAGGCCGAACTCATCGACATCCCCACCGGCGCGCCGCTGGGCGTCGGCGGCGTCCCCTTCGCCTCGGTGGAGCGGGAACTGGCCGAGGGGGCGCTGCTGGCCCTGTTCACCGACGGCCTGGTGGAGAAGCGCCATCAGTCCCTGGACGTGGGACTGCACACCCTGGTCCAGCTGCTGCGCCGCCACCAGGGACCGCTGGAGCGGATCTGCGACCAGGTGCTGGCCGCGCTGCACGGGGCGCCCGACGACGATGTGGCCCTGCTGCTGGCCCGGCTGCGCCGCCCTCGCCTGCCGGAGAAGTCCGTGGTTACGGTGGAGGAAGGCTGAAGAAGGGCCGACCGCATCACTTCACGGATGAGACGACGTCCCCATGGCTCAGCTCGCCCGCCGCTCCGGCGTATTGATCACTCTGGTGGCCGTCGCCCTGGGGGCCACCGCCTCCCTCGCCGGCGCCGCGGAGCCGCACCCCAGACCCACCCCCAAGGTCGCCGTCATCGGCACCGGGGGCACCATCGCGGGCGTCAGCAGGACCAAGGTGTCCTTCGACGACTACCGGGCGGGGAAGCTCCCGGTGTCCCGGCTGGTGGGCGACCTCAGGCCCGAGGTGAACCGGATCGCGGACGTGACCACCCAGCAGTTCGGCAACAAGGACTCCAACGACTACACGATCCCCGAGTACCGCCGCCTCACCGCCGCCGTCGACCACGCCCTGAAGTTCAACGACGGGGTCGTGGTCACCACCGGCACCGACACCATGGAGGAGTTCGCGTACTGGCTGGACCTGACCGTCCGCAGCGACAAGCCGGTGGTGCTCACCGGTTCCATGCGGCCCTGGACGGTGATCGGCTCCGACGCCCCGGCCAACCTCTACAACGCGATCCACCTCGCCGCCAGCGGCCGGACCACCTGCTTCGGCACCGTGGTGATGCTCAACGACCAGATCCACGCCGCTCGCGAGGTGCGCAAGTCCGACACCCTGCGGCTGAACGCGTTCACCAGCGGCAGCAGCGGGGAGCTCGGGGTGATCGACCAGAACCACATCCGTGTCGACCGCGCGCCCGCCCGGGTCGAGCGGTGCGGCAAACCCGCCTGGAAGACCCCGTTCGACCTCGACCGGATGGGCCGGCGGGCGCTGCCGAAGGTCGACATCGCCTATAGCTACCAGGGCGCCGGACCCCAGGCCATCAAGGCGTTCGCCGACGCGGGGGCGGCCGGGATCGTCACGGCGGGCACCGGGGCGGGCGGTCTCTCCCCGGCCATGACCGAGGCCCGGGACGACGCCGTCAAGAACGGGGTGGTCATGGTCTCCGCCTCCCGCACCGGCTCCGGCGCGGTCTACGACCCCCATGTCCGCGGTGTCATCGGCGCCCAGGACCTGACCCCGCAGAAGGCCCGGCTGCTGCTGCTCCTCTCGCTCGCCACCACCCACAACGAGCATCGGATCCAGACCTGGTTCCACACCTTCGGCACCGGCCAGTTCACGGCCCGCCACTAGGCGCTCCGCGGGGAGCGGCGCACGGTGCGGTCGTTCATCCGCGGCCGCGGCGTGGCTGGTCGCGCCCGCGCGGCGGAGCCGCATATCGACACGGCCGCGGCGGAGCCGCATATCGGCACAGCCCCGCGCCCCTTCGGGGCGCAACCGACCCCGGACCCCAGGGCCCAGGGGGGCCGAGCCCCTGCCACCGGACACCCCTCAGGGGCGGGTTGCGCCGCCCCGGAACGTGGAGCGGTAGGCGCTCGGCGACACCCCGAGGGCGGTGTGCAGATGCTGCCGCAGCGAGGCCGCGGTGCCGAAGCCCGCGTCCGCCGCGATCCGGTCCACCGGCAGATCGGTCTCCTCCAGCAGCTGCCGGGCCCGCTCCAGGCGCCGCTGGGTCAGCCACCGCACCGGGGTCATCCCCACCTCGTCCCGGAACCGCCGGGAGAAGGTCCGTACGCTCATCGACTCCCGCTCGGCCAGCTCCCGCAGGGTCAGCGGACGGTCGAGCCGGGTCAGCGCCCAGGCGCGGGCCGTACCGGTGGAGCCGCCGCGCCGCTCCGGCACCGGCCGCCGGATGAACTGCGCCTGGCCGCCCTCGCGATGCGGGGCCACCACCGAGCCGCGGGCCACCTCGCCCGCCACCGCCGCGCCGTGGTCGCGCCGGATCATATGCAGGATCAGGTCGATACCGGCGGCGTCCCCGGCCGAGGTCAGCACCTCGCCCTCGTCCGCGTAGAGCACGTCCGGGTCGAGTGCGACGGCCGGGAACAGCTCCCGGAACCGGTCGGCCGCCTGCCAGTGGGTCGTGGCCCGGCGGCCGTCGAGCAGCCCCGCGGCCGCCAGGACGAACGCCCCCGTGCAGATCGAGGCGATCCGGGCGTCGGGGCGGATCCGGGCGAAGGCGCTGGTGAGCGCGGTGCCCAGACGGCCATCGGTCTGTGGCTCGTCCGGTTCGTTGGCGGCCGGGACGAGCACGGTGTCGGCCTCGGCCAGCGCCTCCGGTCCCTGGGCGACGTTCAGCGTGACATCGGAGTCGGTGCGCACCTCACCGGCGACGAGTGCGCAGGTCACCACCTCGTACAGCGGTTCGCCCGCGGCCGATACGGCCCGGCCGAACAGCCGGTGTGCGATGCCCAGCTCGAACGGCAGCAGCCCGTGGCGCACCAGCACCGCCACCCGATGGCGGCCGGGGTGAGTGAAGACGGGCATGGCGCGATTCTCGCAGCCGCCGAGGATCCGGCCATCACTTCTTGGCCCGGCTGGGCTGCACCCGCTTCGGCTCGCCCTTCATCTTCGGATGCTCCGGCGGATACGGGAGGTCGCCCAGGCCGTGCTCCCGCTCGTCCCGCGCGGCCAGCTCCAGCGCGGCGTCCAGGCGGAAGGCGTGCTCGTCCATGTCCGCGTGCACATCGCCCAGTTCGCGGTAGCGCACCGGCATGGTGGCCAGGTCGAAGTCGCGCGGCCGGGCGTCGGGAACCTCATCCCAGCGCAGCGGCGCGGAGACCGGGGCATGGGGGCGGGGGCGCACCGAGTAGGCGCTGGCGATGGTGCGGTCCCGGGCGGTCTGGTTGTAGTCCACGAAGATCTTCTGGCCGCGCTCCTCCTTCCACCACTTGGTGGTCACCCGCTCCGGAGCCCGCCGCTCCAGCTCCCGTGCGATCGCGATCGCGGATCGCCGCACCTGGGTGAAGGTCCACTCCGGCACGATCGGGACGAAGATGTGCAGCCCCCGGCCGCCCGAGGTCTTGGGCCACCCCCGCAGCCCCAGCCCGTCCAGCACCTCGCGCAGCTCTCCGGCGGCCCGGACCGCGTCGCCGTAGTCGGTGCCCGGCTGCGGGTCGAGGTCGATCCGCAGCTCGTCGGGGTGTTCGGTGTCCCCGCGCCGCACCGGCCATGGATGGAAGGTCAGGCTGCCCAGATTGGCCGCCCACACCACGGCCGCCGGTTCGGTCGGGCAGATCTCGTCCGCGTGCCGCCCGCTGGGGAAGGAGATACGGCCGGTCGGAATCCACTCCGGGAGGTTCTTCGGGGCCCGCTTCTGGAAGAACGACTCCCCCTCGACCCCGTCCGGATAGCGCTCCAGCGTCGTCGGCCGGTCCCGCAGCGCCCGCAGCGCGCCCTCGCCGACCGCCAGGTAGTAGCGGGCGAGATCCAGCTTGGTGAACCCGCGCTCCGGGAAGTACACCTTCCCGGGGCTGGTCACCCGCACCACGCGACCGCCGACCGTCAGCTCCACCGACTCTCCCATACCGACACGCTAGGCCCGCCCGCCCGAGGCCGCCTCCCGGCGGGCGCCGGGCCCGCCACAGGCGCACAATCGGACACCATGGACCTTCCGGTGATGCCTCCCGTCCAGCCGATGCTGGCCAAGGCCGTGGCCACGATCCCGCCCGGAATGGTCTACGAGGGCAAATGGGACGGCTTCCGGGCCATCGTCTTCCGCGACGGGGACGAGATCGAGATCAGCAGCCGTACCACCAAGCCGCTCACCCGCTACTTCCCCGAACTGGCCGAGGCGCTGCTCGCCAACCTCCCGCCGCGCTGCGTCCTGGACGGCGAGATCGTCATCGTGCGCGGCGGGCGGCTGGACTTCGACGCCCTCCTGGAGCGGATCCACCCCGCCGACTCCCGGGTGCGGCTGCTGGCGAAGACCACCCCGGCCGCCTTCGTGGCCTTCGACATCCTCGCCCTCGGCGACGCCTCGCTGATGGCCACCCCGCTCAGCGAGCGCCGCGAGGCGCTGACCGAGGCGCTGCGCGGCGCCGCGGACCCGGTGCACCTCGCCCCCTGCACCGACGAGCTCGACGTGGCCCGGCAGTGGTTCGAGCAGTACGAGGGGGCGGGGCTCGACGGCGTCGTGGCCAAGAGCCCCGACCTCCGCTACCTCCCCGGGGAGCGCGTGATGGTCAAGGTCAAGCACGAGCGCACCGCCGACTGTGTGGTGGCCGGCTACCGCGTGCACAAATCAGGGCAGGGCATCGGCTCCCTACTGCTGGGCCTGTACGACGCCACCGGCCGCCTCCAGCACGTGGGCGTCAGCGCGGCCTTCTCCGCGCGCCGCCGCCAGGAGCTGATGGCCGAGCTGGAACCGCTGCGCATGGAGACCGTCGAAGGCCACCCCTGGGCCGACTGGGCGCGCGAGGAGGCCCATGCCCGGGGCCGGATGCCGGGCGCGCCCAGCCGCTGGACCGGGGTCAAGGACCTGTCGTGGGTGCCGCTGCGCCCCGAGCGGGTGTGCGAGGTGGCCTACGACCATATGCAGAGCGGCCGCTTCCGGCACACCGCCCGCTTCCGCCGCTGGCGGCCGGACCGGGAGCCCCCGCAGTGCACCTACGACCAGCTGGAGGAGCCGGTCTCCTACGATCTGGGCCAGGTGCTGGGGTCCGCGCCGGAGCCGTAGCCCCGCTTGACACCTGCCGGCGGGCTGCTCCCCTCCCCGCCCCTCCCCAAAACCGGTGCTCCGCCCCGGCCCCCGAAGCTGGGGCTCCGCCCCGGCCCCCGAAGCTGGGGCTCTGCCCCGGGCCCCGGAGCTTGGGCTCCGTCCCGGGGCCCGGAGCGGGTGCTCTGCCTCGGGGCCCAAAGCCGGGGCTGTGCCTGTGCCTCGGGGCCTGAAGCTGTGCCTGTGCCTCGGGGCCCGGAGCGGGTGCTCTGCCTCAGGGCCCAAAGCCGGGGCTGTGTCTCGGGTCCCGGAGCGGTGGCGTGTCCCGGGGCCCGAAGCTGGGCCTGTGCCTCGGCGCCCGAAGCTGGTGCTGTGTCTCGGGTTCCGAAGCGGGTGCTCTGCCTCGGGTTCCGGAGCGGGTGCTGTGCCTCGGGTTCCGGAGCTGGTGCTCCGCCTCGGGCCCCGAACCGGGGCTTCGCCCCGGGCTCGGAGCTGGTGCTGTGCCTCGGACCCCGAAGGCGGGTGCTCCGCCTCGGTTCCGGAGCGGGTGCTGTGCCTCGGGTTCCGGAGCTGGTGCTCCGCCTCGGGCCCCGAACCGGGGCTCCGCCCCGGGCCCGGAGCTGGTGCTGTGCCTCGGGCTCCGAAGCCGGGGCTCTGCCTCGGGCTCCGAAGCCGGGGCTGTGCCTCGGGGCCCGGAGCTGGGGCTGTGCCCTCTTCCCGTTGCCAGGGGCTGTGCCCTGGGCCCGGGGGCCGGGGCGGAGCCCCGGTTGTGGGGAGGGGCGGGGAGGGGAACAGCCCGCCGCAGGCGTCCCCCAGCCGCGCCACGCGCGTCAGCGCTTGCCGCCCCGGGCCGGGCGCTTTCCCATCCGTACGAACCAATCGCGCGCCGCCTCGGCGGCCTGCTCCAGGGTTCCGGGCTCCTCGAACAGATGGCTCGCCCCGGGCACCACATGGATCTCCTGCGGGGCGGCGAGCATGGCGGCCGCCTGCTGGTTGAGCCGCAGCACCTCGTGGTCGTCGCCGCCCACGATCAGCAGCACCGGCGCCCGCACCCGGTTCAGCGCACCGCCCGCGAGATCGGGCCGCCCGCCGCGGGAGACCACGGCGGCCACCCGTTCCGGCCGTTCGGCGGCGGCCGTGAGCGCCGCCGCCGCGCCCGTACTGGCGCCGAACAGCCCCACCGGCAGCCCGGAGGTGGCCGGATGCCCGTCGAGCCAGTTCACCGCGGCCACCAGCCGCCGGCCCAGCAGCGGGATGTCGAAACGCAGTTCGGCGGTGATCGCGTCCACCCGCTCCTCGGCCTCGGTGAGCAGATCGAACAGCAGGGTGGCGAGATCCGCGTCCTGGAGCACCCGGGCCACCGCGCGGTTGCGCGGGCTGTGCCGGGAGCTGCCGCTGCCGTGGGCGAACGCGACGACGCCGAGGGGTTGGTCGGGGAGGGCCAGATCGCCCACGAGCATGGCGTCGTCCGCGGCGATACGGGCGGTCTCGGAGCGCATCGGCCACCTCCTGCCGGGGTTGTGCGGGCTGGTGCCGTCAGGCGTAGGCCATGAGCCCTTGCCGCAGCTCGCTGTAGAGCCGGGAGAGCCTGCGGGATATGTGCATCTGGGAGAAGCCGAGGATCTCGCCGATCTGGCTCTGCGAAAGCCCGGCGAAGAACCTCAGATAGAGCACGTAGCGGTCCTGCTCCGACAGTTCGGCGATCAGCACCCGCAGCGCCTCACGGTTGACGACGCGTTCGATCGCGGCGTCGTCCGCGCCCACCGTCTCGGCGAGCAGCCGCTCCTCGGCGCCCTGCACCGCGGCGTTGAGGGACAGCGGGGTGCAGGAGGCGCTGGCCTCCAGACCCGCCTTCACATCCTCCTGGGGCATACCGGTGCGCAGACAGATCTCGTGCACGGTGGGGGTGCGCCCGCCGAGCTCCTGCTCCAGCGCGTCGCGTGCGGAGCGGGTGCGGGAGCGGACCTCCTGGATGTTGCGGGGGATGTGCAGCGTCCACAGGTAGTCGCGGAAGTGGCGTTTGAGCTCACCGGTGATGACGGGAATCGCATACGAGGGAAAGGCGTGCCCGAGGTCGGGGTTGTAGCGGTCGACGGCCTTCACCAGGGCCAGCGACGCGACCTGTGTGAGGTCCTCCATGTTCTCGCCCTTGTTGCGGAAGCGCAGCGCCAGGCGTTTGGCGACGGGCAGCCAGGCGCAGATGATCGCCTCGCGCAGCGCGTCGCGTTCGGGCCCGGACGGGAGCCGGGACAGACGCAGGAAGGCACCGCCGGTGTCGGGAGTGTCGTCATGGCGTCGTTGGCGAGTCGCGGTTGCTGACATGGTCACTCGCCTCCGTGGTCCGATGTCACGGCGGTCGCCACCAGATTCGCATGAGCCCCAACCACTCGCAATTCGGCCGAATTGGTGATGGTGTGAACCTCTTTGGGTGGTATGCGTGTTATTCCTGATTCGTCCTGGTCATGGCGGGGTATGGACCGAGGATGAACGCACGCCTTCGTCTCGCCCAGCAGCCCGAGGCGGACGCCTTGCTCGAGCGCGATCCCCTGGCGCTGATGATCGGGATGCTGCTCGATCAGCAGGTGCCCATGGAGTGGGCGTTCTCCGGTCCGTACACCATCGCCCGGCGCCTGGGCAGGGACGGTCTTGACGCCCAGGAGATCGCAGCCCAGGACCCCGAGCGGTTCGCCGCGCTGCTGTCGGAGAAGCCCGCCGTGCATCGCTACCCGGGTTCGATGGCGGGGCGCATCCAGCAGCTGTGCCGGTATCTGGTCGAGCACTACGACGGCGACCCGACCGCCCTGTGGCGCGAGGTCTCCTCCGGTCAGGAGCTGCTCCGGCGGCTGCACGAGCTGCCGGGCTTCGGCAAGCAGAAGGCGCAGATCTTCCTCGCGCTGCTGGGCAAGCGGATGGGGGTGCGGCCGGAGGGCTGGCGCGAGGCCGCCGGGGCCTACGGCGAGCAGGACGCGTATCGCTCGGTGGCCGACATCACCGGACCCGAGTCGCTGGAGAAGGTCCGCGCCCACAAGCAGCAGCTCAAGCGGCAGGCCCGAAAATAAGCTCAGTTGGTGCGCAGTGCGTCCCGCAGGGTGCCCACGGCCAGGGCGAGCGCCGCCCGCGCGGCCCGGGTGTCGCGGAGCGCGTCGAGCATCAGGAAGTCATGGATGATCCCCTGCATCCGCACCGCGGTGACCGGCACCCCGGCGTCCCGCAGCTTGGCCGCGTACGCCTCGCCCTCGTCGCGCAGCACATCCGCCTCGCCGGTGATCACGAGGGCGGGCGGCAGCCCGGCGAGCAGTTCGGGGGCGGCGCGCAGCGGTGAGGCGGTGACCTCGGAGCGCTGCGCCGGGTCGGTGGTGTACTGGTCCCAGAACCACCTCATCGCCTCGCGGGTGAGGGAGTAGCCCTCGGCGAACTGCTCGTAGGAGCCGGTGTCGAAGGCGGCGTCGGTCGCCGGGTAGAAGAGCACCTGCTGCACCAGCGGCAGATCGCCGCGCTCCTTGGCGAGCAGGGTGAGGGCGATGGCGATGTTGCCGCCCACCGAGTCCCCGGTCACCGCGATCCGGGCGGCGTCCAGCCCCGCGCCCTCGCCGTGCGCCACGATCCACTGGCCGACGGCGTAGCTCTGCTCGAGCGCCACCGGGTAGTGGGCCTCGGGGGAGAGGTCGTACTCGGGGAAGACCACCGCGGCGCCCACCCGGACCGCCAGCTCCCGGACCAGCCGGTCATGGGTGTGGGCGTTGCCGTACACCCAGCCCGCGCCGTGGATGTAGAGGATCGCCGGAAGGGTGCCGACGGCCTTCGGAGGGCGGACGATCCGCGCCCTGAGGCCGCCCGCCGGGATTCCGCCGACGTCGATCCACTCCTCGTCCACCTCCGGTTTGGGCATCTCGCCGGACTGCGCCTCGTCCAGCGCGCGACGGCCCTCGGCGGGCGTCATCTGGTACGGATACGGCGGCTTGGCGGCGGCTTCGGCGAACGCCGCGGCGGCGGGTTCGAGGACGGGGCGGGCCGGAGCGGTGGTGGCCATCTGGTTCTCCTTTGCCGGTCCGGTTCCCGTCCGACGATCTCACCCCGGCCGCCGCGGCACCCATCGCTGTTACGCCACCCGGGCGCCCATCGGGCCCCGGTTTCCCGCCGACGGCGTCAGGTCAGCGGACCCGGTGCCGGGGAGGGGTCGGGGACCGGATCCGGGCCCGGCGGCCTGGGCACCGGGTCGGGGGACGGTTCCGGTGTGGGGCCGGGGGTGGGGTTCGGCGGCGGCTCGGGCGGCGGCGTGGGAATCGGGTCGGGCGGCGGACCCGGAGGCGGTCCGGGCACGGGGCCCGGTGCGGGACCCGGTTCGGGGCCGCCAGGACCGGGCGACGGGGTCGGGGACGGCGGCCCGGGTTCTCGCTGCGTCGGGTGGATGGGGGTCGGGTCGGTCTGCCGTGCCACGGTGTCCTCCAAAGCTCTTCGGCAGGTGGCCACGTCACTTCCGGGGGCGGGTGCCCCGGTCCCCTGGGACATACGCATGGTCTCGGCGCCGAACGCGAGGGCGGGCCGAACGCGGAATCGGCGCCGAACGCGGGGCAGCGGGGAGGGCGGGCGATAATTCCTCCACCCGGCGGAAGCGGCGTGGCTAGCATCGCCGTCGCCATGCGACGTTTTCCTGATCCGGATCCCGGAAATCCAGACCATCGCTCACCGACATCCTATCTGTTATGGCTTGCCGCTTATCAGCGCAATGCACTATTCGCCGGTGCCCTCTATGGAATTGTCCATGTGGTGGCCCAGGCCCTGGTGCCCGCCGCCGTCGGCAAGGCCATCGACACCGGAATCATCGCCCGTGACCAGCGGGCACTGCTGCTGTGGGGCGGTGCGGTGGTGGTTCTCGGGGTGGTTCAGGCCACCGCCGGAATTCTGCGGGACCGCGCCGCGCTCACCACCCGGCTGGGTGCCTCCTACCGCACCGCACAACACATCGCCCGGCAAGCCGCCCGGCTGGGGGCGGCCTTGCCGAAACGAGTGGCCAAAGGCGAGATCGTAAATGCCGGGGTGGTCGATATCGGACGGCTCGGCGACGCCCTGGCCGAAACCGCCCGGGGCAGCGGTGCCATTGTCGCCATCGCCGTGGTGGCGGCCATCCTGCTGCACACCTCCTGGCAGCTCGGCCTGGTGGTACTGCTCGGGGTGCCGCTGATGGTGGGGGTGGTGTCCCTGCTGCTCCGCCCGCTGCACCGGCGCCAGCAGCGGCTGCGCGAGCAGCAGGCCGAGCTGACCGGCCGTGCCGTCGACATCGTCAGCGGGCTGCGGGTGCTGCGCGGCATCGGCGGCGAGGAGGTCTTCGCCGACCGCTATCGCGCCGACTCCCAGCGGGTGCGTGCCGCGGGGGTGGCGGTGGCCCGGGTGGAGGCGCTGCTCGACGGTGCCAAGGTGCTGCTGCCGGGGCTGCTGACCACCGTCGTCGTCTGGCTGGGCGCGCACTACGTGGCCACCGGACGGATGGGCGCGGGACAGCTCGTGGCCTTCTACGGCTACGCCGTCTTCCTGGTCGATCCGCTGCGGCGGCTCACCAACGCGGCCGGCCGGCTGACCCAGGGGCATGTCGCCGCGCGCCGTATCACGGCGTTCCTCGCGCTGCGGCCCGAGTTCGCCCCGAGCGCCGTCGCTCCCGCTCCGTACCAGGGCCCCGCCCCGCTCACCGACCCCGCCTCCGGGCTGACCGTGGCACCGGGGAGGTTCACCGCCGTGGCCTGTGCGTCCCCCGCCGACGCGGCGACCCTCGCGGCGCGGCTGGGCCGCTACACCGACTCCGCCGTCACCCTCGGGGACACCCCGCTCGCCGATCTGCCCCCGGACGAGATACGCCGCCGCATCCTCGTGGGCGACAACGACGACCGCCTCTTCGCCGGTCCGCTGCGTGAGGAGCTCCGCGGCCGGGGAAGCGATGCCGAGGTGGGCGGTCGGGGGCGCGACGTCGCGCTGGATGGCCGGGGGTGCGGCGTCGGGCTGGTTGGTCGGGGCAGTGACGCCGCGCTGGAGCGGGCCGTTGACGCCGCTTGTGCGCGGGACATCGTGGAGGCGCTCCCGGACGGGCTCGACGACCTCGTCGAGGAGTCCGGGCGCAACTTCTCCGGCGGTCAGCAGCAGCGGCTGCGCCTGGTGCGGGCGCTCATGGCCGACCCGGAGGTGCTGATCCTCATCGAGCCCACCAGCGCCGTCGACGCCCACACCGAGGCCCGTATCGCCCACGGGGTGGGAGAGCTGCGCGCGGGGCGGACCACGTTGGTGTTCACCACCAGCCCCGTGGTGCTCGACCGGGCGGACCACGTCGTCTACGTACAGGGCGCGAAGGCCGTCGCCCAGGGCTCGCACGGCGATCTGCTCACCGATGTCCGCTACCGATCCGTCGTGGCACGGGAGGAGACCGAATGAGCACCCACACTTCGCTGCCCGTCGCCCCGGCGCGTGACACCCGCGCCTACGCCCGGCGGCTGGCGCTGCGCCATCCGCGCGAGCTCACCGCCGTGCTCGCCCTCTACGCACTCGCCGCGGGCTGTGGGCTGGTGGGCCCCCGGCTGCTGGGCGATCTGGTGGAGGACACCCGTGACGGAGGCGGCGACGGAGGCGGCGCCATCGCCCGTACGGCGTTGCTGATCTGCGTGTTCGTCATCGTCCAGGCGCTGCTGACGCATGCGGCGACGTACGCCTCGGCGCGGCTGGGCGAGAAGGTCCTGGCCGAGCTGCGCGAGCGGTTCGTGGGCGATGTGCTGGCCCTGCCGCTCGCCACCGTCGAACGAGCTGGCGCGGGCGATCTGGTCACCCGCACCATCCGCGACGTGGAGGTGCTCGCGGGCTGTGTGCGCCGCGCGGTCCCCGCCACCATGACCGCCCTGGTCACCATCGCCGTCACCTTCGGCGCCCTGTTCGTGGTGGGCCCGCTGCTGGCCTTCCCCTGCCTGATCGCGGTCCCGGTGCTGTGGGCCGCGAGCCGGTGGTTCTTCGGCCGGTCGCGCGAGGCGTTCCTGCGGCAGAGCGCGTCCTACGCGCGCATCACCGAGAGCCTCACCGAGACGGTCGAGGGGGCCCGTACCGTCGAGGCGCTGCGCCTGGCCCCTCGGCGCGCGGAGCGCACCGACCGGGACATCGCCGGGTCCTACGCGGCCGAGCGCCACACCATCGGACTGCTCACGGTCTTTCTGCCGATCGTCGACACCGCCTATGTGCTGCCGGTGGCCGCGACCTTGGTGCTCGGTGGGCTCTTCGCGCTGCACGGCATGGTCTCGCTCGCCGCCGTCACCGCGGCCACCCTCTACGTCCAGCAGCTGCTGGGCCCGGTCGACACGGTGCTGTACTGCCTCGGCGACCTCCAGGCCGGTGCCGCCTCACTGGCCCGGCTGCGGGGCGTCCACCGCGCGCCCGCGTCCGGCGCCCCCGCGCCCGGCGCCGACGCATCCGGCACCGACGCCTCCGCCGTGGCCGCGGCCCGGCACCGGGGCCTGGCGCTGCGCGGAGTGCGCTACGCCTACCGGGACGACAGGGATGTGCTGCGCGGGATCGACCTGGAGATCGAGCCGGGGGAGCGGCTGGCGGTCGTCGGGCCGTCGGGCGCGGGCAAGTCCACTCTCGGCCGGCTGCTCGCCGGGATCCACGCACCGCGCACCGGCTCGGTGACCGTCGGCGGGGTGCCGCTCGCCGAGCTCTCCCCGGACCGGCTGCGCGGCCAGGTGGCCCTGGTGACCCAGGAGACATACGTCTTCGCCGGAACGCTCCGGGAGAATCTGCTCATCGCCGCGCCCGGACGCGTGCCCGGACCCGGACCTGGACGCGGGCTCGGACCCGGAGCCGGACGCGGACCCGGGCCCGGGGTCGCCGACGCCGAGCTGGAGCGGGCGCTGGAGGCGGTCGGGGCCCGGGAGTGGGCGTTGGAGCTGGGGCTGGACGCACGGGTGGGGGCGGGCGGCGCGGCCCTCGCACCGGACCGGGTCCAGCAACTCTCCCTCGCCCGGCTGGTCCTGGCCGATCCGCACACCCTGGTGCTGGACGAGGCCACCTCGCTGCTCGATCCGCGCGCCGCCCGCCGTCTGGAGCGCTCCCTCGCCGCCCTGCTCGAGGGGCGTACCGTCATCGCGATCGCCCACCGGCTGCACACCGCGCATGACGCCGACCGGGTGGCGGTGATGGAGAACGGGCGGATCACCGAACTCGGCCCGCACGATGAGCTGGTGGCGCGCGGGGGCGCGTACGCGGCGCTCTGGGAGTCCTGGCACGGCCGTACGTGAGCGGTGCGGGGCATACGTAGGACGGGCGCGGGGGCGGGGGTACGCATGACCGGTGCGGGGCGTAGGCGTGATGGGTGCGCGGTTCGCGCAGGACGGGCCACCGGCCGTCGCCGCGGCTGGTCGTCGCGGGGCGGGCGTCACGCCTCCTCGACGACCGTGACCTCCACCCCCTGGGCGCGCAGGGCCCGGATCTCGTGCGGGTCGGCGCCCGCGTCGGTCACCAGCGTCCAGCCGGGCGGCAGCCGTACCCAGGTGTGGAAGGGGCGGCGGCCGATCTTCGCCGAGTGGGCCAGTACGTACACCGCCTCCGCCCGGCGGGCCATCAGCTCCTTCAGCCGGGTCTGGCGCAGATCCGCCTCGCAGATGCCGTGTTCGGCCGTCACCCCGTCGGCGCCCAGGAAGACCCGGTCGAAGGTCATGCGCTCCAGGGCGGCCTCGGCGAGCGGGCCGAGGAAGCTCTGGCTCAGCGGCCGCAGCGTACCGCCGAGACACTCCACCTGCACGGTCTCCACATCGGCGAGCTCCTGGAGCGCGGTGAGTCCGGTCGTGGCCACCGTGAGCCCCTCGGCGGTGCGCAGCTCATGGGCGAGGGCGCCGACGGTCGACCCGGCGTCCAGCAGCACCGTCTCCCCGGTGCGGATCGCCGACGCCGCCCAGCACGCGATGGCCCGCTTGGCCTCGAACGCCTCGCCGGTGCGCTGGCGCAGCGATGCCTCCGGGTGGGCCACCAGTGCCATCGCCCCGCCGTACGTCCGCGCCAGCCGACCGTCCGCGGTGAGCTGGGCGAGGTCGCGGCGGATGGTGGAGGCAGTGACGCCGAAGGTGCGGGACAGCTCCTCCACGCTGGCCAGACCCGTGGTCGTGGCGAGGTGGACGATCTGGTCGCGCCGCGCCCGTGCTCCGTTCAACGGCATATCTCTCGCGTTCCTCACCATGGGCTGGGCGTCAGCGGGCGGGGGACGGCGACATCTCGGCCGCCTGCCGCAGCGCCTCGATCATGCTACCGGCGTCGGCCGTGCCCGTACCGGCGATGTCGAAGGCGGTGCCGTGGTCCACGGAGGTGCGGATCACGGGCAGACCGACGGTCAGATTGACCCCGGCCTCCAGGCCCAGCACCTTGACCGGGCCATGCCCCTGGTCGTGGTACATCGCCACGATCAGGTCGTAGTCGCCGCGCCCGGCCAGGAAGAACGCGGTGTCGGCGGGGAGCGGGCCGCGGGCGTCGATGCCGTCGGCGCGCAGCACCTCCAGCGCGGGCACGATCTTCTCCTCCTCCTCGCCGTAGCCGAACAGGCCGTTCTCCCCCGCGTGCGGATTGATCCCGCACACCCCGATCACCGGTTCGGGGGTGCCCGCGCGGACCATCGCCTCGTGGCCGCGGCGCACGGTGCGCTCGACCAGACCGGGCTCGATCCTCCGCACCGCGTCGATGAGCCCGATGTGGGTGGTGACGTGGATGACCTTCACCGTGGGGGTGGCCAGCATCATCGATACCTCCTCGACCCCGGTGAGCTCGGCCAGCAATTCGGTGTGGCCGGGGAAGAGATGGCCGCCCGCGTGCAGCGCCTTCTTGTTCAGCGGCGCGGTGCAGATGCCCTGCACCTCACGGTTCATGGCGAGTTCGGCGGCGGTCCGTATGTACTGGTAGGCCGCGTCCCCGGCCACGGGGGAGAGCTCGCCCCAGGGCAGATCGGCGGGGAGTAGCCCGAGGTCGACGACGTTGATCCGGCCCGGGGTGAACGCCGCCTCCGCGGGCGTGGCCACGGTGACGATCTCGCATGCGAGGTCGCGCAGCCGGGCGGCCTGCCGCAGTCGCTCCGCGTCCCCGATGACCACCGGCCGGCAGCGCCGCAGAGTGTCCGGGTCGAGCAGCGCGGGGACGACCACCTCGGGTCCGATGCCGGCGCCGTCGCCCATGGTCACCGCGATGAGCGGAAGCGTGGCGGGATCGGTGGAGGAGTTCATGGGGTGACCTTCCATTCGGTCGAGTGGGGGCGCAGCGCCTGGACGATCTGGCGCAGGGAATCGGGATCGCCGAAGCTGCCCGGTCGGGTCACGACGGATCGCCCGTCGGGGGTGGCGAGATGGACGGCGCCGTGGTGCACCTGGCCGACCGGGTCGAGCTCGGCCACCGCCAGGGCGTCCAGTACGCGGCGTGCCGTTTCACCGCCGGTCAGCACGAGATCCACGGCGCCGTGGTGTGCGGCGACGGCGTCGCCGATGACGCGGGCGAGCCCCAGCACCAGCCGCCGCCCGGAGACGGCCCCCGGCTGCTTGCCCGTCTGGCCGTCTGGCCGGTCGGGCCCGGTGCGGTCGGCCGTGTCGACGGGCGGTGACGCTGGGGTGGGTGGGGTGTCGGGTGTGGGGCGGAGTGTGGGGCTGGGGGCCGGTTTGGGTGCCGGGCCGGAGATGGCCCCCGGCTGTTTGCCCGTCTGGCCGTCTGGCCGGTTCGGTTCCGTGTGGTCGGCCGTGTCGATGGACGGTGACGCTGGGGTGGGTGGGGTGCCGGGTGCCGGATTGGGTGCCGGGCCGGGGGCGGCGGCCGGTGTGACGGTCTCGGGCGCCGGACGGGGGGAGGGGAGGGGCGCCGTGTCCGTGGCCACGGCCCCGTGGGGCGGCGCCGGATCCGGGGCCCCGGACGGGGCGCCGAGGGAGACGACCGTGACCGGGGCGGTCAGCGGGGGCAGCCGCACCGGGGCCCCGCCCGACAGCAGCCCCGCGAGCGGGAGTTGATGGTGGACGGCGCCGTCCTCGACCAGGCGCCGCACCTGTTCGGCGGCGGCCGGTTCGGCCGTACCGACCACGACCAGCACGGGCCTCCCGGCGCTCGCGGGGGACGCGGCCGCCCTGGCTGCTCCCACCGCCATATCGGCGGGTGGGGCGGCCACTGCCATCTCGGCGGGTGGAGCGGCCGGAGCCGCGTCGGCAGCCGGAGCACCCCGCTTCCCGGTGGCGGCCGGAGCTGCCCCGGCCCCGATCGCATTCAGGGTCGTTCTCAGATGGCGGCCGAGGGCCAGGGCCAGGCCGCCCGAGCCGACCAGCCGCATTCGGGGGCCCTCGGCGAGCGCCGCTTCGACGACCGCGTCGAGATCGGCGTCCGTCTCCGCGTCGCAGATCGCCACCCGTCCGGCCGCCGCGGCCGTGCGCAGCGCGGTCAGCAGGGTGCGGCGGGAGGCCCGTACGGTCGTCAGGGGGACCAGCACGGTCGGCAGGCCGCCGAGCGCGTGGGCCACCGAGGCGGGCGGGAGCAGGGTTTCGGCGCGCCATGCGTCGCTCTCGTGGAGCGCCACTCCGCCGAGGTGGACGACGCCCGAGCGCACCACGCGCCCGGCGATCGGCAGCGCGGGGGCGAGCACCACACCGGCCCCGCCCTCGGCGAGTGCGGCGATCTCGGCGGCGACATTGCCCCGCAGCAGCGAGTCGATTTTCTTCAGTACCAGGGTGTCCAGGGCATCTGGAGCATTCTCGTCCGGCGAGGACAGCCGCAGCGCCTCGCGGACCGCCTCGGCCGCCTCGGTGGCCGGGCGATAGCGGGAGTCGAGGTCCAGGACGGTCGCCTCGCCGGGGTGGCGGGGGTGTAGAGCCCTCGCCACCCTGCCGTTCACCGCACCGGTCGTCCCGGCGTTCACCGCACCGGGCCTGCCTATCAGCAGCACCCGACTGCGTGTTGTGCGCGAATGAAGCGCCGCCGCCACTTCCGCGGCGCCTGACAGGTCATCCGCGATGGCCAACAGCCTCCGGCTGGCCGCCATGTCCACCGGTACCTCCTCGAATGACCATGACCGGCGGAGCGACGCGCTGCTGGCGACATCGTCTCCGTGGTCCCGATGATGACATACTTTGCGCGAAGTGCGCGAGAGCTATTGCGTAAAGCGCGCAGTCATGTCACGGTGACCGTCGCGACACTTTGACCCGTACGGTCGTCATCCGGGCGCCGCACGGGTCGAGCGAGTGGAGCGAGTCGAGCGAACCGGTCGCTCGCCTCAGAACTGCCGAGAGGTCAACGCTGACCCGTACCCCCTACGTTCCGGCTCTCCCGTGTCCACGATCGCGACCGACCGGGAACCACGGGAACGGGAACTATGGGAACCACAGGACCCACGGGAACCACAGGAACCAGGAGCAACGCAGTGAACGCGCATGCGCAGACCCACACCACCGCCCACGCGTCGCCCGGCGGGGTCGCCCTCCCCGGAACCCCGGTGCCGCTCTCGCGGCTGGTGCTTGGCACCATGACCTTCGGTGACACGGTGGACCGCGCGGGCGCCGCCACGATGCTGGACACCGCGCTGGACGCCGGGGTGACGGGCGTGGACACCGCCAACGCCTACGCGGGCGGCACCACCGAGACGATCCTGGCCGAGCTGCTGCCCGGCCGCCGCGACCGGATCGTGCTCGCCACCAAGGCCGGTATGCCGCACCCGGACGCCGGTGACCACTCACCGCTGTCCGCGCGCGGAATGCGCGCGGCCCTCGAAGGCAGCCTGCGCCGTCTGGGCACCGACCATGTCGACCTGTTCTATCTCCACCAGCCCGACCGCTCCACGCCGCTGGAGGAGACGCTGGGCACGGTCGCCGAGTTCCTCGCCGAGGGCAAGATCCGCGCGCTCGGCGTCTCCAACTACGCCGCCTGGCAGATCGCCGAGATCACCCACACCGCCGAGCGGGTCGGCGCCCCGCGCCCGGTGGTGGCCCAGCAGCTCTACAACCTGCTGGCGCGGCGGATCGAGGAGGAATACCGGGAGTACGCGGCCACCAGTGGACTGCGCACCATGGTCTACAACCCGCTCGGCGGCGGGCTGCTGACGGGGCGTCATACGTTTGAGGAGCGGCCGGAGTCGGGCCGCTTCGGCGACTCCCGGGTGGCCGCCATGTACCGGGAGCGCTACTGGGACGCTGGGCTCTTCGAGGCCGTACGCGACCTGGGCCGGATCGCGGACGAGGCGTCCATCCCGCTGACGGACCTCTCGCTGCGCTGGCTGCTGTTCCGCGACGGAGTGGACGCCCTCCTGCTGGGCGGCTCCCGGATCGAGCACCTCCGGTCCAACCTGGACGCGGCCACGGCGGGGCCGCTTCCGGATGATGTGGTGGCGGCGTGTGACGAGGTGGGGGCGCGGTTGCGTGGGCCGATGCCCGCGTACAACCGGTAGGCCCGTGGTTTTCCCCACCCCGCCCCTTCCCGAACCCAGGGGCTCCGCCCCTGGACCCCGAACGCCCCTCGGGCCCGGTTCCTGGGCGGCAGCGCCCCGCCCCGCCCCGCGTGGGTGCGACCGCGGCGCCTCGCTTCGCCGCCGTGGCCGCAGCGTGTTGCTGTGGGAGGGCCCTTCCCGAACCAGGGGTTGTGCCCTTGGGCCCCGGACGCCCCTCGGGCCTGGTTCCCGGGCGGCGGCGCCCCGCCCCGCCTCCGTGTCGTGCGGCGTGGCCGCAGGGTGTTGCCGTGGGAGGGCCCCCGATGGCCCCGGACTCCGTCGGGCGGCGTCTCTCCTCGGGGGGCGCCCGCTGCGCCCGGGACGCCTGTCAGGCGCGTCCTCCCGGGCCGGGGGTCCGGTTGGTATCGGGGCCCGTGGCTCGGCCGCGGGTCGGGGCCGGGGGAAGGCCACTTCCCGGCCCGGTCGATATGCGGCTCCCGCCCCCGGACACCCGGAGCCGCCCCTCGGGCGCGTCCTTGGGGCCGTCCGTACACATTCCCGTATCACCGCAACCCTGAGGAGCCCGGCGACCATGACCGCCGACCATGACACCGCTCTGCCGCCGACCGACGGACGGCTCCGGGTGCGCCCCGGTGACCCGGCGTGCCAGGAGGCGTTTCTGCCCGCGCCCGCCGTGCAGAACCATGCCGCCAATCTCACCGTGCTGCCCGGAGGGGATCTCGGCTGTGTGTGGTTCGGCGGCACCCAGGAGGGCGTACCGGACATCTCCGTGTGGTTCTCCCGGCTCGCCCCGGGCTCCGGCGCCTGGACGGAGCCGGTCCGGCTCTCCGGCGACGCCACCCGCTCGGAGCAGAACCCGTTGCTGTTCCCCACCCCGGCCGGTGAGCTGTGGTTGCTCTACACCGCGCAGCGGGCGGGTGACCAGGACACGGCGGAGGTGCGGCTGCGGGTGTCCGCCGACGCGGGCGCCACCTGGGACGCGCCGCGTACGCTCTTCCCGGCCACCGAGGCGGGTGGGGTGTTCATCCGTCAGCCGGTGGCCGTTCTGGACTCCGGGCGGTGGCTGCTGCCGGTGTTCCACTGTGTGGCCACCCCCGGGGCCAAATGGGCCGGAGACCATGACACCAGCGCGGTGATGATCAGCGACGACCAGGGGCGGACCTGGCGTGAGCGGCCCGTGCCGGGCTCGACCGGCTGTGTGCACATGAACGTCCACCAACTGCCGGACACCACCCTGCTGGCCCTCTTCCGCAGCCGCTGGGCGGACGCGGTGTACCGCTCGCACAGCACCGACGGCGGGGAGACCTGGAGCGAGCCGGTCCGCACCGAACTGCCCAACAACAACTCCTCCGTGCAGTACGTCCCGCTGGCCGACGGCCGGCTCGCGCTGGTCTACAACCACAGCAGCCGGGCGGACGCCACGGCCCGCCGCGTCTCCCTCTACGACGAGATCGACGACGCGGGGCACACCGCTCGGGCCCCCGCCCCGGCCACCGCGCGGGACGCCTCGGCGCCCGGCGCCTTCTGGGGCGCACCCCGCGCCCCGATGACCCTCGCGCTGTCCTCCGACAACGGCCTGACCTGGCCCGTACGGCGCGATCTGGACACCGGCGACGGCCACTGCCTGACCAACAACTCACGCGACCGGCTCAACCGCGAGCTGTCCTACCCCACCATCCGGCAGGGCCCCGACGGCACCCTGCACATCGCGTACACCTACCACCGCCAGGCCATCAAATACGTCCGCGTCGCACCGGATTGGGCGGCCGATGGCTGAGCCCCGCCACGCCGTGGTCACCGGTGTCAGCTCGGGTATCGGCGCCGCCATCGCCACCCGGCTGCTGGCCGAGGGGTGGCGGATCACCGGGCTGAGCCGTACGGCCCCCGCGCACACGGTCGCGGGGTCGCACTGGATCCCGGCCGATCTGTCCCGGCCGGAGACCCTCCCCGAGCTGCTCGCCCCGGTGTCCGGGGTGGACGCGATCGTGCACGCGGCGGGCGTTCAGCGCTCGGCGCGGCTGGGGGAGCTCGAGCCCGAGGACGGGGCTCTGATGTGGCGGATCCATGTGCAGGCGGCGGGCGTCCTGGTGGACACGCTGGTGGACCGGATCGCGGACGGCGGCCGGGTGGTGCTGGTGGGCAGCCGGACGATGACCGGCGTCCCGGGCAAGAGCCAGTACGCCGCCACCAAGGCGGCGCTGCCCGCCCTGGCCCGGTCCTGGGCGGCCGAGCTCGCGCCCCGCGCGGTCACGGTGAACGTGGTGGCGCCGGGGCCGACGGACACCCCCATGCTGCGCGACCCCGGCCGTAGCCGCACCCCGCCGGTGCTGCCACCGCTGGGCCGGCTGGTGCGCCCGGAGGAGGTGGCGGGGCTGACGTCGTTCCTGCTGGGCCCGGAGGGCGGCGCGGTCACCGGCCAGACACTGGTGATGTGCGCGGGCGCCTCGCTCTGACGGGACCGGGGGTGGCCGCAGGGGGCCGGGCGTGGCCGCGGGCGCCTCGCTCTGACCGGGCCGGGGGAGCCGCCGGGGGCCCTTCACTCCGACGTGGCAGGGCGTGGACGCAGGCGCCTTATTCCGGCGCGGGTGGGGAGTCGGCGCGGGCGAGCGCCAGCAGCCCCGCCGGATCCCCGGGCCGGGCCTGGAGCGAGGGCAGCAGCAGGGTCCACAGATCGGCCAGGCGGTCCTCGACCAGCCGCCGCCCGTCCAGGGCCTCGGAGACGGTGTGCAGCCCGAAGAAGGCACAGACCACGGTCCGGGCGGCGGGCAGCGGATCGACATGCGGGGCCAGATCGCCCTCGGCCCCCGCCTTCTCCATCATCTGGCCCACGGCGTCGATCCACCCCACGAACGGCGGTGGCATGGGCGCCTCGATCAGGGTGCGCTCGGCCCACAGCCGGGCTCCGGCGCGGACCACGATGTCGTCGCGGAAGGCGCGGGCCACCGCGAAGCTGAGCCGCACCAGTTGCTCCAGCGGAGGCGAGTCGAGGGCGGTGTAGCGCTCGATCAGCGGGGGCCAAGAGGCGAAGTGCTCCTCCACCACGGCCAGCGCGAGCCTTTCCTTGCTCGTGTAATGGAAATAGATCGCGCCGCTGGTGTGGCCGGACCTGGACGTGATGTCGCTGATGCTCGTTCCGGCGTATCCCCGTTCGTCGAAAAGGAATGCGGCGGCCTCCAGAAGGGATCGGCGTGTTTGTTCGGCCCGTTCTTGCACGTGTTCGCCGTCCTTACACCAGCACATCGGATGTGACGGGGAGAACTTAGCGGACTTTCGGCCAGTGATGGTGATGAGGCGAGACAGGTCAAACATTATTAGTATTTTATGGTGATCGTTCGTGAGGCTCATGGCCTTTCGGAGCCGTCCGGTCCCGCCGGGCGGCCGCTCAGCTGGTCCCGCACGGTGGCGCGGGAGGCGGTGCACCGGGTCTCGGTGGCCGAGGTGCTGCTCACCGATGTGCGTACGCACGGTGACAATCGATTCGAGGCCGCGGCCCAGTGGCCGAGGTCCCATCCCACCTTCCCGCACGGCGGGGACGGCCGTCACCATCCGCTGATGATCGCGGAAACCCTGCGCGAACTGGGGATCTACATCCCCACGCGGTACTACGCGGTGCCCGCGGGGGCGCATTTCCTGATCCGGGACATCTCCTACCGGCTGGACCCCGAGACCGAGCCCCGGGCGCCGTACGGCGCCTCCGACATCACCTGCCGGGCCGCCGTCACCGACATCCGCACCAGCCCCTGCGGGCGTTTCGTCACCGGGATGCGGCTGGATGTCGTGCTGTCGGCGGGCGGCAAGCTCTTCGCCTGGGCCGGGGGCACCGCGCGCTTCCTCGACGGCACGACCTACGCGGAGACCCGGGCCGCCGCCCACGGACACACCGCGCGCCGTCGGCTGCGCGCCGCGGTGCGGCCCTCACCTGCGCAACTGGCCGTTCCCGCGGCCCGGGACGTCCTGGTGGTGCGGGACGGGGGAGTGGTCTATCTCGACCCCGCCGACCCCCGCCATCCGTTCTTCTTCGACCACTGGAGCGACCATATGCCGGGGCTGGTGCTGCTGGAGGGCGCCCGCCAGGCGGCGGCGCTGGCGACCGGCGGGACGCTGATCCGGCCCGTCGTCTGCCGGATGAAGGCGATCCGCTTCACCGAGTCGTATCCGCCGGCCGTGGTCGAGTGCACCTCCCACGGCAGAACGTGCGTCTTCCGGCTGCGCCAGGCCGGTATCTGCACTGCGGTCGGCGTGCTCCAGTACCTCTGAGCGACGAACGCGCCGTGCGAAGAACGCACCGTGCGACGAACTCTTTGGCGACGAACGGACTGAACGACGAACAAAACGCCGACACTCGGTGACCCCTTGCTTACTGCGGGTCATCAAACTAACGTAGTGATCGTTATGTTTCGGGCAGGCGATTCTCGCGGCCTGTACGACAACAGCGGTCGGCGCCCAGCGCCCTTCTGAGCCGCCAGGACATTTCCACTGCGCGGCCCCCGCAGGTACAGGCACACCCTGCGCCGATTCCTCCACCTCCCATGGAGCGGCAGACAGATGACAGCCGAAAAGTTTCTCGGATGGACCCCAGCCGCAATCGTCTTCGACTGCGACGGCACCCTGATGGATTCCGAACGACACTGGGAGGAGGCGCGTGAAGTGGTGCTCAGAAGCCATGGAACCGCCCCCGACGAGGAGTTCGCCCGGCGCACGAAGGGGCTCCACTACACCGAATGCGGCCGCATGCTGGCCGAATTCGCCGGGCGCCCCGAACTCGCCGAAGAAATGACCGAACAACTCCTGGACGCGTTCCGCCGGCTGGTGGCCGACGATCCGGTCACCATGCCGGGGGCGCCCCAACTGGTCGCGAAGGCCGCGACCTTCGCGCCGCTGGCCGTGGCCAGCAACTGCCCGCGGGACGTCGTCGAGGACGGGCTCGCCAAGGCCGGGCTGCTGCGCTACTTCGGCCATGTGCTGGTCCCCGAGGGGGAGGTGCGGCCCAAACCGTATCCCGATGTCTATCTGGAGGCCGCCCGGCTGTGCGGTGCGGCCCCCGCGGACGCCCTCGCCGTGGAGGACTCCCACTGCGGGTTTCTGTCCGCCTCGCGCGCCGGGCTGAGGGTGCTCGGCGTCGGGCCGCGCAAGCCGGTGGACGAGTCCCCGCCGGTCGATGTGTGGGTCTCCACCCTCGCCGACCCGGACCTGGTCAAGTGGGCGGACTCCCGGGCGGCCTGAGGGGCTGACCCGCGCACACCGCCTGGTCGGCGGGCGCCGCGCGTCACTTCTTCCCGTCGTGGCCGCCATGGCTCGCCGAGCCGTCCATGCCCTCCATGCCCTCCATTCCGTCCTTCTGCTTCTTCCCGCCGTGGGAGGCGCCGTGGGACATCCCCTTCTCGAGGGATCCGCCGATCTTCTCGCGCAGGGGCTCCAGCGAGTTCATGGACAGGCCGGTGACCGACCAGCGCTTGCCGACCAGGTACATCCCCCCGTAGTCCTTCGACGTCGTCAGCCAGTCGTGCTGGCCCTTGTCGGTGGCGAAGGTGACCATCGTGAACCGCTTCGCACCGGACCCGCAGGCGCCCTGGCGCAGCTCGTCCGCCTCGGTGATGACCGTGGCCTCGCAGCCGATGGCGTCGGCGAGCTTCGTCAGTGGCGCGGGCGTGCCGGGCTCGGCGAACTCCTTGGTGGCGGGGGATATCTTCTTCTGCTCATGTCTGGCGCCGTGTGCCTGGTCGTTTCCACCGCAGCCGGCCAGGAACAGCAAACCGGCGCAGACCGCGGTGGCACGGAGTGCGAGTGACACATCAACCTCCCGTAGAACGTCAGGCGGGGCGGTCCGGGCCCGGATGGCCTCGGACCACCCGCCGCGGTGGACCGTCAGTATGGTGTCCGCCCTACTGGCCCGCCTTCTTGCCCTTGTCGGTGACCGCGAACCAGGTGCCCTTCACGCCCTGGCCGTTGATGTCGCCGGGCTTCTTGTCCCCGGTGAAGGTGTACAGCAGCCAGCAGTCGAACGCGGCCTGCTTGGTGCCGTCGGGGCGCTTGAAGGAGGTGACCTTCGCCGCGTCGACCCCGGCGACCTTGGTGGTGTCCACGGCCTTGACGGGCTTCCAGGTGTCCAGGCAGGCACCGAGACAGCCGGTCTTCATCGGCCAGGCGCTGTCCTTGTTGAACCGGTAGACGGTCATACCGTCGCCATCCACGATGATCTTGCCGAGCTCGGCGTTGTTGTTGACCATCAGCTGGAGGCTGTCGTCCGTGGCCGCGGTCTTGCCGGCCGGCTTTCCGTCGGGCGCCAGCGCGTTCCAGGTGCCGCCCACACCCTGGCCCTTGGTGTCACCCGGCTTGTCGTCGCCCGCGAAGCGGTAGACCGGCCAGCCCGCCAGCGTCAGCTGCTTGGTGCCGTCGGAGCGGGTGACCGAGCCCAGCTTGGCGGAGTCGATACCGGTGGTGGCCGTGGCGTCGTCCGCGGGGACCGCGGGCCACTTGGTGGCGCAGTCGTCGTTGCAGTTGGACTTGGCCGGCTTGGGGGTGTCCTCGTCGAACCGGTAGAGCGTCCAGCCCTTGCTGTCGGTGATGAACTTGCCCAGCTTGGCGTCCTCCTTGACCGCCAGCTGCTTCGCCGGACCGGTCCGCTCGGCCGCGGCGCCCGCGGCCGCGCCCGTGTCGCCGCCCGCCTCGTACCCGCCGCCGGCGCCGGCCACCGCGCCCGCCGAGGCGGAGGCGCCCGCACCCACGGTCTGGCTGCCGCCCGCGGGCTGCACATTCGCGCTGCCCGCGGTGTTGTCCTTGCTGCTGCCGCACGCCGCCGTCAGCAGAACCATCGCTACCGACACCCCGGCGAATGCGATGTGACGCCGCTTCTCCATGACCATTCCTCTGCAATCTCGATCGGTCCGGCGGTGATTGCGCCGACGTCATGTGCATACGGAGCCCATGCGGACCGGCGTTCAGCGGCCTGCGAATTTGTCACCGGAGGCAAAAAACTCCGGATCGCTGAGCGCACAGCAGTCGGCGGCCGTTTCTCACGGCCGCCGCGGTGTCGGTGGTGCGGTGGTGCCAGATGGATCCGCCTCCGGCTACTCCTCGATGCGCAGCGCCAGGGCCGGGCAGCGGCGGACCGCGCGGACCGCCTGCGCCCGCAGCTGCCGGGGCACTTCCATCGAGGCCGAGGCCGGATAGCCGTCGATCCCGAGCGTCAGCACCTCGGGCGGCAGGATGTCCGCGCACAGCCCGTGGCCCTGGCACAGCGACCAGTCCACCAGGAGCTTCTCCATCGGCCCGCGCTGGGAGCGGTCGTCGCGCGCCGAGGGGTTCAGCGGGGCGGGCGGCAGGGCCAGTGGCAGCGCGTCCTCCGGCAGCGGCAGCACACCCATCGTGGGCCGTCCGCACCCGGCGCCGAGCGCATGTGCCTCGAACTCCTCGGGGAACGCCTCCAGCGCGGTGGTCACGAAACCGGCGGTGCCGTCGGGATGGCTGCACGCTCCGCGCTTCTTCACCGAGTTGACGTAGGCGCGCACATTGTCGATCGCGGCCTGGCCGCCGCCGCGCTCCACCTGGCCGATGGCGTCCGCGATCGCCGGCAGCCCGATGAAGCACGGCCCGCACTGACCGGCCGTCTCGGCGGCCAGCCAGCGCGCCACCCGTGCGGTCTCGCCGAGCGGGCAGGTGTTCTCGGGGATGGGCAGCACCGCCCCGGCGCCCAGCCGGGCGCCGTACTTCTTCATCGACTCGCGGGAGATCGTGGCCGCGTTGATGCTCCTGGGGTCCAGCCACTTGCCGTGGTAGCCGCCGACCAGCACCGCCTGGCCGGCGGTGAGGCCGCACAGCTCAAGGACGTAGGTCAGCGGCACCCCGGTGGGCGTCTCCATCACGTACTTTCCACCGACCGTCAGCAGCGTGGTGCCCGGTTCGGTGGGCAGCCCCACCGAGCGGTACGGCAGGGCGCCCATCCGCGCGGCCACCGCGAGCTGGGCGAAGGTCTCGGTGTTGGACAGCAGGGTGGGCAGCCCGCTGAGCCCGCTGTCACTGGTCCGGATCTTCCGGCCGTTGGGGATGGCCGGGGCGCCGCTGATGCCGTTGATGACCGCGCCGCCCTCACCGGCGACGAACCGGTCCGGGGTGCGGCTCACCCGCACCGGGACCCCGCTGGGGCCGCGCTCGGCGATCGCGGCGGCCAGGGACTCCTCGACATCCGGGCGGTGCACCGCGATGGCGACCTCCTCGGCGCCGATCGCCTCGGCGGCCAGAACGGCGCCGTCGATCACCAGATGCGGGGTGTGCAGCAGCAGCGCGGTGTCCTTGAGACAACTGGGCTCGCCCTCGCTGCCGTTGACCACCACGGCACAGCGGCCCTCGCGCCGGCCGGCCGACTCCACCACGGCCTGGACCTTCTTGGCGAAGGGGAAACCGGCGCCACCGCGCCCGCGCAGATCGATGTTCTCCGCGAGCGCCACGAGCTCGTCCGCCCGGAGGGCCGGCATGGTGCCATGGACGGTCAGATGGCCGACGCGGTCGAGCCGGTACACCTCGTCGAGCCCGGCCAGCAGCCGGGGCGGATCGACACAGGCGAGCCTGGGTTTGGTCGTGATCACCGGTCCCACCCGCGAGAGGCACCGAGCGGCTGACTGTCACGCGGGCCGGGCTCGGCCGCACGCTGGCGCGGCACGGTGGGATCGGCCCGCCGGGTCCGGCCCTCCTGCATGCTGCGGGCGGGCGGGTTCCTGACCTCGATGCCGTCCGCCCGGTCGATGTCCTGGCGCCGCCGCTGGACCAGACGCAGCCACAGCGCGATGGCCACACCGGCGAGCGCCGCGATGTAGCCGTAGGTGGCCCAGATCTTGGCGGCGCGGCCCGCCTTGAGACCGTGGATCAGCGCGGCGCACCACGCGGGGTAGGCGCCCACATGCAGCGCCCGCCACCAGCGGTACCGCCAGCGGGAGTTGCCCGCCGAGGCGAACGAGCTGCGCACGGCGCCGGTCACCGCGGCGATCACGAAGAGATAGCCGGCGATGGTGCCGAGCCCGATGAGCACCGGCTGATTTGCGTCCGCGAACGGTAGTACGGCGGACGCGGCGTTGGTGTGGCTCTCCGCGACCTTGACCCAGATGTGAACGGCCAGGAACAGCAACCCGGCGACCGCGGCCGCCCGGTGGATCGCCTGGGCCATCAGCCGCTGCCTGGTGTGCAGGATCATCTGGTCGGTCGCGGCGAGCCCCCACAGCACCGCCGAGGTGAGACAGACCAGTGCGAGCACACCCGCGCCGAAGTCGAGGAACGCGAAGGTCTTGGAGAACGCGCCGGCGTCCCAGGCCACGTACAGGGACAGTGCGGCGGAGCCGGCGATGGCGTAGATCCGGAGGTTGCGTGGCCCTCCGATCCCGGATGGAGCACGCTGCTGGGTACGGCGAGCGGCTCGTCGTCCGCCACGAGCTCGGCGTCCCCCGTGGCGCCCCTGTGAAGAGGGGAGCGGCGTTTGGGACATGGACATTGGAGCCTCCCGATCGCGCGGATTCGCGCGGGTGACGAGATTCGTCAAAGTCGTCTTGGGGGCGCCAGCTTCTCGGAAGTACACCTGATCTCCATAAGATTTGTCGTAACGTGACAACTTCTAGTGGACACGCCGTGCCCAGACCGTCTCCGGCTGATCGACTGCCGTCTCAATGGCAAAGAACCGGCAAAGTGTCGGGACCGGGAGGGGGCGGAGTCCTCTATGACGTAGCGGAGGACCCTCGACTCCCTGACCGGTACTGGACGAACCGGCTCAAGGAGGCAACCTCCACGGACCTGACCGACCCCCCAACGGCCAGGTCTCCCCCCGGCAAGAACGAGGTAATGATGGGCGAACTCGTGAACCGCATCTGGTCCCGCCCCCGTGGCGAGTGGACCCGCATGCTGCGCAATGAACTCCCGTCCGTGGCCGACGACGTGGTTGAGAACCTTCGGCACAGAATTCCGGGATTCGCCGAACTCCTGGAGAACGCTGAGCGGGACAAGGTCCGATGGGGAGTCGAGCAGGCTCTCCTGACGGCCCTCGGCCACCGCAGGACGGGCGAGGACGGCGCGGTCGAGCCGGCCGCCTCCCCCGCCCACGGCGAGGAGACGCTGGCCGAGGTGCCGCCCGAGCGGGCCCGGCGCGATCTCTTCGAAGCCCTCATCGGCGACGTGGCGGTCTCCGAGCGCACCCTGGTGGAGCTCTCCCGGGCCGCCCGCTGGCCACTTCCCGAAACGGTGCAGGCCATCGCCCTGCCCACCCCGGGTGAGGCGCCCCAACTGGCCGCCGTGCTGGGAGACACCCTCATCGGCGCGGTCGGCGACGAGCTGTGCCTGCTGATCCCCGACCCGGACGCGGACCCGGGGCCCACCCCGGACACCGGCGCCGCCGCCACCCAGGAGGGCGACCGGGACCCGGAGCGGGAAACGGCCCCCGCCGAGCCCGGCACCCGGGCGGCGCTGGAGACCGCGCTGCGCGGCCGTACCGCAGCCGTGGGCCATGTGGTGCCGCTCAACGACGCGGCCTCCTCGGTGCGCTGGGCCCGGCGCCTGCTGACCCTGGCGCCCGCCCGTCCCGGCCTCGAGGCCCGGGTGCTCTTCGTCGACGACCACCTGTCGATGCTGCTGCTCCTCCAGGACGAGTCGCTGGTCAGGGCGCTGGCCTCGCGGTGGCTCAAGCCGCTGGTCGGGCTGACCCCCCGGCAGAGCGAGCGGCTCCAGATGACGTTGCTGGCCTGGCTGGAGGGCGGTGGCGCGCCCGAGGCGGCCAAGGCCCTCAAGGTGCATCCGCAGACCGTGCGATACCGGCTGCGCCAGATCGAGAAGCTCTTCGGGCCGGGCCTGCGGGACCCCCGAATACGCTTCGAGCTGGAGATGGCGCTGCGCGGCCGCAGGCTGATGGCGCAGATGGACCGGATCCGGCGGCAGGCGTCCCGGGTGGGCCGCAGGACCCGTACCGGTGCGCCCCCCGGCGTCCGGCCGCTGGGCATCGCCAGGGAGGCGCGCGTCAACGGACTCTGACGGGAGGGCCTGACCGGAGGACCTGACCGATCGACGACGAACCGCCGGCCGCGCTCACGCGGCCGGCGGTTCGTCGTCGTCCTGGGCCGATTCGGCCGCCTCAGGGTGAAGCGGGGCGGTTCAGCCTCTCGCCCCGGCGGGCGCCGCCATACGCGGGGTGTTGCGCATCGCGGCGTTCAGGCCGAGCAGTTCGCGGTAGGCGTGGGAGCAGAAGGCGCAGCCGGCCAGATGGCGCGCGAGCGCCCGGCCGCGCACCCCGCCACGGCGCACCGAGGCGCCGATCTGGCCGCTGTAGTGCCGGCACCGGTTGTCGTGCGCCGACTCCAGATGGGCCCGTAGATACGACCTCCGCAAGCCCTCCCGGGCGCGGAAGGCCAGCGAGGTCACCCCACTGGGGGAGATGTTCAGGACCATGGCCACCCGGTGCGGGGGCTCCTCCTCGACGAGGGTCAGCCACAGCACGATCTGCCAGCGCTCGGGGAGTCCGCGGAAGCTGCGGATGAGCAGCTGGCGGTCCTCCCGGGCCATCAGACGCTGCTGGGGGTCGGCGGTGACCGCGTGCTGCTGCCGCCATGCCTCGAAGTCGGCGGTGAGCAGCACCCTTCGCTCCCCGGCGCTCCATTCCATGGCCGTATGGCGCACCACGGTGAGCAGATACGGGCGCCAGGGGCCGCGGGGTCCGCCGCCGGCGCGAACGGCCTGGAAGGCGCGGAAGAACGCCTCGGAGGTCAGATCCTCGGCGTCATGGGGATCACGGCAGCAGGTCCTGGCGTAGCGAAGGGTCGCCGCGTGGTGGCGGCGGTAGAGCAGGTCACCCGCGGCCGGGCTGCTGCTGCCCGACCGGTAGCCCTCCGCCAACTGCCGGGTGAGCTCCTGGTCGGGGACGGTACGGACCGGTCGGCCGGTAGACGCCCGGCCCAGGAAACCCTCGGTGTCCGGATGCCCCGCCGCCGGCGGGTCGGTGGCCGCGTCGTCGTCCGCGGCCTCGTGTAAGTGGGGGGTGGCAGCGCGGCGCGCGCCGGCCTCACGGCCGGCGCGCGCCTGGTGATTCCGCTCCATCAGCCGCACTGCTTGCCGCTGTTGATGCAGTCCACCGCCTCGTTCATCAGGTCTTCCGACATCACGTTGATGAAGTCGTCGTGGTCGGTGATGGGCTTGTGCAACTGCTCGGGGAAGCCGTCCACGGCGAACGGGGTGTTGGCCGGCACATCGTAGGTGATGGTGTTCACCAGCTGGGGGATGGCCTTGAAGCCGTTCGGGCAGGAGCCGTCCTCGCCCGCGAAGGCCACGTGGTCACGGTGGTTCGCGCTGTCGATGTTCTGGCCGTCCCAGCAGCTCTGGAAGTCGAAGGTGCGGGTGACGGAGGAGCCCGCGGGGCAGAGCGGGTACTTGTCGGTCAGCTGCCGGTCCTCGAAGCCGGTGCAGCTCCAGGAGGCGTTGGCGTTGGCGTCGCCGTTGGTGAACGCCTTGGCGTCACCGGTGATGATCCGCAGGAACTTCGGCATCGCCGTGACCTTGTTCTGCGCGTTGCCCTTGAACTCGATCTTGGAGCTCTTGGGGGTCAGGATCGTGCCGACGTTGCCCTCCTGGCCGCCGCCGAGGTCGTTGGCGTCCGCCTCGTCCTTGCCGTCCTGGGCGCGGACCACGGGCCAGTAGTACGTCGACTTGTCGTCCTGGTTCTCGCAGGAGGTGCCGCCCTGCTCGAAGGTCTGGTTGTTGGCGAAGGCGTCGTTGCTGTCGTTGCCCACGTAGTCGTGTGTGTGGTGGGCGCCGTTGCCGACACCGGGCGCGACGATGACGTTGTCACTGTTGCGCAGCTCGGGGTCGCCGACACCGCACTCGGTGGTGAAGGTGCCGGTGGAGCCGTTCTCCTGGGCCTGCGGCGGCTGCTGGACGTTCGGCTGCACCGTGGTGATGTCCACGAAGTCGTCCTGCGCCGGGCCGTTGCCCGCCTGGCCGCCCGCGTTGCCGGGCACCTCGTTGGCGCCCTGCTGGTTGCCGCCTTCCTGGCCGCCGCCCTGCTGCTCGCCGCCTTGCTGTTCGCCGCCCTGCTGCTGACCGTCCTGCTGGCCGTCGCCCTGTTGCTGACCGCCCTGCTGCTGACCGTCACCGCCTGCCGTGCCGGCGTCCTGCCACTTGCAGTCGACCATCCCTTGCAGCTGGGAGTCGTCGCCGCCCATGGCCGAGCCGATGTTGCCCAGCGTCCGGGAGCGCTCGTCGTGGAGCTTGGAGAGCACCGCGTCGTTCGAACCCTGCTGCCGGTTCATCCGCTGGTACGCCTTGGCCACCTGGTTGTCCAGCTCGGCCAGGTTCTTGTCGACCTGGGGCCTGGCCCGGGACGGCACGTCGTTCAGCTTCTGGCCCACATCGGGGCACTGGATCGTCCCCGCCTTCGCGGCCACGGTGCGGTTCTGGTCCGAGCCGCTCCGGTCGCCGTGGGCGGACGCGTTGGCGGCGATGATCGCGGCCCCGCCACCGCCGAGCGCCAGCGCGGCGACGATGGCGACGGTTTTATTGGTGAACCGCCCGCGTTTGTGGGTCTGTTGCCTCATAAGATCACTTCACTTAGTCGTTAGAGGGCGTCGAAGTCGACAAGCCCGGTGTCCTCGAGGACCGTGATGTGGTCGAGAACGATGGCATTGGCCCTGGTGGCCAGAGATCTGACCATGGAGTTGCGGCTCTCGGCGCGCACCTGCGCCACGAGGTTGAACACCTTGCCGTGAGCGGCGCGCAACCGGTTTGCGAAAACGCGCTCGAACTCGGCGCTGCTGCCGGCGCTGGTCATCTCGTTCAGCCAGCCCTGCTGCTGGGCGTTGGGCTGATTGGGCAGCGGGATCCCGAGGGCCCGGCCGACCTCCTCCGAGCGGCGGTCGAGTTCGGTGTGTCCCTCGATGAGATGCTCACCGGCGGTCTTCACGGCATCCCGGGCGCCACGTTCCTGGGCGAGGCGCCCCGCGGGGAGCTCCCACGTTCCGGCCAGCCTGACCTTGCGGACAAAGTCCCGGTCAGTAGCCGTGAGTGGCCCGTACTGGGTGCTGACCGTCCCACCGCCGTCGTCCGTGACGCCGTTGCGCGGCAGGGCCGCGCTGCTCTCGCCGAACAGCGACACCGGGACGAGGATCGCCGCCAGGGTGACGGCGAGCGCTCCAATGATGAGCCCGGTGCCGATGGTGCGGCTGGAGCCGATGGGTCTGGTGAGGTTTGCTGGTCGCACAGCGCCCTCCTTGGTTCGGAGTGACACCGGACGCTAGTACCTCGTGTGGCTCGGTCGTGGAGACCTCATCACCAGTGAATAAAGCCGGGACAGAGATCATTGCCGGCTGGTACCCTGCGCGGCCGCCGTCCTGAGGCGCCGTCAGAAGTTTTTTCGCGCCCGGTTGAGCAACGCGCGGCGCCCGTACGTACGGCAGGGAGAGCACCGGTGCACGGCCGCGCCCGAGCGGTCCGGCCGCACACCGTCCCGACGACCCGGAGGCGCCCCGCCGTGGATGCGACAGCGCGGAAGACCACGCCCACCAGGCCCCGTCATACGCCGAGAGGTCATCCGCTCAGAGTCGAGGCCGGCTGCGGCCACTGCCGGTACTGCCCCAGCTTGCCGTCGAGCACCCGGGCATCGGGGTGGTTCAGCTCCTGGAGAATTTCCAGGGCCCGCCGCCAGTCGGTGAGCGCGGTGGCCAGGTCGCCCTGGGCGAGCCGGGTGTCCCCCTGGTGGTGCAGGGTGTCGGCCTCCAGATACCGGTCGCTGATCTCGCGGTAGACGCGAAGCGCCCGGCCGTACGAGCTGAGGGCGTGCTCATACCGCCCCAGGTGGTGGTAGGCGTACCCCAGGCTGTCCAGCGCGGCGGCCTCGCCGGACGGGTCGCCGATCCGCCGGTGCAGCTCGACGGCCTGTCGGCAGTGGGCCAGGGCCTGCTCGTACTCACCGCGCAGGACATGCGTCCAGCCGATCTCGTTGAGCACACTGGCCTGTCCGCTGATGTGGGCCGAGGCACGGTAGTGGTCGAGCGCCGGCCGGTAGTGGTCCAGCGCCTCCTGGTGGCGGCCCTGGCGGTTGCTGAGAAAGGCCAGGGCGCGCAGGGTGCGGGCCTGTCCGCCCCGCTCGCCGAGCTCGGTGAACAGTTCCAGCGCCCGTTCCAGATGGCCGTACGCCTCCTCGTACCGGCCCAGCCGTCCCTCGGCGAACCCCAAAGTGCGGTGGCTGTGCGCCTGGCCGAGCCGATCGGACAGGGCCCGGGCCGCCCCCAGCGCGCCGCGCTGGATGGCGGTCTGCTCCTGCCAGTGGCCGCGCCGGTCCAGGAAGAGCTCCAGCGTCACGGCCAACTGCCAGGCGTGGGAGGGGAATCCGTGGTCCCGTGCGTGCTCGACGACCGACAGCAGTACGGCCCGCTCGGCCGAGAGCCATGCCTCGGCCCGGTCCTGGCGGCCGAGGTGCTCGGGCGCCGCGTCGGGCCGGGCCGGGGAGAGGGGCAGCGGTTCGGTCCGGTACGGGGCGAGCAGCGTGGCGGCGGTGCGCGCGGTGTGCAGATAGTGGTCGAACATCCGGTGCCGGGCGTCCCGGCGGACCTCGTCCGTGTCGTGGTCCTGGACCAGCTCCATGGCGTAGGCCCGCAGCAGATCGTGGAAGGTGTGCCGGCCCGGAGCGTGCTCCACCAGCAGATGGGCGCGGGTGAGCGCGGCCAGCAGGGCACGGGTGACCCGCAGCGGAAGCCCGGCCAGGCTCGCGGCCGCCGCGGTGGACACCTCGGGGCCCGGGTGCAGGGCCAGCAGCCGGAACAGCCGGGCGGCCTCCGGCTCCAGGGTCCGGTAGGACCAGGAGAAGACGCTCCGCGCGTCGGTGCTCGGATCGGCGCCCGCGAACGCGTCGAGGTTCCCCTGGCTCTCGCGCAACTCGGCGGCGACAGAAGAAAGGGGAAAGGACGGACGGGTCGCGGCACGCGCGGCCACCACCGCAAGCGCGAGCGGCAGCCGCCCGCACAGCCGGATGATGGTCGCCACCGCCCGCGGCTCCGCGGCGACCCGGTCCGTGCCCAGCCGCCGCACCAGCGCCTCATGGGACTCGGCCGGGGACAGCGGCCCCAGAGTAAGAGGACGGGCCCCTTCGCCCGCTATCAGACCGTGCAGCTGATTGCGGCTGGTGACGATGGTCAGACAGCCGGGGGAGCCGGGCAGCAGCGGCCGGACGTGCTGGGAGTCCACCACATTGTCCAGCAGGATCAGCATCCGCCGCCCCGCCAGCAGACTGCGGTACAGCGCGGTCTTGGCGTCCAGCCCCGTGGGCACCCGGCTCGGCGGAACCCCCAGCGCGTGGAGGAACGCGCGCAGCGCCTCGTTCGGCGACATCATCGAACCGGTCGGATCGAAGCCGCGCAGATTGGCGTAGAGCTGTCCGTCCGGAAAGCGGTGGGCGATCCGATGGGCCCAGTGCACGGCCAGGGCGGTCTTGCCGATCCCGGCCATCCCGTCGATCGCGCTGATCACCAGCGGAGTCGGCGATCCGGTCTCGGCGCCCTCGGGCAGCAGGGTCTGGATACCGGCGAGCTCGGCGTGGCGTCCGCTGAACGCCGGTAGGTCCGGCGGGAGTTGGGCGGGACGGACCGCCGGGATGGGCCGCGCCGCCGGAGGGCTGGGCTGGACCGGCTCGGCCGGGGCCGGGGTCGACCGGGGCACCACCTCGCGGTGGGCGGCGCGCAGTTCGGGGCCGGGGGTCACCCCGAGCTGTTCGGCCAGCCGGTCCCGCGCCGTGGAGAAGACCTTCAGCGCCTCGGCCCGCCGTCCGGTGGTGGCGAGTACCCGGATCAGCTGGGCCTGAAGGGTCTCGTCCAACGCGTGCTGGGCGGCGAACTGTTGGAGCACGGTGGGCAGTTGCTCCGGAACCTCGGAGGCCAGCGCCGTGGCGGTGGCCTCCTTGGCGGCGGCCAGAAGTTCGCGGTCGACACCGGAGAAGACGGGATGGGGCTGGATCTCGGCGGGGACTCCGGTGGCGGTCGGCCCCTGCCACAGCGCGAGCGCCCGCGAGAAGAGTTCGGCCGCCCGCTCCGGCTCCCCCGCTTCGGCGGTGCGCCGCGCCGAGTCGCTCAGATGCCGGAAGCGCAGCAGATCCAGCGTGTCCGCCTCGGCGTTCAGCCGGTAACCGCCCGAGCTGCGCACCAGCCGGCTGCCCTCCGCCCGCGCCGGCAGGTCGGGCTCCAGCAGCCGGCGCACCGACCCCACATGGCGGTGCACCACATTCACCGCGGTGCTCGGCGGATCCTGCGCCCAGAGCACGTCGACGATCTCGCCGAGCGCCACCGGCTGTCCCGCCCGTACCAGCAACAGCGCCAGCAGCGCCCGCTGTTTGGGCGGTCCCAGCTCCAGTTCGACATCATCACGCCATGCCCTGACCGGGCCTAACACCGTAAATCGCACAACTGGGGATCTTAGTCGAGCCCGTTTCGGGCACCGTGTTCTTCCGGCCGCGGTGTGACGTCAGAGATTCGTCACTCAATCGGCGCCCTTCTTCTTTTACGCTCACGCCATTGAGACATCAGCCTCGGGGGGAACGGGACGATGGACATCCACGCGGCGGCCGTCATGACCGACGACGCCGACACGTACTTACGGACGCTCTACCGACGACATGGCTCGGCGCTGCTGCGCCTGGCGGCCCGGCTGCTGGGCGGGGACTGGCACCGGGCCCAGGACATCGTGCAGGAGGTGGCGATCCGGGCCTGGCAGTACCCCATGGACGTCGGCCCCATGGACGGCACCGTCCGCCACCGGCTGTTCACCGTGGTCGGCGATCTGGTGACCGACGGCCACCAGGATCAGGTGGAGCCGTCGGTGGAGACGGCCGGTGAGGCGGAGATGGCGCTGCTGGTCACGCCGGACGCGGTCGATCAGGCGCTCACCGCCCAGGTGGTGTGGGACGCGATGGCGGATCTGGCGCCCCCGCAGCGGGAGGTGCTGCTGCATCTGCACTATCTGGACCGCAGCATCAACCAGGCGGCACGGGCGCTCGGGGTGCCGCCCGGAACCGTCAAATCGCGGACGTACTACGCGACTCGGGCCCTGCGGACGGCCCTTCGAGCGCGCGGCGTCACCGACTGCTGACCTCCTCCGGCCATCCACCGACTGCTTCCTGATCGAATGATCGCTACTATGGCGGTGTTTCGAGCGAAGACGAAAGCCGATCGCGTCAGGGGTGGGGAGCATGCGGGAGCCGGCGCCGAAGCGGCAGACACGGATCGCGGCACTGGTGGAGGCCCGGGGCAGCGCGCGGATCACCGATCTCGCGGATGAGCTGGGGGTGTCCGTCGTCACCGTACGGCGGGACGTGGAGGAGCTGGCCCAGCGCGGGGAGCTGCGCCGCGGCCACGGGGTGGCCCGCTCGCTGCGGCCGATCGCCCAGGAGTCCACCGCCACCGGCGACACCATCGGCATGGTGGTCCCGGAGCGCAACACCTATCTCACCGAGGTGGTCCAGGCGGCGCGGGAGGCCGCAGAGAAGGCCGGTCTGCGGCTCGCGCTGCACATCGCCGCGGACGAGCGCGGCACCGAGCGCGCGGTCCGCCAGGCGCTGGACGCGGGCGCGCGGGGTCTGCTGCTGGCACCGCGCTGGCGCACCGAGGCGGAGGCGCGGGCGGACCACACCTGGCTCGCCGAACTGGAGGTGCCCGTGGTGCTGGTGGAGCGCCGGCCCCACCGGGGCAGCGCCGTCTACGGGCTGGACTGTGTGCGCTCCGACCACGCCCACGGGGTGCATCTGACGCTCGAGCACCTGACCGCGCTCGGGCATCGGCGCATCGTGCTGGCGGCGCGCGACGACAGCCCCACCGCGCGGGTGATCCGGTCGGAGTTCGCCGCGCAGACCGCGGCCCGTGGCATCGCCGAGGGGTGCCCGGTCATGCTCAGCTCGCGCACCGCGGGGCCCGATCCCCGCCCCCGTGACGCGCGGGAGGCCGACCTGGCCGGCGCGGTGCGCCGCGCCGGGGCCACCGCCGCGCTGATCCACGGTGATATGGACGCGCTGGTGCTGGTCCAGCGGCTGCGCGAGGCGGGGATCGAGGTGCCGGGCGACTGCTCGGTGGTCGCCTACAACGATGTGGTCGCCGACATGGGGCAGATCGCGCTGACGGCCGTGGCCCCGCCCAAGGGCGAACTCGGGCAGGCCGCGCTCGAGCTGCTGATCCGCCGGCTGGAGCGGACGCGGAACGGGCGGTGGGCCGGTGCCACCCGCCATCTGGAGCTGCTGCCGGGGCTGGTGATCCGGGACTCCACCGCCCCTCTGCGCTGATTCTCCTGATTGATTGACCGCTTTGGTTTCTTCTGTTCGATGTATTGACGGCTTTTCAGTCAAGCGCTCAGGATTCCCTCTGACTCCACCGTTGAATCAGGGGAGGGTCCATGCCTGGTCAGAGACGCCCAGGACGCCCGGTAACCGGACGCCGGGCGACGGCGGGAACCACCGCACTGCTCACACTGCTCGCCCTCGTCCTGGCGGGCTGCGCGGGTTGCTCAACACATCGCGCAGCCGACACCGCCGGTGACGGACCCGTACGCCTCACCTTCTGGTCGCCGCTGCGCGGCAGTCAGGAGGTCGTCGACGAGTTCAACCGCACCCACGACACCATCGAGGTCGACTTCCAGCAGGTCCCCTCCGGCGAACAGGGCGGCTGGGCCAAGCTCAGCAACGCCGCCCGCGCGGGCAACGCCCCCGATGTCGCCACCATCGAATACCCCCAGCTGCCCGGCTTCACCATCGATGGCGTGCCCCGGGACATCAGCGAGCTGCTGCCCGACTCGGTGCGCCGCAAGATCCTTCCGCAGGCGCTGGACCTCACCACCTTCGACGGGCGCACCTACGCCGTACCGGTGGACATCGAGCCGATGGTCTTCCTGTACCGCAAGGACATCTTCACCAGGAATCACATCCCGGTCCCCAAGACCTGGGCGGAGTTCGAGAGTTCGGCCCGCAAGCTCAAGCAGGCCCAGCCCCGCTCCCGTATCGCCAGCCTCTTCACCACCGGTGGCACCCTCTATCTGGCGGGGTACGCCTGGCAGGCCGGTGCCCAGTGGTACCGGACGTCCGACGACACCTGGCACATCTCCATGGACGACGCCCCCACCCGCAAGGTCGCCGCCTACTGGCAGCGCCTGATGGACAACGACCTGGTGCGCGTGGAACCCGGCTCCAGCCAGCAGTGGCGCGCCCATATACAAAGCGGTGAGACGGCCGGCTATCTGGCCGGCGCCTGGGCCGCGGGCTCGATGATGTCGTCCACCCCCGGCGGCAAGGGCAAATGGGCCATCGCGCCGATGCCGCAATGGGACCCCGCCGAACCCAAGGTGAGCACACAGGGCGGCTCGACCTTCCTGGTCACCAAGGACAGCCACCATCCCGAGGAGGCCATGGAGTTCATCTCCTGGATGGTGACCAGCCCCGGCGCCCTGAAGGCCAAACTCGCCAGCGGTGTCAGCAGCGCCTTCCCTTCCGTGCCCGGTCTGGTCCCGGTCGCCCGTAAGGAGATGGACACCAGCTACTACTCCGGCCAGGACATCTTCGGCCTCTTCCAGGAACAGGCCGAGATGATCTCCCCCACCTGGAAGTGGGGGCCGCGGATGGTCTCGACCACCACCTCCGGCGACGACGGGCTCGCCCGCGCCGGAGCCGGCAGCGGCACCATCCTGGAGGCCCTGCGCGAGGCCCAGAGCAGAACCATGCCCGATCTGAAGAGCCTCGGCCTGTCGGTCACCACCCGCTGAGCCGCCACGCCTCCCATATCTCCGTCTCACCCCGAGCCGTACCTCATCCCGCCTGAGCCGAGGTAACCCGTGAGCACCGTCATGTCCTCGAAAGGGACGGCGCCGCCATCGGCGGCCGCCGCCGACCCGCCCCGCAGAACCGGACGACGCCAGCAGCGGATCGCCGCCGCCGTTCTGCTGACCCCCTTCACAGCACTGCTCGTCGCCGTGTTCCTGATCCCCGTCGGCTACGCCGTCTACCTCAGCTTCTTCTCCGAGGACCATGAGGGACTCGGCTTCGGCGGCGGGCGTACGGTCTTCACCGGACTGCGCAGCTATCTCTCGGTGCTCGAGGACCCCAGCTTCCTCTCCGGGTTCGGCACCATCGCGCTCTACTGCCTGATCTTCGTCCCGCTCGTGGTCATCAGCGCGCTCGCGCTCGGCCTGCTGCTCGACTCCGGCCTGGTCCGGCTGCGGCGCACCGCGCAGATGCTGCTCTATCTGCCGCACGCCGTGCCCGGCATCATCGCGGCCGTTATCTGGCTGTACCTCTACACCCCGGGGCTCAGCCCGGTCATCAAACTCTTCGCCCGGGCCGACATCACCATCGACTTCCTGGGCCTGCACACCGTGCTCCCGTCGATCGTCAACATCGCCCTGTGGAGCGGCCTCGGCTACAACATGGTCATCTTCTACGCCGCGCTCCAGGCGCTGCCGCGTGAGGTGATCGAGGCGGCGACCATCGACGGCGCCGGCGGCATCCGCACCGCGCTCCAGGTCAAGGTGCCCATCATCCGGGGCTCCGTGGTGATGGTCTGCATGTTCTCCCTGATCGGCGCGCTCCAGCTGTTCACCGAGCCCATGCTGATGAACCAGGCCACCCCGATGGTCAACTCCCGCTACACCCCGAACATGTACATCTACGACGCGGCCTTCCGCCGCAACAACTACGGACTCGCCTCCGCGGCCTCCGTCATCCTCCTGATCGTCACCTGCGTGCTGTCGTACGCCGTGACGCGCTGGTCGGGCCGCCGGGAACGGAGAGCGTGATGACCACGACCACACCCACCAGCCCCGTGGGCGCCACCCGGGGCCCGTCGTCCAGACCGCTCGGCAAGCCCTTCGGCGGCTCCAGGCTGACCAGCCGCGGCGTCGCCAACGCCGTGGTCCTGATCGCCGCCCTCTACACCATGCTGCCCGCGCTGTGGCTGCTGCTGGCGTCCACCAAGAACGCCGACGCCCTCTTCGGCAGCGACATCTTCTCCCTCGGCGACTTCTCCTTCGCCCGCAACCTCTCCGATCTGTTCTCCATGGACGGCGGGCTCTACGGCGAGTGGTACGTCAACAGCCTGCTGTACGCGGTCGTCGGCGCCCTGACCGGCTCGCTGATCAGCGTGGCCGCGGGCTACGCCTTCGACAAGTACGAGTTCCGGCACAAGGAGAAGTTCTTCGGGCTCGTCCTCACCGGCGTCATGGTGCCGCCGACCGTACTGGCCCTTCCGCTCTATCTGGTGGCCTCCGAGATCGGGATGGTCAACACCTTCTGGTCGGTCTTCGTCCCGGTGCTCTTCAACCCCTTCGGCGTCTACCTCGCCCGCCTGCTCAGCAGCGGCTATGTGCCCAACGAGGTGCTGGAGGCGTCCCGGGTCGACGGCGCGGGCGAGTTGCAGACCTATGTACGGGTCAGCCTGCGGATGCTCGGGCCCGGTTTCGTGACCGTCTTCCTCTTCCAGCTCACGGCCATCTGGAACAACTTCTTCCTTCCCATGGTGATGCTCTCCGACCAGCACCTCTATCCGCTCAGCCTCGGCCTCTACACCTGGAACAGCGCCGCCACCGTCTCGCCCGAGTACTACCCCCTCGTGGTCATCGGCTCACTGCTCGCCGTCGTGCCGCTGATCGTGGCGTTCGTCCTGTTGCAGCGCTACTGGAAGTCCGGACTGACCGCAGGGAGCGTCAAGTGACCGCACCGCAAATCTCCGCCCGCACCCGCCCCCGTGCCGTCCTGGCCATGGCCGAGCGGTCCGCCCGGCAGGTGCTCGGGTCCGTGAGCCCGGACCGGCTCACCGAACTCCTCGACCTCGACCCCGCCCTCGTCCTGGACGACTTCACCACCCCGGCCGCGCACCGGGCCCTCGCCGGGGCCGAACTGCTCGTCACCGGCTGGGGCTGCCCGCCCCTGGACCGCCGCGCGCTCGACGCCGCGCCCCGGCTGCGCGCCGTGGTCCACACCGCGGGCACCGTACGCCACCACATCACCGACGCCTGCTGGGAGCGCGGCATCTCGGTCTCCTCGGCGGCCGCCGCCAACGCCCTGCCCGTGGCCGAGTACACCGTCGCGATGATCCTGCTGGCCAACAAGCGCGTCCTGGACATCGCCCGGGACTACCGCGCCGAGCGGCGCGCGATCGACTGGAACGAGCGCTACCCCGACGCCGGCAACTACCGCCGGACGGTGGGCATCCTCAGCGCCTCCGCCATCGGCCGCCGGGTGATCGAGCTGCTGCGCCCGTACGACCTCGACATCCTGCTGTACGACCCGTATGTCACGGCCCGGGAGGCGAAGGAGCTCGGGACGCGGCGGGTGCCCCTGCGGGAACTCTTCGCCGGCAGCGATGTCATCAGCGTCCACACCCCACTGCTGCCCGCCACCGAGGGGCTGGTCGGCCGGGAGCTGCTGGCCGCCATGCCGGACGGCGCCACGCTCATCAACACCGCGCGCGGGGCGGTGGTGGACCAGGCGGCGCTGACCGAGGAGGTGGTGGCCGGGCGGATCCGCGCCGTCCTCGACGTCACCGTGCCGGAGGTGCTGCCCGCCGACTCCCCGCTGTACGACTGCGACAACGCGCTGATCACCCCGCATATCGCCGGATCCAAGAGCGGTGAGCTGCGCCGCCTGGCCGACCTCGCCATCGGCGAGATCGAGAACTACGTCACCGGCCGCGCCTTCGCCCACCCCGTACGACCGGAGATCCTCGACCGCTCGGCATAAGCGTGCGGACAGGCGGGGCGGCGTCGCGGGAATGGGCGGCGCCCGGCGGCGTTGCCGTCGGGCGCCGATTCCTCCCGGCCACCGCCGGGATATGCCCTTCCGCATCCCCTCCCTCCTCCGCCTCGCCCCGCTCGTCCCCCGCCCCGCTCCTGCCCCCCACCCATCCGCGCGCCCTCTCACGTTCCGCGACCCCAGGAGGCCCACCCCGCCATGCCCGAGCTGCCCTTCCTCCTCCCCGCCGACGACCGCGCCCTCAGCCCCCACACCGGCTACACCCGCGCCCACTGGGAGGCCGCCGCGGACGGCATGCTGCACGCCGCCCTCCGCTACGCCACCCCCGGCCAGGCCCTGATCGACCTGCCCGGCCCCCCGTCCAAGTCCGGGGTGCGCTCCGACGGGCTCGAAGGGTTCGCCCGCACCTTCCTCCTCGCCGCCTTCCGCGCCGCCGGGGCCTCGGGCCAGGACCAGCACGGCATCCTGGAGCGCTACACCGCCGGGATCGCCCGCGGCACCCTCACCCCAGGGCGCGGCGACGCCGAGTCCTGGCCGGTGATCGGCCATCACGGCGCCCACGGCCAGCCCATGGTGGAGTCCGCGTCGGTGGCCCTGGGCCTGCGGCTGACCGCGCCGTGGACCTGGGACGCCCTGCCGCCCGACGCCCAGGACCGCACCGAGGAGTGGCTGCGCGGCGCGCTGCGCCACCAGCCCGCCCCCAACAACTGGTACCTCTTCCCTCTCACCGTGGCCGGATTCCTGGAGTCCGCCGGGCGCGGCGACGCCGAGACGGCCCGCGCCATCGAGCGCGGACTCGCCCTCCTGGAGGGCTGGTACCAGGGCCAGGGCTGGTACTCCGACGGCGACGGGCGGTCGTTCGACCACTACAACGGCTGGGCGCTGCACATGTACCCGCTGCTGCACGCCCATCTCGCCGCCGACGGCGCGCTCCTGGACCGGCTCGGCCCCCGGCTGCGCACCTTCCTGGAGAGCTTCTCGCTGCTCTTCGACGCCGACGGCGCCCCCATCCACCACGGCCGCTCCCTCACCTACCGCTTCGCCGCCGGCGCCTCGGTGGCCCTCGGCGCGCTCACCGGCCACACCCCCCTCGCGCCCGGGGCCACCCGCCGCGTCCTCAGCGGGGCGCTGCGCCACTTCCTGGACCGCGGGGCGCTGACCGAGGACGGGGTGCTGAGCCTTGGCTGGTACGGGCCGCACGCCGCGACCCTCCAGCGCTACTCCGGGCCCGGCTCGCCCTACTGGGCCTCCAAGGGGTTCCTCGCCCTGCTGCTCCCGCCCGGCCACCCGGTGTGGACCGAGCCCGAGGAGGCCGCGCCCGCCGAGGGTCCCGACCGGGCGCTGGCACTGCCCGCCACCGGGCTCCTCATCCAGACCACGGGCCGGGACGGGCTGGTGCGGCTGCACAACCACGGCAGCTACAAGCTCCGCCCCTGGGAGGCCGAGCACGCCCCCGCCGACCCGCTCTACGCCCGGCTCGCCTACTCCACCCGTACCGGGCCCACCAGCGCGGACAACACCCCCGACAACCACATCGCCCTCGAAGTGCGCGGAGTGCGCAGCGACCGGCTGCGCATCCACCCGCTGGCCGCGGGCCCCGACTGGCTCGCCTCCTCCCACACCCCCGCCTTCCCCGACGGCGGCCCCAAGGTGCCCGCGCTCCGCATCGACAGCCTGACCCTCGTCCGCGGCCGGCTCGAAGTGCGCGTCCACCGCACCGTGGGCGCCCCCGCCGGGACCCGGATCCACCACAGCGGGTGGGCCGTCGCCCTGCCCCCGGGCACCCCGGCGGAGACCGAGCGGGGCGCCGAGGTGCGGCTGGACGGGGGAGCGGTGACCGGTCAACTCCTCGGGCTGCACGGCTGGGAGACCGCCACCGCGGTCCGGGCGCCGCAGGGCACCGCGTACGGGCCGTGGGCCCTCGTCCCCGAACTCACCGGCACCGTCGGCGAGAACCCCTCCGGCACCCTCTTCGTCGCCCTGGCCTCGCTCACCGGGGAACGCGACCCGGCCCCCCTCGCCGACCTCGCCACCGCCGAGGTGAACGGGCTCGCGGTCACCGTGCGGCTGCCGGACGGCGCGGGCGTCGTGGTGGACTTCGGCACGGGCGGCGCGCCCACCGTCACCGAGGTGAGCGCATGACCCGGCTCGGCATCTGCTCGGTGACCCTGCGCGGACTCGATCCGGACCGGGTGATCGCGGCGGTGGCCGGAGCGGGGCTGGAGTGCGTCGAATGGGGCGGCGATGTCCATGTGCCGCCCGGTGACGAGGACACCGCGCGGCGGGTCCGGGACGCCACCGTGGACGCCGGGCTCGCCGTCGCCTCGTACGGCTCCTACTACCGCGCCGGGCACGGCGATCCGGAGGAGTTCGACGCGGTGCTCCGCTCCGCCGTGGCGCTCGGCGCCCCGCGCGTCCGGATCTGGGCGGGCGCCACCGGCACCCGGGAGACCTCGCCCGCCGGGCGCCGCGCGGTTGTCGAGGACACCCGGCGCGCGGCCGTGCTCGCCGCGGACGCGGGAGTGGAACTCGCCTACGAGTTCCACCGCAACACCCTGACGGACGGCGCGGACCACACCCTCCGGCTGCTGGCGGAGGTGGACCGCGCCGAGGTCGCCACCTACTGGCAGCCGCCCGTCGACATGCCCGACGCCGAGGCCCTGAAGGGGCTGGACGCGCTGGGCGACCGGATCGCCGCGGTGCATGCCTTCTCCTGGTGGCCCGGGACCACCCGGCTGCCGCTGACCGCCCGCGCCCCGCTGTGGCGCGGCGTCTTCGAGCGACTGCGCGCACATCGCGCCACGGGGTCCGGCGGCGGTCCGCCGCTGGATGTCCTGCTGGAGTTCGTGCCGGGCGACGACGAACGGCTGCTGCCCCGGGAGGCGGCGACGCTACGCGCGCTGGCCGCGGCGGGCTGCTCCCCTCCCCGCCCCTTCCCGTAACTGTGGCTCCGCCCCAGCCCCCGCCCCGGGGCTCCGCCCCAGCCCCCGCCCCGGGGCTCCGCCCCAGACCCCGAAACCGGGGCTGAGCCCCAGCCCCCAGGCCGGTGCTGCGCTCCAGCCCCCGTACCGGGGCTCCGCCCCAGCCCCCGTACCGGGGCTGTGGCCCAGACCCTGGACTGGGCCGGTGCTGCGCTCCAGACCCCGGACCGGGGTTGCGCCCCTTCCCGCGGCATCGATGTGGGCCCCGCCGCAGGCTGCGCCCAGGCCCCGAGCCGGGGCTCGGCCCCAGACCCAGACCTCGGCCGGGTCTGCGCTGCGGACCTCAAACCCCGGGCCGGGGCTGCGCCCCTTCTCGTGGCGTCGATGTGGGGCTCCGCCGCGGGTTGTGCCCGAGAGCCCGGACCGGGGCTCCGCCCCAGACCTAGGCCCCCGGGTCGGGGCTGCGCTCCAGACCTCAGCCCTTGGGCCGGTGCTGCGCCTGTTCCCGGGGCGTCGATGTGCGGCTCCGTCGCGGGCTGCGCCCAGGCCCCCGGACCGGGGCTCCGCTCCAGACTCCGGGCCGGGGCTGTGCCTCAGACCTCAGACCGGGTTTGCGCCTTAGCCCCCAGTCCGGGGCTGCGCCCCAGGTCTCGGGGTCCAGGGGCGGAGCCCCTGGTATCGGGAAGGGGCGGGGAGGGGAAAGCGTCGATAGGCGGCTCCATCGCGTGGTCTGCCGGACATCCCGTAGACGTAGCTGCGCCTAAGGGGTCTGCGTCGAGCGATGGGCGGGTGATTACTGGGGGGTGCCGGAGGCGCTTCCGTAGGAGGTGCCTCCTTCGATGGTGCCGCCGAACTCGTCCCGGAGCCGCTCCATGTTCTTCCGGGGCGAGGACGACAGCACCCATCGGTTGCCCACCAGATAGACCCCGCCGTACATCTGCGCCGTCTCCAGCCAGTCGCGCTGCCCCTTGGCGGTGACAAAGTCGAGGAAGACGAACTTGCCCTTGGCGCTCTTGCAGACGGCCTGGCGGTAGTCGTCCACCTTGGTGGTGAACTCCGGCTCGCAACCGGCGGCCGAGGCGAGCTGTTCCACCCGCGCGGCCTTGGGCGCGGGGCTCGCGCTCGGCCGGGCGGCGTCGCCCCCGGTCTCCGCCTTGGCGTCCGCCTTACCGCCCCCGCCCCCGCCCCCACCGCACCCGGCGAGGGCCAGCAGCGCCCCCACCGCCGCCGCGACCGCCACCGTGCGCGGGCCGCGGCGGCGCGGGGCGCGGTCGGCGATCCGGACCGGGTGCGGAACGTCGGCGTCGGCGGCGTCGTACATGAAAGGCCCTCTCGTCGCGGATCCGGGATGCGGGCGGCTGAGTCCACCGCACCCACGGATACGGATGGGTCGAGCCGATCGTTCACCGTCCACGCGCCGCCCCGGGCCCGGCCGGGTGCGCAGGGGAGTGTCCCAACCCTTGACAGCCAGGTCGGATGCTGGATTACTGGACCGCGCCCGATCGGTAACCGAATGTTCGGTCGGCAATCGGAGGTGGTGGACGGCCCATGGCGGGATCCCCGAGCGCGGCTCCGCTCGACGACGCCGAGCGGATGAGCCCTGAGGAGCTGAGGGCGCTTCAGCTCACCCGGCTGCGCGCCACCCTGCGCCATGCGTACGACCATGTCGAGCTGTACCGCAAGAAGTTCCGCGAGGCCGGGGTCGGCCCCGAGGACTGCCGCACCCTGGAGGACCTGGCCCGGTTCCCCTTCACCACCAAGGCCGATCTGCGCGACAGCTACCCCTTCGGGATGTTCGCCGTCGAGCAGAGCGAGGTGCGCCGGATCCACGCCTCCAGCGGTACCACCGGCCGTCCCACCCTCGTCGGCTACACCGAGCACGACCTGGCGGTATGGGCGGAGGTGATCGCCCGCTCGATCCGCGCCGCCGGCGGTCGGCCCGGCCACAAGGTGCATGTCTCCTACGGCTACGGCCTGTTCACCGGCGGCCTCGGCGCCCACTACGGCGCCGAGCGGCTCGGCTGTACGGTCATCCCCGCCTCCGGGGGAATGACCGCCCGGCAGGTGCGGCTCATCCAGGACCTCAGGCCCGAGATCATCATGATCACGCCCTCGTATCTGCTGACGCTCCTCGACGAGTTCGAGCGACAGGGCGTCGATCCCCGCTCCACCTCCCTCCAGGTCGGCATATTCGGCGCCGAACCCTGGACGGAGGAGATGCGCCGGGAGATCGAGGAGCGCATGGGCATCCACGCGGTGGACATCTACGGGCTCTCGGAGGTGATCGGCCCGGGGGTGGCCCAGGAGTGCGTGGAGACCAAGGACGGGCTGCACGTCTGGGAGGACCACTTCTACCCGGAGATCGTGGACCCGCTGACCGACGCGGTGCTGCCCGGCGGCGAGGAGGGGGAGCTGACCTTCACCACCCTCACCAAGGAGGCGCTCCCCGTCATCCGCTACCGCACCCGGGATCTGACCCGACTGCTGCCCGGCACCGCCCGCCCCGCCTTCCGGCGCATCCAGAAGATCACCGGCCGCTGTGACGACATGCTCATCGTGCGCGGGGTCAATGTCTTCCCCAGCCAGATCGAGGAGATCGTGCTGCGGGTCCCGGCGGTGGCGCCGCACTTCCAGGTCGAGCTGACCCGGCGCGGCCGGATGGACCATATGGCGGTACGGATCGAGGCGCGCCCCGGGGCCGAGCCCGAGCAGCGCGCGGCCGCCGCGGCGGCGATCGTCCGGGGAGTCAAGGACGGTGTGGGGCTCACGGTCGAGGTGGAGGTCGTGGATCCGGAGACGCTGGAGCGCTCCGTGGGCAAGATCCGCCGGGTCAAGGACCTGCGGACGGAGGGCTGAGGGCCCTGCGTAGGGGGTATTGAGCGCCGTCCCGGGACCTCGGACGGAGGGCTGAGGGTCGAGCGTCCTGCGTACGGGCAGCCGAACTCCGCCCCGGGACTCGCGGACAGAAAGCTGAACCGGCGCGCGTACGAGTTGCTGAGCACCGCCCCGGGCGCCGTCCGTGGAGACAGGTCGGCGCGCCCGGAGGCGATTGGCTCAGCGTGCCAGTTCGAGGGCGGCCACCTCGTGATGGAGCGGCAACCGCGCCCCGCAGACGGTCGCCTGGGCCTGCGCCGCGACCCTGCGCCGGTCGTCGACGGCCCGCATCGGCCGCAGCGGCCGGTGCAGGTCCACCCGCACCGTGAGCCCGTCGGCGCGGAGCACCCGGCGCAGCGAGGCGCCGAAGTCGTCCTCGCCGACGAAGGCGGCCACCGTGGTCGGGACGCCGTGCTGGACGTAGTCCAGGGTCACCGGGCGCACCGGCGCCCCCGCGTCCAGCGCGGCCTGGAAGGTGGCCCGCCGGAAGCTGCCGCCCGTGCCCGCACACCAGGTGATGCCCTGCGGAAAAGCCATCACCGACTGGCCGTCGCGCAGCCTGGCCGCCATCTCCCGTACGGTTTCGGGGAGTTCGCGCAGCGAGCCGCGGTCGATGTACATCGTGCCCGCGCGGGTGACCATCGGGCCGATCAGCGGCCAGTCCGCGATCTCCCGCTTGGCCAGCATGACCACGGGCTCTATCGCGAGCAGCGCGATGACGTCGAGCCAGGAGATGTGGTTCGCCACGACCAGCGTGCCGGTGCCGCCCGGGGCGCTGAGCCCGGTGTCGCCGGTCACCTCCAGCCGGATCCCGAGGGAGCCCAGCAGCGCGGCCGCGCGCGCACGCAGCCTCTCGGGCTCGGCGATCTTCTGCCCCGACAGCAGCGCACCCATCACCGACCGGCCGAAGACCGCGGCCCGCCGGGCGGCCCGGGTGGCCGGGACGCGGCCCGCGGCGTGGGCGACACAGCCGGTGGTGCACGGGGACCAGGCCGCCCAGGCGTGCGCGGGCAGGCTCATCACGGCCGGGACGGTCACTGCGATTCACCCAGGAAGTAGCGGCGGTAGCGGTCGTTCATCCGCTCCGTGTCCAGCAGCACGAAGAAGTCGGCGTCGTTGAAGGCCCGGTCGTGCTGCGGGGATCCGCACATCCAGGCACCGACCCGCAGATAGCCACGGAGCAGCGGCGGCAGTTCGGCGTAGCTGGGCTCGCCGTCCAGCGGCCGCGAGGGTATCCAGGGGTCGTGCGGGTGGACCCGCATCTCGGGCGGGGCGGCGTGCTTGGTGGTGCCGAGCAGCCAGGCGCCCGCGGCGGCCTGCTCGCCGTCGGCCAGCGGAACCGAGGCGCAGCCCGCGAGATAGCGGTGTCCGGACAGCAGAACATAGCGGGCCAGACCGGCCCACATGAGGTTGATGACGGCGCCCGAGCGGTGGTCGGCGTGTACACAGGCGCGGCCGGCCTCGACCATGGACGAGCGGACCTCGGCCGGAAGCCCGCGCAGATCGAACTCGGTGTCCGAGTAGAGCCGTTCACTGCGCCCCGGGGGAAGCAGCCGGTAGGTGCCGACCACGGTGCCCGTCGCCGTGTCCGTGACGATCAGGTGGTCCATGACCTCGTCGAACTCATCCACATCGCGGCCGTCGACCGCCGCGTCCAGCCGACCGCCCCTCTCTTCGCCGAACACCTGGTAGCGCAGCCGCTGCGCCGCGTGGATCTGCTCCGGGGTGTGGGCGATCGAGGTGACGTACGAGCTGGTGGCCGCCGTTGTCGAGGACGTCGTGAGCACGGACATTCCTGTTCTCCGTTCGGGGGAAGTCAGGAGCGGTGGGGACTGGGGAGGGTGCGGAAGAGCGGAAGAAACGCCTCACTCGCCGTGCGGTGCGCTGAGGCGGCGCGTACCGCGGGCATCCACCAGTCTTGCCGTGGCGACGTACGTCACAGTGTCCGTGCGGTGATTCGACGACTGCCAGTCGATGACGAAAGCATGCCGCTGGTAGGGCGTGGTTACGGAGCGGTAGCGCCGGTGTCGCCGCTGTCATCGGCGGCGTCGGCGGCGCCGGTGGCGGACCGGAGCGGGAAGCCCAGCGCGTGGGCCGCGGTGGCAGGAGTGGGCTGGGACCAGTAGTCGCTCACGGCCTGGGCCGTGGACAGGGAGCGAGTTTCGGCCAGATCCAGATAGAGGACGCCGCCGAGATGGTCGGTCTCGTGCTGGACGATCCGCGCGGGCCAGCCGGTGAACTCCTCGTCCAGCTCCCGCCCCGTCTCGTCCTGTCCGCGCAGCCGGATCCGGTCCGGGCGGCTGACCACGGCGGCCCATCCGGGGATGCTCAGACACCCCTCGAAGAACGCCGCCCGGCCGTCGCCGATCGGTTCGTAGACGGGATTGACCAGTACTCGGTACGGCTGCGGCACCCGGCCGCGCGCCTCCCGCACCTCGGCCGTCACCTCCGCCGGGTCCTCGATCACCGCGAGCCGCAGCGGCACACCGATCTGCGGGGCGGCGAGCCCCACTCCGGGCGCGGAGTGCATCGTCTCCCGCATCGCCGCCAGCAGCCGGTCCAGCTGGTCCGGGGCCAGTTGGCCGTCGTAGGGCAGGGCCGGTCGCCGGAGCACGGGGACGCCCGCGGAGACGATCGGCAGCGGGCGGATCCCGGAGAGCAGTTCATCGACGAGCTCGGAGAGGCTGGTGGTCGGCATGGGGACAGACTGGCAAGACGATCACGCCACGGCAATTCGCGGAGGTGGGAGCGGAAGTCGGCTGCGGTTCGGTGGCGCCCCGAAGGGGCGCGGGGCGGTGTCGGTGTGCGGCTCCGCCGCGCGGGCGCGACCGGCCACGACGGTGCCATGGACGATCGACGGCACGTCACGGCACTTCCAGCGGGGCGCTCAGCCCCGTTCGGTCTGGGAGCCCCGTTCGGTCCGCGAGCCCCGTTCGGTTCGTGTGTCCCGCTCGGCCCGTGCGTCCTGTTCTGCCCGTGCCTCCGGCAGCAGCCCGCGGATGTCGTTCGGCAGTACGCCGTAGAGCTTCTCCATCAGCTCCGGGTCCACGGCCGAGTCCAGCACCTCGAAGAACGCGGCCGCCTCGCGCAGCGCCTCCTCCTCGGTGCGCTCGGTGCGCCAGGCGATCCGGCCCGCGAAACCGGTGAGGCCGAACCGCTCGCCGTGGTCCCGCCGGTACGCCCGCTCCTCGGGCGTGCCCTCGTGCGCGGCCGCGACCCGGCGCAGGGGCTCGCCCGCCTCATGCGGCAACTGGGCCGCCATGTGGTCCGCCAGCCCGCCCGGGATGCGCTCGGCGAGGGTTTCGAGCGTCGCCCGTATCGCCCGCTCGGCCGACTGCCGGTCGGGCAGCTGGGCCCGGGCCTGGACCAGTCCCGTCAGTTCTTCGTAGCGCATGGTCGGCGCTCCTCGTGGTCGGATGCCCGGCTGCTGTGCCGAGCGCCCCGTGCCGAGTGCCCCGTGCCGTTCGCCCGAACCGTGGCGCGCGCCGGGACCGGGTCCAGGGGGTGCCGTCCGCTCAGCGGGTCGGTGGCGGTCGGCCGCGGTTCGAAAGGCGCCCTGAGGGGGCGCGGGGGAAGTGCGCCGGGGTGCCGTCGGCCGCCCGCGGCCGCGCCCACGCCGCGGAGCCGCGCATCGGCACGGTCGGCTCGGCGAAACCCTCAGCCCTCGCGCGCGGCGAGCAGCGGGCTCAGCACCCGGGTGCCGGGTCCGGTGCGCCCGCCGGGGCCCGGGAGCTGGGTGGTGTTGCCGACCGTCAGGGGCTCCCCGCAGTGGGCGCACGCGGAGACCGGGGTGGTGTCCCGTCCGCAGCCGAGGTGGCGGATCCGGGCCGGGGGCCCGGCGGAGCCGGCGTACCAGCGGTCGCCCCACTCCATCAGCGCGAGCAGCACCGGATAGAGCTCCTCGCCCTTCGCGGTGGCGCGATAGTGCTCACGCGGCGGCCGCTCCTGGTATCGCTCCCGGATCAGCACCCCCTCCTCGACCAGCCGGGCCAGCCGGGCGGCCAGGACCTTGCGCGATATGCCCAGGTCATGGGCGAGATCGTCGAAGCGGGTGACCCCGGTGAGCACATCCCGCATGATCAGCGCCGTCCAGGCGTCGCCGAACAGATCGGTGGCACGGGCGATCGAACAGGCCACATCGGCGAGCGGAGTACGGGTCATGACACGACCCTACCCGAGTTCCCCGAGGGAACTAACCGATGTTAGGTTTCCTCGGGGAACCCGAGGCGAGCCCGTCCGGACCACCCCGGGCACACCGGTGAATCCGCGAATCCGCGCACCCGTGAGGGAGAAGACGATGGCCGCCGCCCCGCACATCGAACTGGACTCACGGTCGCCCGAGGCCGTCGACGGCCGCCAGATCAGGGCCGTCACCTTCCAGGACAGCCGTCTGGAGTACGTCCGCGGCACGCTCGGGACCGTGGACCTCCCCGCGCCCGGAAGCCGCGCCGTGGTCGTGGGCAGCGGCCGCGGGCTGCTGGCCCGAGGGCTGGCCGGTCTCGGCTTCGAGGTCGTGGCCGTCGACCCCTCCGCCGCCGCGACCGAGATGGCGCGCGAGGCGGACGGGGGCGAGCACCCCGGGGTCGACTACCGCACCGCGCCCGCCGAGCGACTCGGCCTCGCCGACGGCGCGTTCGACCTCGCCTACTACGCGGACACCTTCGAGATCACCTCGGAGCTCGACCGGGTGCTCGCGGAGGCCGCCCGGGTGCTGCGGCCCGGCGGTGTGCTGATCTACGACACCGTCAACCGCACCTTTCTCTCCCGGCTGATCTACCTCGGCGCCTTCCAGCGCGTCCCGATGACCCGGATCATGCCGGCCGGCCGCTACACCGCGGCCCGGCTGCGCACCCCCGCCGAGCTGACCGCCGCCCTGGAGCGGCAGGGGCTGCGCAACGAGGACATCTGCGACTTCAAGCCCAAGGATCCGCGCAGCCTGGTCAAGGCCACCATGGCGCGCCGCAGGGGGCGGATCAGCGATGAGCAGATCCCGCCGATCGTCGACTTCGTCCTGGCCCCGGACGCCCGGCCGCTGGTCACCTATCTCGGCTACGCCCGCAAGGGCTGAGCGGCGAGCCCGGCACCCCGCCCCGGCGGCGGCGAGCCCGGCACCCCGCCCCGGCGGCCCGGGGCGCACACTGGGCGCTGTGACGCACAAGCACAGCGCCGGACTCCTGTTGTACCGCGGTGCGGGCCCGGCCGGTCCCGCCGTCGAGGTGCTGCTCGCCCATATGGGCGGCCCGTTCTGGGCCAGGAAGGACGAGGGCGCCTGGACGGTGCCCAAGGGGGAGTACGAGGAGGACGAGACCCCGGAGGCCGCCGCGCGCCGGGAGTTCCAGGAGGAGCTGGGGGTGCCCCCGCCCGGCGGTGAGCCGATTCCGCTCGGCTCCGTGACGCAGACCGGGGGCAAGGTGGTCATCGTCTGGGCGCTCAGGGGCGAGCTGGATCCGGCGGAGATCACTCCCGGTACGTTCGCCATGGAGTGGCCGAAGGGCTCGGGCCGGATGCGGGAGTTCCCCGAGATCGACCGGGTCGCCTGGTTCGGCCTGGACGAGGCCCGCCGGAAGATCGTGACGAGGCAGCGGATCTTCCTGGACCGGCTCGAAGAGCTGCTCCAGGAGGCGGCCGGCGCGGGCCCCGGCGGCGCATTACCGTGGCCCGCGCCCGTCGCCGTCAGCTCACCCCCCCCGCCGCCGTCAGCTCACCCCGTACCTCCCGTTCCGCAGCGCACCGTGGCCGCCGCCCAGTCGGCGTGGTCATGCGCGTTGCCGTCGCCGCCGTCGGTGACCCGCAGCCGCAGCTTGCGCGCGCCCTCGATGCGCGCCTCCATCGGTACGGCCGCGTCCGAGCCGTGTGCCGTTTCGCCCCGGTACACCCGCTCGCCGTCGGCGTAGACCTCGAAGACGACGCTGCCGTCGGCGCCCACCTCGTCGTCCAGGCCCGTGGTCGCGGTGAACGTCGAGCAGTTGCCGCCCAGGAAGACCTCGACCGTCGAATCGGCGTGTGTGCCGAGGCCCCGCTCGTAGGTCGTGCCGTCGATGGTGAGCGCCTTGCCGTCGCCCGGGGCGGCCTCGCCGTTGCTGCGGTCGCGTTCGACCGGGCCCCAGCCGTTGTCCGCGGTGAGGAAGTCGAGCGTGGACACGGACACTTCACCGCGTGGCGGGGGCGGTGTGCCGTCGATCTCGGCCGACGCCGAGCCGCTCACCCGCGCGCCACCGGTCGAGGTCGCGCGGACCTCGGCCACGGCGGGCCGCGGGCCGTTCGGGGTGCCCTCACCACGGGTGAGCTCGGTCCGTACGGTGGCGGTCCGGCCCGCCGCGAGATCGCCCAGGTCGAGGGTGCCGGGCGTGGCGGTCCACCCCTCGGGCAGACCGAAGGCGGCGGTGACCTCGTGCAGCGGGGTGTCGCAGGGGTTGGTGACGGTCAGCTCGGCCGAGGTGGAGCCGCCCGCCGGCACCGTGGTGTCGGCGGGGGTGAGTTTCGCCTCGGGGGCGCAGACCACCGGGCCGCGCGGGGTGCCGGTGCGGGCCTCGGCGCCGGTCAGCGGGCGCAGCCGCAGGGTGTAGGCATACTCCTTGGCGGGCCGCACCTGATACTCGGGCAGCACGGTGTGGAACGTCTCGCTCACCCCGCTCACCGCGTGGTCCAGGTGCAGGGTGTTGCCTTCCGGATCCTCGCGGAGGGCGAACGGGTAGGCGGCGCGGTCGATCCCGGTGTACGGGGTCACGCCCGCCGAGAAGTCCCCGGACACCAGGAGCCCGCTACTCCCGTCGGACAGCGAGGCCCAGCGGACGTCCTCGTGGTTCCCGTAGTCCTGCGGTTTGGTGTATCCGGCGAACTGCTCGTCCACGTCGGTGGAGTACACCCCCACCGGGGCACCGTCCTCGCGGTCGTTGTAGTTCTCCTGCGGCCCGCGCCCGTACCAGGTGAACCGGTCGTAGCGGTCGGGCACCCGGAGCGAGAGCCCGAGGCGGGGCAGATAGGGCACCGCGCGCGCCGCGCCCCGGGCCTCGACGCGGTGGTCGAGGCGCAGCTCCCCGGTGCCGCTGACGGTGTACCGCAGGGTCTGGGCGAACGAGGAGTCCCGTACACCGGGCGCGGCGGCCGATGAGGGGACGGTCACGACGACCTCGCCGCCCCGCTCCGCCACCGTGACCTTGCCCGGTTCGGTGCGCAGCCGATCCAGGCCCGCATCGCGCCAGGGCCCCTCCTCGGAGCCGATCTCATTGCTGACCGGGGCGCGCCAGGCGTCCAGCTCGGGGCCGGAGCCGAGCAGCTCCCGGCCATCGGCCTTCATGGAGACCAGTTCGCCACTGGTCCGGTCGAAGCCGTACGAGAAGCCCTCGACGGCGACGGTGAGGCGGCCGCCGGACGTGGTGGCCCGCACCTTCCCCGGTGCCCGCGCCGGCACCGTGCCCGCGAGCTGCCGGCCGCCGATGTCGAACTGCTCCACCGCCACCCGTTCCCCCGCCTTCGCCCAGGCCGTGTCGGACGCCCACACCGCCTCCACGGTCAGCTGCCGGTCGGCGTCCCGGGGGTTGGCGGGCGGCTTCGGCAGCTGGAGGGTGGTGTGCTGACCGGGGCCCAGGTCGAGCGTGCGGCTGCCCCGGGTCAGGGTGCGGGCGCCCTCGGTGACGCGCCAGCGCAGCCGGAGGTCGTCGGTGCCGGTGAAGGACCGCTCGTTGCGCACCTCGACCCGGCCCGCGCGGGCCTCGTCGCCCGAGATCCGGATCGGGGCGTGGACGGCCGCCATGGCGCGGGCCTCGGGCTGGACGGTGCGGTCGGAGGAGACCACGCCGTCGACCCCGCCGGTCCCGGCGCCATAGGACAGGAACTCCCCCTTGCGGTCGAGCCGGTCGAAGTCGAGCGCGAGCACCGCGTCCGCGCTGGGGTCGGCGGCGAGCTGATCGGGGCTCAGCGCCTTGTGGTAGACGCGGACCTGGTCGACGGTGCCGTGTGCCATCCGGGTGCCGATGTTCTCCTGCTCCGTCTCCGGGTTGCGGCCGATGTTCACCGGCTGCGCGGAGTGGTCCACGCTGCCGGTCCAGTCGGCCGACGCGGTCTGTTTCCCGTCGATGAGCAGCCGGAGCGTACGGCCGTCGAAGGTGCCCGAGACGCGATGCCACGAGCCGTACCAGCCGTCGGGGACATCGGCCGCGACGGTGTGCCAGTCCCCGTCCCCGTGGACGAAGAACTCCAGGGTGTCCTTGTCGCGCATCTTTAGCGCATAGCTGTGGTCGCCCTTGGCGATCACGGTGAAGGAGCCGGTCCAGTCGGCCGGTTTCACCCAGGCGTCCAGGGTGAGCGCGTCCGACACCGCGTCCAGCTTCGGATCGCGGTAGACCTCCACGAAGTCGTCAAGACCGGACAGCTCCAGCGCCCTGCCCCGGTGGCCGGCCACCAGACCGGGCTTTCCCGAGACATAGGACAGGATGTCGTTGCCGGAGGTGTCGGGGGTGGTGAGCAGCGGCTGGGTGATGTTCTGCTCCGCCCAGTCCCAGATGTAGCCGCCCTGGACCTGGGGGTACTTCCGCACGACGTCCCAGAACTCCCGGAAGTTGCCGAGCGAGTTGCCCATGGCGTGGGCGTACTCGCCCATGATGATCGGCTTGGTGGTGGACTTGGCCTTGTCAGCGAGGCTCGCGGGGGAGGGGTAGCGCGGGCCCCAGACATCGGCGAACGGGGCGTCGCCGTCCGGGCTGTTGGGCTGGTGGTAGACCGGCCGGGCCGGGTCCTCGCGGTCCAGGAAGTCGGCCATCGCGTAGTGGGCCTTGCCCAGCCCCGCCTCGTTGCCGGTGTCCCACATCAGCACGCTGGGATGGTTCTTGTCCCGTTCGTACATCGCCATGAGCCGGTCCAGGAACGCCGCCTGCCACTCGGGCCGTTCGGCCAGGCAGTTGTCCGGGCAGGCGTCGTGGTGATGGGTCTCGATGTCCACCTCGTCGTCGATCCACAGACCGCGTGCGTCGGCCAGTTCGTAGAGGTACGGATCCGAGGGGTAGTGCGAGGTGCGCACGGAGTTGATGTTGAGCCGCTTCATCAGGGCGACGTCCGAGGCGGTGCGCTCACGGGTGGCGTGGCGGCCGGTGTCGGGGTCGGTCTCGGAGCGGTTGACGCCCTTGACGAGGATGCGCTCGCCGTTGACGAGGAGCTGTCTGTCCTTGATCTCGATCTTGCGGAAGCCCACCGGCTGGGCCGTGGTGTGGGTGACCGTGCCGTCGGCGCCGGTGAGCCGGACGACGAGGGTGTAGAGGTGGGGCGTCTCATCGGTCCATTTGGCCGGGTTGGCCACGTGGGCGGTGAGAACGGTGGACCCGCTGTCGCCGTCCACCGTCCCCGACATCGTTGTCACCTTGTGTCCGCGCTGGTCGTACAGGGTTCCGAGGACCTTGCGCCCGTCCGGGGCGCGGTCCTGTGTCTTCGGCCCCTTCGCGGCGATGTCGACCTCGGCGGTCAGCCGGGCGTCGCGGTACCGGGCGTCGAGATCGGTCTTGACCGTGATGTCCCGCAGATAGGTGGCCGGGGTGGAGTACAGCCCGACCGAGCGGAAGATGCCCGAGAACCGCCACTGGTCGTAGTCCTCCAGATGCGACCCCGAACCCCAGCGGTGGACCTGCACCGCGACGGTGTTGCGCCCCGGGTGCAGCCGGTCGCTGATGTCGAACTCGGCGGGGGTGTAGCCGCCCTGGTCATAGCCCGCGTAGGAGCCGTTCACCCACACCAGATAGCCGCTGGTGACGCCCTCGAAGCGGAGGAATGTCCGCCGCTTCTCCCAGCTCTCCGGCAGCTCGAAGGTCTTGACGTAGGCGCCGGTCGGATTGACGTCGTGCGGGACCTTCGGGGGATCGTCCGGATACATTTCGGTGGGGATGTTCCGGAACATCGGATGGTCGAGACCGTCCGTCTGCCAGGTGTGCGGCACGCTCACGCTGCGCCAGCCGCCCTCGGAGGTGTCATAGCCCTCGGTGAAGAAGTCCTTGGGCACCTCCTCGGGGCGGTCGGACATATGGAGCTTCCAGGTGCCGTCGAGCGAGGCGGTCCAGCGGCTCCTGGAGTCGCCGTCGAGGGCTTCGGCGGTGTCGGCGTACGGGGTCAGCCGGGCGTGGGCGGGCTCCTGCCCGACCGAGGTGACCTCAGGGTCCTCCAGCAGCCGGTACACATCCGCGGGCGGATCCTTGGGATCCGCCGCTGCCGCCGGGGCGGTGGGGACGGTCAGCGCGAGGGCCAGGGCGAGGGCGGCGAGCCGGGGGAAGCGCGAAAAGCGGGAGAAGCGGAGGGGGTGGCGGAAACGGGGGAGAGGTAGACGACGGCGGAGGCGTCGGAGCATCTGGTGGTCCACCCTTCTATGGGGTGTTGAAACGTTCCAGAGCGAACAGGTCCGCACATTAGCCAACGCGCCCCCTCGCGCCAAGATGTCGCGCGGCACTCACCCTCGGCCCGGCGCGGCTACCGTGAAGAGAGTGAGGGCCGTGCGGAATGCCGTGCCGAGCGCGCGGTGAGGCCGACGGAGGCACCGTGGGTATGGAGAGCGCCAGGAGTACGGAGTATCCGCCCCGGCTGCGGCTGGATGAGCTGCTGGAAGAGTTGCAGGTGCGGATCGACGGGGTGCGCGGCACCCAGGACCGGGTCCACAGTCTGCTGGAAGCGGTCCTCACCGTCGGCCGGGAGCTCGATCTCTCGCATGTGCTGCGCAGGATCGTCGAGGCCGCCGTGGTGCTGGTGGACGCCGAATACGGGGCGCTGGGGGTGATCGGCGAGGATCAGCTGCTGGCCGAATTCCTCCCGGTGGGCGTCGACAAGGAGCGGGCCGAGGCGATCGGGCGGCTGCCGGCGGGCCATGGTCTCCTGGGCGAGCTGATCCGCCACCCCAAGCCGCTGCGGCTGGGCGAGCTCTCGGAACATCCCGCCTCCTACGGCTTTCCGCCGAACCATCCGCCGATGCGCTCCTTCCTCGGGGTGCCGATCCGGGTGCGCGACGAGGTCTTCGGCAACCTCTACCTCACCGAGAAGCGCGGCGGTGAGGAGTTCGACGGCGAGGACGAGACGGTGCTGTCCACCCTGGCCGTGGCCGCCGGGGTGGCCATCGAGAACGCCCGGCTGTACGAGGAGGCCCGGCACCGCCAGCGCTGGCTGGAGGCGAACGCCGAGGTCACCCACAGCCTGCTGTCCGGAGTGGACGAGACCAGGGTCCTGGAGCTGATCGTCGAGCACGCGCGGCGGATCCTCTCCGCGGATCTCGGAGTGCTGATGCTGCCGGTGGCCGACACCGACGAACTCCAGGTCGCGCTGGCGTCGGGGACCGACGCCGAGGCCCACCGCGGTCTTGTACTGCCCCGCCGGGGCACCTTCGGCGGGGCGGCCTTCACCGCCTCCGAGCCGGTCACCAGCACCGATGTCCAGAACGACCCGCGGATCACGGTCGGCCCGCAGCGCTGGGAGGGGCTCGGCCCGGCCGTCGCGGTGCCGATGCGGACGCACGACGGAGTGGGCGGGGTGCTCTCGCTGGCCCGTGTGGCGGACAGCCACGCCTTCACCCAGGTCGAGACCGACACCCTGCTGGGGTTCGCCGGTCAGGCGGCGATCGCGATGAAACTGGCCGAGCGGCGGCGCGACGCCGAACAGCTCGCCCTGCTCGAGGACCGCGACCGGATCGCCCGCGATCTGCACGACCTGGCCATCCAGCGGCTCTTCGCCGCCGGGATGACGCTCCAGTCCACCCTGCGCTTCGTCCAGCATCCGGAGGGCTCCGAACGGCTGCTGCGGGTCGTGGACGACCTCGACGACACCATCAAGATCATCCGCTCGACGATCTTCGGGCTGCGCTCGCACGAGGCGGGCCCCGCCGTCCAGGGGCTGCGGGTCCGTACCGCCAAGACCATCGAGGAGGCCGTGCCCGCGCTCGGCTTCACCCCCTCACTGCGCACCGAGGGCCTGGTCGACACGGATGTGCCGTGCTCCGTCGCGGATGACATGGTCGCCGTCCTGGCCGAGGCGATGTCGAACATCGCCCGGCACGCACGGGCCGACGCCGCCGAGATCTCGCTGGTCGTGGCGTCCGGACGGCTGACCCTCACGGTCACGGACAACGGGGTGGGCATCCCCGAGGGCGGGCATCGCAGCGGACTGCGGAACCTGGCCGAACGCGCCGAGAAGCTCGGCGGAGAGCTGGAGCTCGGCGAGCCACCGGGAGGTGGCACCCGCCTGGTGTGGGCGGTACCCCTGCCGGAGCGGTAGGCGGTAGGCGGCTGGCTGCCGGGTGTTGTGCGCGGTCGGCCGGTGCGGTGCGCCTGCCGGCGCGGTGGGTGGGCGGTCGCTGGTGTGGTTGGGGGTCGCTGGTGTGGTGGGGTGGCTTGTCGGTGTGGTGGGCGCCGCCGGTGCCGGTGGGTGGCTGCTGGTGTGGTGGGTTGCTGTCTGGTGCTGGTGCTGGCATCGGTGGGCGGGTACCTGGTGTGGGGTGTGAGGGTTTTGTCGCGTAGTGGGTGAGGGGCGTGCCGTGTCAGTGGCCTCGGTCCAGTGCCTCGGTCGCCCCGCCGCGCGGAGTGGCCGGTCCCACCGGTCCGTACCCCAGCCGGATCAGCATCTGCACATGGCCGGGTGCCCGGTGTTCGTCGTTGAGCGCCCAGCGCAGATCCGACCACTCCAGCGCCTGGTGCAGCAGGGACGCCCGGACCGCGTGCGAGGTCGCCAGCAGCAGCACATGTTCCAGCGCCTGCCCGGCCCGCAGCCAGTCGGTGCGCCGGTCCTGGTCCGTGGCCAGTACGGCGATGGTCGGGTGGCTCTCGAACTCCGCGGCGGGCGGATCGCCCCCCTGGCGCGCGTCCGGAAGCGGGCCGCGGAAGTCACGCATCGGCACCCGTCCGGTGGCGTCCCGTGGGCCGAGGGCGGCCGTGGGGATTCCGTACGGCCCGGTGTCGCGGATCCAGTCGCGGCTCTCGGCCAGCCGGCGCGGATCCCCGGCGGCGCGCCGCTCCGCCTCGGCGGTCAGTCGCAGCAGCCGTGCGGTCTCCTCGGGGTCCGCCGGCCACAGCGTGGCCCCGTGCGCCCGCGCCGCCTCCGTCAGTTCGCACAGCACCCGTGGTGGCAGCCGGCGCCCGGAGAAGGGGGAGCGGCTGCTGTGCCGCCGCCAGATGACGTCGTACAGATCGGGGTGCGGATCGCCGTGGCGCCCGGCGCCGTCGCGGGACGCCACGGTCAGGCGCACCGTGGCCAGCAGATCGGGCTGTGAGCGGTACGGCAGCAGTTGGACGACCGGGTCCCAGCCGAAGTGGGCCACGGCGACCCGCAGATTGAACACGGCGGCCCCGGCGGAGACGGTCAGCGCCCGGCCCATCGGATCGGCGTACCGCAGCGCCCGATCGAGGGCGGCCCGGACCTCCAGGGTGACGGTCTCGGGGTTCAGCCGGTAGCGCCAGGGCTGGGTGTTGTGCATCGACGGAGCGGCCACGGCCGCGGAGATGAGCTTTTCCAGGATCGCCGCGTCGAGCGTTGCGGGCTGCATGGGTCTTCTCCTCGCCGGTGGACCGTCAGCGGTGGTGGGGGTCGGCGGCGGTGGGCCGTCGGTGGTGGGCGGTGGTCGGGCGCGTCGGTGGTACGGGCGGGGCCCCGCGGCCCCGTGCGGCGGACCCCGGCTCAGCCCGGGTGGTCGTCGGCGGGGTGCGGGGCCGAGTGGGTCGCCAGCACCGCCGCCTGGATGCGGCGCTCCACGCCCAGCTTGGCCAGCAGCCGGGAGATGTGGTTCTTGACGGTCTTCTCGGACAGGAAGAGCCGCTTGCCGATCTGCCGGTTGGTGAGCCCGTCGCCGATCAGCACCAGGATCTCCCGCTCGCGCGGGGACAGCCCGGCCAGCACCTCGTCCCTGGGCTCCTGCGGGGCGGTGTCACCGCGCAGGGTGCTCATCAGCCGTGCGGTGGTGGCCGGGTCCAGCATCGACTGGCCGGAGGCCACCGTGCGCACCGCCGAGACCAGGTCCGATCCCTTGATCTGCTTGAGCACATAGCCCGCCGCCCCGGCCATGATCGCGTCCAGCAGGGCATCGTCGTCGTCGAACGAGGTCAGCATCAGACAGGCCAGATCCGGCATACGGGAGCGCAGCTCACGGCAGACCGTGATGCCGTCCCCGTCCGGCAGCCGGACGTCCAGGATGGCCACGTCGGGCCGCAGCGCCGGGCCGCGGGCCAGCGCGTGGTCGACGGTTCCGGCGTCGCCGACCACCTCGATGTCCGGTTCGGCGTCCAGCAGATCGTGCAGTCCGCGCCGGACCACCTCGTGATCGTCGAGTACGAACACCCTGATGGGCGTCGCCGGTGTCGCTCGTGTCTCGGTCATGGGCTCTCGCACTGTTCGTCCGCCGTCCGCCCGTCCCCCGGTGGAAAATCCTGGCGCAGCAGGTCAGGGCGGTACCAGGGCCGAACGGGCCCCCAAGGGGGCTGCCCGGCCCTCGTCCCGCCCTCCCCGCGCGTGCGACGGTCACGGCATGGGCACGGAAGTGCGGGGGCGGCGGATGTGGCGGTGGCGGCGCAACCCGCTCAGACGCCGCTCGGATGTGATCGAGGCGTGGGTCGTGCTCGTCACCGGCCTGGTGATGGCGGTCGGCGGCCCGGCGGCCGGGGTGGCCGCGGGTACCGCCGTGGACGCGTCACTGCGGCAGGAGCGGGCGGACCGGCACCGGGTGCCCGCGGTGCTGAAGGAGAACGCCCCCGCCGCACAGCCCGCCGCCGACGGGTCCACCACCGGCGTGGTACGCGCGGTCGTGCGGTGGACCGGCCCGGACGGCGCCGTCCACACCGGTACGGCGCGGGTCCACGAAAGCAGTAAGGCGGGCACCGCCACGGAGGTCTGGACCGACGGTCGGGGCCGGCTGGTCCAGCGGCCGCCCACCCCCGAGCAGATCGCCACCCGCGCGGTGCTCGCCGGGACGTCCGCCGCGGCGGGCGTGGGCGCGGTGTCGCTGGCCGGACGCGGTGTGGTGCGCTGGCGGCTGGACCGCGCCCGCACCCAGGAGTGGGGACGCGCCTGGGCCGAGGTCGGCCCGCGCTGGAGCCGCCACATCCGGTGACGCGGAGCGGTGTCCGGACCTGGTCTTCGTGCGTGTGTGCGTGTGTGCGTTGCCCCGGTGGCGGGGTGCGTGTCGGAGTCACCGCATCCGGTGGTGTGTCGGCCGTGCCCGGCTGTGCTGTGAGCCCGTGGCCTCGGTGACTGACGTTGCCGGGGCCGTCGCTGTCCGATGCCGGGGCGCTTTCCGGTGGCGGCCGGGGGTATCGCTCGGTGCCCCGGCCCCCGCCGACCGGGGGCGTCGCTCGGTGCCGCGCCGCCTGCTCGATGGGTCGCCGCCATGGTGCGCGGGGGCGGCGGGACCGCCTCGGGCGGTCCGACCCTGCGGCCGGGCCCCCGGCCGCAGGGTCGGACCATGTCGTGTCGGGGACCGTGTCGTGTCGGGGACCGTGCCGTGCCGTCTCGGCGTCGCCGCGCCCGGCACGGCGTGGCCCCGCCGGATGGGGCCCTACCGCCGCTGGGCCGTATGGGGCGCGGCCGTGAGCTGGTTGTCGAAGTCCACCACGCCCTCGATCGCCCGGATCAGGCGGGCCGCCGCCGGGATGAGAACGGCCTCCTTGACCCGTCCGGTCAGGGTGACCACGCCCTCGTTCACGCTCACCCGGACGATTTCCCCCTCGGCCGGGAAGAGATGGGTCACCACCTCGCGGCGCACCTCCTCCTCGATGTCGTCGTCCGGCCGCAGAAACACCTTCAGCAGATCGGCGCGGCTGACGATGCCCTCCAGCCGCCCCTCCTCGTCCACCACCGGGAGCCGCTTGACCCGCTTATGGGTCATGATCCGCGCGGCCTCGGCGAGCGTGGCGCCCGCGTGGACGGTGATGGCGGGGGACGTCATCAGCTCATCGGCCGTCACCGCGCCCGCCTTGGCGATACCGGGCAGGTCGCGCAGTTGCGCCACCCGCGCCGGGTCGCTGTCGCGGAACTCCTCCTTGGGCAGCAGATCCGCCTCGGAGACCACGCCGATGACCCGGCCCTCGCCCTCCAGCACCGGCAGGGCGCTCACCCGCCACTGCTCCAGCGTTCTGACGATCTCCTTGAACGGCGCTTCGCGGCCGACGGCGACGACGGTATGGGTCATCACATCACTCACGATGTGGGCACTCCCGGGCACGGCATCCTCCTAGGTCACGCTGCCTGTCTTCCGCCCGCCTCGCCACCGGCCGCCAGCCGGTGCTCGATCCCGCCGCGCACCCGCCCCGCCAGCCGGGCCAGCCCGGCGGAGGTGGCCGGCCGGGGCGGGACCGGGTGGCGGATCCGCCGGGCGTGCGGCGGCAGCCCCGCGAGATCGGTGTCGAACCGCCGACGCGCGCGGTCGAGGGTGTCGGGGGCTTCGGTCCGCTGGCCCCCGCGCATCACGGTCTCCAGCAGTGGCGTACCGCCGTGGGGCGGAAGTTCGTCCCGCTCGCCGATCACATCGGCGTAGCCGGCGCGGCGCCACACCTGCTTGGCCCCGGGGGCCGTGGCCTTGGCCGAGGACAGTTTCATCACCGGTTTCCCGTCGTAGGCCACCAGCTTGTACGCGGTGTCGAGGTAGGCGGCGTCGGCCGACACCCCCATCCGGGTGCCCACGGCGAAGACATCGATCGGCGCGCCCGACCGGATCAGCTTCTCGATGGCGTACTCGTCGAGCCCGCCGCTCGCCACGATCCGCACCTCAGGCAGCCCCTCCGCGTCGAGGATCCGCCGCGCCCGCACCGCCTGTTCGCCCAGGTCGCCGCTGTCCAGCCGGATCGCGCCCCGGGGCCCGGACGCCAGCTCGCGCAGCACCCGCGCCGCGGTGGCCACTCCGGCCGCCGTGTCATAGGTGTCCACCAGGAAGGTGACCGGGCCGGGGTGGGTACGGGCGAACGCGCGGAACGCGGTCTCCTCGTCCGGGAACGCCTCGATGTACGAATGCGCCATCGTCCCGGTGGCCTCGATCCCGTACGCGGCGGCCGCCGCCACATTGCTGGTCGCCGTGAACCCGGTCATCGCGCTCAGCCGCGCCGACTGCATCCCCGACCAGGGGCCGTGGGTGCGGCGCAGCGAGAAGTCCACCACCGGGCGCCCCGCCGCGGCGAGCACGCACCGGGCCGCCTTGGAGGCGACGGTGGTCTGATGGCTCAGCTGCCCCAGCAGATACGTCTCGATCAGCTGGGCCTGCGGCAGCGGCGCGGTCACCTCCAGCAGCGGCTCCCCGGCGAGGACGATCCGCCCCTCGGGCACCGCCCGCACCTCGCCGTCGAAGCCGAGCCCCAGCAGGGGCTCCAGGTCCTCGTACGGACGACGCATCGCCACGGCGAACGCCTCCACGTCCTCGGGCTCCACCCGGAAGCCGGACAGACAGTCCAGCGTCGGCTCCAGGCCCGCAGCCACCAGGAAGCCCCGCTCGGGCGGCAGGTCGCGGGCGTAGAGGTCGAAGGTGGCCGGGCCGGTCATGCCCTCGCGCAGATACGACAGGGCCATCGTCGCCTCGTAGAGGTCGGTGACCATCGCCTCCGACATCGTCACTCCCGCCTCCCTCCGCACATCAGCCGCATGGGACGACCGCCACCGGACACGGCGCGTGGTGCACCGCCGCGTGGATCACCGAGCCCAGATGGGCGACCGGGCCCGGCTCGGTCTTCTCCCGGCCCAGCACGAGCAGCCCGGCGCCCCGCGCGGTGTGCGGCACACCGAGCGCCGGGCGCTCCGCGGTCAGGGCCTGCGCCACCGTCACGCCGGGGTACTTCTCCCGCCAGGGGCGCAGCGCCGCGTCCAGCGCCCGCTCCGCCTCCGCCCTCTCGTCCCCCGTCTCATCGTTCCCCGTCTCGTCGTTCCCCGGCCCGCTCGCGTGTACGGCGCGCAGCACTCCGCCGCGCCGGGCGGCGGCGTCGAAGGCGAACCGCAGCGTCTCCTCGTTCGGCCCCCGCAGGGTCACCCCGACGGTCACATCGGCGGTCAGCGGCTTGTCGTCGGCATGCACCATGATCACCGGCCGTTCGCCCTGTGCCAGGACATGGCGGCCGGTCGAGCCGAGGAGGAAACCGCCGGGGGTGCCACGGCCGCGTGAGCCGAGCACCAGCATCTCGGCGTCCCGGGCCGCGCCCAGCAGCGCGGACACGGTCTCGCGCGGCACCAGCTCGGCCGAGACCCGCAGCCCCGGATGGGCGTCGCGCAACTCGCCCACCAGGTCGGTCAGCAGCCGCTGCGCCCAGTAGTTCTGATCGTCCTCGTGGGGGAGGGTCGGGGCCCCGGGCGACGGCGGGTTCCAGGCGTGGACCAGCCGCAGCCGCAGATCGCGCAGCAGCGCCTCGCGCGCCGCCCAGTGCGCGGCCGGCGGACTCTCGGCGAATCCGTCGACGCCGACCGTGATGGGCGCTGCCATGCGCGTCACCTCCCCGCTCACTTCCCCCGGGCCACCAGCGGGCGGGCGCACTCGCCGACCGCGATCTTGATAGCGCCGGTGTCGGCCGCGTGGGCGAAGACGTCGTACGCCTCCTCCATCTGGTCCAGCTCGAACAGATGGGTGATCAGGGTGGACGCGGGCAGCCGCCCGGCGGCCAGCAGGGAGAGCAGAGTGGCGGTGGAGTAGGTGTCGACCAGTCCGGTGGTGATCGTCACGTTCTTGATCCACAGATCTTCGAGGTGCAGCGTGACGGGCCGGGCGTGCACCCCGACGTTGGCGATCCGGCCGCCCGGCCGCACCATCCGGGTACAGGTCTCGAAGGACTGCGGGCTCCCCACGGCCTCGATCACCACATCGGCGCCGAGCCCCTCGGTGAGATCGTCGACCAGCCGCTCCGGGTCCTCGGCGGAGTCCGCCACCGCGTCGGCGCCGACCCGCTTGGCGGCGTCCAGCCGGGCCGGGTCCGGGTCGACGGCGATGATCCGGCCGGGGGAGAAGAACTGCGCCGTGGCGATCGAGGCCAGCCCGATGGGCCCGGAGCCCACCACCACGACCGTATCGCCCGGCCCCACCCGGCCGTTGAGGACGCCCACCTCGTAGGCGGTGGGGAAGACATCCGCCAGCAGTACGGCGTCATGGCCCTCGGCCGTACTCGTGAGCGGATGGGTGGACAGATCGGCGAACGGCACCCGGACATACTCGGCCTGGGTGCCGTCGACCGTGCGCCCCAGCACCCAGCCCCCGCCGCCACGGCACTGTCCGTAGCCGCGCTCCCGGCAGAAGCGGCAGTGACCGCAGGCCGAGACGCAGGAGATCAGCACCCGGTCGCCGGGGCGGATCCCACGGACGTCGGTACCGGTCTCGACGACCTCGCCCACCCCTTCGTGGCCGAGCACCCGGCCGGGTTCGACGTCGGGCTGCTTGCCGCGGAGGATATGGAGATCGGTGCCGCAGATGGTCGTGGTGTCGATCCGGACGATCGCGTCGGTGGTGGCCTCGAGTTCGGGGTCGGGCACCTCCTGCCAGGAGGACTGCTCCGGCCCGTGGAAGACGAGTGCTTTCATGGCCGTTTCCCTTTCCTCCGGCGGCCTCGGTCGCCTCCGGTTGTCTTCGGCTTCCGGTTGTCCTGGGCTTCCGGTTGTCTTGGGCTCCCGGTCGTCTTCGGCTTCCGGTTGTCTTCGGCTTCCGCCGCTGCTCCCCGCCGCCTGGGCGTGTGGCGCGGTGTCCCGTTCCCGTGGCCGGACGGGGGCTCATCGCTGGGGCACGACCGCGACGGGGCAGGCGGCGTGGTGCGCCACGGCCTGGGTGACCGGCCCCAGCCGGGGGCCGAACCCCACCCGGCGCGGTCCGCGGCCCACGACCATCAGCGCCGTCCCCGCCGCCGCGCCCACCAGCCGCCGGGCCGGGCTGTCCGACGCGACCTCCTCGAAGACCCGCACCTCGGGGAACTTGTCCCGCCACGGCGCCAGCACCTCGCCCAGCGAGTGCTCCGCCTCCTCGCGCGCATCGCACAGCCCCACGTCCACCACCCAGGGGGCGTCGCCCCGGATCGCGGGGACCCGGTTGGCGTACACGGCCCGCAGCACACCGTCGCGCCGGGCCGCGGCGTCGAAGGCGAACTCCAGGATGTCGTCGCACGGCTCGCCCGGCTCCACCCCGGCCACCACATCGCCGTGCCGCTCCTCGCGCCCGTCCGCCCGCACCAGGACCACGGGCGTCACGGAGCGTGCGGCGAGCTCGAGGCCGACGGAGCCGAGGAAGAAGCCGGCGACCGCCCCGATCGAACGAGACCCCACCACCAGCAGTTGCGCCCGCTCCGCCTCGGCCAGCAGTACGGGCGCGGGCATACCGGGGATCTGGTCGGTGAGGATCGCCATGTCCGGGTGGTCGGCGTCCAGCTCGGCGCGCGCCGAGCGCAGCGCGCGTTCGGCCCAGTACTGCCAGGCCGCCTCCCGGCCCGGTGTCAGCTCCTTCTGATCGGGCACGGGCCAGGCGTTCACCAGCCGCAGCGGGGCGTCGCGCGAACGGGCCTCATGGGCCGCCCAGCCGGCGGCAGCCAGGCTCTCTGGGGAACCGTCCAGTCCGACGGTCACGGGGCGCGCCATCGCTGCCTCCTTCCCGGCAGGCCCATTCGGCACCTCGGACACCTCGGGCCCCGGCTCACCTGCGGGGCGTTCGGTCCGCCGTCCGCCGGCGGCCGACCGCGCGCGGTGCCGCATGAGCGAGCGCCGCCCTGGCGGCCCGCGCGCGTGCCCTCACGACAGCCACGGCCCTTTGGGCACCGCCCCGGTCACCACCGGAAGGTGCCCGGTCCGAGGCGCGGCGCCGGGGGCGCCCACTTCTCGCGGGCCCTGATTGCGCGGTGCGCGGTACTCGGGTCTCCGCTTCTCCGCGTCTGCCGGATGCCCCCGGTGCCAATTCAAGCGGACCATGGCCGGGCCCCCGCCGACAGGGCCGACCGGTCCCGGGGAGGGCCCGGAGACCAGGTCATACGGCCCATTCCACGGCCAGGGGAGGGGCCCGGAGATGCGGTCCGGCTGTGTGCTGTGTGCTGTCTGTGGTCTGTGGTCTGTGGTCTGCCGGGTGTCGTCTGCCGTCCGCCGGGTGCGGGTCTCGTTTCGCGCCTTCGGCGCCTTGAGCAGCGGGGCAGGGGGTGCCGGGGCGCGGCCGCGGCGCCGGGTGACGGGCCGGTGGGGCGTGGCGCCGGTGGCGGCTTCTGTGGTTGGTGGTCGGAGCCCCTCCGGAGTGCGGGCGCCGGGGGTTCGGTACCCCCTTCTCGAAAATGCTTGATCTGGTGCAACTGATACATCAAGCGATCTCCGGGACCCTATTCGACCGGGACCAGCACCACCGGGCAGTGCGCATGGTGCAGTGCCGCGTGGGTGACGGCGCCCAGCTGTATGCCGAGGCGGGGCGTTCGCCGGTGTACGGCCAGCACCAGGATGTCCGCCGCTCGTGACGCCTCCATCAGCGCCTGTGCGGGGGCGCTGTGGGTGGTGTGCTCGCGCACCCGGATCTGCCCGAACTCCTCGCGCAGTTTGGCCACCATGGCGTAGGCCACCGTCTGCTCGCGCTCGGCGCGCAGCGCCACCATCTCGCGGGCGGGCAGGGCATGATCGCCCGCGAAGACCCGTGGCCGCGGCCAGGCGTAGAGCACCCGCAGCCGGGCCCGGCGGCAGCGCGCCTCCTCGAAGGCGAAGCGGGCCGCCGGCGCGTCCGCGCCGCTCTCCACGCCGACCAGCACCTTGCCGTGGCCCTCTGGCCCGTACGCCGCCGGTGGCCCGCCGCGCACCACCAGCAGCGGGCGCCGGGTGTGGGCGGCCAGCCGCAGGCTGACCGAGCCGAGAAGCAGACCGGTGAAGCCGCCCAGCCCCCGGGTGCCGATGACGATGAGCGAGGCGTCCTCGCCGATCCGCAGCAGTTCGGGCACCGCGTCCTGGGCCGTCAGGGTGGGCACGATCCGCAGCTGTGGATCCTGCTCCCTGGCCCGCGACACGGCCAGTCGCAGCACGGTCCTGGCGATCTCGACGGCGGGGCGTGACGGTTCGCTGTCGGTGTCGAAGGCGAGCGGGTCGGCCCGGCCCCACGGCCAGGCGTGCACGATCTCCAGCGTGGCCTCACGGCGCCGCGCCTCGGCGACCGCCTGGTCCAGCGCGGCCCAGGCGCTGTCGGACCCGTCCAGGCCCACCACCACCCGGCCGCCCCGCACCGGCCTGGCCGGGTGGGTCATCGCCGCGCACCTCCCCGGCCCGCGGAGTCGTCGAACCGGTAGGTGAGCCGGTCGACCACGGCCACCACGCCGTCCACCTGTCCGGTCATCCGGACCGCGATGGGGATCTCGCTGTGCCGGTCCAGCTGCCCCTCCAGCCGTACGACCCCGTCGGTCACGGTGACCACGACGGACTGCGGGCCGAGCCACAGCGAGCGGACCAGCACCTCGTCGATGACCTCGGCGCGGATCTCGTCGTCCGCGCGGAGGAAGACCCGCAGCAGGTCCCGGCGGGTGACGATGCCGATCAACCGGTCCTCCTCGTCGACCACCGGAAGCCGCTCGACGCGATGGCGTTCCATCGCGCGGGCCGCGTCCACGATGCTGTCCTGGGGGCGCACGGTGACCGCCGGGCGTGACATCAGCTGTCCGGCCGTCGGGGCGGGTTCGCTGAGATCGGTCCCGGTGATCATGCCGACCACCTTGTCGTCCTCGTCCACCACGGGCAGCCCGCTGAACCGGTGCCGGGCGAGCAGCGCACCGACCTCGTCGAACGAGGTCATGGAGCTCACCCGGACGACGTCGTCGGTCATCACGTTACCGATCTTGCGGTGCTTCATCCGTCCTCCCCGATCCGCTCCCAGCGTGGGACGGCGCCCCGGCCGCCCTCTTGGGCTGCCCGGGGTGCGCTCGGGGCCGTTCGGCCCGCCCGCGCGCCCTGGGCCGAACGACCCCCGTCGGGGCCTAATCGCCCCTCGCGCCGGGTCCCGGACGGGCGCGAGGGTGAGAGGCGTCGGGACGGCGCGGGAACCGCTGTGCGGAAGGTGGTGCGAATCGGTGGAGCTTCCCCTGGTGGTGGGCGTCGACGGCTCGCACCACAGCCTTCAGGCGGTGGACTGGGCGGTGGGCGCGGCCGCCCGGCACGGGGTGCCGCTGCGGCTGGTCCACGCCTCGCTGTGGGAGCGGTACGAGGGCGCCGCACCCGCCGCCGACCCCCGGCGCCCCTGGGAGCTGGTCAGGGACGAGGAGATCGCCGCGTCCGCCGCGGAGCGCGCCTGCCGGTGCGGACCGGATGTGAAGATCTCCGCCGAGGTGCTGCCGGAGGACCCGGTGGCCGCGCTGCTGAGCGCCGGCCAGGACGCCTCGGGCCTGGTCGTCGGCTGCCGCGGGCGCGGTGAACTCGCCGCGCTGCTGCTGGGCTCGGTGAGCCTGGCGGTCGCCGCCCGTGCCACCTGCCCGGTGACCGTCGTACGCGGCGGCGAGCCCAACCGGCGCGGCGCCTTCGGCCGGATCGTGCTCGGCGTGGGCGAGCCCGGTGAGGCGGCCGGCCGGTCGGCCGCGGCGCGGTTCGCCTTCCGCGAGGCCGCGGTGGGCCACCGCACGCTGGAGGCCGTACGGGCCTGGCGCGCCCCGGCCGGTGAGGTCACGGATGATCTGCTGCTGGAGGGGGACCCGGTCCGTGCCCACTGGTCACGGGCGGAGCGGACGCTGGGCGACGCCCTGCGGGCCTGCCGCCGGTACCACCCCGAGGTCAGCGTCCACGCCGAGACGGTCGAGGGACCGGCCCGCAAGGCGCTGCTCCACGCGGCGGCCACCGCCGATCTGCTGGTCCTCGGCGCCTGCCGCGGCCACGGTCGCACCGTCGGGTTGCAGCTCGGCCGCATCGCCCACGCGGCCCTGCACCACGCACCCTGTCCGGTGGTGATCGTGCCGGAGCGGGGCCGGACGCACGGCGGGGAGTGACCGGCGGGCAGGTAACCGGACACCACGAGGGGACATTCGGACACCATGAGGGAGAGAGGTCCATGCCAGACGCACCGACCACGACGGGCTCGCCGGTGAGCGGGCTCGCCGACGACCGGATCCGCGCCCTGGACGCCCACTGGCGCGCCGCCAACTACCTCGCGGCGGGCCAGATCTATCTGCTGGCCAACCCGCTGCTGACCGAGCCACTGCGCCCGGACCACATCAAGCCCCGGCTGCTGGGCCACTGGGGCACCTCACCCGGGCTCAACCTCGTCCACACCCATCTGAACCGCGTCATCAAGGACCGCGACCTGGACGCCATCTGCGTCTGGGGCCCCGGCCACGGCGGCCCCGCGGTGCTCGCCGGCTCCTGGCTGGACGGCAGCTACTCCGAGATCTACCCGGACGTCGGCCGGGACACCGAGGGCATGGCCCGGCTCTTCCGGCAGTTCTCCTTCCCCGGCGGGGTGCCCAGCCATGTCGCCCCCGAGACCCCCGGCTCCATCCACGAGGGCGGTGAGCTGGGCTACTCCCTCGCCCACGCCTACGGGGCCGCGCTGGACAACCCCGGGCTGCTGGTCGCCTGCGTCATCGGCGACGGCGAGGCCGAGACCGGCCCGCTGGCCGCCTCCTGGCATGCGAACAAGTTCCTGGACCCGGTCCACGACGGCGCCGTGCTGCCGATCCTCCACCTCAACGGGTACAAGATCGCCAACCCCACCGTGCTCGCCCGGCTGCCCGAGCCCGAACTCGACGAACTGCTGCGGGGATACGGCCATGAACCGATCCACGTCACCGGGGACGAACCGCTCGCGGTGCACCGGATCATGGCGCGCGCCCTGGACGAGGCGCTGGACCGGATCACCCTGCTCCAGCGCACCGCCCGCGAGGAGGGCATCGCCGAGCGGCCGCGCTGGCCGGTCATCGTGCTCCGTACGCCCAAGGGCTGGACCGGGCCCGAGGAGGTCGACGGGCTTCCCGTGGAGGGCACCTGGCGCGCCCACCAGGTGCCCCTGCCGGGCGTCCGGGAGAACCCGGAGCATCTGCGCCAGCTGGAGCGCTGGCTGCGTTCGTACCGCCCCGAGGAGCTCTTCGACGCCGACGGGCGGCCCCGGCCGGCCGTCCTGGCCGAGGTCCCGGAGGGCGACCGCCGTCTGGGCGCCAATCCGCACGCCAACGGGGGACGGCTGCTGCGCTCGCTGCCGGTGCCCGCCCTGGAGCGGTACGCGGTCCCCGTGGACAAGCCCGGTGCGACCATGCACGAGCCGACCCGGGTCCTCGGCGGGCTGCTGGAGAAGGTCATGGAGGACACCGCCGCCCGCCGCGACTTCAGGGTGGTCGGCCCCGACGAAACCGCCTCCAACCGGCTGGAGGCCCTCTTCGGCGCCACCGGCAAGGCGTGGCAGGAGGCCGTACTCCCCACCGATGAGCACCTCAGCCGGACCGGCCGGGTCATGGAGATCCTCTCCGAGCACGTCTGCCAGGGCTGGCTGGAGGGCTATCTGCTGACCGGGCGGCACGGCCTCTTCTCCTGCTACGAGGCGTTCGTGCACATCGTCGACTCCATGGTCAACCAGCACATCAAATGGCTGAAGGTGTCCCGCTCACTGCCGTGGCGACGCCCCGTGGCCTCCCTCAACTACCTGCTGACCTCCCATGTCTGGCGCCAGGACCACAACGGCTTCTCGCATCAGGACCCCGGTTTCGTGGACCATGTGCTCAACAAGAGCCCCGAAGTGGTGCGCGTCTATCTGCCGCCGGACACCAACACCCTGCTCAGCGTGGCCGACCACGTCCTGCGCAGCCGGGACTACGTCAATGTGGTCGTCGCGGGCAAACAGCCCTGCTTCGACTGGCTCGACCTCGACCAGGCGCGCGCCCACTGCGCCCGCGGCGCCGGGACCTGGGAATGGGCCGGGACCGAGAACGGCGCGGGGGAGCCGGATGTGGTGCTGGCCGCCGCGGGCGATGTGCCCACCCAGGAGGTCATCGCGGCCGCCGGGATCCTCCGCCGCCATCTGCCCGATGTGTCCGTGCGGGTGGTCAATGTCGTCGACATGACCCGGCTGCTGCCGAAGGAGGAGCATCCGCACGGGATGACGGACCATGAGTTCGACGCCCTGTTCACCCGCGACCGGCCGGTCATCTTCGCCTACCACGGCTATCCGTGGCTGGTGCACCGGCTGTCCTACCGCCGGGCCGTCCACCCCAACCTCCATGTGCGCGGCTATGTGGAGATGGGCACCACCACCACGCCGTTCGACATGGTGGTCCGCAACGACCTGGACCGCTACCGGCTGGTCATGGACGTCATCGACCGGACCCCGGGGCTCGCGGTGCGCGCCACGGCCGTACGGCAGCGGATGCAGGACGCCCGCACCCGCCACCACGCCTGGATCCGCGAGCACGGCACCGATATGCCCGAGGTCGCCGAATGGTCCTGGACCGGCTGAGGACCCGGCCGCCGGGGCCGCACCCGGCGGGCGGGCCCCGGCCCCGTCACCCGGTGGGGAAGTAGTTCTCCAGATAGGCGTTGCGGAACTTCCCCGCCGGGTCGTGCTCGGCCAGCAGCCGCGCGAAGTCGGCCGCCCGGTCGTACGAGGAGAGGATCCGCTCCGGCGCGGCCGTCGTCAGCTTGCCCCAGTGCGGCCGTGCCCCCAGCGGCAGCAGCGCCTCCTCCATCGCGGCCACCACCTCGATCACCGCGTCGTGGTCGGGGACCCAGGTGAAGTGGAAGGCCACGCTGTCCCGGCCGTACGCGGGGCTCAGCCACAGCTCGTCCGCCGCGACCGTACGGACCTCGGACACCTGCACCACCGGCGCGATCCGGTCGCCGAGGCCGCGCAGCGCCGCGAACGCCGCCGAGGCGGCCTCGCGCGGCAGCAGCAGTTCCGACTGGAGCTCATCGCCGTTGCTGGGGGTGAAGTCCGGGCGGAAGTGCGGCAGCCGCTCATGCCACGGCCCCGGCGCGCCCAGCTGCTCGGTGCAGTGCAGCGGCGGCATCGCGGGCACCGGGTGGTGGTGGCGGTCGGCCGGGCGGGCGCCCAGCCACGGCTGTCCGGGCTCCGGGGGATCGGGCAGATCGGTGCGGCACTTCAGCCACACCACGCCCTCGCCGGAGCGCCAGTCGGTGAAGACGCTGACGCTGTAGGCGGCGCCGAAGATCTCCTCGAAGCTGTCGTCCAGCCGGTCCAGCGGAAGCCCGGTCCACAGCCACTGGGCCACGTCGAAGGTGGGCTCGATGTCCAGCGTCATGGCGGTGACGACGCCCAGTCCGCCGAGCCCGACCACGGCCCCGTTCAGCCGGTCCCGGTCCTGGTCCCGGTCGATCCGGGTCACCTCGCCCCCGGGGCCGACGATCTCCAGCCCCGCGACCGCGGCGGCCAGACAGCGCTGGGCGCTCCCCGAGCCATGGGTGGCGGTGGCGCAGGCCCCCGCGACCGTGATGTGCGGCAGCGAGGCGAGATTGGCCAGCGCGTAACCCTCCGTGTGCAGGGCCTGGGCCACATGGGCGTAGCGCATGCCCGCCGCGACGGTCGCCGTGCGCTTCCCGGCGTCGATCTCGACGCGGTGCGGCAGCCGGTCGAGGTTGACCAGATCGCCCTCGGTGTCGGCGATGCGGTTGAAGGAGTGGCCCGTGCCCAGGACCCGCACCCGGTCCGCGGAGAGCACGGTCCGCCGCAGCTCGTCGACGGTGTCCGGGTGGTGCAGCCGGGCGGCGGAGAAGGTGATGTTCCCGGCCCAGTTCGTCGGGGCTTGGGTGGTCGGCATCCGTGTCGTCCTGTTTCCGGTGGTGGGCGATTTTCCGATGGTGGGCGATGGGTGATGTTGTCATGCCCTTGGTACAGGTCCACACCCTCATCCGTACAGACCCGGATTCGCCGTCCATGCCCCGGACGGCCCAGCAGGACGGGCCGCCCCACCTGGGTTGCGCCCACGATGGTGCGCAAAGCGGTCGGCATCGCCGCTCGCGAACCGCTGGAGAGGGGCGGCCATGACGGAGGAGAGCACCACCGGACACGCGAAGGGGAACGGGAACGACACCGGTAACCGGGGCGGGCTGCTCGGCGAACTCTCCGCCGAGTTCGCCGGCACCATGGTCCTCATCCTCTTCGGCTGCGGCGTGGTGGCCCAGGTCGTGGCGGGCGGCGCCCTCACCAAACCCCCCGGTGGCCTCGGGGCCCACGACTCCATCTCCTGGGCCTGGGGGCTGGGCGTCACCTTCGGCGTCTACGTGGCGGGGCGGCTCAGCGGGGCGCATATCAACCCGGCGGTCACCCTCTCCCTGGCCGCTTTCAGGGACTTTCCGTGGCCCAAGGTGCTGCCGTACATGGTGGCCCAGACGCTCGGCGCGTTCATCGGGGCGCTGCTGGTGCGCTGGAACTACACCGAGGCGCTGGGGCACGCCGACCCCGGGCACACCTTCAAGACCCAGTACGTCTTCTCCACCCTCCCCGGCAACGGTGTGCTCCCGGTCAGCGAATGGGGCGCGCTGCGCGACCAGATCATCGGCACCGCCATCCTGATGCTGCTCATCTTCGCCGTCACCGATCTGCTGAACCAGTCCCCGAGGGCCAACCTGGCACCCTTCGTCATCGGCCTGATCGTGGTGGCCATCGGCATGGCGTGGGGCGCCAACGCCGGATACGCCATCAACCCGGCCCGCGACTTCGGGCCCCGGCTGGCCAGCTTCATCACCGGCTACCACAGCGCCTGGCACGACCAGTACGGGAGCTTCTACTTCTGGGTGCCCATCGTCGGCCCGCTGGTCGGCGGCCTCGTCGGCGCCGCCCTGTACCAGGTCCTCGTCAGCCGCTTCCTTCCGGTGGCCGGGCCGCCCGAAGTGGGACGCGTCCCCGCTCCCGAGAGCTGATCCGGGCCGGACCCACGCACGAGAGGAGGCAGCATGCCGGAATTCGTCGGTGCGGTGGACCAGGGAACCACCAGCACCCGTTTCATGATCTTCAACCATGACGGGGACGAGGTGGCGCGGTACCAGCTGGAGCACCACCAGATCCTGCCGCGCGCGGGATGGGTCGAGCACGACCCGGTGGAGATCTACGAGCGCACCAACTCCGTGATGCAGAACGCCCTCCGCGCGGGCGGGCTCTCCCCAGGCGACCTGGCCGCGATCGGCATCACCAATCAGCGCGAGACCACGGTCATCTGGGATCCGCGCGACGGCCGCCCGTACTACAACGCCATCGTCTGGCAGGACACCCGCACCGACACCATCGCGGCCGCCCTCGAACGGGACGGCCACGGCGAGGTCATCCGCCGCAAGGCGGGGCTGCCGCCCGCCACCTACTTCTCCGGCGGCAAGATCAAGTGGATTCTGGACAACGTCGACGGCGTCCGGGAGGCGGCCGAGCGCGGCCACGCCCTGTTCGGCAACACCGACGCCTGGGTGCTGTGGAACCTCACCGGCGGCCCCGGCGCCGGGATCCACGCCACCGATGTCACCAACGCCAGCCGCACCATGCTGATGGACCTGGAGACGCTGGACTGGGACGACGAACTGCTGGAGATCTTCGGCATCCCACGGGCGATGCTGCCGACGATCAACCCCTCCTCCCACCGCGAGGCGTACGGCAAGGCCCGCACCTCCCGCCCGTTGCGCAGCGCCATCCCCATCACCGGTGTCCTCGGCGACCAGCAGGCGGCCACCGTCGGCCAGGTCTGCTTCGCCCCCGGTGAGGCCAAGAACACCTACGGCACCGGCAACTTCCTGCTGCTCAACACCGGACAGGAGCTGATCCGCTCGCCCAGCGGGCTGCTCACGACCGTGGCGTACCAGTTCGGCGACAGCCCTCCCGTCTACGCCCTGGAGGGCTCGATCGCCGTCACCGGCTCGGCCGTCCAGTGGCTGCGCGACCAGATGAGGATGATTGACGCCGCCGCCGAGAGCGAGCGGCTCGCCCTCACCGTGGAGGACAACGGCGGGGTGTACTTCGTGCCCGCGTTCTCCGGGCTCTTCGCCCCGTACTGGCGCTCCGACGCCCGGGGCGCGATCGTCGGCCTCACCCGCTTCAACACCAACGGCCATCTGGCCCGGGCCACCCTGGAGGCCATCTGCTACCAGAGCCGGGACGTGGTCGAGGCCATGGAACGGGACGCCGACATCCACCTGGATGTGCTGCGGGTGGACGGCGGGGTCACCGACAACGATCTGTGCATGCAGATCCAGGCCGATGTGCTGGGCGTACCGGTCAGCCGCCCCGTGATCGCCGAGACCACGGCGCTCGGCGCCGCCTACGCGGCGGGGCTGGCCACGGGATTCTGGCGGGACACCGATGAGCTGCGCTCGCACTGGAGCGAGTCCAGGCGGTGGGAGCCCCAGTGGGACGAGAAGGCCAGGGAGAAGGGGTACGCCGGCTGGAAGAAGGCCGTCCAGCGCACCCTGGACTGGATCACGGTCGAGTAGGCACGGCGGGCCCGGGGCCGTGCGTCAGCGATCGTCGGTCATCAGCCGCGCACGGCGGGTGCGGAGCGGTGTGACCGCGCCGCACCCGGTTGCGCCGGGCGTCCGACGGCGGTTCGCTGGAAGTACCCGGTGGTGGCCGAGACCCCCTGGGACGCGCTGTGTCCGCCACCACCGCCGCTCGTCAGTAATCGACGCGGAGGTGATCCAGGTGAAAGCCGTCGTCTATGAAAAGCCCTATTCGGTGGCCGTGAGGGACGTCGACGACCCTCGGATCGAGCATCCCAACGATGTGATCGTGCGCATCACATCCAGCGCGATCTGCGGCTCCGATCTGCATATGTACGAGGGTCGTACGGCGGCCGAACCCGGCATCGTCTTCGGGCACGAGAACCTCGGAGTGGTCGAGGAGACCGGCCCCGGTGTGGTCTCGCTGGCCAAGGGCGACCGCGTGGTCATGCCGTTCAACGTGGCCTGCGGATTCTGCAAGAACTGCCTCGCGGGCGACACCGGCTTCTGTCTGACCGTCAACCCCGGTTTCGCGGGCGGCGCCTACGGCTATGTGGCGATGGGCCCGTACCGGGGCGGCCAGGCCGAGCGGCTGCGGGTGCCCTTCGCCGACTTCAACTGCCTGAAGCTGCCGCAGGGCGAGGAGCTCGAAAGCGACTTCATCCTGCTCGCCGACATCTTCCCGACCGGCTATCACGGCTGTGAGCTGGCCCAGGTCTCCCCGGGCGAGAGCGTGGCCGTCTTCGGCGCCGGCCCGGTGGGGCTGATGTCCGCCTACTCCGCGCTGCTGCGCGGCGCCGCCACGGCGTTCGTGGTCGACCGGGTACCCGAGCGGCTGGCGAAGGCCGAGGAGATCGGCGCCATCCCCATCGACTTCTCCAAGGCCGACCCGGTGCGGCAGATCCTGGACCGTACCGGCGGCGAGGGCACCGACAAGGGCATCGACGCGGTGGGCTACCAGGCCCAGGCGCACGAAGCCGGCCGTGAGGAGCCCGCGTCGGTGCTCAACTCGCTGGTCGACACGGTGCGGCCGACCGGACGGCTCGGCGTACCGGGGCTGTACGTGCCCTCCGATCCCGGCGCCCCCGATGAGCATGCCAAACACGGTCAGCTGCTGGTCTCCATCGGCCGGATGTTCGAGAAGGGCCAGCGCATGGGCACCGGCCAGTGCAATGTCAAGAGCTACAACCGCCAGCTGCGCGACCTGATCATCGCCGGGCGTGCCAGGCCCAGCTTCGTGGTCTCCCATGAGCTCCCGCTGGATCAGGCCCCGCAGGCGTACGAGAAGTTCGACAAACGGGTGGAGGGCTACACCAAGGTGGTGCTGCACCCGGTGCTCGCGGCCTGACGGACCCTCGGCCGAGGTCCAACCTCCTATGGCCGCCAAGGCCCCTGTGATCAAAAAATCACTGAATGGGGCGGTATGCACCATACTTGGTTATGTGCACCCGAACGGCTGTCTCGTTCAGCTCCGGGAGGAGGAGCGATCATGAAGAACTCCCGGGTGGCACTGGCTTTCGTCAGTGGCTATCTCTTCGGGCGCGGCCATAGGGGAGCGTTGGTCCTCGGCCTCGCCGGTCTCGCGGCGGGAAAGCGCCTCACCTCCGGATTCAGCCCACCTGGCGCCCAGCAGCTGAAGTCCTCCGAGCTCGGCAGGCTCGGCCAGGACATCGGCAACCGGCTGGTCTCCGCGGGCCGGGAGGCGGCCCTGTCGGCGGCCAGTAACCGCATGGACGCCCTGAGCGACCGGCTGGAGCACCGCGCCGAGACGCTGCGCACCGGCGGTGTGGGAGGCCGGGAGCAGGAGGCCGGGGACCACGAGGAACCGGAAGAGCCGGAGGAGCCGGAGGAGCCGGAAGAGCACGAGGAGCGCGCGCGGGGGAGCGCCGCCCGGACCCGCGAGGGCGCCCCGCGCGAGCGCACCGGCAAGCAGCGCAAACCGGCCGACCACCCCGCGCGGACCAGGAAGCGGACCGGCTCCGAAGGGCCCGCGCGGCGAAGCCAGAGGTGAGGGCCATGGCTGAGGAAACCCCCAAGGGCGGGCGCGGCGGGCTCGCCCAGGAACTGCCCACCGAGCGCCTGCTGAAGGAGGCGCAGAGCCTGCTGGCGGCGCTGGGCGAAAGAGCCCTGGCATCCGTCACCCATCTGGGCAAGAACCCCGGGGCCGGCGGTCTCGAGGCCCCGCTGAAGCCGCTGAAGGGCGGGCTGGAGCAGGTCAGGGACAAGGTCGTCGACACGGCCAAGGAGCAGGTCAAGGGCACGGTGAAGGAGCAGGTCAAGGGCAAGGTCATGGATACGGCCAAAAGCCTCGTCCCGGGCCTGGGCGGTGGTGGCGACGGCGGCGGCAAGGGCGGCAAGAAGCTCAAGGTCACCAACATCGTGGAACAGATGGACGTGGGCGCGCCGCTCTCCCTCACCTACAACCTCTGGACGGAGTGGGAGAACTTCCCCTCGTACATGAAGAAGGTCGAGGACGTCCGGAACGAGGGCGAGGACGACGGCGAGGACGAGCCCGGCACGGAATCGGAGTGGAAGGCCCAGGTCCTCTGGTCGCACCGCAAGTGGCAGGCCGAGGTGGTCGAGCAGGTGCCCGACAAGCGCATCATCTGGACGTCACGGGCCGACAAGGGCCATGTGGACGGCACGATCACCTTCCATGAGCTGGCCCCCGATCTCACCCGGATCCTGTTCGTCCTGGAGTACTGGCCGCAGGGCTTCATGGAGCGCACCGGCAACCTCTGGCGCGCCCAGGGCCGCCGGGTGCGCCTGGAGATGAAGCACTTCCGCCGCCATCTGATGCGCGAGGTGCTGCTCAACCCCGACGAGGTCGTGGGCTGGCGCGGTGTGGTGCACGACGGCGAGATCGTGGAGGACGACGAACGGGAGGGCCGCGGGCCCGAGGAGGAAGAGCCCGAGGAGGGCGAGGAGTACGACGAGGGCCGCGAGGAGTACGAGAACGAGGAGCCCGAAGAGCCCGAGGAGTTCGAGGACGAGGAGCCCCGGGACGAAGACGAGGAGGAGTTCGAGGACGAGGAGCCCGTACGGCGCGGTGCGCGCCGCTGACGGACCCTGCCCCCGGAACGGGTGAGCGCGGTGACCGTAGCACGCCAGCAGCAGAGCCAGTATCTGGACCGGGCGAGTTCCAGCGCCCTGGTCGACGTGGTCGACCTCATCCTGGACAAGGGCCTGGTCATCGATGTGTATGTGCGGGTGTCCCTGGTGGGCATCGAGCTCCTGACCATCGACGCCCGTATCGTCGTCGCCAGCGTGGACACGTATCTGCGGTTCGCGGAGGCGACCAACCGACTCGACCTCGCCCGCAGCGGCACCGAGACCCATGGCCTGCCCGGCCTCATGGACGAGATCCGGGAGGGCGGCGGCAAGAGCAAGACCAAGGGCGCCCTGGAAGGCGTCAAGGAGTCGGTCTCGGATCTGTTCCAGGGCGATGAGGACGAGGACCGGGAACCCGAGGCCGAGGAGCGGGAGCGGCCCCGGCGCACGAGGGGTTCCTCCAGCCACAGGGAGCGCGAGCGGTGATGGCCGAGGGACGTGCCTGCTATGTCTACGGGGTCGTCATGGGCGACCGGGCCGATGAGTCGGTCAAGGACCTGCCCGCCGTCGGCGACCCGGAGGCCCCGGTGACCCTGGTCCGCCACGGCGGCCAGGCCGCGGTGGTCAGCGAGGTGCCGGTCGACAAGCCGCTGGGCACCCCGGAGGATCTGCGCACCCATGCCAGGGTGCTGGACCATCTGGCCGCGCAGGGCTCACCGGTGCTGCCGTTCCGCTTCGGCACCGTGATGCCCGACATCGCGGCGGTGACCGACGAGCTGCTGACCGAGGGGCATGACGACTTCGCCCGCGGCCTCGACCGGCTCCGCGGCCGGGCGCAGCTCACCGTGCGGGCCCGCTATGAACAGGACGCGGTGCTGCACGAGGTGGTCACCGAACAGCCGGAGGCCAGACGGCTCCGCGAGGAGCTGCGGGGGCTGCCGGAGGAGGCGGGCTACGAACAGCGGATCGAGCTCGGCCGGCTCGTCATGGACAGCATCGCCGCCAAGCGGAGCGTGGACGCACTGGAGCTCGACCGGCGGCTGGCGCCGTACGCGCTGGCCTCGGTCTCCGAGGAGCCGGCGTCCTCCGAAGGGCTGGTCAACGCCTCGTTCCTGGTGGATGACGCGAAGCGGCAGGCGTTCGAGGAGGCCGCCGAGCAACTCGCCGAGCACTGGCACGGCCGGGTCCGGATGCGGCTGCTCGGGCCCCTGGCGCCGTACGACTTCGTGGCCGACGCACTGCTCGAAGGAAAGGAAGGCGACGAGTAGCCATGGGACTGTTCACCGGCCTGGCCACGCTGCCGCTGGCCCCGGTGCGGGGTGTCGTCTGGGTCGCCGAGCGGCTCCACGACGAGGCCCATCGGCAGCTGTACGACCCTGAGGTGATCAAGGAGCGGCTGCAAGAGGTCGCCGAGGCCCGGGAGAGCGGAGAGCTCACCGAGGAGGAGGCGGCCCGCGAGGAGGACGAGCTGGTCCGCAGGCTGATGTCCCAGGGGCCGCCCGGCGGGGGCATGGAGGTATGAGCCGTGCCCCGCGAACGGCCCCGCGAGGAAGGCCACCGCGAAGAACGGCCGCGTGCCCGGACCCATGAGCCGCATGAGTCCCATGAGTCCCATGAGGTACGGGACCGGCATGAGCGGCCCCGGCGGCGTCCCGCCCTCGACGCCCGCGACGCCGCCCGCAGCGCCGCGCGCCATGTGGCGGGGCTGACCGGACGGACCCCGGAGGGCGTCACCTCGCTGGAGCGCCGGGAGGACGGCTGGTCCATCGGCATCGAGATCGTCGAGACCCACCGGATCCCGGACTCCACCGACATCCTCGCCGAGTACCGCGTCGAACTCGACGGCCGCGGTGAGCTCGTCTCGTACCGCCGCACCGAGCGCTACTACCGGGGCAGGGCGGAGGACCGGACATGAACCAGAGCTCCGACTGGAACGCGCCGGTCCGGCGCACCGGCGCCGCACGCGAACCGGCCCGCCGTGGCGCCGAGCCCTCCAGCCTGGCCGACATTCTGGAGCGGGTGCTCGACAAGGGCATCGTCATCGCCGGTGACATCCAGATCAATCTGCTGGACATCGAACTGCTGACGATCAAGATCCGGCTGCTGGTCGCCTCCGTGGACCGGGCCAAGGAGATGGGCATCGACTGGTGGGAGCACGACCCCACGCTCTCCTCCGGCGCCCGGGACGCCCTGGAGGAGAACGAGCGGCTGCGCCGCCGCGTCGGCGAGCTGGAGGACGGCAGCGGCGCGCGGCGGGAGGAAGACCACGGCGCGGAGCGGGAGGACGGACGGTGACCGATACCCTCGCCACCTGGCTGTACGCGGTGACCGCCGCCCCGGAGGACGGCACCCCGCCACAGGGGCTCACCGGTGTGGCGGACGAGCCGGTGCGCCTGGTGGAGGGCGCGGGGCTGGCCGCCGTCGTGGGCTCGGTACCGCTGGCGGACTTCGACGAGGACGCGCTGCGCGGCCATCTGGAGGACCTGGAGTGGCTGGAGCGCACGGCCCGCGCCCACCACCGGGTGATCAACGGCGCGGCCCGCCACGGCCAGGTCATCCCGCTGCGCTTCGCCACGCTCTACCACGACGACGACCGGGTCCGCGCCATGCTCCGGGAGCGGCGCGAGGACTTCATGGACACCTTGCGGCGGGTGGCGGGCCGCACCGAGTGGGGCGTCAAGGCGTATGTCGACCCCCGGTCGTTCCTGCCCGACCCCGATGAGTCCGAGGACGAGGGGAGCCCCGGAACCGCCTATCTGATGCGGCGGCGGGCCCAGCGGCAGGACCAGGAGACCGCGCATCTGCGCGCGACCGAGCGGGCGGAGGAGATCCACTCCTCCCTCGCCGCGCTGGCGGTGGCGACGGCCGCGCACCCACCGCAGGACAGCGCGCTGGCCGCGTACGAGGGGTGGATGGTGCTGAACAACTCCTATCTGGTGCCCGACGACCTCACCGAGGACTTCACCGCCCTGGTGAGCGCCCTGGGGGAGCGTTACCCCGCCGTCACCCTGGAGGTCAGCGGCCCCTGGCCGCCGTACTCCTTCACCGCTCCGCCGAAGCCCGCGGGAGACGCCCAGCCGGAGGAGAAGCCGTCGTGACCCGTGCGATCGAACGGCGGGAGGTGGCCCTGGTCGACCTGCTCGACCGGGTGCTCGCCGGAGGTGTGGTGATCGCGGGGGAGATCACCCTGAGCATCGCCGACATCGACCTGGTGCGGATCTCGCTGCGCGCCCTGATCGCCTCCGTACGGGTGGAGAACGACGAGGGATGGGAGGGCGACCGCGATGACGGCTGACCGCGCTCCCCGGCCCGGCCGGCGGATCGAGGTGGACGAGGAGTCGGTCCGCAAGAGCCTGGCCGGTCTGGTGCTCACCATCGTCGAACTGCTGCGGCAGCTCATGGAACGGCAGGCGCTGCGCCGCGTCGAACAGGGCGGCATCAGCGATGAGCAGATGGAGAAGCTCGGGCTGACGCTGATGGCCCTGGAACGGAACATGGCCGAGCTGCGGGAGCACTTCGGGCTGACCGAGGACGACCTCAACCTGGATCTGGGCCCGCTGGGCCCCCTGCTGCCCCGCGACCGGGACCTCTGACCGGTCCCCGACCGGCCTCCGGCACACCGCGATCAGCCTTTGCCCAGCCGCTGACCAGGGCGTCCGGTTCTGATACACGAGACACCCCGGCCGCTCCCGGTACCCGCCGAGTACTGTGCGGGTGTGGGGATCACGCTCAACCTCCAGCGCGCACAACCGGCCGACGTGCATGTCGGCCGCTCACCGCTGGCCGAGCTCATGTCGGTGCTGCACATCATGGCCGAGCCCGACCACCACCCCGAGGCCCAGCGCTGGACACACCGGCTGGGGACGGCGATCTCCCCCTCCCTAGCCCATGAGATGAGCGCCCTGTCCCCGCTGTGGGCCCGGCTCCGCTGCCGGCTGCTGTTCCCGCTGGGACTCCCGCTCGACCAGCCCTTCGAGGACGAGCTGCGCCATCTGGAGAGGCTGCCGCTCGAAGAGTTCGTGGGCCTGTGCTCCCAAGGGACGCTCGGCTTCCGCGAGGCCGTGCCCCCGGCCCGCAGTCTGCTCACCGACCCCGAGTCCGCCGAGCGCTATGTGGCCCAGTGCGAGCGGCGGTCCTTCCGGCGCGGGGAGCTGGCCCATGACCTGGTGGCCTCGCCCGAGGCGCTGCGCGGCCGGCTGCTGTGCTTCCTGGACTCCTGCGCCGAGACGTTCTTCGCCACCGAGTGGCGTACGGTCCGCGACCGGCTGGAGTCGTCCGCCGCCCGGGTCCGCACCGACATAAGGCGGCGCGGTCTGGCCGAGGTGCTGGCCGGGCTCAGCTCCACCGCGGTGGTCTCCCGGGGCGGCTCGCGGGTGCGCTACGACAAGCTGGCCGTCGCCGAGATCGAGATCGGCCCGCGCCCGCTCTTCCTGATCCCCTCCGTCCATGTCTGGCCGCATCTGATCGTCAAGGACGAGAAAACCCACCCCGTGGTGCTCCAGTTCGCCGCCCAGGAGGACCGGACGGCCGATCAGCTCACCCAGGCCGAGCTGCGGGCCCGGATGTCCGCCCTGGCCTCTCTGGGCCGGATGGAGCTGTGCCGCCATCTGCTGGGCGAGCCCATCACCACCTCCGAACTGGCCCAGCGGCTGGGGCTCGCCGACACCCAGGTCTCCCGCACCCTGCGCCAGCTCAGGGAGGCCGGGCTCATCGAGTCCGAGCGCGAGGGCAAGTACGTCTACCACCGGCTGGCCACCAGCACCCTGCTCCGGCTGGGGCAGGATGTGCTGGCGACCATCATGCGCTGACGGCCATGAGCCGACGGCCCGTCAGCCCGGCCGGGTCCACAGCAGCACCGCCGAAGGATGGTCCGCGTCCATATGGACGCGGTTGGTCGCGACCACCTTGCGGCGGCTTGCCGCCTCCGGCACCCCGGTATTGGAGTTGACGTCGAACCGGGGGAAGTCGCTGGAGGAGATGTCCACCCGCAGCCGGTGCCCGGCCCCGAAGCGGTTGGCCGTGTCCGGCGCCGGGATCTCTATCTCGTAGACCTCGCCCGGCTCCAGCGGCTCCGGGCGCTCGAACGACTTGTGGAAGCGGCAGCGGAAGATGCCCTCGGTGAGGTTCATCGCGAAGCCGTGCGGATAGTCCTCGTTCGGTGGATACACATCCACCAGCTTCACCGTGAAGTCGGTGTCCGGCGCCGAGGAGGAGATGAACAGCCGCGCCGTGACCGGCCCGGCCACCACCAGCGGCTCCTCCAGCGGGGGAGTGGCGAGCGAGATCACATCGGGCCGGGAGTTCAGCGGCAGATACGGCGGGCGGGCACCGTAGAACCGCTCGTCCGGCACCTGGTCGAAGGCGCCGCCCACCATCACCGGCTCACCGGAGGTGACCTGGCCGCCCAGCGTCGGCACCGGGTCGTTCGGGTCGAAGTCGTACTCCACCCACGCCCGTTCGGCCACCGGCCGCTCCGGGCCGAGCCCGCCCGAGGTGTGGCAGTAGAACGCGGTCTCCCGGGTCCCGGCCGGGGGCCACTGGGCGTCGGTGCGCCAGCGGCCGCCGTGCCGCATCCGCCCGGCCGCGTCCCGGCGGCCGTCCCCGCCGCCCATCAGGAAGTACTGGACCCGTGGGATCGACTCCGGATCACCGTCCCCCAGCACCGCGTCGAACCAGCGCTGCCGGAACGACAGATACGAGGTGTCCACATTGCCGCTGAAGGTCGCGGCGGGCCCGAAGTCCACATCCCCGGCGAAGGTGACACAGCGCAGCCCGTGTTTCCACGGCCCCATCACCAGATACGCCGGGGAGCGCTTGAGCCGGCCCATGGCGGTGAAGTTCTCGATGGTGGAGCGCACATACGGGTCGTACCAGCTCGACATGTGCAGGGTGGGCACATCCGGGAAGCGGTCGTAGTGGCCGCGCCCGTAGATGGCCGGCTGCCGCCAGTACGCCCCGAAGGCGTCATGCCGCCACTGGTCGAGCAGATAGCGCTCGTAACTGTCCACCTGGCGCAGCGGTGAGACGCCGGTCCGCCACGGCAGCACGGTGAACCAGTCGCGCAGATCCGTCCCCGCGAACGCCTTGCGCACCAGCGGGTCCCGCTCCGCCTCCGGGCTCTCCTCACCGTGCCGGAAGGCCCAGGTGACCTGCTTGAGTTCGAAGGCGCCCCCCATCCGCATCCCGGCCTCATAGGCGCTGGCGAAGCCGCCGGAGTCCATGAACATCGCGGACAGCCCGGCGGGGGACTCGGCCGCGGCCGCCGTCTGGGCGTGTGCCGAGTAGGACACCCCCATCATGGCCACCCGGCCGTCGCACCAGGGCTGGGCGGCGATCCAGTCGATGGTGTCCGCGCCGTCCGGCCCCTCGCCCAGGTACTTCACGAAGGTGCCCTCGGAATCCCCGCGGCCCCGGCAGTCCTGCCGCACCACGTGGTACCCCGCGCGGACGAAGAACGCCGAGGTCTCCTCCGGCGTCGGCACCGGCTCGTCATGGCGGCTGCGGTCGGAGTCGCGCATCCGGCGGCGGCCGTAGGGGGTCCGCTCCAGGATGACCGGACGGGGTCCGTGCCGCTCCTGATGGGTGAACAGATCGGCGGCCAGGACGGTCCCGTCCCGCATCGGGACGCGCAGGGTGCGCCGCCACACCCGCTGCTCCAGCAGCCGGGCGGGCTCCTCCCAGGCCGTCCGCTCCCTGTCCCCGCTCGTTTCCGTCCGACTGGTTCGTGCCATGGAAGATCTCACTGGGTCTGGGATTGCTTGGAGCCGTTGAGGGCGATCTGGCTCCGGGTGACGGTGGACAGCGGCAGCCCCCACTGGCCGAAGAGCTTGGCGTAGGTGCCCGACTCGTACAGCTTCCGCAGCCCCTTGACGATCACGGGGGCGAGCCCGGAGCCCTTCTTGGCCTGGATGCCGTAGACGGCCGTCGCGGCGGGCAGGTCCAGCATGTCCTCGAGTTCGAGGGTCTCGAAGCGGTCGTGCGAGTTCTGGCTCACCGAGGTGTTGGAGGCGCTGGGCGCGGCCACCGCCTCCACCCGCTTGCTCTGGAGTGCCAGCGAGGCGCCGGGCAGATCGGTGTAGAGCTTGGCGTCCACCGACGGCTTGCCCTTCGCCGCACACCGCTTGTTCTGCGCCGCGAGCACGTTCTGCGTTCCGGCGCCCTTCTCCACGCCGACCTTGTGTCCGCAGACCTCCAGGCCGTTCTTGGGGTGGAAGGAGCCGTCCTTGAGTACCAGCAGCGTCACACTGCTCTGCGCGAAGTCGGCGAAGTCGACCTCCTTCTGACGCTCGATGAAGTCGCCGGAGGGGGCGCTGAGGTCGATCCGGCCGGACTTCAGCCCCGGGATGACCGCGTCGAAGTTGGTCCGCTCCACCTTGATCTTTATGTCCAGCAGCGAGGAGAGCTGTGCGGACAGTTCCGGGACCAGCCCGGTGATCTTTCCGTCGGACTCGAAGGTGACATACGGCGCGTACTCGCTGACGCCCATGATCAGCGTCTTCTTCGCATAGGCCGGGGGGACCTCGGCGGCCAGCGCGCTGTCCTTGGGCTCGGGGGCGAGGGTGACCCCCGGATGGCTCTTGCTGTCCTTGTCGGCCGCGGGGGTGTCGTCCACCGAGCAGGCGGACAGCGTGAGCGTCAGACAGGCCAGCAGTGCGCATGCGGCGACAGGGGGACGGTTGCGCATGGTAGCTCCATTCCGGGAGGTGGGGGTGGCGGATGCGGAAGAACGGGGCCGGTCAGCGGCCCCAGACGGTCTCGGCGACGCGCCGTACGTTGCCCCCGGCCAGCTTGGCCACGTCCGCTTCGGAGTAGCCGCGGTCGAACAGCCACCGGATCATATTGCCGACGGCCTCCGCGGGATTCTCACAGCCCCGTACGTACTCGACCTCCTCGTGCGGCGGCAGTTCGGGGGCCATGCCGTCCAGCGCGTCGTCCTTGCCGAAGAGCGGGGCGAACGTCCGGTGCCAGGCCGTGTGATCGCCGAAGTTGGTGTCCGGGCCGAAGGCCACATGGTCGATGCCGACCAGGTCGATACAGCGCTCGATGTGCTCCATCACCGAGTCCAGGCCGTGCCGGGGGTGCCGCGCGGTGACGGTCGTATGCGGCGCCGCCTCGACCCCGATGAACCCGCCGGACCCGGCGCAGGCCCGGATCACATCGTCCGGCTTCATCCGCGGGGTCGGCCACAGCGCCCGGGACCCGGCATGGGTGATCACCACGGGGGCGGTGGAGCGGCGCACGGCGTCCAGGGCCGTCGCGTCCCCGCTGTGCGAGACATCGACGATGATCCCGAGGTCGTTCATCCGGCGCAGCGCCCGGCGGCCGAGCAGGGTCAGCCCGGTGTCACCGGCGTCGGCGAGCCCCGAACCCAGCTGATTGCTCTCGCTGTAGACCACGCCGAGCAGCCGCACGCCCAGGCCGTAGAGCAGATCGAGCCGGTCGATGTCATTGCCGATGGGGGAGGCCGACTCCAGGGTCAGCACCACTCCCACCTGGTGGGCGGCGCGCGCCCGGTCGGCGTCCTCGAGCGTATGGACCGGTGCCACCAGCCGTTGGTGGGCGAGGTCGGCCTGGCGCATCGCCAGATCGCTGACCGCGTCGTCCCAGTCCCAGGGGGCATGGGAGCGGATCATGCTCACCGCGGCCGGGCCGCCGTCGAAGAACAGGTCCACCCCCGAGTGCGCGATGCCCTCGTAGGGGATCGACTCCCGGCCCTGGTGGCGGTACGCGGCGAAGTCGCCCGGATCCGCGGGGCGCAGCGAGAGATGGTCATGGGCGGAGATCACCTGATGGCGCTCCTCGAAGTCCCGCGCGCGGACCTCGACGGCCTCGCTCCACTCCAGCGCGGCCCCGGGGACCCGGCCGAGCGCGGGCGCCAGCCCGAAGGCCCGGAAGTCCCGTCCGGCCTCCAGGTACTGGTACGAGCGGTAGGAGTCCCACAGCTTCAGCCGCCGGACGGTCTTGGCGGGCAGGGGCAGTTCGGTGCTCATGGGCTGACCTTCGACAGGAACGTACGGGTACGGTCGTGTGAGGGAGCGCGCAGCAGCAGCTCCGGGGCGCCTTCCTCGACGATCCGGCCGTCGTCCATGAAGACGATCCGGTCGGCGACATCGGCGGCGAAGCGCATCTCATGGGTGACGACGACCAGCGTCATGCCCTCACGGGCCAGGTCCTTGATGACGCTGAGCACCTCCTGCACCATCTCGGGGTCGAGGGCGGAGGTCGGCTCGTCGAAGAGCATCACCTTGGGGCGCATCGCCAGGGCGCGGGCGATGGCCACCCGCTGCTGCTGGCCGCCGGAGAGCTTGTCCGGATAGCTGTCCAGCTTGTGGGCGAGCCCCACCCGGGTCATCAGCTCCACCGCCCGTGCGTCGGCCTCGGCCCTGGAGAGCCCGAGCACCCGGCGCGGGGCCTCCACGATGTTCTCGCGGGCGGTGAGGTGCGGGAACAGATTGAAGCTCTGGAACACCATGCCCATCGCCGAGCGCTGGGCGGCCAGCTCCCGGGGGCCCAGCTCATGCAGGGTGCGCCCGCGCAGCTGATAGCCGATCACGCTGCCGTCGACCACCACCACGCCCTGGTCCGGCACCTCGAGATGGTTGACGCAGCGCAGCAGCGTGCTCTTCCCGGATCCGGAGGGGCCGATCAGGCAGACCGTCTCACCTCGATGGATATCCAGGGAGATGCCGTGCAGCACCTCGGTTCCGCGGAACGACTTGCGGATCCCGCGCAGGGAGACGACGGCCTGCGATTCCTTTTCCGTTGGCACGGTCATACCGAGTGCTCGATCCTCTTCACTTTCCCGGCCTTGTCGGCCGAAAGCATGGTGTGTCGTCCCAGACGTCGCTCCAGGCGCTGCTGAAGAAGAGTAATGACGCCGGTGATGATCATGTACCAAATTGCGGCAACGATCAACAGGGGAACGGTCTGGAAATTTTTGGCGTAAATCAGCTGTACCGAGTAGAGCAGGTCGGCCAACGTGATCACGCTGACCAGGGAGGTGGCCTTGAGGAGAGATATCAGCTCATTTCCCATCGGCGGGACGATCACCCGCAGCGCCTGGGGGAGGGTGACGCGGAAGAAGATCTGAGCCGGTGTCAACCCCAGTGCGGATGCCGCCTGTCGCTGTCCATCGGGCACGGCGAGCAGCCCCGAACGGATCAACTCCGCGATGTACGCGGTCTCGTGGAGGGTCAGGCCGATGATCGCCGCGGTCAGCGGACCGATGACGCTGTTCGAGTCGAAGGTGATGAAGCGCGGTCCCCAGGGGATGCCGAGGGACAGTGTGGGAAAGAGGGCGGCGAGGTTGTACCAGAAAAGCAGCTGCACCAGCATGGGAATGCTGCGGAAAACCCAGATGAAGGCCGCCGCGACCGTGGACATGAGCCGGGAGTCGCCCATTCGCATAAGAGCGACCAAAGTGCCGGACACCAGAGAAAGCGCCATGGTCACCGCGGTCATTCCGATACTGACCCCGATACCCTTCAGCACCCGGATTTCAAAGAAGTATTTCGCGACCGTTTCCCACTCGAAACGTGGGTTGGTGAATATCGTGGTCACCGCCATCGCGGCCAGTACCAGCACGATCGCATTGGCCACCAGAAGTCCGGGACGCCGTCGCTTCGCGCGTTTGAGCACGGTTGGCTCGGGCAGTGCATCGACGTTCAGGACTTTGGTCATGGCAGGCCCTCGGACGGTCGGGTCGCGGCAGAATTACCGCATCCTAAAACCGCATGCGCGGATGCCCACCAACAGTTGACACAGAACGGTCAACCGTAAACGGGGGAATGTCTCCGTCCGCCCGGATCGGCCGGGCGGACGGATGGACGGGCGTTGGCGGACGCGGCTCCGCCGGGCCTAGAGCCCCTTTTCGAAGGGGAGCGGGCCGATGGTCTCCGGGTCGGCCGAAATATCGAACAGCGCGGTGTAGCCGGTGGCCAGATACAGCCCGCGCGCCTCCGGCTGACGGGGCCCGGTGGTGAGGTAGATCCGCCGGTAGCCGCGCTCGGCGGCCGACCGCTCCAGCTCCGCCACCACCCGGCGGGCCAGCCCGCGCCGGCGGTGGCCCGAATGCGTCCAGATCCGCTTGAGCTCCGCCGTCCGCTCGTCGTACCGCCGGTACGCGCCCCCGGCGACCGGCTCACCGGCCTCCAGCAGCAGAAGCAGCTCCCCGCTCGGCGGGGCGAACTCCTCGGCCGGATAGCGGTTCAGCTCACGGTCGGCCGACCTTCCGTAGCGGGTGGAGTACTCATGCGCCAGCTCGCGCAGCAGCGGCTCGACCCGCGGATCGTCCACGGTCACGTGGACCACCGTGAGCTCGGGCGGGGGTTCGGCCGCGGCGGCCGCGCCGGAGCGCGGACCGGTCTGGGAGCCGTCGTCGGTGGCGGCGATGCCGAGGAACTCCAAGGGCATGGGGCGACCTTTCGGGGAGCGGGAAGCAAGCGGGAACAAAGCGGGAACGCGGGCACGCGGGACAGGAGGGGAGGCGCCCCGGGGCCGGAGTGCGGCGCGACGCCGGAGGCGAGGGCGCGCCAGGCGCGGGGAGTGACGGGCGTGGGGCCCGGAATCGGAAGAGAGCGGCCGGTGGGACGACGGCCCGCTGCCGGGTCAGCCGTAACAGGAGGCGGACCACACCCGACCGAAGTCGATGTGGTCGCGGGTGACCAGGGGCAGCTCAGTCCTCACTCGCATCATTCAGCACCGCACGGGCCCGTTCCGTCAACCGCGGTCCACATGATGGCCCGTATGCGCCCCCGTCACGACAAAGCCGCCCGTACCTCCCCCGTCGCCGCGCAGGCGGGCGGGGGGATACGGACGGCTGTGGAGCGATTTCGGCCGTCGGCCCTCGGTCAGCGGCCTCCCACCGGCTGCGGTGCGCCGGGCCGCTCCGGTGTGGTGGTGAGCCGGTCCGGCCTGCGGCCCGGCAGCAGCGAGGCCACCGCGAGCGCCAGCAGCGCACCGCTGCCGCCGATCACGAAGGCGGTGCGGAAGCCGTTCAGGGACGGGAGCTCGACGGGCCCGAACGCGGTGGTCATATGGGCGAGTACGACGCCCACCACCGCACTGGCGGTCGAGGTGCCGATGGACCGCATCAGGGTGTTGAGGCCGTTGGCCGCGCCCGTCTCGGACACCGGCACCGCCGACATGATCAGCGCGGGCATGGCGGAGTACGCGAGGCCGATCCCGGCGCCGATCACACAGGAGATGACCACGATCTGCCATACGGCGTCCATCAGGAAGACGCCCATGCCGTATCCGGCGGCGATCACCCCCGCGCCGAGCATCAGCGACACCTTGGGGCCCCAGGTGCCCGTGATCCGCGCCGACACCGGGGAGATCGCCATCATCACCAGACCGGACGGGCCCAGGCACAGACCGGCGGTCATCATCGACTGGCCCAGCCCGTACCCCGTGGCCGAGGGCATCTGGAGCAACTGCGGCAGCACCAGCGACATCCCGAACATCGCGAAGCCGATGACGATGGAGGCCAGATTGGTGAGCAGCACCTGACGGCGCATGGTGGTGCGCAGATCCACCAGCGGCCCGCTCACCCGCAACTCCCACCGGCTCCACAGGAACAGCACGACCACCGCGGCGGCGAACAGCCCGGTGGTGACACCGCTGCCCCAGCCCCAGTCGGCGCCCTTGGAGATGGCCAGCAGCAGACAGAGCAGCCCGGCCGACAGTCCGAGGGCGCCCACCAGGTCGAACCGCCCGCCGCCGTGCACCGGGGACTCCGGTACCAGCGCCAGCACCAGCGCGATCACCACCGTGCCCAGGCTCGCCGAGACCCAGAACAGCACATGCCAGTCGGCGTGTTCGGCCAGGGCCGCGGCCCCGGGCAGCCCGAGGGCGCCGCCGACGCCCAGCGAGGAGCTCATCAGCGCCATCGCCGAGCCGAGCCGTTCGGCGGGCAGTTCGTCCCGCATGATGCTGATGCCCAACGGGATCACGCCCGCGGAGAAGCCCTGGAGCGCACGGCCGACGATCATGGGGGCGAGCGTGTCGGAGAGCGCGCACACCACCGACCCGATCACCAGCATCGCCAGGCTGATCAGCAGCGTCCGCCGCTTGCCGTACATATCGCCGAGCCGGCCCAGTACGGGGGTGGCCACCGCACCGGCGAGCAGAGTGGCGGTGATCGCCCAGGAGGCGTCCGAGGCCGAGGTGTCCAGCAGCGCCGGGAGATCCGGGATCAGCGGCACCACCAGGGTCTGCATCAGCGAGACGACGATCCCGCCGAACGCCAGAACGGCGACCACCGGACCGGAGCGCGGCGGGTGGGCGGTCATCGCCGCTTCGGGGGCATCGGGGGTCGGAGGCAAGGAAGTCACGGTGGTCCTTCGTCGTGGTCCTTCGTAGGGGCGTCGAGCCACTTCGGGCGCCGCAGCAGTGTCGCATAAATTTGTGTAACAGGTACGTCAAATATGCCCGCCGGGAGTGTCGCCCCTTGGTTCGTCACCCATGTCGGGCCATGTCGTGGCAGATCTCCCGCGGTTCACGCCCGGAGGACGCCGCGGACGGCCACGAGCGGCGCCCGAGTGGACATGCGTAGCCTTGGGGACCGGCACGACGGGGGCGAGTGAAAGGACACCGGATGGCCGGGACCGCGGAGGGTACCGTCCGCAGGGGACGCGGGCGCCCGCCCCGCCTGTCGCGCGAGCAGATCGTCCGCAGCGCCGCCGAGCTCGCGGTCCGCGAGCCGGAGGCCGCGCTGACCGTCAAGAAGGTCGCCGAGGCGGTCGGCTCCGCCCCCATGGCGCTCTACCGCTACTTCCCCGACCGCGACGATCTCCTCCAGGCCGTGGCCGACCGCGTCCTGGCCGAGGCCCAGCACCGGGACCCGCCGGGCGAGACCTGGCAGGAGCGGCTGCGCGCCTGGATGCACGGCAGCCGCGAATATCTGCTGCCCTACCGCCAGCTGCTCCCCTATATGGCCGCCACCCAGCAGCCCGCCCGGATCTCCTCCCTGGTGACCCTCACCCGGATGCTGCGCCCCCTGAAGCTGAGCGACGAGGATCTCGCGCTGGCCGTGACCCTCATCGGCTCCACCGTCATCGGCCACGCGGTCTACGAAACCCACCGCGGCCCGGTCTCCGCCCGCAAACTGGACGCCCTGACCGAGGCGCTGGCCCTGTACCCCCAGGAGGAGCGGGAGGCGGTGGCCCCGCTGCTGTCGAGGCTGCCGCGGGCGCAGAGCAGGCTGTACGACGTGGTGGTGGACCGTACGGTCGCCGCCGTCGAGGCGCTGGCGGCCGAATGACCCGCCCCGGGGCCCCAGCCCCGGAACGGGTCACCACGATGGCCGAGCCGTGCGGCTACCCGGTGCACTCCATGGACGCCGGGTCGGCCGCGTCGCGGATCAGCGCCTGATGGGCCTGGCGCAGCCGCTCCACATCGGGCTTGATCTCCTTGCGGTCATAGGTGAGCAGCCCGTTGAGCTCGCCCTCCACATCCGTGATCTGGGTGTAGACGGCCCCGCTGCTGCCGTTGCACGCGACCAGCCCGCGCACCTTGTCCAGCAGCTTCAGATACTCCTCGGTGTACTGCTCCTTGTCGACGCCGACATAGGTGTGCTGCACCGGCCAGGCATGCCCCGGTATGGCCAGGCCGAGGCCGCCGTACTCACCGGTGACCCCCGCCCGTGAGGCGTCGGGGCGCGGATCGCCCGGCCCCGGGTAGGCGTGGATGTCGGCGAGGTCGCCGTTGCCGGTGTCGTTCCAGCCGCTGGCGCCGTTGATCAGCCGGCTGGGGTCCCAGCCCTTGGCCAGCGTCGGCACCTTCGGGCCGCCGTACTGGCCCCAGCCCTCGTTGAAGGTCACCCAGATGGCGATCGACGGGCTGCTGATGTGCTGGTCGATCATCCGCTTCATCTCGTGCTCGTACTGCGCCTGCGCCTTCTCGGACGGGGTGACGGTGTTCATGGCGGGCATGTCCTGCCACACCATCAGGCCCAGCCGGTCGGCCCAGTAGTACCAGCGGTCGGGCTCGACCTTGATGTGCTTGCGCACCGAGTTGAAGCCCATGTTCTTGTGCATCTTCAGGTCGTACGCGAGGGCCTCGTCGGTCGGCGCGGTGTGCAGTCCATCGGGCCAGAACCCCTGGTCGAGGGTGGCCATGGAGAAGATCGGCTTGCCGTTGAGCACAGTGCGCTTCTTGCCGTCCACCTCCTTGACGGCGATGCTCCGCATGCCGAAGTAGCTCTCCACCCGGTCCGCCGAGGCACCCCGCCCGACCGTGACCTTCAGCTGGTACAGATGCGGATCGTCGGGGGACCACAGATGCGGGGAGGGCACCGGGACGGTCAGCGGCTCACCGGTGCGCCCGGTGGCGGTGCCGACCACGCGCCGCCCGTCGTAGGCGGTCGCGGTGACCGGAACGCCGTCCCGCACCCCGCGGACCTCGGTGGTGAGGGTCTCGCCCGGGACGTCCGGGGTCAGCTTGAGGGTGTCCACATGGTCGGCGGCGACCGGCTCCATCCAGACGGTCTGCCAGATCCCGGAGGAGGGGGTGTAGAAGATGCCGCTGGGGTCGAGACGCTGCTTGCCCATCGGCGGGTTCTCGCCGTCGGCGGCGTCCGTCGGGTCGTAGACGCCGACGATCAGCTCCTGGGTGCGGCCCGGCCGCAGGGCGTCGGTGACATCGGCGCTGAACCGGTCGTAGCCGCCGCGGTGGTCGGCCACCCGGGTGCCGTTGACGTACACCTCGGCCTGCCAGTCGACGGCGTCGAAATTCAGCCGCAGCCGCTTGCCCTCGCCGACCTTCCAGCCGTCCGGGACGGTGAAGGTCCGCCGATACCACATGCGGTCCTCATGCCGCTCCACGCCGGAGAGCTTGGACTCCACCGGGTACGGCACCAGGATCCGCTCCTTCAGCCGCTGCCCGACCGGGGGCTGCTGCCCCTCCTTCGCGGCGGCGAACTCCCAGCTGCCATTGAGGTTGCGCCACTGATCGCGGGTCAGCTGGGGGCGCGGGTACTCGGGGTGGGCGTTGTCGGGACCGACATCCTTGGCCCAGGGAGTGCTCAGCTGGTACGTCGACTTGTTGCCGCCGAAGGACACATACGGGTCGATGGCGCCGTCGGTGTCCTCGAGGCCGCCCTCGCCGTCGTAGCGCACGATGGCCTCGCCGCCCTTTCCGACCACCGGCTCCTTCAGGGAGAGCAGCAGCCGGGACGGGTCGGTCGTATCCAGCCGGGCGCGCCCGAGCGGCCACTGCGCACCGCCGATGACGGCGGTCAGATGCGAGGTCAGATCGGCCGGGGGAGCGGTCAGGGGCCGGGCGAAGTCCAGCAGCAGCGTACGGCCGTCGGGCTGGACGGCGCCGGCCACCGGCCCGTCGTAGTCGAAGTCCGCGGGCAGCCGGAAGGCGGACGCGGGCACGGGCGCCTTGGCCGCGCCCGGCGGGGTCCAGGACAGATGGAGGTTGGAGCCGCCGTTGTGCTCGAAGTACTCGACCTTGATGTCATACGCCTTGCCCGCGGTGAGCTCGACGGGCTGGGAGGTCTGCTCCTTGTCCCAGTCGTCCACCCAGTGGTCGATGACCGGTTTGCCGTCGATCCACAGCCGGAAGCCGTTGTCGCCGGTGATCGAGAAGGTGTGCGCACCGGAGCGCTCGGGGGTGATCTGGCCGGTCCAGCGGACGCTGACGTCGTCGGACCGTCCGGTGGTGGCCTGTAGCCGCGGCTCCATATTGTCGAAGTCGAGGGCGGAGTCGAGGCTGGTGGCCTTCAGCTCGTGGAAGTCGAAGGCCCCCGGGGCGGACTGGAGGTAGTAGTCGCCGCGGAGGCCGTGGATGACCGAGGGGTCGTCGGAGGGGGTGTCGGCCGCGGCCGGACCGGGGGCGGTCAGCAGACCGAGCGCGCCAAGCGCCAAGGCCACGGTCGCGACCACGGATCTGGCGAAAGATGAACGAAAACGCACATGTCCTCCTTGCTGGAGCAGCTTCGACGGCTGCTGCTGGGACAAGTGGGGCGCCGCCATTGCGCCATCTCCAACAGAACCTGTCAATAGTGAACGCAAGGCAACAGGTTGGCTGTTGGGTACTGAGCCTTGACGAGAATGCGCTTTCTCCCTAGCGTGCGGTTCATAGATGTGACTGCCATTCAATGAGCTGCACTGAGGAGGCCCGTGATGGGGCGACGGATCGTGGTGTCGGGCGGCGGTACGGGCATAGGACTCGCGACCGCGGAGACCTTCGCCGCCGCGGGCGAGCGGGTGGTCATCCTCGGCCGCCGCACCGAGGTGCTGCGCGCCGCGGCGGACAAGCTCAACGCCGCCCACGGCGCCGACCTGGTCACCTGGACCGGCGCGGACCTCAGCGATCCCGAACAGACCCGGCGCGCCGCCGAGTTCATCACCGCGGACGGCGCGGTGGACGTCGTCGTGACCAACGCCGGCGGCAATGTCGCGCCCTTCAACGACGGCACCCTCGAGGGCGTCGCCGACCAGTACCAGCGGAACTTCGCGGCCAACGTGCTGACCGCCGTACTGCTCACCGAGGCGCTGCTGCCCCACCTCACCCGGCCCGGCGGCCGGATCGTCCATCTGTCCTCGGTCGCGTCGCTGCGCGGCCCCGGATCGTACGGCGGCACCAAGGCCGCGCTGCACGCCTACACCTTCGAGCTGGCCAAGCGGCTCGGCCCGGAGGGCGTCACCGCCAACGCGGTGGCCCCCGGCTATGTCGAGGACACCGAGTTCTTCGGCGAGCGCGGCACCCCCGAGTTCATCGCCCAGCAGATCGGGGAGACGCTCACCGGACAGCCCGGGACACCCGCCGAGATCGCGGCCGCCATCCGCTATCTGGCCTCCCCGGAGGCCGCGTATGTGACCGGCCAGGTGCTGCACATCAACGGTGGCGCCCAGCTCGGCCGCTGACGCCGCCTCGACCGCCCCGGCCGGGATAGCCCCGCACCGGCTCCGCGCTAGGGCCATATGGCCCTGGGGCAGGGGCCGCGCAGCCCTGCCGCCGCGTTCAGCCGTGGTCCACTCTGGTCCTCCACACAGGTGGGGGGAAGACGGACGGACGGCCGCGCCGAAGGAGTCAGCTCGCTGACTCCAAACCATCTTCGGGCGCGGCCGCCCGTCCGTCCTGCGTTACCACGTACCACGCGATGGGGGGACCTCATGTCCGTACACACCGCCCGTATCGGCGCGGCGCTCGCCGCCGGCTGCGCGATAGCCCTGCTGTACCCGGCCACGCCCGCCGGAGCCGCGGGCTCCGTACACCTTTCCAAGATCTACTACGACTCTCCCGGTACCGACAACCGGAGCAACTCCAGCCTCAACGGCGAATACGTCCAGATCAAGAACTCCACCTCGCGCGGGGTCGGCCTCAAGGGCTGGGTCCTCGTCGACGCGAGCAACCACAAGTACACCTTCCCCGCCTACACCCTCGGCGCGGGCAAGACCGTGACCGTCCGGACCGGCTCCGGCTCCGACACCTCGGCCACCAAGTACCAGGACCGCCGGGCGTACGTCTGGAACAACGACCGCGACAAGGCCACCCTCCGCAAGAGCGGCGGCTCCACGGTCGACACCTGCTCGTACAACAACAGCCGGGCCGACTACAAGATCTGCTGAGCGGTCCGCCGCGCGCGGGCGCGGCGCAGCCGGTGAAGACCTCGGGCCCGGACGACAATGGGGGAGTCGAGGGAGGAGAGCCGGTGAGCGGCCGTGTCGGACTGGGCGTGGGAGTACGAGGGCTATGAGCCCGGCGAGGAGCGGTTGCGGGAGTCGCTGTGCACACTCGGCAACGGCTACTTCGCCACCCGGGGCGCGGCCCCCGAGGCGGCCGCCGATGAGACGCACTACCCGGGCACCTATGTGGCGGGCTGCTACAACCGGCTGACCTCGGTGGCCGGCGGACGCCGGGTCGAGAACGAGGACATGGTCAACCTGCCGAACTGGCTGCCGCTGCGCTACCGCGTCCGCGACCCGGACCGGCCTCCCGGCCCCGGCGGCTGGCTCACCCCCGACGGGGACGAGCTGACCGGCTACCGGCAGACCCTCGACCTCCGGCACGGCATCCTCATGCGGCGGCCGCGCTACACCGACGGGCACGGCCGGGTGCTGCACGTCGAGCAGCAGCGCCTCGTCCACATGGGGGACCCTCATCTGGCGGCGGTGCGGACCACCTTCCGGGCCGAGGGCTGGTCCGGCACCGTCGAGCTGGAGTCGGGGCTCGACGGCGCCGTGGCCAACACCGGTGTGGCCCGCTACGACGCGCTGGCCGGCCGCCATCTCATCGACCATCGCACCGGCGCCGCGGGCCCCGACACCGTCTGGCTCAGCTGCCGCACCACCACCTCCGAGGTGCGCGTGGCCATGGCCGCGTGCACCCGGGCCGTCCGCGGCGAGCCCAGCGGCACCGGGCAGCGGCTGACCCACAGCGCGGCGATGCGCACCCTGGCCGTGCCGGTCGCGCCGGACGCCCCGGTCACCGTCGAGAAGACCGTGGCGCTCTACACCTCCAAGGACCCCGCGATCAGCGATCCGGTCCAGGCCGCGCTCGACGGGGTGGGCCGGGCGCCGGGGTTCGGCAAGCTGCTCGCCTCCCACCGCACCGCATGGGAACACCTGTGGCGCGAGGCGGCGTTGGAGGTCCCCGGCGAGGCGGGCCACATCCTGCGGCTGCACCTGTTCCACATCCTTCAGACGCTCTCCCCGCACACCGCGGAGCTGGACGTGGGCGTCCCGGCCCGCGGCCTGCACGGCGAGGCGTACCGCGGACATGTCTTCTGGGACGAGCTGTTCGTGCTGCCGTATCTGAACCTCCACTTCCCCGAGGTGTCCCGGGCCCTGCTGCACTACCGCCACCGGCGGCTGCGCCAGGCGTGCCGCGCCGCCGAGGACGCCGGGCGGGCCGGGGCGATGTACCCGTGGCAGAGCGGCAGCGACGGGCGCGAGGAGACCCAGACGCTGCATCTGAACCCGCGCTCCGGCCGCTGGCTGCCGGACCACTCCCGGCTCCAGCACCATGTGGGCTCGGCGGTGGCGTACAACGTGTGGCAGTACTGCCAGGCCAGCGGCGACACCGACTTCCTGCACACCAAGGGCGCGGAGATGCTGCTCCAGATCGCCCGCTTCTGGGCCGACACCGCCGTACCTGACCCGGACGGCGGGCGGTACCGCATCCGCGGGGTGGTCGGGCCCGACGAGTATCACGACGGCTACCCCGGCGCCGACCGCCCCGGGATCGACGACAACGCGTACACCAACGTCACCGCCGCCTGGGTGCTCGACCGGGCCCTGGAGCTGGCCCGCACCCTGCCCGAGCCGCGCCGCCGCGAGCTGTTCGAGCGGGTGGGCCTGGACCGCGCGGAGCCGGAGCGCTGGGAGGACGTCTCACGGCGGCTGCTGGTCCCCTTCCACCGGGGCGTCATCAGCCAGTTCGAGGGCTACGGGGAGCTGGCCGAACTCGACTGGGACGGCTATCGCGCCCGCTACGGCGACATCCGGCGGATGGACCGGATCCTGGAGTCCGAGGGCGACTCCGTCAACCGCTACCAGGTCTCCAAACAGGCCGACGCGCTGATGCTCGGCTATCTCTTCGGCCCCGCCGAACTGTCGGCCCTCTTCCGGCGGCTCGGATACGCCCTGGACGACGACATCTGGCGCGCCACCGTGGAGTACTACCTCGCCCGGACCAGCCACGGCTCGACCCTCAGCGAGCTGGTGCACGGCTGGGTGCTGGCGCGGGCGCGCCGGGCCGAGGCGTGGCGGCACTGCCAGGAGGCGCTGCTCGGCGATGTGGCGGACGTCCAGGGCGGCACCACCGGCGAGGGCATCCACCTCGGCGCCATGGGCGGCACCCTCGATCTGGTGCAGCGCGGTCTGACCGGTCTCGAGACCCGTGAGGACGCCCTGTGGCTGGACCCGGTGCCGCTCCCCGAGCCGTCCGGGCTCTCGGAGTACCGCTTCTCGATGCGCTATCGCGGCCACTGGGGCGTCGCCCTGCGGGTGCGGGCCGGGAGGCTGTGGATCAGCGTGCCGGACTCGGAGGAGCGCCCGATCGAGGTGCGGCTCCCCGACCGCTCGCTGACCGTCGCCCCCGGCGAATCCCACTGGCTTCCGCTGCCACCCGGCTGAACGGCGGTCCGCGCTTCCGGGACCGGCTGTCCTGGTACGACTTCCCGGTCCGCCTCTTGCGGTCCGCCTCTTGCGGTCCGCCTCTTCCGGTCCGCCTCTTACGGTCCGCCCACCGGGCCGATTCGCCCTCGGCCGCGCGGCCGGTTCCCCCTGGGCCGCGCGGCCGGTTCCCCGTCGGTCCGGTCAGCCGAGGCCGGGGACCACCATCGTCAGCCAGACGACCGGGGGGACCGCCACCACCATGATCCCGCCGTAGACCATCAGCTGCCGGAAGAACCGGTCCCGGTCCACATCCGGCGCGTTGGCCAGCACCAGCGCCCCGTTGGTCGAGAAGGGGCTGACGTCGACGACGGTCGCCGACACCGCGAGGGCCGCGATCATCCCCACCGCGCCGATGTCGCCCTGGGCCAGGAAGGGAACGGCGAGCGGGATCAGGGCGCCCATGATGCCCACCGAGGAGGCGAAGGCGGAGACGATCCCGCCGATGTAGCAGAGCAGCAGCGCGGCGAGCAGCGGAATCCCGATGTCGCTGACCGCCTTGCCCGCGTAGTCGATGGTGCCCATCTCGTCCAGCACCCCGACATAGGTGAGCACACCGCAGATCAGCAGCACGGTGGGCCAGGTGACCTCGTTCACGGCCTTCTTGCCGTGGTCCGGCCAGAAGACGCTGAGGGCCACGGCGAGTGTGATCGAGGTGAGCCCGGCGTCCAGGTCGAAGGCGAGCACCGCGACCACCAGCGCCACCAGCGCGGCCAGTGTGGCGATACGGGCTGGGGTGAGACGGCTCTCCGCGTCGGCCGGCGCGTCCACCGCCGCCCCCACCTCGCCGTCCTCGCCTTCCTTCCCGTCCCTCTTGTCCTGCCGGATCTCCCCGGCGGCGACGGCGGTCCTGGGGAGCTTCAGCCCGCCGCAGACGACGAAGACGACGGCGGCGATGACGAGGTTGACCACCAGGCTCGCGAGGAACAGCGTGACCTCATTGCCGGGGAGCTTCTCCCGGTCCACGATGCCGTTGACGATCGATCCGTAGATGCTGATCGGGGAGAAGCCGCCGCCCTGGGCGCCGTGCACCACCATGGCACCCATCAGCAGCGGGCTGATGTGGTAGCGCGCGGCGAAGGAGAGCGCGAGAGGCGCGACGATCGCGACCGCCGCCGGGCTCACCGCCCCGATCGCGGTCAGCACCCCGCTGATCGCGAACATCACCCATGGGATCAGCGCGACCCGCCCGCCCACCAGCCGGATCGAGGCGTGCACCAGCCAGTCGGTGGTGCCGTTGGCCCGGGCGAGGGCGAAGAGGTACGTCACCCCCACCAGCACCACGAACAGATCGCCCGGGAACCCGGCGAAGATGTGGTCCGCGCTGAAGTCGGCGACCAGCTCGCCCACGCCGAAGGCGGCGGCGAAGGACAGGGCGCCCATGTTGATCGACCGGGTGGTGGCGATGACGAAGACCACCACCAGCACGAGTATCGAGATCAATTCGTCGGACATCGAGCGCTCCCGTCACTGGGACCCGGTCGGCGCACCGGGGACGGTCGGGCCAAGTGGCCTGCTGGCTCAGCCACGTTGAGGGCCGGACGGTTCGGCAGTCAAGACATCGGTGGCAGATTGGCTCAGCCAATTGGCCAGTGCTCCACAGGGCCGCAAGACCGCCGCGCCATCCATCCACCCGGTGCTACGCTGCGAATCGGGGCCATCACAAACCGCGATGGGGGGAGCTCGTATGGCCGGGGACGCGCTGCGCCCGATGAACCGTCAGCGCCTGTACGAGCAGGTGCTGGAGCGGCTGCGCGCCTATGTGGAGGAGGGCGGGCTGCGCGCGGGCGACCGGCTGCCGACCGAGCGCGAGCTGGCCCAGCGGCTCGGGATCAGCCGCGCCTCCGTCAAACAGGCCATCGTCGTCCTCGAGGTGCAGGGGCTGGTCGAGGTGCGCCAGGGCGGCGGTATGTGCCTGCTGCGCGACAGCCTCGACACCGAGCCCGTCGAGCGGCTGGTGGAGCGCCGCCGTCGGCTGCCCGATGTGCTCGACGCCCGCGAGGCGTTGGAGACCAAGCTGGCCGAGCTCGCCGCCGAGCGCCGCACCGATGACGACCTCATGGCCCTCCAGCAGGCCCTGGACTGGATGGAGGACGAGATCGAGGGCGGGCGCTACGGCATCGAGGGCGACCGCCGCTTCCACGCCGCCGTCACCGCGGCCGCGCACAGCCCGCTGCTCGCCGAGTTCATGCGCTCGATCGCCGACCAGATCGCCGAGAGCCGCGAGGAGTCGCTGCACCAGCCCGGCCGTCCCAGGCGTTCCCTCGCCCAGCACCAGCGCATCCTGGACGCCATCGCCGAGCGCCGCCCCAAGGCCGCCGCCGCGGCCATGCGCCGCCATGTCCGCACCGTCGCCCAGGTGCGCCTGCTCAACTGGAATCCGGACGAAGCCCCTTGAGTCCGCCGCGGCGTCGTGCCCGAGTGTGACCGATCACCATCTTGGTCTGGACTTTCCCCCCTGGCTCGCTAGGCTCTGCGCGATCGACACGTGAAAGCGCTCTCACCAGCTGAGCAGAAGGGGAACTTCCATGAGACGGAAGCCCGTTGTCCGTGCCGGACTGTCCGCACTCCTCGTCCTCGGTGCCCTCTCGGGCGCCGGCGGGGCCTTCTCCACCGCCGCCGCGGCATCCGGCGCCGACACCCCGGCGGCCAAGCCCGCCGCCGCGTCGGCGCCGTCCGCCGGCCTCGTCCGCGCACTCGGCCGGGACCTCGGCCTGACCGCGGACCAGGCGCGCGAGCGGCTGGGCCAGGAAGCCGCCGCCATGAAGCTGGAGCCCAAGGCCAAGCGCGCCGCGGGCACCTCCTACGGCGGCTCGTGGTACGACGCGGGCAGCGGAAAGCTGGTCGTCGGCGTCACCAGCGCCGAGCGGGCCGCATCGGTACGGGCCACGGGCGCCACCACCCGGATCGTCGAGCACAGCGCCGACGCGCTCGACGCGGCCAAGGCGCGCCTGGACGAGCGGTCCCGGAAGAAGGCCGCCCCGGCCGGGGTGAGCAGTTGGAGCACCGACCCCCGGGCCGGTGCCGTCGTGGTCCGGGTCCGTGCGGGGCACGAGGGCGACGCCGCCGTGCGCGCGTTCCTCCGCGAGGCCGACCGCTCGTCCTCGGTCCCGGTCACCGTGGAGAAGGCGCCCGCCCAGGCGCCGACCACCTTCGCCGCCGGAACGGTCGGCGGCGACCCGTACTACACCGGCAACGTCCGCTGCTCCATAGGCTTCTCGGTCCAGGGCGGCTTCGTCACCGCCGGGCACTGCGGCCAGGCGGGGGGCTCCGTCAGCGGCTGGGACGGTTCGTACATCGGCAACTTCCAGGGCTCCTCCTTCCCCGGCAACGACTACGCCTATGTCAGCGTCGGCAGCGGCTGGTGGACCGTGCCGGTGGTGCTCGGCTGGGGCACCGTGCCCGACCAGCTGGTCCGCGGCTCCGCCGAGGCCCCGATCGGCGCCTCCATCTGCCGTTCCGGCTCCACCACCCACTGGCACTGCGGCACGGTGCTGGCCAAGAACGAGACGGTGAACTACAGCCAGGGCGCCGTGCACCAGATGACCAAGACCAGCGTATGCGCCGAGGGCGGTGACTCCGGCGGCTCGTTCATCAGCGGTGACCAGGCCCAGGGCGTGACCTCCGGCGGCTGGGGCAACTGCTCCAGCGGCGGCGAGACCTGGTACCAGCCGGTCAACGAGATCCTGTCGGTGTACGGCCTGCGGCTGCACACCGCCTGACCGGGCGACACGGCGACGGGGCGGGCCGGTGGCCCGCCCCGTCGTTTCCGTACCGGCGGCTGATCTTCAGTGGTGCGCGGACATCGGGTGCGGGTCGTAGCCGGGGATGGTGCCGTCGGACTTGGCGACCAGGAACAGCCCGGCCATGCCCATATCGGAGTGGCTCTGGACATGGCAGTGATACATCCAGGCGCCCGCGCCGACGTTCTCCCCGGCGATCACCTGGAAGCCGAAGGAGTCGGCGGGCCCGGTGATCTTGTTGTCGATGACCCGGCTCACATCGTCCGGGCCTTCCAGCAGCCCGGTGCGGTTGTCCGCCCAGCGGTGTCCGTGCATATGGAAGGTGTGGTAGTACTCGCCGTGGGTGATCATGATGATCTCGACGCGGTCGCCCACGGTCGCCCGGAACTCGGGGGCGTCATGGCCCGCCTTGTTGTTGATCGTCATGTCGTTGAAGACGATCGTGAACTGCTTGTCCGGCAGGATGTCGCCCGCCCGCCGCACCACCACCGGGCCGTACAGCCCCTTGCGGAGCCCGCCGGTGCCGTGCGGGGTGCCCACCGCGTGGTCGTGGTAGTGCCAGTAGCCCGCGCTGCCCGGCCGCCAGGTGCCGTCGGCGCGCTTGCCCGGGGCGTGGGTGCGCCAGGTGTAGGTGCGGGTGCCGCCCGGCTCCACCGCGCTGCGGTTGAGCTCGGTGCCGTCGCTGGCGACGTCGTAGTCCAGGCCGTGCACATGGAGGCTGGCCGTGACGTCCATGGTGTTCTCGAACTCGATGTGCAGGGTGTCGCCCTCGGTCAGCTCGATCAGCGGACCGGGGATGCTGGCCTTGCCCTTTTCGAGCCCGTAGCCCATCTGGCCGTCCGGCAGCTTCTCGGCGTAGAGCTTGAGATGGCGGACGGTCCCGCCGGCGGTCGCCGTCCGGACGGCGCCACGTTGGGCTGCCGGCGCCTTCGCGGCGGCGGAGGTGGTGAGGGCCAGCGGTCCTACGGCCGCGGCGGCCGCGCCGCCGGTGAAGAGCCGTCTGCTGAGACCGCGTCTGGATGTGAAGGCGGGTGCGTCGCTCATCGTTCTCCCAAATAGCTGTGGATCCCCTGCCATTGACGATGCGCAGATGCCCCGGGGTGCTCTCACGGTAGCCGGGCGATCCTCGTTCATCCACACTCAGGACAAAGTTCGTTGAGTTGCGGTCATAGCTATTGGCGACTCGCGAAAAGCCGTCTAGCTTCCTTCGCGGTGCTTCCGGTACGTGAGAGGGATGGGTGACCAATGCGGGACATGCCGTATCAAATGCCCTCGAAGAGAAGAGGGCTGACAGCCGGTCGGCTGCGAAAGAGACGCGCGGGGGTGGCGGCACTGCTCTTCGGCGCCCTCACCGCGGCCCTGCTGGGCGGGACCCCCGCCAGCGCCCGGCCCGAGGATCGTGCGCCACTCACGCTGCCGTCGCCGCCCGGCGGTGACAATGTCCGGGTCCTGGTGTTCCACGGCTCGGCGGGGGACGAGCCGGCCACCGTGAACGCGGGCATCGAGGCCATCGAGCGGATCGGCAACCAGGGCCCCGCGGCGACCCGGTTCACCGTCGACGCCACCGCCGACGCCTCGGTCTTCACCAAGGCCAAGCTGGGCAAGTACAACGCCGTGGTCTTCCTGACCGGCGGCGGGGATGTGCTCGACCCCGAGCAGGAGGCGGGGCTCGAGTCGTACATGGAGGCGGGCGGCGGCTTCCTCGGCATCCATGACGCGGCCCGCAACGAGCCGTACTCCGACTGGTATTCCGGGCTGATCGGCGCCCGCCCGGCCGCCACGAACCCGGCCACAGCCCAGCGGGCCGTGGTGGAGGTGGGCGACCGCGTCCACCCGGCCACCAAGGAGCTGCCGCTGGAGTGGAAGCGCACGGACACCTGGCTGAACTGGAAGGACAACCCCTCCGGCGCGGTGCACACGGTGGCCCGGGTCCGTGAGTCCAGCTATCAGCCGGGCACCGGCGCCAACGGCTGGGACCACCCGATCTCCTGGTGCCGTGACTACGACGGCGGCCGCTCCTTCTACACCGGAATGGGCGGTACGGTCGCCACCTTCCAGGAGACCGACTTCCGGGCCCATCTGCGGGGCGCGCTGCTGTGGACCACCCGTCTCTCCAGCGCCGACTGCAAGGCCACCATCAACGCGAACTACAAGGCCGAGCGCGTCACCAAGCCCAACCAGCCCGGCCAGTCCGACCAGATCGGCGAGCCGCACGGCCTCGTCGTCGCCAAGGACGGCCGGGTGCTCTACATCGGCCGCGGCGGCGGTGACAACAGCGCGCCGGTGGTCACCGACTGGAACGACCCGGAGATCGGCAAGGGCCAGGGCCAGATCCATGTCTACGACCCGGCCACCGGCAAGGTGACGCTCGCGGGCGCCCTGACCGTCTTCGGCAACAAGGGCGGCGGCGATGAGCTGATCAAGGTCGAGGAGGGGCTGCTCGGCATCGAGCTGGACCCGGACTTCCTCGACAACGGCTGGGTGTATCTCCACTACACCCCGCACTCCCGGATCAACCGGGACACCCAGATGGCCGAGCGCCGCGTCTCCCGGTTCACCCTGGACCTGAAGACCGACAAGCTGGACCTGGCCTCGGAGAAGGTCCTGCTCTCCTGGCCGGTCCAGATCCACAGCTGCTGCCACGCGGGCGGCGGGATGAGCTGGGACTCCAAGGGCAATCTCTACATCGCCACCGGGGACAACAACTCCTCGCAGTTCAGCGACGGCTACTCCGGTAACAACCCGGAGCCGAACTACAAGGGCGTCTCCTTCGCCGACGCCCGCCGCACCGCGGGCAACACCAACAACCTCAACGGCAAGATCCTGCGCATCCACCCCGAGGACGACGGCACCTACACCCTCCCCGAGGGCAATCTCTTCACCGGAAAGGAGCCCGACGAGGGCGGTGGCAAGACCCGTGGCGAGATCTATGTGATGGGTGTGCGCAACCCGGCCCGGATCTTCGTGGACCAGAAGACCGACATCCTCTACGCGGGCTGGGTCGGCCCCGACGCGGGCGAGCCCAGCACCACCTGGGGCCCGGCCAAGTACGACACCTTCGCCGCCATCACCAAGGCGGGCAACCACGGCTGGCCGTTCTGCATGGGCAACAAGCAGCCCTACCGGGACCGCAATCTGCCCGATCCCGGCAAGCCCCTGGGCTGGTACGACTGCGACCACCCCAAGAACGAGTCGCCCAACAACAACGGTCTGGTGAACCTGCCGCCCATCACCGGGAACACCATCTGGTACTCGCCGCAGGGCGGTGCCCCCGACTATCCGCGGGACGCCAACGGCATCCCCAGCTACAAGGCGTCGGAGGCCAAGTTCCTGCTGCCCTGGCTCAAGGGCGGCGGTCAGGCCACCATGAACGGCCCGGTCTACCGCTTTGACGCCGACAGCGACTCCACCACCAAGTGGCCCGCCTACTGGGACGGCAAGTGGTTCGTCGGCGACTTCTACGACGCCGACCAGCCGCGCCACGCGGTGGTGACCGACCCGAAGACGGTCGGCAAGGGCGGGCTGCCGGTGCACGCCGAATCCCTGAAGAAGATCATCCCGGTGGGCGCCGACGGCATCCGCAACCTCATGGACTGGAAGTTCGCCCCGGACGGCTCGCTCTACGTCCTCGACTACGGGCGCGGCTTCTTCACCTCCGACTCCAAGTCGGCGCTGTGGCACATCACCTACACCGGCGGCGAGCCCACTCCGCTCGCCAAGGACCTGGTCAGGAAGGCGGAGTGACCGTGAAACGAAGGCGCCAGAAACCCATCAGACCCTGGATGCCCCTCTTCGCCGCGCTGCTCATGATCCTCGGACTGAGCTCGGCCACGGCGACGGCGGCGGGCGGGCAGGACAACACCCGGCAGGCCGCGGAGCAGGTCCTCACCTGGACCGCGGGTGACGACATCACCAAGTACGCCTCGGCGCCCACCACCGCGGTAGCCGGGAAAACCACCATCGTCTTCGAGAACAGCACGGCCACCGGCAACACGATGGGGATGCCGCACACCCTGACCTTCGATGTCTCCGACCCCGAGTACAACAACGACGTCCCGCTGAACATCCTGGCCAACCCCTCGGACGACAGCGGCGGCAAGCACACCGCCGAGGTCACCCTCAGCCCCGGCCGCTACCGCTACCACTGCACCATCCCCGGCCACGGCCAGATGCAGGGGATCCTGGTGGTCACCGACGGCGGCGGTGGCGAGGACACCACCGCGCCCGACGCGTCGGCCAAGGTCGAGGGCGAGAAGAACGCGGACGGCGCCTACATCGGGATGGCCACCGTCACCGTGTCCGCCACCGACGAGGGCTCGGGCGTGGACCGGATCGAGTTCGCGGAAGGGGACGGGGCGTTCCAGCCGTACACCGCCCCGGTGATGGTCCACCAGGTGGGCGCGCACACCATCCGCTACCGGGCCGTGGACAAGGCCGGAAACGTATCGGAGGTGAAGTCGGTGGACTTCACCGTGGTGGCGCCGCCGACGGACGACACCACACCGCCCGAGACCTCGGCCACCGTCTCCGGTGAGAAGGACCCGTCCGGCGCCTACATCGGCATGGCCACCGTGACCGTCACCGCCTCGGACACCGGCTCCGGGGTCAACCGGATCGACTACGCCCTGGGCGACGGGGAGTTCCAGCCCTACACCGGTCCGGTGATGGTCCATGACGCGGGCGCGCACACCGTCCGCTACCGGGCGGCGGACAAGGCGGGCAATGTGTCCGAGGTGAAGTCGGTGGACTTCACCGTGGTGGCCCCGCCGGCCGAGGACACCATGCCCCCGGTGGTCTCCGCGAAGGTCGACGGTACGAAGAACTCCGACGGTGCCTATGTGGGCAGCGCCAAGGTCGCGCTCACCGCGGCGGATGACGACTCCGGGGTGGAGAAGGTCGAGTACTCCCTGGACAGCGGTCCGTATCTCGCCTACACCACCCCCGTGGTGGTGGACCGGGTGGGCCGCCACACCGTCGCGTACCGCGCCACCGACAAGGCGGGCAACACCTCCGAGGCCCAGCAGATCGCGTTCAGCGTGGCCGAGGGCGGCGGAGTGCCCGCACCCGCGTGTCCCGAGTGGGACGAGCGCCTCACGGTGATCGTCGGCACGGTGGACACCGGCGTCCCCAACCGCATCACCCGCAGCCGCTGCACCATCAATGAGCTGATCGAGGACGAGAAGGACTGGTCCTCCCACGCCCTGTTCCTCAAGCACGTCACCTCCGTCACCGACAAGCTGCTCGGCGACGGCGTCATCGACCAGCGCGAATACCGGGCGATCAACAAGGCGGCCAAGCAGTCCGGGATCGGCAAGCCCGGTCAGGACGAGGGCTACCGCCCGCTGTTCGACGGCACCAAGAAGTCCTTCGACAAGTGGCAGCACGTGGGCGGCGGGGCCTTCGGTCTCAATGACGACGGCAGCATGACCAGCGACACCTCGGTCGAGGGCATGGGCATGCTGTGGTTCCCGCAGCGGACGTACGACGACTTCTCGCTGAAGCTCCAGTTCCGGGATGACGCACCCGGGACGGGCAATGCCAACGGCGGTGTCTTCGTGCGCTTCCCCTATGTGCACGACCACCCCGAGGAGTCCCGTCCGGAGTGGGTCGCCATCAAATACGGGCACGAGGTGCAGATTCTCGACCGTCCCGACGGCGATATGTACAAGACCGGATCGATCTACGGTTTCGACCGGGTCGGGCTCAGCGGCGCCGGGGTCACCCCCAAGGGCAGCTGGAACGACTATGAGATCCGGGTGATCGGCCAGCACTACTCGATCTACCGCAACGGTGTGCTGCTCAATGAGTTCGACAACACCGGCGGCCAGGAGTTCACCCCGCCGCGCTCGGACGACCCCGGCACGGACGGCCGCCGGTACTCCTCCGGGTACATCGGTCTCCAGGTCCACAGCACCGACGATGTGATCTCGTACCGCGACATCCGCATCCAGGAGCTCTAGGCGCCATTGCGTACGGCCGACCTGCCGAACCCCCCGCTTCCGGCTTCCGGAAGCGGGGGGTTCGGCGTACGTCGGGCGGAGCCGGGCGTGGGCGTATGGACGTGTGTATATGGCCTCAGGACGCCAGGGTGTCCAGAATCCCCTGTCCGTACTTCACCAGCTTGTTCTCGCCGACCCCGTTCACCGTGCCGAGCTCATCCAGCGTGGCCGGGAGACTCGTCGCGATCTCGCGCAGGGTGGCGTCGTGGAAGACCACATACGCGGGGACACCCTGCTCCTTCGCGGTCGCAGCCCGCCAGGCGCGCAGCCGCTCGAAGACCGGCACGGCCTCCTCCGCCAGATCCACCGGGGCCTTCTTGGCCTTCCCCGAGGCGCCCGTCTTCCCCTTCGCGGCCCGCGAGACCTTCTCCGGTTCGCGCCGCAGCCTGACCTCGTGCCGCCCGTTCAGCACCTCCGCGCTCGCGTCGGTGAGCACCAGCGTGCCGTAGTCCCCCTCGACCCCGAGCAGCCCCTGGGCCAGCAACTGCCGTACCGCGCCGCGCCATTCGGCCTCGCGCAGCTCCGTGCCGATGCCGAACACCGACAGGGCGTCATGGTCGAACTGGATGACCTTGGCGGTCTTCTTGCCGAGCAGGATGTCGATGATCTGGCCGGCGCCGAACTTCTGGTTGCGCTCCCGCTTGAGCCGCACCACCGTGGACAGCAGCTTCTGCGCGGGGACGGTGCCGTCCCGGACTTCCGGCGGTGTGAGGCAGGTGTCGCAGTTGCCGCAGGGGGTGGACTCCTGGCCGAAGTAGGCCAGCAGCCCCACCCGGCGGCACTCCACCGTCTCGCACAGTGCCAGCATCGCGTCGAGATGGGCGCCCAGGCGCCGCCGATGGGTGTCGTCGCCCTCGGAGGTGTCGATCATCTTCCGCTGCTGGACGACGTCCTGGAGCCCGTACGCCAGCCATGCGGTGGAGGGCAGCCCGTCCCGCCCGGCGCGGCCGGTCTCCTGGTAGTAGCCCTCGACGGACTTGGGCAGGTCCAGATGGGCCACGAACCGCACATCGGGCTTGTCGATGCCCATGCCGAACGCGATCGTGGCCACCACGACCAGACCGTCCTCGCGCAGGAAGCGCGCCTGGTGCTCGGCGCGGATCCGCGCGTCCAGCCCCGCGTGGTACGGCACCGCGTCGATGCCCTGGGCGACCAGGAACTCGGCCGTCTTCTCCACCGAGGCGCGGGACAGGCAGTAGACGATCCCCGCGTCGCCCGGGTGCTCGGTGCGCAACAGCTCCAGCAGCTGCTTCTTGGGCTCGTTCTTGGGGGCGATCCGGTACTGGATGTTCGGGCGGTCGAAGCTGGCCACGAAGTGCAGCGCGTCCTGGAGCTTCAGCCGGGACGCGATCTCGGAGTGGGTGGCCTCGGTGGCGGTGGCGGTCAGCGCGATCCGGGGCACGGTGGGCCAGCGCTCATGCAGCTCGGACAGGGCCAGATAGTCGGGCCGGAAGTCGTGCCCCCACTGGGCCACACAGTGCGCCTCGTCGATGGCGAACAGCGAGACCGTGCCCCGGTCCAGCAGCCGCAGCGTGGACTCGACCCGCAGCCGCTCCGGTGCGAGATAGAGCAGATCCAGCTCGCCCGCGAGGAACTCGGCCTCGACCAGCCGCCGCTCGTCCAGGTCCTGGGTGGAGTTGAGGAACCCGGCCCGGACCCCGAGGTTCCGCAGGGCGTCGACCTGGTCCTGCATCAGCGCGATCAGCGGGGAGATGACGACGCCGACGCCCTTCCGGACCAGCGCCGGGATCTGGTAGCACAGCGATTTGCCACCGCCGGTCGGCATGAGGACGAGCGCGTCACCACCGGCCACCACATGGTCGATGATCTCCTGCTGCCCTCCCCGGAACGCGTCGTAACCGAAGACGCGGTGCAGGACGTCGAGCGCGGCGCTCGTCTCGGGGCCTGGTGCGTCGCTCATGTCGGGGCCGGTGTCGGGGAGAGCCATCCGGTGATTCTAGGGTGTGGGGAGGTACTCGCGGTGACCGCCTGTGGACAACCGGCCGGATGCGACAGGGTGGGTGGGCACGGTGGCCGATGAGCCGGACGGCATGCCATGCTCATGCCCACTCCGTCCATCCTTTCCCCACGAGGAGGCCGATCGTGAGATCCAGCACGTTCGTACGCGCCTTACCCGCCGCGGTGACCGCGGTGCTCGCCCTGACGGCCGGACAGGCCGTGGCCGCTCCCGCCTCCGCCGCCCCGGCGGAGCACACCGCGGCCGCGCGGGTGGTGACCTACGACGCCAGCGGGGCGGCCGAGTTCAAGGACGCCGTGACCAAGGGCGCGGCGGTCTGGAACGAGAGCGTGGTCAACGTCCAGCTGAAGCCGGCCACATCCGGTCAGCGGGCCAACGTGCGCATCATCGCGGACGACGGATGGCCGCGCACCGCGTCCACCGGCCTCGGCAGCGGCACGATCTACTTCGGTCGCCAGGCGGTCGACGAGGGCCACAACACCGTGCGGATCTCGTCGCACGAGCTGGGCCACATCCTGGGCCTGCCCGACCGAAAGCCCGGCCCCTGCTCCAGCCTGATGTCCGGCGCCAGCGCCGGTACGTCGTGCACCAACGCCTACCCGAACGCCGCCGAGAAGGCCGAGGTCGAGGGCGACTTCGGCCTCGCCGGGGCGGCGGCCCTCGGGGCGCGCACCTTCCGGGACTGACCCGGGGCGTCGGACACCGGGCAGCGGGCATCCCGCGCGCCCGGTGTCCGACGCGGCGTCACACCGTGATGACCTCCGTGTCGGGCAGCGCCCGGAAGGGGCCGAGCTGGTCATCGGTGGCGCCGCTGTCGGTGACCAGCGTCCACGGCCGGTCCAGCGGGGCCCAGGCGGTGAACGGGGACTCGCCCAGCTTGCTGCTGTCGGCGAGGACGTACACCTCCCTGCCGCGGTCGGCCATCATCTCCTTGAGCGCGGTCTGGTGCAGACTCGCCTCGCAGATCCCCAGCCGGGCGTCCAGCCCGTCGGCTCCCAGGAAGACCTTGTCCGCGGTCAGCCGGGACAGGGTCAGCTCGGCGAGCGGTCCGACGAAGCCCTGGCTGACATGGCGCAGGGTCCCGGCGAGAGTGATCACCTCCACGCCGTCCGCCTCGGCCAGTTCGCGCAGCGCGGTGAGCCCGCTGGTGATCACGGTCAGATCGGTACGGGCGCGCAGATGGTGGGCGAGCCGACCGGTGGTGGTGCCGGCGTCGAGGATCACGGTGTCGCCCGGCCCGATCCGCGCGGCCGCCCAGCGCCCGATGCGGTCCTTCTCGGCGACCGCGAGCCCGCTGCGCTGCCCGAGAGTGGGCTCGGCGGTGTGACCCGCGCTCATCGCGCCGCCGTAGGTGCGGGCGATGGCGCCCTGTTCGGTGAGGAGCGCCAGATCCCGGCGGATGGTGGAGGGAGTCACCTCCAGCGAGCGGGCCAGCTCCTCGACGACGACCGTGCCATCGGTCTGGATCATTCGCGCGATCAGTTCCCGGCGGTCCACCGCGCGCAGCCGCCTGCGCTCTTCCGCCCCGGTCTCCTGACTCATGGCGGCCCCCATCCTTCCGTAACCCTGCGCGACTCCGCGCAGCCCTGAGCAACATTATCAGTCTGCGCATTCCGCGCTGTTTCGCTGCGGATGCTGCGCAGAGTCTTGCGTGTTACGTGCGGTCGTGCGAGTGTTCCGCTCACAACGCGCATGGAGCGGGGAGGTCGTAGGACGGGGGAGAGCGTGCCGACGCGGGTCGGAACGGGGGGCGAGGCGCCGTCCGACACCCTCGGCCTCGCGGCAGCCCCATGCTGAACGGCGCGCCGGTGCTCGGCAGTACGGCCATCGGCGCCGACCTGATGTGCCGGGCCGGGGCGGGGGAGGAGCCCATGGGACGGGGGTCCGGGGCTCCCGCCCGACCGGAGGTCAGCCCTCCACGCGCATCGGCGGGTCCGTCAGCCCCCGGGCCCGCGGCAGCAGCACGGTCCGCAGGGCGACCCCGGGGGACAGCAGACGGGACGGGCCCGCCGCCAGATAGATGACATCACGGAACGCCGCGCCGACCGCCCGGTCGATCGCCGCCCGGTCCGCCAGCCGCCCGAAGTACCAGCTCCGCAGCCGCTCGGCCGCTCCCGGCGGGGTGGCGTCCGCGTCCGTGGCGTACGGGCGGTCCGCGCCCACGGCGGTCAGCCAGGCGGTGTCGCCCGCCCGGGCCACCGCGCGCTGCGCCGTGGCCGCGAAGCCGGGCCGCAGACCCCCCTCGGCCAGGCAGCGGCGCAGGGCCAGCCCGCTGAGGGCGGCCACCGCCATGCCCTGGCCGTAGATCGGGTTGAAGGTGCAGGCGGCGTCCGAGACCGCGAGGAAGCCCTCGGGCACGCCGCCCGGGGCGTCGTAGTGGCGGCGGCGGTTGGAGGTGTCGCGGAAGCCGTACGGCGGGGAGACCGGTTCACAGGTCAGCAGATGTTCGTACAGCGCCGGTTCGCCCAGGGACTTGACGAAGCCCGGCACCTGCGAGCTCTCGGTCGGCGGATGCTGACCGCGCACCCCCGACAGCGTCAGCAGCCAGTGGCCGCCCTCGACCGGGGACCATGCCGCACCGCGCGGAAGGTCCGGGCGCGGCTGGATGACCATCACCATGTCCAGCGGTTCGGCGGGCCGGAACATCTGGGTGCAGTAGCCGATCCCGGCGTCCACGACCTCCTCGCGCGGTGCCGGGGCGCCCAGTTCGGCCAGCCACTTGGGAGCGCGCGAGCCGCGCCCCGAGGCGTCCACGACCAGATCGGCGGACAGCTCCCGCTCGGCGCGCCCGGCGTCCCGGCTCCGCACCCGTACGCCGGTGACCCGGTCCGCGTCGCCGAGCAGCCCGACGGCCTCGGTGCCCTGGAGCACCTCCACCCGGGTCCCGGACCCCTCGGCCTCGGCCAGCACCCGCGTCCGTACGGTGGCGTCGAACAGCGCCCGGGTGCAGCTGGTGGTGGCGTGTCTGCCCTCGTGGAAGCGGCGCTGCCAGCCGTTGGGGGCCTTGGTGATCACATCGCGCGGCGCCTCCAGACGGTGTGCGCCGGCCGCCTCCAGTTCACCGTTCAGCCCGGGTAACAGCTCTTCCAGGGCGCGCCGCCCGCCGCTGAGGAAGACATGCAGATGGCGGCCCTGGGGCACGCCCTTGCGGAAGACGGGCTGCTCCGGGTAGCGATCGCGCTCCACCAGGGTGACCGTGTCGACGTGGCCGATGAGCGCACCGGCCGCCAGCGTGCCCGCGAGCCCGCCGCCCACCACCACCGCGTCGCCCTTGCCCATCTGCCCGCCCTCCGCCGATCGTGATCATTGACGGCCCAAGCCTGGTGTCCCGGGCTTGGGCCGTCAACCACGCACGGTTACGGGACCACCACGATCTTGCGGCCCTGCCCCGCCTTGAACTGGTCGAGCGCCTTGGGGTACTCCTCCAGCGGCAGCCGGTGGCTGATGAAGATCTTCGGGTCCAGCACCCCGCTCGCGAACAGCCCGGCGGCACGCTCGTAGCTGTGCAGCACGGCCATCGAGCCGGTGATGGTGATCTCCTGGTTGTAGATCTTGTACGGCTCGATGGTGGCCCGCGTCGCGTAGTCGGAGACACCGAATTGCAGGAACGTCCCGGCCTTGGCCACCCGGCCCAGACCGTCCTGAATGGCGGCCTGGTTGCCGGTGGCGTCGATGACCACGTCCCAGCCCCGCGGCTGATCCAGCTCGTCCGCCGAGCCGGCGGCCCGGGAGCAGCCGAGGGTGGTGGCGGTGGACAGCCGCTCGGAGTTGACATCGAGCATGTCCACGCTGGTGGCGCCGGTCCGCTTGGCCAGCTCCAGCATCATCAGCCCCATGGTGCCGGAGCCGTAGATGAGCACCTCGGCGCCCAGGTTGCCGTGGAGCACGTCATAGCCGCGCACCGCGCAGGACAGCGGCTCGATCAGGGCCGCGTCGGCCACGTCCACATGCTCGGGCAGCTTGACGCAGTTGGCCACCGGGGCCACCGCGAACTCGGCGGCCCCGCCGGGGACGCTGACCCCGATCGCGTTCCAGTTGTCGCACAGATTGCCCCGGCCGATCCGGCAGTAACGGCACTCATGGCAGTGCAGGGAGGGGTCCACGGCGACCCGGTCGCCCTCCGCCAACTCGGTGACATCGCTGCCGACGCCGACGACCACACCGGCGAACTCGTGCCCGGGGACGATGGGCAGCGTGGGTGCGAACTCCCCCTGCAAGATATGCAGGTCGGTGCCGCACAGCCCGCAGGCGGCCACATCCACCACGACCTCGCGGGGACCCGGGGTGGGGTCCGCGACGGTGGCGACGGTGACCTTCCCGGGGGCTTCGATGACTGCGGCCCTCATTTGACTGCTCCTAGCGAAAGGCCCTGGACCAGCTTGTCCTGGGCGGCGAAACCGGCGGCGAGCACCGGCAGGGAAATGACCATCGACGCCGCGCACACCTTGGCCAGGAAGAGCCCCTGGCTGGTGACGAACGTGGTCAGGAACGCCGGGGCGGTCTGGGCGACCACACCGGTGAGCACTTGGGCGAAGAGCATCTCGTTCCAGCTGAAGATGAAGCAGATCAGCGAGGTGGCGGCGATGCCCGGGCCCGCGATCGGGGCGACGACCCGCCACAGGATGGTGGGCAGCCGCGCGCCGTCCATCTGGGCGGCCTCGATGATCGACACCGGGATGTCGGCGAGGAAGGACTGCATCATCCACACCGCGATCGGCAGGTTCATCGAGGTGTAGAGGATGACCAGCAGCCAGACGTTGTCCAGGAAGCTGATGTCCCGCGCGAACAGGAAGACCGGCAGCAGTCCGGCCACCACCGGCAGCATCTTGGTGGACAGGAAGAAGAACATCACATCGGTCCACTTGCGCACCGGCCGGATCGACAGCGCGTACGCCGCCGGAAGCGCCAGCACCAGCACGAAGCAGGTGGAGAAGATGGATGTGCCCATCGAGTTCAGCAGCGCGGGCCAGGGGCTCGCGCCGCCGCCCGAGCCGAAGAACTCCTTGTACCCGTCCAGGGTCAGCGAAGCGGCCAGCGAGGGCGGGTTGGTGGCCGCGTCGGTCTCGGAGTGGAACGAGGTCAGCAGCATCCACAGCACCGGCAGCACGAAGACGACGCCGATGAACCAGGCCAGCACGGCCAGCGCCGTACCGCGCCGCTTCGCGCGGCGGGTGGCCTCCGAAACGGTGGTGATGACTGGGGTGCTCACGGCGGTCATGCGTGGGACACCTCCTCACGGAAGAGGGACGAAACCACGCGCAGCGCGAAGGTGGCGATGATGATCGTGCCGATCACCACGACGACCCCGGCGGCCGATGCCAGGCCGTACTCATGGGCGTTGTAGAAGGTTTCGTAGATGGTGTACGGGAGGTTGGCGGTGCCGAGGCCACCACGGGTCATGGTGAACACGGCGTCGAAGTTCTGCACGATGTAGATGGACCCCAGCAGGGTGCCCAGCTCGAGGTAGCGGCGCAGATGCGGAAGGGTCAGGAAGCGGAAGATCTGCCAGTTGCTCGCCCCGTCCAGCCGGGCCGCCTCGAGGGTGTCCAGCGGACGGCTCTGGAGCCCGGCCAGCAGGATGAGCATCATGAACGGCGTCCACTGCCAGATCAGCGACGCCTCCACCGCGATCAGCGGCGTATCGGTGAGCCACTCCGGCTGGGGCCCGCCCAGCCAGTTGAGCACGCCGTTGAACAGGCCGTACTCGGGGTTGTACAGCGCGTGCTTCCACAGCAGCGCCGAGGCCACCGGCACCAGCAGGAACGGCGCGATGAGCATGGTGCGGACCAGGCCACGGCCGCGGAACTTGCGGTCGAGCAGCAGCGCCAGCAGCAGCCCGAGCACCACGCTGACGATCACCACGGAGGCGGTCAGCAGCACGGTGGTGCCGATGGACTCGCGCAGCGCCGAGTCGCTGAGCACCGTCTTGTAGTTCTCAAGACCCGCGAACGCACGGCGGTCGGGCCGGAACGAGTTCCAGTTGAAGAGCGAGATCACCAGCGTCGCCACGAACGGAAGCTGGGTGACCACGATCAGGAAGATCAGCGCGGGCAGCAGCGGCGCCCGGGTGGCCCACTCCCGGGCCCGGTTCCGGGGCGCCGCGGGGCGCCCCGCGGAGGCTGTGGTCGCGGCCGGTGGCCGCTTGCCGCTCACGGGTACGGCCGTCGTCGGATTACTCATCGGTACTCCTCGCCGACGTTCTCGGCCAGCTTCTGCGACTTCTTCAATGCCGACTCGACGGACTGCTTTCCGGCGATGGCGGCGCTGATCTCCTGGGCGACCTTGGTGCCCAGATCGGCGAATTCGGGGATGTCGACGAACTGGATACCGATCGTCGGCCGCGGCTGCACACCCGGATCGCGCGGCTTGGCGCCGAGGATCGCCTTACGGGTCTCCTCGGAGAAGGTGGCGGCGGTTTCCCGGTACTCCGGGGTGGAGTAGGTGGACGTCCGCTTGCCCGCGGGCACATTGGCCCAGCCGAAGTTCTTGCCGACCAGGGCCTCGTACTTCTTGCTGGATGCCCAGGAGATGAACTTCCACGCGTTGTCCGGGTGGCGCGACGCCTTCTGCACGCCCCAGGCCCAGGTGTAGAGCCAGCCCGAGCTCCGGGTCTTCTCCACCGGCGCCTGGACATATCCGATCTTGCCCTTGACCGGGGACTTGTCGGCCTCCAGCGATCCGGCCGCCGAGGTGGCGTCGTACCACATGGCGCTCTTGCCCTGGGTGAGGTTGTTCAGGCACTCGGCGAAGCCCGACTGGGCCGCACCGGCCTCACCGTGCTTGCGCACCAGGTCGACATAGAACTTGGTCGCCTTGACGAACTCGGGCGAGTCCAGCTGCGCCTTCCAGTCCTTGGTGAACCAGGTGCCGCCGAAGGTGTTGACCACCGTGGTCAGCGGGGCCATCAGCTCACCCCAGCCGGGCAGGCCGCGCAGACAGATCCCGTTCATCCCCTTGCGGGCGCCGTCCAGCTTGGCCGCGATGTCCGCGACCTGCTGCCAGGTGGGCCGCTCGGGCATCTTCAGATTCTTCTCGGCCAGGACGTCCTTGCGGTACATCAGGAACGACGATTCACCGTAGAAGGGCTCGGCGTAGAGCTTGCCGTCCTCGGCGGTCAGCGACTCCCGCATCGAGGGGAGGATGTCCTTCTGGTCGAACGCCTTGTCCTTGTTGGCGTAGCCGTCGAGCGGCAACAGCCAGCCGTTCTTCGCGTAGAAGGGCACCTCGAAATTGCTGATGGTGGCCACGTCGTACTGACGCGCCTGATTGGCAAAGTCCTGACTGATCTTGTCGCGGACCTCGTTCTCGGGCATCATGGTGAATTTAACCGTGATGCCCGTTTCCTTGGTGAAATACTTTTTGGTGAGCTTTTGCAGGTCGACCATCTGCGGGTTGTTCACCATCAGGACATTGACGGTCTTGTCGCCTGAGCTGCCGCCCCCCATACCGGCGCAACCGGTGAGGAGCGCGCCCGCGGTCAGGGCCACCACCGGTATCCGGGCAGCGCGAAGAGTCAGGACTGGCATAACGGGTCCAATCGAAGGGACGTGGGGAAGGAAAAACAGCGGAGAAAGGGTCAGACCCTGACGATCTGGGGGCCCAGCAGCGAATAGCGATGCGCCTCGGTCAGCGGCAGACCGGTATCGGTCACGATGGTTTCGAAGTCCGAGACATCCGCGAATCGGCAGAAACTGACGGCTCCGAATTTGGTGTGCACCCCGGAGAAGATCTTCCTCCGGGACACCCGCACCACCTGTGCCTTGATCTCGCTGACCGCCGGATCCGGGGTGGTCAGGCCGTACTGGCGGGAGATGCCGTTGGCGCCGATGAACGCCAGGTCGATGACGAAGCCCGAGAGCATATGCGTCGCCCAGTGGTCGACGGTGGCCATCGTGCCGCCGCGCACCCGGCCGCCGAGGAGCAGCACGGTGGTGTTGTCACGGGTGGCGAGGCCGGTGGCGGTCGTGAGGGAAGCGGTGATCACGGTGAGCGGCCGGTCCCGGGGCAGGGCCTCCGCGATCAGCTGTGGGGTGAATCCCTCGTCGACGAAGACCGTCTCGGCATCGCCCAGTAGATCCGCCGCGGCGCTCGCGATCCGCGACTTCTCCGGTACATGCATGGTGGTGCGGAAGGCGAGGGTGGTCTCGAAACCGGCGCTTTCCACGGGGTACGCGCCGCCATGGGTGCGCCGAACCAGTCCGTGCTGTTCCAGGACTCGCAGGTCGCGGCGCACCGTCTCCTTGGACACCCCGAGATCGGCGGCGAGCTTGCCGACATCGACGACGCCGGCACGGCGAGCCGTGTCGAGGATCTCCCGACGGCGTTCCTCCGCGTCCACGCCGCACCTCCTGCCTAGGTCTTTCGGCTTGCGTGGCAGTTTTACAAGCGTGCAACAGGAGAGGCCAGCCTTGGCACCATGGAGATCGTGACCGTATGCGCCCGTTTCACAATCGTTATGAGGGCAGGTCGGGGTGGGTGAGGCCACGGACGGTGAGGAACCCGGATGCCTGGTTGTCCACCCGCCGGGCCCGTTTCCCGCCCGTTTACCGAAAGAGGGCGTGAACGGAGCCCGACCGGGCGGGTTCAGATACTGGGGAATGCCCGAACGGACATGTGCTAGAGGCGGGTGAGCGCGCCGGAGGCTTCGAGGATCCGGCCCGCGACCTTGACCGAGTCCACCAGCGGGTGGAGTGCGAGGGCCCGCAGGGCCGCACCGCGGGCGATGCCCGAATCGCTGCCCGCTTCGGTCGTGGCCGCCTCGATGGCCGAGCGCTCCACCGCCTTGATCGACAACATCAGGCCAAGCTGGTCCGGGGCCACCGCGCCGGTCGCCAGCGGCCGCGCCCCGCCCGCGTCCACCAGACAGGGCACCTCCACCACGGCGTCCTCGTCAAGACCGGGGACGGCCGTGCGGTTGCGCACGTTGAGGATCAGCGTGGCGCGCTCATCGCGGGCGATGGCCCGCATGATGGCCAGCGCGATCCGGTCGTAGCCGCCGCCGTCCAGATCACAGGTGTCGCGCTCCCAGCCGCCGGTGGCCTCACGGCTCTCCGCCATGTACGTGGCCTCGCGCTCCAGCCGGGTGCGCTCCCACGCCCTGAGCGCCCCGGGCGCACCGGAGCCCGCCGTCTCGTAGAACCGGGCCTGCTGGTCGCGGAGGAACTCCCCACGGGTGGCCGGGGCCTGACGGATCGAGGCCACCGACTCCCGGTTGAAGTAGTAGTAGTGCAGATACTCGTTGGGCAGCGCGCCGAGCGCCCGCAGCCACTCGGCGCCGAAGAGCTTGCCCTCCTCGAACGACTCCAGGGCGCCGGTGTCGCCGAGCAGCTCCGGCAGCCGGTCCCGGCCGTCCACCACCACCCGGCGCAGCCAGCCCAGATGGTTCAGGCCCACATAGTCGTAGACGGCCCGGTCCGGATCGGCGCCGACCGCCCGCGCGGCGCGGCGGCACAGGCCGACCGGGGAGTCACAGATGCCGATCACCCGGTCGCCGAGCACCCGCTGCATCGCCTCGGTGACCATGCCCGCCGGGTTGGTGAAGTTGATGACCCAGGCGTCCGGGGCCACGGCGGCGATCCGCTCCGCGATCCGCAGCGCCACCGGGAGGGTGCGCAGTCCGTAGAGCACCCCGCCCGCGCCGACGGTCTCCTGCCCCAGCACCCCTTCGGCGAGCGGAATCCGCTCGTCGGTCGCCCGGCCCTCCAGACCGCCGACGCGGATGGCCGAGAAGACGAAGTCGGCGCCGCGCAGCGCCTCGTCGAGATCGGTGGTGGCCCGGACCACGGGGGCGCTGGGGCGGCCCGCGGCCTGTTCGGCCAGGACCGCGCGGATCGCGTCCAGCCGGCGGGAGTCGGTGTCGTACAGCACCAGCTCGGTGCAGCGCCCCGCCTCGTCCCCGGTGTCATCGAGCAACGCCCGGTACACCAGGGGCATACGGAACCCGCCGCCGCCCAGCACAGTCAGCCTCATACGGTCACTACCTCCACATCGGCCTCGCGGAACACGGCGAGCGTCGCCGGGTCGGAAGTCTTGTTGGTGATCAGGGTGTCGATCCGCTCCGGTCCGCAGATCCGGGCGAGGCCGGTGTCGCCGGGGAACTTCCCCGCGGTGGCCAGCAGCACCACCTCCCGGGTCGCGCCGAGCATGGCCCGTTTGACGGGCACCTCCACATGGGTGCTGTCCAGCACGCTGCCGTCGGGGAGCACCCCGCTCGCGCCGAGGAAGAGCCGGCCGACCCGCAGCTGGCGGATGTTGGACTCGGTCAGGAAGCCGACCACGGAGCGGTAGTTGGCGCGCACCTGCCCGCCCAGCAGGATCAGCGTCACCAGCGGATCGTCGCGCAGCTCGTCGTAGACCGCGAGATTGCTGGTCACCACGGTGACCGGACGGCCGCGCAGCAGCTTGGCGAGCTGGAGGGTGGTGGTGCCGATGTCCAGCAGCAGCACATCGCCGTCGGTGACCAGCTCGGCGGCGGCGCGTGCGACGGCCTCCTTGTCGGCCAGGTCGTCGACCGCCACCTCGCCGAACGGCCGCTCCTCGTCCTGCGAGGGTGCCGCCACCGCGCCGCCGTAGACCCGGGTGAGCCGGCCCGCCCGGCCCAGCTCGGTGAGGTCCCGGCGGGCCGTGGCCTCGCTGATGCCCAGGCGTGTGGCGATCTCCCCGATGGGCAGCACGCCCTCCTCGCCGAGGATGCTCAGCAGCTTCTCGTGGCGGGTCTCTCGCAGCATGGTGGCAACGTACTCCAGATGAGCGAGTTTGCGCGAGTGTGATCGACCTCTTGCATTCGGCATCGGTGAGGTGCAAGGTGTCGCTCACGCCACCAGGGTCCTTCTGACGGATTCCCGCGGGCGAAGGGCCGGGCGCCGTGACGCCGCGGAGATCCGTCAGAAGGGCCCTGGGCGAGAACAAGCCATGCCGCACAAGGAAAGGCACGTCGGTGAGCACCACGGCCGGAACACCCGATCCCATCCAACCGATCCAACCGATCGACCCGCTCGCGGCGCTGCGCGCCTCCGAGGACCCCGAGCACGACGTCTACCTCACCGGCACCGTGTTCCTGGACATCATCTTCACCGGGCTCGACCACGCCCCCATCCGCGGCACCGAGTCCTGGGCGCGCGGCATGGGATCGAGCCCCGGCGGCGTCGCCAACATGGCCACCGCCGTGGCCCGGCTGGGGCTGCATACCACGCTCGCCGCCGCCTTCGGCACCGATGTCTACGGCGACTACTGCTGGGAGAGCCTCGCCCTCGGCGAGGGAGTGGACCTCGCCCACTCCAGGCGCGTCCCCGGCTGGCACTCCCCGGTCACCGTCTCCATGGCGTACGAGGGCGAGCGCACCATGGTCACCCATGAGCACCCGGCCCCGCCGCCCGCCGTCCAGGGCGACCCGCCCCGCTCCCGCGCCTGTGTGACCGCCTTCGAACCAGGGCGCCAGGAGGACTGGGTGCGCCAGGCGCACGCGCAGGGCAGCAAGGTCTTCGCCGATGTCGGCTGGGACGAATCCGGCCGCTGGGACCCCGCCGCGCTTCTCGATCTGCCCTACGCCCACGCCTTTCTGCCCAACGCGGCCGAGGCCCAGCGCTACACCCGCACCGACAGCCCCGAGCGGGCGGTGCGCGCCCTGGCGGAGCAGGTGCCGATCGCGGTGGTCACCAGGGGCGCCGAGGGCGCCGTGGCCCTCGACTCGCTCACCGGGGAGAGCGCCGAGGTGCCGGGGCTGCCCGTGGACGCGCTGGACCCGACCGGCGCCGGCGATGTCTTCGTGGCCGGTTTCATCACCGGCACGCTCGCGGGCTGGCCGCTCGCCGACCGGCTCGCCTTCGCCAACCTCACCGCCGCCCTCTCCGTCCAGCACTTCGGCGGCTCCCTGGCCGCGCCCGGCTGGCCGGAGGTGGCCGCCTGGTGGAGCCGGACGCGGCGGGCGGCCGACGGCGGGGCGGACGCGGCCGAACTCGCCCGCCGCTACGGCTTCCTGGGCGATCTGATCCCGGACCGGGTGCGCGACTGCCCGCGGCTGCGGGCCCTGCCCACCATCGGCTTCCGGGTGCATGACAGTGCCCAACGGTCCTGACGGTCCCGACCACCGCATCGAGGAGAACCCCATGGAACTCGTCTGTACCGGGGCGCGCCGGTCACGCCGCAGAGCCGTGCCGGCGGCGCTCGCCGTCGGCGTCGTCCTGCTCGCCGCGGGGTGTGTCCCCGGCACCGACGGCTCGGGGGCCGCCGGTGCCGGGACCGGCGCGGCCACCGCGATACCCGATCCGGCCAAGGCCGGAAAGACCACGCTGACCGTGTGGGACCAGGAGATACGCGGCGGGACCAACGGCGAACTACAGCAGCTGAACCGGGAGTTCGAGAAGAAGTACCCCAATGTGCGGATCAAGCGGACCGCCCGCAGCTTCACCGATCTGAAGACCACCCTGAAGCTGGCCGTCTCCGGCAACAATCCGCCCGATGTCATCCAGGCCAACCAGGGCTACCCGGACATGGTCGCCTTCGTCCGGGCCGGGCTGCTCGCCCCGCTGGACAACTACGCCGGGATCTACGACTGGAACACCCGCTACCCCGGCACCCTGCTGGGCCTCAACCGGGTCTCCGCCGACGGCAACGACTTCGGCCGCGGGCGGCTCTACGGCATCTCCCAGACCGGTGAGTACATCGGCCTCTACTACAACAAGGACCTGCTGAAGCGGGCCGGGCTGCGACCCCCGCGCACCTGGGGCGAGTTCACCGACGGCCTGGCCCGGCTCGAGGACCGCGGCGAGCTGCCGATCCAGTTCGGCAACCTCGACAAGTACCCGGCCATTCACACCTTCGGGGCGCTGCACGACCAGCTCGGCGCCGCCGCCGCCCGCGACACGGTCCTCGGCCGCGGCGACGGCTTCGACAACGCCGCCACCAAGGACGCCGCGGCGACCCTCGCCGACTGGGCGAAACGCGGCTATCTGCCCGGGGGCGCCAACGGCCTGGGCTACGACGACGCGGCCAAGAAGTTCGCCTCCGGCGACGGCGCGTATCTGCTGACGGGCACCTGGCAGCTGGCCGACCTCAAGAAGCCCATGGGCGACAAGCTGGGCATCATGCCGCCCCCGCCCGCCAAGGCCGGCGGCGACCCCGTCACCACCGGAGGCCAGGGCCTCGCCTGGTCCATCACCTCCCGCTCCCGCCACCCACAGGTGGCCGCCGCCTATCTGGACTTCATCACCAACGCCCACGCCGCCGACGTGATGACCCGGCACGGAGTGCTGCCCGCCGTACCCGCGAAGGCCGCGGCACAGATCGGCCCGGACAGCGTGGACGGCCAGATGATCGCCGGCTGGCGGCGGCTGAGCGCCGCCGACGGACTCGTCCCGTACCTGGACTACGCCACCCCCACCTTCTACGACACCCTCTCGGCCGCGCTCCAGGGCGTGATCAGCGGCAAGACCTCCCCGGACGCCTTCGCCGCGACCCTCCAGAAGGACTACGGCGCCTTCATGAAGAAGCAGCGCGAGCGCCACCCGGCCACGCCGGCACCGGCGGGGACCCGATGAAGTACACCGCTCTGACCAGGGCATACCGCCGCCGGGCGCCCGGTGAACCACGCGCCATCGGCTATCTGTACATCCTGCCCGCGCTGATCGTGTACGCCGTCTTCCTGCTCTACCCCTTCGGGCAGTCGGTGTGGCTTTCGTTCGTGCACTGGGACGGGCTGACGGTCGCCACCCCCGCCGGATTCGACAACTACCGCGCGCTGTTCAGCGACCCGAGCCTGCGCGCCCCCTTCCTCCACGCGCTGCTGCTGCTCGTCTTCTACGCGGCCCTGCCGGTGGCCATCGGGCTGCTGCTGGCCGCCGTTATGTCCCGGGTCCGGGTCCGGGGCATGACCTTCTTCCGTACGGTCCTGTTCCTGCCCCAGGTCCTGGCGCTGATCGTGGTCGGCGTGGCCTGGCGCTCGATCCTCGCCCCCGACGGGCTGCTCAACGACACCCTCCGCGCGGTCGGCCTCGGCGGGCTCGCCCGCCCCTGGCTCGGCGACTACACCTGGGCGCTGCCCGCCGTCGGCGTCATCGGCACCTGGGTCGGCACCGGGCTGTGCATGGTCCTCTTCCTCGCCGGGGCCCAGCGCATTCCGCGCGAGCTGTACGAGGCGGCGCGGATGGACGGCGCCGGGCCGCTGCGCGAGTTCCTCACCGTCACCCTGCCCGGTCTGCGGCCGCAGATCGCGGTGGCGCTGACCCTGACCATCGTGGCCGGGCTGCGGAACTTCGACCTGATCTACATCACCACCAGCGGCGGCCCCGGAAACGCCACCTCCGTACCCGCCTACGAGGTCTACCACCGGGCCTTCGAGACCAACCAGGTCGGCTCGGCCGCGGCCGTCGGCGTGGGCCTCACGGTCCTGATCTTCGTCCTGACCGTCACGGTCTCCCGGCTCGTGGAAGGGCGTCGGGCATGACGACACGCCTGGAACGCAACGTCACCTACGGCATCCTCGCCCTCTTCACCGTCATCGCGCTCACCCCCGTGATCGGCATCCTCTCCACGGCCTTCGGCTCACAGAGCTCCCTGGACACCGGCTTCTCGCTGCCGAAGGGCGGGCTGCACTGGAGCAACTTCGCCGACGCCTGGAGCCGTGGCCACTTCGGCACCTATCTGGGGAACTCGGTCCTGGTCACGGCGGCCGTGGTGGCCGCCACCACCGTGCTGGCCATCCTCGCCGCGTATGCCTTCGGGGTGATGCGCTTCCCCGGCTCCACGGTGCTGTTCCACCTCTTCGTGATCGGGCTGACCCTCCCCCAGGAGGCGCTGGTCGTCCCGCTCTACTTCGATCTGCGCCACGCCGAACTCACCGACAGCTACTGGGCGTTGATCCTGCCGCAGACCGCGCAGTCCCTGGCCTTCGGGGTCTTCTGGATGCGCACGTACTTCCGTGGCAGCGCACGGGCGGTGATCGAGGCGGCCCGGATCGACGGGGCGAACACCTGGACCACGCTGTGGCGCGTCCTGGTCCCCATGGGCCGCCCGGCGATCTCCACCATGGTCGTGATCACCTTCATGTGGACCTGGAACGAGTTCCTGATGGCCCTGGTGATGGTCAGCGACGAGGCCCATCGCACGGTCCCCCTCGGCCTCGCCTTCTTCCAGGGCCAGCACAGCTCCGACGCGGCGCTGCTCGCGGCGGCCTCGGTGCTCATCGCGCTGCCGGTGGTCGTGGTCTACGTGGCCCTCCAGCGCCGGTTCATCGAGGGCATGCTGGGCGGGGCGGTGAAGGAGTGAGCCCGGCGGGCACCACGGCGACGAGGTGCCCGCCCTACGGCGAGGGTGTGCCGCTGACCGGGCGGCCCAGGCGGTCCACGGCACGGGCGAAGACGGCCGCGTCGTGCACCGCGGCCCCGCCCGTGTCGTTGTTGAAGTAGGCGTAGACCTCCGCGTCGGCCGGCCAGGTGTCCTGGATTCGCCGGGCCCAGGTGGTCAGCGCCTGGCGCCCGTAGCGCGGGGCCGGCCGGGCGAGGCCGCCGTGGAAGCGCAGATACCCCCACCCGGTGGTCCGCCACAGCGGGGTGACCGGCCGGGACCCGGAGTCGGCCCAGCACAGCGCGGCCGACCGGCGCTCCAGCACCGCGCGGACCTCCCCGGTCCACCAGGAGGTGTGGCGCGGTTCGACGGCCACCCGCGTCCCGGCGGGGAAACAGCCCAGACAGCGGTCCAGCAGCTCACCGTCGGCCCGCAGCGTGGGCGGCAGCTGGAGCAGCACCGGGCCCAGCCGGTCGCCGAGCCCGGCCGCATGGGACATCAGCCGCTCCACCGGCTCCTCCGGATCGCGCAGCCGCTTGATGTGGGTGAGGTAGCGGCTCGCCTTGAGCGCCATCACAAAGCCCTCCGGGAGGCGCCTCCGCCAGGTGGTGAACTGGTCGTACGAGGGCAGCCGGTAGAAGGCGTTGTTGCTCTCCACCGTGGCGAAGGAGCGGGTGTACTCCTCCAGCCACAGCCGCTGCGGACAGCCCTCGGGGTAGAGATCGCCGCGCCAGTCCCGGTACTGCCATCCCGAGGTGCCGACCAGGACGGTCATGCCTCGCCCGGATGCCAGGGCGGCCACTGCCCGGGCCGGTCCTCCCAGTGGACCTGGGCCGGGTCGTCGAGGTCGATATCGGGGAAGACCTGCCGCAGGCGCGGTTCGAACTCCTCCCGTTCCAGTGGTTCGCAGCCCAGACCGCGCAGCCGCACCCGCCGGTAGCGGCTGTCGGCGTCGAATGACTCGACGAAGACGGGGTAACCGGACTCCTCCGGGCCGGTGGCGTTCTTCATACCTCCAGGGTGCCGGAGTCTCCGGTATCCGCACGCCCCGGGCGGCGGCCCGGGGACCGCCGGTTTGCGCATGGGCGGATCGTCGGCTTGATTCGAAGGTGAGTCCCTCAGGAGCGGGGGTGAATCATGATCTTCACCGACCGGGTGGACGCCGGGCGGCGCCTGGGCGAGGCGCTGCGCCCCCTGGGCGAGGAGAAACCGGTCGTGCTCGGGCTGCCGCGGGGCGGGGTGCCGGTGGCCTTCGAGGTGGCCCTGGCGCTCCATGCGCCCCTTGACGTGATCATCGTCCGTAAGCTCGGCGTCCCCTACCACCGGGAGCTGGGGTTCGGCGCCATCGGCGAAGGCGGGGTACGGGTCGTCCATGAGGCGATCATCCGCATGAGCCGGGCCGACCAGGAGGACCTCGCCGAGGTGGAGCGGACCGAGCGGGAGGAGCTGGCCCGCAAGGCGCGCCGATTCCGTCAGGGCCGCTCACGGGTCCCGGTCGAGGGCCGGACCGCGATCGTCGTGGACGACGGCATCGCGACCGGCGCCACGGCCCAGGCCGCCTGCCGGGTCGCACATGCCCAGGGAGCCGCGCGGGTGGTCCTCGCCGTGCCGGTGGCGCCCCCGGACGCGGTCACCGCCCTGCGCGAGGACGCGGACGAGGTGGTGGCCCTCTCCACCCCCTCGGACTTCGCGGCGGTGGGGGAGTGGTACCAGGACTTCTCCCAGACCACGGACGACGAGGTGGTGGAGTTGCTGTCCCGGTCGACCGGAGAGGCGGGCGAGGCGCATCCTGGAAGGTAACGCAGGAGGTGAGAGCGATGGAGACGATCGTGGGATGCGACCTTCAGATGGAGTTCCGTGAGATCGGCCCGCTGACCGAAGCGGTCGTCCGGCTGAGAATGCACGACGGTACGGAGATGCTGGCCCAGGGCCGTGCCAACCGCAACCCCGACGACCCGGCACAGCCGAGGGTCGGCGAGGAGATCGCGGCGGCGCGGGCGCTGAGCAATCTGGCGCACCGGCTGATCGGCAAGGCGGGCGGCGACATCGAGGAAGTCACCCATTCCAAGGCACATTTGGTGATGTAAGGCCGCCCCGGCGAAGGAGCGTCCGCCGCGGTGGTCCACCGCGGGCGGAGGCTCCTGTGCGTGCTCCTGTATGTCCCGGGCTCCCGGCGCGTTCAGTGGTCCCCGAGGGTGAGCCGCTGGCCGGGGCGGATCAGGTCCGGGTCGGCGCCGATGACCTGGCGGTTGATCTCGTAGAGCCGCTCCCAGCCGCCCGTCACGTTCTCGGCGTCGGCGATCCCGGAGAGGGTGTCACCCCGGACGACGGTGTACGACCCGGTCTGAGGCTGGGCCTTGGCCGGGGGCTCGGGCACGGCTCTGGGGGCGATGAGGAGCGGCTGGGCCTTGGCGGCCGTGACGGAGGTGACGGCCGGGGTGGCGGAGGTGGGTGCGGGCGCTGAGGCGGCGTTCGCCTGGCCGATGCCGATGAGCGGCAGGGCGACGCCGGCGCCGCCCGCGGTGATCGCGAGCGAGGTGCGGGAGACCCGGTGGGGCCGGGGCCGGCGATGACGTCCGCGTGCGGCCATGGAGTCCTTCTTCCTGTCCTGGTGTGGCAATTGGCGAGTGCGATGGCTGCCGAACAGTAATCCCACGGTTCTGGCGGGGACAAGGCGTTCGGATGTTTGCGGTAGAGAATCCAATGTGAGGAATTTGATCGCCGACGCGATCAATGTGCCCCGGACATAAGAGCCTTCGCGCGGGGAAGGGAAACCGGAGGGGAGGAATGCGGGGGAGGCACCGGGGCACTCGAGCTCGGGGCCGATGCCCCCGCAGACGGCTGACCTCGGGAGGTCGCTCATGACTCAACGGAACGGTTCGGCTCGGCGCACGACGACATCGCGGTCCCGCTCGCTTCGGCCGCCGGTCTTATGCGCGCTGCTGGTCGGCGCGCTGGCCACGGTCACCGCGTGCGGCAGCGACACCGGGGGCGGGGACTCCGCACAGCGTGCCTCGTCCGCCTCCTCGGCCGCACCACCCTCCGCTCCCTCGGCTGCCTCCTCCGGCTCCTCCGGCTCCTCCGGCGGCGGGTCCTCCCGGAACGAGCGGCCTTCGTCGCAGACCGCGCAGTCCCCTCCGCCCTCGGCGCACCGGGCCCCCTCGGGCGGGTCCTCCGCGCGGCCCGAAGCGCGGTCCGGTGTGCGCCGCATCTGTTCCAAGGCGCAGTTGACGCTGTCGGCCGGCCGGATGGACATGGGCGCCGGCAATGTGTATCTGCCGCTGGTGTTCACCAACAAGGGCTCCACGACCTGCACGCTCACCGGATATCCCGGTGTCTCGCTGCGCGATTCCGCGGGCGCCGGGATCGGCGCCCCCGCCACCCGGCGCGGCCCCACACGGTCCACGGTCTCCCTGCCGCCCGGCGGCCGCGCCTCCGCCGCCCTGCACACGCTCAACGAGGGCACGACCGACACCCCGTGCCGGCGCACCGCCGAGCGGATCCGGGTCTATCCGCCGGATTCCTTCGACGCCATGAACGTCTCGGTGCGGTCGTTCCGGGTGTGCGGAGGCGTCTTCGAGGTCGAGGCGATGCGATCCGGAACGGGTGGCTGACACCGACATATCGGGGCGCTCCTTCACGAGTCGAAGTGACCGAAAATCTTGACAAGGCGCGCGCCGACTGGCCGTGTTCACCCTTTCGCAATCAAAAGGGGTAGGCCACCATGGGGATGCCGCATATGAGCCGGTAGGGAGCGTCCGGAGGGGGACCGTGTCATGGAGCGAGTCGCGACCGAGGTCGAGACGGAGCTGCTGGACCTTTCGGGGACGACGCTCGAAGATCTCGAGCGGTACGAAGGGCTTTCCGCGGTGACGGAGTGGCTGCTCGACATCGTCCAGCGACCACCGATGGTCGGGGGTAACACGTCACAGTCCCAGGAATCGTGTGTGAGTTAGGCGGCTATGACGTCCTCCGCCGGGCGGGGTCCTAACCATCGTTTATCGGTGGAGTCTTTCGCCGAGTTGGCGCTGGGTTCGGGCGGCTCCTCGGCCGTGGCCGAACTGAGGTCGGGGCAGCGCAGCCGGACCATGCTGCTGCTGCGCGCCCTGGTGGACATGGCCTCCGCCCACCCCGCCCTGTCCGGCCCGCTTCCCCCGCCCCGGGACGCCTGGCGGCTGCTGGTCCGGGCCGAGCACCGCTCCCCGGCCGCCGTGGAAAGGCTGCTGCTGCACCCTCCCGTGGGCGTGTGGCTCCACCGCTGTCTGCGCAGGCTGCGCGGTCTGGAATCGGAGGACAGGCCGCTGTGGAGTGCGGTGGGTTATCTGCATGCCATGGCCGCCTCGGCGGCTCTTCTCGCCGGAATCGACTTTCGCGGCGCCGTTCCGGTGCGCGAGGGCGGGGTGATATTGCCGGCCCTGGGATTCGCCCGCATTCCGGACACGACCGATGTCGCCGAGGTCGTCATGAGCGGGCAGAAAGCGGTGGTGTTATCCGGCCCGCATTCGGTGACCCTGCCCGCCGACTTCTCCGAGGACGCTCCCGATTGGCACGGTCTGCGGCGACTTCGCGGCGAACACCGGGGGATCGTCTGCTCACCCCTTGTCGATGACATCGATCCCTATCGCGACTTTCTCCGGATCCGGGGCCCGGAGCGGCTCGGCGCCGAAGAGCGGCAAGGCTGGCGGGAACGATTCGAGAATGCGTGGCGGCTGGTCGCGGAGCAGCGCCAGGTGGACCCGCGGGGAATCGGTGCCTGCCTGGTCTCCGTCGTGCCCGTGCCGTACACCGCCTGGCCCGAACCGTTCAGCGCCTCATCGCCCGAGGCGTACGGCTGTGTGCTGCTCAACGGGGCCACCGACCCGCTGACCCTCGCCGCCGCGCTGGTGCACGAGGCCCAGCACATCAAACTCAGCGCCCTGATGGATCTGGTGCCCCTGATCGAAGGGGGTCTGGAGGAGATCCACTACGCGCCCTGGCGGCTGGATCCCCGACCGCTGCGGGGGCTCCTTCAAGGGGTGTACGCGTTCCTGGGCGTGACCGGATTCTGGTGGGACCGACTGCGGCGCGCCGAGACCGGCCCGGCCCGGAACACCGCCGCGTTCGAGTTCGCCCTGCGCCGGGCGCAGACCGCCTCGGGGCTGCGTACACTCCTCACCCATGCCGAACTGACGCCCAGGGGCAAGGAGTTCCTCCGGGGGCTGGAGAAAAGGCTGGCCGAGTGGCTCGAGCAGCCGGTGCCCTCCGTACCCGGGCGGCTCGCCTCCGATCTGATCGAGGACCACCGGCTCGTCCACCGCATGCGGCACCTCGCGACGGAACCGGAGCGAACCGCCCAGTGGGCGTGGGCCTGGCGGGAGCGGACCGACCCTCCTCGGGAGCTGCCCGGGACCTCGGTCCGGCCCACTCGCCCCGAGGCGCTGGCGCGCCCCGCGCTCGCCCGGCTCCGGCTCAGGGATCCGGCGGGGTTCGCCCGGCTGCGCGAGGGCGGGGGAGCGGGGCTGCCCGGGGGCGGTGCCGCCCCCGACCGGGTCGACCTCGACTGGGCCGCGGGGGACGCCGCGGCCGCTCTGCGGGGCTACCGGGCCCGCCTGGAAGCGGACCCGGACGACATCGCGGCATGGGCGGGGCTCGCGCTCAGCCTGCCGGACGGCGTGGCCAGGACGACGCTGCTGAACCACCCCGAACTGGCCGTGGCCGTCCACCGGGAGCTGCGCACCGCACCGGGCACGGGTCCCGACCCGGTGGCTCTGGCACGGTGGATCGGGACGCGTGGACGCGGCTGAACGGCGCGTGGCGCGGCCCCGCCGGCGGCGGGGTGGACGGCGGTTCAGATGGAGATCGACTCCGCGTCGCAGTCCGCCCGGATGCCCCGGGCCGCCGCGACCGTCGCCGGGTGATTGGCCGACAGCACCCGGCGCAGCCGGCCGAGCGCGCCCTGGTGGAGCTCCTCCGCCCGCCTGCCCTCGCCCAGCGCGCGCAGATCGCCCGACAGATTGAGCGCACACGCCAGCGTGGTGGGGTGGTCCTCACCGAGCCGGGACCGGCAGGCCGCCAGGGTCTCGACGTCCAGGTCGTGGGCCTCCTGGTAGTCCGCGAGGGTGTAGTGGTCGCTGGCCATGTTGATGGCACAGGCCAGCGTCATGGGATGGTCGGCCGCCAGCCGCTCGACGAGGACCGGCAGCGTCTCCCTGTTCAGCGCGAGCGCCTCATCCGTCTCGCCCAGCAGCCGCAGCGTCACGGCGAGGTCGATCGCCGCGCCCAGGGTCGCCGGATGCCGTTCCCCCAGCAGGACGCGCATCTCCTCACAGCATTTCCGGCCGAGCTCACGGGCGCCCTCCAGGTCGGCGGTCTGCCGCAGATCCATCGAGAGGGCCAGGGCCGTGGTGGTGATCTGGAGGTTGGGCTCGGTGTAGCGCAGCCGGTAGCGCTCCAGCACCTCCCGGCTGAGGCTCAGGGCGCCCTCATGGTCGCCCGCCTTACGACGCGCTACGGCGAGGTTGCGCAGGGCGTAGACCAGGATGGGCGCGTTCGGTGGGAGCAGCTGACGGGCGCGGGCACAGGTCTGCTCCAGCATGTCGCGGGCGGCCAGGTAGTCCCCGCCCTCGCGGACGTCGATGGAGAGGTTGGCCTCCACCAGGATGGTGACCACGGCGTCCTCGCCGAGCACCAGACCCGCGGTGCGGCGGGCGCCCTCGTCCAGCCGCCGGGCGTGCTCGTAGTCCCCCGCCGCGCGCAGCGCCACGGCGTAGTCGTTCGCCGCGCCGATGGAGTACGGGTCCTCGTCCCCGAAGAGCCGCAGGGTCCTGGTCCAGCGGTCCTTCTCCAGCTCCACATATCGCGCGTAGTCGCCCTGGTAGCGGTTGTCGACGGCGACCGCCCCCTGCATCATCAGGGTGCTCTCGTGGTCGTCACCGTCCTTGGCGCGCTGGAGCTCCAGCGTCCGGCGGTTGAGCTCCCATGCCTCCTGGAAGTGGCCGAGCACGGTCAGGGTATGGCCCAGGGTCCGGGAGACGGCCAGCGTCTCCGCGCTGTCCTCGCCGAGCGTCGCCACCCATTCCCGGCGCACCTGGGTACCGAGCTCCAGCGCACCGTCGTGGTCCCCCCAGGCGTAGAGGAAGCGGACCAGGTTCCGCACCATCTGCCGCACCCACTTGTCGTCGCACTCCATCGCGCGCGACGCCCGGACATGGGAGAGGAGGTCGGCGTACCGCCCCCAGTTCGCGGGGGCCACATCGTTGGGGTCACCGACGGCCAGCAGTACATGGGCGCTGTGCCGCATGTCCGCCTGCTGCGGCGTGGACATCTGGCCGATCAGCACGGCCTGCACCAGCCGGTGCATCTGGATCGTGTTGCTGCGGTGATTGATCTTGATCAGGGCGTAGCGGTTGATCTCACGGATCGCGTGACCGAGTCTGATCGGGTCCTGGAGCACCTCCGACAGCTCGGGGGAGAGGGAGACCCCGCGCACGCCCGAGAACAGCCGCCGGGAGATCGGCTCGGGCGCGAAGAACGAGCACATCTGGAGGAGTTGGAGCGCACCGGGATGGGTTTCGGCCAGCCGCCGCAGCGACATGTTCCAGGCGGCGGCGACCGGTTCCGGATAGTCCACCGGAACGCCGGCCGCCAGCAGCTCATTGCGACGGGTGGAGACATCGGCCCGCTCGTCCTCGAAGACCTGGAGGTACTCGTCGACCGGCATACCGGTCTCGGTGAGCCAGGCCGCCGCCTGCTCGATGGCCAGCGGAAGGTCCCCCAGGGCGTCGGCGACCCGGTCGGCCTGATCGTCCGGCAGCTCAGGCCCCCGGCGGCGCAACAGCTCGATGCTCTCCTCCCGTTCGAAGACATCCACTTCGACGGTGCGGGCGGCGCGCGACCACTGTGCGTTCCTCGAGGTGACCAGGATCCGGCCCGGTCCGCCCGCGGGGAAGAACGGACGCACCGTGTCCAGTTCCTCGGCGTTGTCGAAGACCAGCAGCCAGTTGCGGCACGGGCGCCCGGTTCGGAGGGCGTCGAGCACACTGGGCACGGCCGTGTTGGCCTCCATGCCCGCGCGCAGCCCCAGCCGGTCGGCGAGCTGGACCAGCGCCTGACGGATCTGCTCGGGGCGTTCCGCCGGGATCCACCACACCGCGTCGTAGTCGGCGGCATGCTCGTGGACGTACTCCAGTGCGATCTGTGACTTGCCCACTCCGCCGAGCCCGTGCAGGGCCTCGGGCAGCACGGCGGCGGTCCCTTCGGCCTTCAGCCGCTCGTGGAGAATGTCGAGCAACGTCTGCCGCCCGGTGAAGTTATTGTTCCGGGGCGGTACGTTTCCCCAGATGGCGGGGGGTTCTCCGGGCCGGCGCTCCTCCGCGGCGGGCAGGGACCGGGCAGCGGTCACGGACACGAATGTTCCTCTCAGGTGCTCCCCCGCCGGGCCCGGCGTGCCGTGCGCCGGCGGAGATGGTGAATCGTCGGCCTGGGACAGCGGGTCGGATCGGGGAGTCGTGGAATCATTCATGGCCGCAACCGCCTCAGAGTCCACATGTCTTCCCCTGTGTGATGCGTCTTCAACTGGATCAGGGACGCTTTCCCCCGAGCGGGCGAGCGCCTGATGGGCCAGGACCAGGGCGCGAAAGGAGCGCGCACCCTCCAGGTACGGACCGGAGAGCGACTGGTAGACCTGTTCCTGAAGGCGGATGTACGGAAGCAGGCGTTCCGTCCGGGGGAGATCCCGCACCGACCCCGAGGGGTGGTTGAGCAGATCGCGCAGCATCAGCAGCGGTTTCCAGCGGCGCCCCAGCCGGTCCAGAACGCTGCCCAGGATGTACAGCGACTCGTCCCGCATCCCGGCGGACAGCAGCAGTTCCCGCACCCCGTCATGGAATTCATACCCTATGCCCGTTTCATCCAGCGGGTCGGCGGTCGCCACCTTGCGCAGCAGCCCGCCCAGCAGGACCTCGGCCAGATCGCTCGGGTTGCCCTCCGGCTGGTGGATCCCCTGCACGAACTCCATCACGGGAATGTTCAACGGGGCCGCGGCAAGCCGGGACGCCAGCCGGAAGGCGCTCGGCGAGGCCGTCGCGCGGAACCGGAAGACGCGGTCCCAGGCGCTCGGTTCGGGCTCGGGCTCCCAGCGCTCGGCGGGCACCCCGGGCAGCAGCGCCATCGTGTCCTCGCCGCGCACCGACGGCCGGGCCACCAGCCGCGCCCAGTTGGCCATCCACCGCGCGTCCAGCTCCAGCACCGGGACCGGCGGCGCGCCGTCCGGCCAGGAGCCGCCGTCCGCCGGCCGCCAGGTGCCGTTGGGGGCGCCCGGTTCGGGGACCCGTACCCGCACCCGCTCCGGCGCCACTCCCGTGTGATGCCAACGGCCCTGGCGTAAAACGTGCAGCACCGCGACCGAGGCGTGCCGCGCCCAGAGGGCCAGCGCGTGCTGGGCGCTCTCATCGGCCCAGGCCGCGCCGATGCCGTCGGTCAGCACCAGCACCGTGCGCTTGCCGCGCGGCGGCATCCCCTCGATCGGCGACCGGTCCTCGAGTAACGGATGGTCGGTGTTCACCCGGTGCACCCGCACATTCCGGAAGGCGCCGGTGCGTTGCAACACGGTGACCAGGTGCTCGGCGGTCCGCCGCCACACCACCATCGAACTGCCGCAGTCCACCACCAGGACGGCGTCCATCCAGCGCTCACGCACCGGCACACAGTGGGGCACCCACAGCCCGTCGCGCGCCGCGTGCTCGGCCGTGGCCTCCTCGTCGATCTCCATTTCGACCGGCGAGGGCGAGGTGCGCTTCAGCGGCCGCAGCGCCCGGGACAGGGCCCGTTCGGGCAGCGGCGGCTCGGCGACGGACTGCCTGCGCGCGGGTGCGAAGGTTTCCATGACGGTCGCCGGCTCCGCCGCACCGGGCGGTGCGGGCACACCGGCCACCTCCACGGGGAGGGGCGGCTCGGCGACGTCGGGCCCATCCCCGGAGCCAGGCGCCGGGCGCTCCGCCTCGGGGCCCGGCGGAGGCGCGTCGGACGGCTCGTCACCGGGCGGCGGGGCGTCCGCCTCCGGTGTCCCGGGGAGAGGGCCGGGGGCCTGCCGCCCCGGGCCACGGTCCGTCTCGGCCTTGCAGACCGCCAGCCACATGGCGTCGGCGAGCTGCCGCCAGTCGAGGTCCCGTGGGCCGGGCCCGGCGGGCCTGCCGCCTGGGTCATGTGTCATGTCGAGCCCGCTGCGCTGTCCAGCCGATGCCAGACGGCGTGCAGTAGCTCCTCCCACTCGGGCCCGGGGACGTGTGACTGGGACGTCACCAGATACACCGCGTTGAGCAACTGGTCGGCGGCGAGCCCGCCTTCGCGCTCGCTGCGCTCGAGGAACATCTGGATCAGCTCCCGGGCACGCGGATCGTCGGCCCGTCCCAGATGCGCGGCCACGATCGCCGCGAGCCGGTCCGCGTCGGGGTCGGGCAGCCGGAGCTGGAGACAGCGCCGCAGGAACGCGGGCGGGAACTCCCGTTCGCCATTGCTGGTGATGACGACGATGGGGAAGGCGCGGCAGCGCACCCGCCCCGAGGCGATGACGGTACCGCGCTCCGGATCGTCGGTGAGGACCGAGACCGCCGGGCGGCGCCTCCGGATGCGCACCAGCTCGGGAATGGAGTACTCGCCGGCCTCGAAGATGTCGAGGAGGTCATTGGGCAGATCGATATCGCTCTTGTCGAATTCGTCGATGAGCAGGACGCGCGGCAGACGGTGCGGGAGCATCGCCGTGCCCAGCGGGCCGAGTTGGAGGAAGTCGCCGATGTCCTCCGGTCCGGGTTCGTGCGTGTCCCCCTCCGACGCCTGGCCGGCCGCGGCGGCGTGCACACGGCCGACGGCATCGTAGCCGTAAAGACCGGACCGCAAAGTCGACCGCGTCGTGATCGGCCAGCGCAGCACCCGGCCGAGGCCCAGCTCCCGGCTGATGCGGTACGCCAGCGTCGACTTGCCGGTGCCCGGGCGGCCCGTCACCAGAAGGGGGCGCCTGAGGATCAGCGCCGCGTTGACGAGATCCGCCTCCTCGGGGTCGGAACGCACCCCCAGGGGAGCCGAGCCCAGCCGCCGGGCGGTGTCCTGCTCGTCCTCCGGCGGCGCCGGGGGCTCGGCCGGGGTGTCGTCCGGATCCGGTAACGCGCCGGGCCGCTCGTCGCCGTCGACCGGGCAGGCCGAGACCCCGCCGAAGGTGCGCCACGGGGGCGGCGGCGGAAGGATCTCCTCCAGGCTCACATCGTGGAGCGGGCGCCCGGTGCCCTGGTAGATCCACCAGGGGCGCGGAATCGAGGACGGCAGGGCGGGCGAGGCGGAACCCGGGTCCTGGTGGACCCGGCCGTTGTGGCGCCGCGCAGGCTCTTCCTCGGTCATCGAGCACCAACCCCCTCGTCCGGGCCCGTCATGCGCCCTTCCGGTTCCACGGGTCGGGTCGGGTCGTCCCAAACGAGCACCACATGCTGCCCGAGATGTTGCTCCCACTCCGCGGAGTCGAACGAATGGGCGTCCAGACGTAACTCTGTCACGGCTTCGCGGAGGCGTGCCAGGCTCCCGCTGGCCTCGGCCTGTTTTCGTCTGAGTTGTCGTATGAAGCCGGGGTCCCGTGTGGTCCGGCCGTCCCAGGCGACCACCGGAATCCCGGCCCGCCACGCGGTCCACGCCTCCGAGGTGCCCTCGCGGGTGGCGCCCGGGGGCGAGTTCAGGACCAGCGCGACCACCTGTGGGTCGGCTTTGAGCCGGGCCAGCAGGGCGGTGGGGTCCCCGGAGCGCGGGCTGTCCGGGTCCTCGCCGTCCACGACGAGCTGCTTGGCGCGCTCGGGATACTGGTCGAAGAAGTTCCAGCGCTGCTTCCACTCGCGGTGCCAGCGCCTGGTCCTGCTCCGCTCCAAGCTCCGTACGACCACCGGATGGTCCATGTAGAGCGGGGTGGGCAACTCGCTGTCGAGCTCCAGGCGCCAGCGGTGCACCGGCAGATTCAGGTCATCCGCGTCCAGCATGAACTCGACGTGGATCTCCCGGGCGTCGCCCCACTCCTCGGCCGCCTCGTAGACCAGCGTCTGGACCGCACGCTCCGCGGTCTCCGCGGTGACCTGGGTGATCGGGCCGCGGGCCGGATGCCAGCCGGTGGGGTCGTAATTGTGCCAGGACGAGAGCTCGTAGCACCCGGCCTCCTCCTGCGGCAGCAGCCGGATCACCAGATAGGCGTCCACCGGGCCGACCGGGGCGGCATGCCCCACCTGCTGCCGCAGCGACCGCAGCTGGGGTGTCAGACCCAGCTCCCGGGCCTGCTCATCGGCCCATTCGCGCAGCGCGTCGGCCCGGTGCAGCGGGCGCGCCGCCGCCGCGAGGTACTCCACGAGGGCGAGCTGCGGCGGCAGCCCGCCCGGCTGCGCGTTCATCCGGCTCAGCACCTCGAAGGCGTGCCAGGGGCTGGTGACCGCGGGGACGTCCTGGAGCGGGCCCGCGGCCGTACGGCACAACTGGCCCAACTGCTCGATCTCCAGCTCCTCCAGCAGCGACCGCAGCTTCGCGGTGGCGACCTCGGACAGGGCCGGACGGGCCGTCATCTGCTCCATGACCGAGTCGAGGCGCCGCATGGCGTCCTCGTCGGCCGAGGCCAACACCGCGAGGGACGCGCGTAGCGCGTGCATGATCCGCAGGTTTTGCAGGCATTCGTGGGCCAGTTCCGCCAGGAAGTAGTCGGTCACCCGATGGGCGCGCACGGGGACACTGCTCATCTCCAGCTCCATGGCGACCAGATCCAGACACAGCGCGCGCAGGTCCGGATCCGTCAGACAGCGGAATTCCTTCAACGCCGTGACGAGGTTGCCGACCGATTTCAGGCCACCGGTCCCCATGGCCGTCATGCAATGCCCTCCCCCGAGGCCGCATCACCGGTCCCCGCCGCCGGTGATCTCGCCGGAGACCCTGCCATACGCGGGCACCACCCGCCCGGTCTCCGGGACAACTTGTATGCCCCGCAAGCCTCCCCTGACACCCCGGGGCGAGGAAGCCCCCGACATCGTTTTCCGCCCCGGCGGGCCCCGCCGCGGTGGGGACATCTCCCGGCGGTGCACCGGGGCGCATGCGCCCGCGAGCGGAGGGCCGTCCTCCTCAGGGGCCCACCTGGTCGATTCCGGCGATCATGCGGCAAGGGCGCCCTCCCGGGGCGGCCCGGGGTCCGGCGGCGGGACGGCACGGGGCCGACGCACGGCGGGGCCGGAGGGTGAGCAGGGTCACTCCAATCCGAACTCCTCGACCCGCCGGGCGAATTCGGCGGCGGCCGGATCGTCCGGGGCGAGCACCGCGACCACCTCCACCAGCTCTCCCATCGCGCGCCGCGTCTCACAGGTGCGCAGCAGCGACAGGGCCTCCGCCCGGCCGGCCGACTGACGGCTCACCGCGGTGCCCACGGTGGGCAGCTCATCGAGCAGCTGCTGCCAGCGCGCCGGGGAGGTCATCCCGGACACGGCCAGCAGCGTCTCGGCGAGGACGCCGAGGTCCCGGACCGTCAGCCGCCGCCGGGGACGACCGGGCCCCGCACCGGCGGCGAGGGGCCGCGTACCGGCGGCGGGGGTGGGCGTACCGGCGGGCTCATCGGGGGCGAGGGACCGCGTACCGGCGGCGAGAGCGGACGCTTCGGCGGTGGGGGCGGATGCATCGGCGGTGGTGGCGGGCGTATCGGCGGTGGTGGCGGACGCTTCGGCGGTGGGGGCGGACGCTTCGGCGGAGGACGCCGACGCCTTGGCGGCGGGCGTCCGCGCCGCGGCGGCCCGCGGCTGGTCCGCCGGGGCGTCCGCCGCCACCGGCATCCGGCCGATCAGTTCGAAGGCGAAGGCGGCCGCGTGCCGGGAGGCCACGGGTTGCCAGCGCTCGTCGTGGGCCTCGCCCTTGTCCCCGAGCAGATCCGAGATGCCGCGGATCACCAGCGCGTCCAGCTGCTGATTGAGATACGCGCCCGCGAGGAAGCCGAAACCCTCCATGTCCACCGCGAGCGCGTCACCCGCGCCGGCGGTGAGCCTGAGCCCGACGTCCGAGCGGTGGTGCGCCACCACCCGGCCGCCCGCCGCGAGCGGCTTCACATGGGCGTTGGGGCGCGGTGCGTCGTCCCCCGGGCGGATCCGCCGCTGCCACGCGTCGCCCACCGTCACCAGCCGGGCCAGCTGCACCAGGCCGTAAGCGGACTGATGGGTCTTCTGCCGGGGCAGGAAGCCCGACTCGGTGTCCTTGCCGGTCTCGTAGTCGTACACCGCGTCGGCGGCCACCACATCGCCCAGCGCGACGTCCTTGACGCCGCCCGCGACCCCTACGAACAGCAGCGCCCGGGGCGCGAAGAGCGCCGCGGCGCGCTCGACCGAGGCCGCGGCGCCCGGATTCCCCGGGCCCGTCATATGGATGGCGACCGTCCACTCGGCGGACCCGTCCCGGAACACGCCCAGCTCGAACAGCGCGCCCCGCTCCGCACGGACCGGGCGCGGATCCTCCAGATGGGCCCGGACCGCCCGGTACTCGACCTCCAGCGCGGTCAGGACCACCACATCGGCCCGCACCGCACCCTCATTGCCACCAGCGCCCACGGATCCCCCCTAGGACAGCCCCTGCCGACACCTTACGGACCTGACGCGGCGGAGCCGAGGCCCTGAGGGAAACCGCATGAGCTTCAGGCGTCAGGGCCGTCGTAAATCCGCGTACAGCACGATCTGCACCGCCAGTACGGAGATCAGCACCACCTCCGCCACCGACACCGCCAGCAGCACCGCCCGCACCGGCTCCGTCGTCCAGTACACGATGAGCGCGGCCATCGGCGCCACCGTGAACAGCAGCAGGTCGGCCGCGAGCTGGAGCCGCTTGCGGGAGATCCGGCGGCCGTCGTCGCGGTGGGCCCGCTCCCAGCCGAACACCGCCGGCCGGCCCGGTACGAGCGCCGTCAGCCGGGGCCCCAGATCCTCCCGGACATACCGTCCGATGGCCGATATCTTCTCGTCGTTGACCAGATACGCCCAGCCCAGCAGCGCAGACGCCGGAGGCAGCAGCAACAGCAGCTCCGGACGTCCACGGCTCTGGAGGGAGAAGGTGATGATGGCCGCCATCGCGGCGAGCGTCGCGTAGAGCAGATTGTCCCGGAACCCGATCCGCGCCCGCTGCTCCTCCTTGACCTGCTCGTACTCCAGGATCAGCAGTCTCCCCGTGACCGCATCGCCCTCGGCGCTGTTGTCTCGCGTCACCGTCGCCCCCTCCACGGCCCATGACCGGCTCCCCTGAGACCGGCCCCCCTGGTGACTGTTTCCGCCCCTACGCCTGGTCCATTCCGTACGCCCGCAACTTCCGGTACAGCGTGGCCCGGCCGATGCCCAGGGACTCGGCGGCCCGCGCCTTGTTGTCCCCGTGGCGGCGCAGCGCCTCCAGGATCGCCGTGCGCTCCGCCCGTTCCATCCCGCTCAGCCGACGGGTGGCCGGAGGCACCCGCAGTCCGTACGGCAGTTCCTCGCGCCGCACCGGCCCGGTGGCACGGCGGCGCTCGGCCACCTCCCGTACGACATGGGCGAGTTCGGCGACATTGCCCGGCCAGGTGTGCTGCTCCAGCGCCCGGCGCGCGTCCAGGCTCCAGGTCAGCGGAGGACGTCCGGGGGAGGGGTGCCCGGTGAAGGCCGTCAGCAGCGCCGGGATGTCGTCGACGCGTTCACGCAGCGGCGGCAGCGCCACCGACCGGGCCGAGAGGATGTCCAGCAGCCGGCTCAGACACGGGCCGGTCGGCGCACCCGGGGTGTGCGTCGCCACCAGCGGCACCGCGGGCCGCCGCTCCAGCAGCGAGAGCAGCGCGGCCACATCGGACTGGCCCAGCCGCTCGGCGTGGCGCAGCAGCAGGGGTGGCCCGCCGCCCTCCCTCTCCGCGAGCGCGTGGCACCAGCGTGGGACCTCGCCGGGCACCTGCTCGGCGGCGTCGACCACACGCGGCGCGGCCGAGCCCCGCAGGGTGAGCAGGGCGCGGGCCAGCGCGGTCTTGCCCACGCCCGCCTCGCCGATCAGCAGCAGCGGCTCCGCGGACCGCGCCAGCTCCGTCGCTCCGGAGACCGCCAGCCGCCAGGGCCGGGAGGTGCCCATGAGCCCCGGGAGCCGGTCGTGGTCATGGCGCTCCGCCGCCCGCGCCCGCCGGGCCGCCGGGCATACCGTGGCGACGGCCCCGATGACCTCGCCCCCGTGCGTCAGGCGTGACATCCGCACGGTGAGCCCGGCGCCGTCCGGCACGGCGAACTCCTCCGGTGCCGTGAACTCCTCCGGTGCCGCGATCGCCTCTGGCGTCGTGGTGTGTGCGCCCTCGGGCCCGGCGCTCTCCTCCGGGGCCGCGCTGCGAGGGCCCTCCGGCCCGGTGTTCTCCGCCGGTGTTCCGGTGCGCGCGCCTTCCGGTCCGGAGGTTTCCTCCGGGGTCGCGGCGCGTGCGCCCTCCGGCCTGGTGTCCGCGTCCCTGACGAGGGCCGTGGCCCGCCGTTCCAGCCGCGTCAGCGTCTCGTGCGACAGCAGCCGCGCGGCCTCCGGGCTGACGAGGCGGCTGCTGCCGTCGAGCGCCACCACGGCCGCCCCGTCGGCCCGCTGACGCAGATACGCGTCGAGCAGCAGCCGCTCCGGCGGGCGGGCCCGGCCCAGCAGCTCCCTCTCGACGGCGTGCGCGGTGGCCTCGGCGATGGCCGCGCCCGGATGCGCGGTGGGGTCCTCGGCCAGTGGGGCCACCACGGTGACGGCGCCGGCCGGGCGGCCCGCCGCCGGCTCGTACAGCGGAACGCTGACCGCCGACACCTCCTGCCACAGGTCCAGGAAGTGCTCCGGGCCGTGTACTTCGGCCCGGCGTCCGGTGCGCAGCGCGAGCGCGGCGCTGTTGTGCCCGACCGCCTTCTCCGACAGATCGAGCCCGGCCACATCGGCGGACGTGCCCGCGTAACGGCCGCCGCCCGACCACAGCGCCCGGCAGCGGGAGTCGACCAGCACCAGCCCCATCCCACCGCTCAGCGTGGGCGCCACGCGGTCCAGCGCGGGGCGCGCCGCGGCCAGCAGCGGTGGGTCCACGGGCGGCCGCACCCTCGGCGGGGCGGTCAGATCGCGCGGTACGCCGAAGAACCGCGCCCGCCGCCAGGCTTGGGCGAGGTCCTCGGGGACCCCGTCGCCCGGCGGCCGTCCGCCGAGGAACCGGTCCCGCGCGCGGCGCAGCGACGAAAGGGCCGGACCGGCGGGGGTGTCATCGATGCTCGTCACAACCCCTCCACCGTATACGCCGACGCTGTTTCGAAATGAGACACCTCGGGGTCCGGGTTCTGGATCAAGATCATCAATGGCCGATCGCCGAGCGCCGGGAGCACATCGGCTTCCACCACCCCGAAGTCTCCCCGCATGCGGGGGAGTTGCTGATCGGGGCGCTACGGAAGATCCTTGGCCACGGCTGACACCCACCCCCCCGGCGTCCGGAGCTCAACGTGGGGCTCCATCATGGACGCGCCCCCCCATCCCCAGAGAAACCGTTAGTGAGATGACTGCAATGCCCCTCGCACTGCTCCGGCGCATGCGCACCAAGCGTCCGGACCGCGGATCAGGACTCAGGATGCCCCTGCCCGTGGGCGCCGGAGCCTTCAGCTGCGAGGTCCTGGACCCGGTGGGCCAGGCCCTGGGCGGAGTGGAGGTCACCGTCACCGAGACGCGTGGCGCCGCCCGTACGGTGGCCAGGGCCACCACCGACCCGCATGGACTCTTCCTCGCCACGCTCGAACCGGGGCAGTACACCGTGCTGCTCACCGGCAGCGGTCTCCAGCCCAAGCGCTTCACCATCGACATCGCCCACGGCCAGTGCGAACCGGCCCGCCGGGTGCAGATGGACCCCTCCCAGCAGCTGGAGCTCCCCCCGCCCGGCACCTGGCTGTTCGACCCGCCGCACACCGCCATCCGGTTCATCGCCCGCCACGTCGGCATGGCCAATGTGCACGGCCGCTTCACCCGCTTCCGGGGCGGCATCTACATCGCCGAGCGGATGGAGGACTCCCGCGTCGAGGTCGCCATCGACGCCTCCAGCATCAACACCGGCAACAACACCCGTGACGCCCACCTGCGCTCGGCCGACTTCCTCGACGTCGACAACTTCCCCGAGATCCACTTCGCCAGCAACCGCTTCATCTGGCGCAGCGGACCCAAGTGGACCCTCCAGGGCCCCCTCACCATGCACGGCGTGAGCCGCTCGGTGTCTCTGGACACCACCTACCTCGGCGCCGTCAACGGCGGCTATGAGCAGGAACTGCGCTGCGCCGCCCTCGCCACCGCGGAACTCCACCGCGAGGACTACACCCTGAACTGGCGCAATATGCTCGCCCGTGGCATCGCCGTGGTCGGCCCCACGGTCAAGCTGGAACTCGACATCCAGGCGATGTACCGCAACCACGAGACACCGACGCCGCCCGAATAGGCCGCTACCGGGCAGGTGAACGGGGCGGGCCCGGTGGCCCGCCCCGTCGCCGTATCAGATCACCTGTAGAAGACGGCGACGCCACCGTGGTGCGAGCACGCGCCCTGGTGGTGGGCGGCGTAGGAGTAGGTGCCGTCGTTGCAGCGCGCGGTGGCCCCGCTGCTCGATCCGCCCGTGCTGCTGGACGACGAGCCGGATGACGACCCGCCGGACGACCCGCCCGACGACGAGCCGCCGCCGCCGGAGCCCCCCGATGACGACCCGCCGGATGAGGTGCCGCCGCCGGATGACGTGCCGCCGGATGAGGCACTGCCACCACCGGTGGAGGAGGACGAGCCGTCCTCACCGCTCTTCTTCGCCTTGGGCGAAGCCTTCGGCTTCGCGGTGACGGTCTTGGTGACCGTCACGGTGGGCGCCGGTTCGGGCGTGTGCTTCACCGGGGCGGGCTTGGCCGTGACGGTGACCGTCACCTTGGGCGTGGGCTTGTCGCCGTCGGCCGACTTCGTGTCGCCCTGGGCCGACCCTATGCCGACTCCGGCGAAGAGCAGGACGGCCGCGACCGGGACGGCGACGCGCTTGCGTGCCCATCCGGGGCGTCTCGGCGCCGGTGATGGCTGGTTATTCCAGGACATGGTCCCCCCTTGAGTGATACGTGAGGACCCGACCCTAACGGCGCTGGTTGAAAAGTGAAGAGGTTGTGTGTGCTCGGTGTTCATATTGTGATGCGCCGTCATGGGCTCATGAGCGCATAGATTTGGGCTCACCCACCGAACGACGAAGGCGGTTGATCCCATGAGCCTGTACGACATCCCCCTGCGCACCCTCACCGGCGAGCCGACCTCTCTCGGGGAGCACCGGGGCGCGGCGCTGCTGGTGGTCAATGTGGCGTCCAAGTGCGGTCTCACCCCGCAGTACGAGGGGCTGGAGCGGCTGCACCAGCGCTATGCCGGGCGCGGGTTCACCGTGCTGGGGGTTCCGTGCAACCAGTTCGCGGGGCAGGAGCCGGGGACCGGCGAGGAGATCCAGACTTTCTGCTCGACGACCTACGGGGTGACCTTCCCGCTGCTGGAGAAGACCGATGTCAACGGCGACCAGCGGCATCCGCTCTACACCGAGCTGACTCGGACGCCCGACGCACAGGGCGAGGCGGGGGATGTGCAGTGGAACTTCGAGAAGTTCCTCATCTCGCCGAAGGGCGAGGTCGTGGGCCGGTTCCGGCCGCGGACCGAGCCGGAGGCGGACGAGGTCGTCGCCGCGGTCGAGGCGCAACTGCCGCGCTGAGGTGATGTGACGGCGGGCGAGGGATCCGTGCCCCTCGCCCGCCGCCCCGGAACCGCCCGCCGATTCAGCCGCGTTCGGCCGCGAACGCGGCCAGCCACGCCAGCGGCGCGTTCCAGTTGATCGCCACCTCATTGGTGGAGTACGAGCCGATGTCGTCGATGTAGCACGCCGCCGGCGCGCAGCCCTGGAGCTTCTCCACCGCCACCGGGTCCTGGAGCCCCGCGTTGGCGCCGCCCGCGATCGATCCGGCGGGCGGGTTCGGCAGCGAGGCGTCGTACTGGTGCGCCCAGAAGCGGTGGTGCTGGTTCTGCGAGGCGCGGTCGCCGTAGCCGGTGACATACGACTGGCCGAGCGCGTTGCGGCCGAGCAGATAGTCCAGCGTCTCCAGCGCCCCGGTGCGGTAGCGCCGCTGCTCGGTGAGCTCGTAGGCGACGGCCATGACCGTCCCGTTGTTGGCCACCTGGCCGTTGGAGCCCCACACATAGCCGTCCGACGGCAGCGGCACCGCATAGCCCTGGCCGGCCATCCGGCTCAGCTGAGCGTCCGCGGCCGAGACCACCGAGGCGCGGACGCGGGCGAGGTCGGCGGCGGGCAGGCCGTTGGGGACGGTGGCCAGGACGAGCCGCCCGAGGGCCCCGGTGGCCTGCCAGCTGAAGCCGAACGGGCTGAACACATCGCTCGCGGTGTGGTACGGCGAGGAGGTGACCGCGTCCCGGTACCGCGCCTCCCCGGTGGTCGCGTACAGCTCCGCCGCCGCCCAGTAGAACTCGTCGCCCACCTCGCTGTCGTCGTACGCCCCGCCGCCGGTGGCGTCGGAGCCCGGCGCGAGCACATCGGGGTTCGCCTGCGCGGCGGCCCAGGCGCGGCGCGCGGAGTCCAGGCAGCGGGCGGCGAAGGCGGCGTCGTACGGGGCGTAGACCCGGGCGCACTGCGCCGCCGCGGCGGCCAGGTTGAGCGTGGCGGCGGTGGACGGCGCGTGCAGCTCACGCGGCTCGGCGTCCTGCTCCGGCCGGGTGGGCAGCCCGGTCCAGGCGGCGTCATGGACCTTGTGGAAGGCCATGCCAGCCCGCGGCTTGCCCTCCGGGATCTGCATGCGCATCAGGAACTCCAGCTCCCAGCGTGCCTCGTCCAGCACATCGGGGACCCGGTTGCCGCGCTCGGGGACGCGCAGCGTGGAGTCCCCGAGCGCGGCCGCGTGCCCCGTACGCTTGGCGCGCTCGAAGGAGTTGACCAGCTGCCAGGCCGCGAGCCCGCCGTTGACCACGTATTTGCCCTGGTCACCGGCGTCGTACCAGCCGCCGCGGACATCCCGGGTGTAGTCGCACACCCCGCTGACACAGGGCACGGTGGTGTCGCCCTGGTTGGGGGCGGCGCCCAGATGGCCCGCCGGGCGCGCGTAGGCCGCACCGGCCAGCGACGCCTCGATGGGGATACCGCTGCGCTGCTGGTAGAAGAAGGACATCGAGTCCGCGCGCAGCCCGTCGTAGAGGTTCGCGCGGATGTCGAACGGATGGCTGGTGCGCCCGTCCACGGTGAGCGTGTAGCCGGTGCCCGTCCGCTGGTACGAGGAGAAGTCCACGAGGTGCGCCGACTGCCCGGAGGCGGCGTCCGCGCCCCGTACGGCGGTGGTGCCCGAGGCGGCGGTGCGGCCCGCAGCGTCGCGCAGCCGCCAGGGCAGGGCGGTGGTGCTCGGGCTCACGACGGTGGCCCGTTTGGGGCCGTCCGGCAGATATCCCAGCTGGTTGACCTGGACGGCGGACGGCGCGACCGAGGCGCCGGGGGAGGTGCGGGCGGTGGCGGTGGAAGCCGCGGGGGCGGACTGGGCGGCGATCAGCAGCAGGGCGCCGGTCAGCAGCGCGGTGGCGGTCCGCGCACCGCGCGGACGGCGGGGTAATTGGGGCAGAGGCATGACGGAACCCTCCAGAAGGGGCGGACTGGGCGGACGTGGGCGAGCGTGGGCGTGGGAGCTATGGGAGCGCTCCCAATTTATGTAATGATCTGACCGCAGTGCGTCAAGGGACTGGACGGGTGCGCGGGCCCGCACAGGCCGTTCCGTCCCCTTCCGTCACATCGCACCCGGCCCATCCGTCAGCACGGTGTGGCCCGCGACGGTGTGGTCCGTGACGAGGGGATGTGACCGATGAACGAGAACCGGCTTCTGGCGGAGGGCTTCGAGGCCCACCGCGGCCATCTGCGGGCGGTGGCCTACCGCATGCTCGGCTCGCTGAGCGAGGCGGACGACGCCGTCCAGGAGGCATGGCTGAGGCTCAGCCGCTCGGACACCGGCGCGGTGCGGAACCTGGGCGGCTGGCTCACCACCGTCGTCGGCCGGGTCTGCCTGGACATGCTGCGCTCGCGCACCGCCCGGCGCGAGGAGCCGCTGGGGGCGCGCCTCCCCGACCCGGTCATCAGCGGTGCGGGCGGGCCCGGCCCCGAGGACCAGGCGCTGCTCGCCGACTCGGTCGGCCTCGCCCTGCTGGTCGTGCTCGAGACGCTGGCCCCGGCGGAGCGGCTGGCCTTCGTGCTGCACGACCTGTTCGCCGTGCCGTTCGAGGAGATCGCCCCCATTGTGGACCGCACCCCGGCCGCCGCCCGTCAGCTCGCCAGCCGCGCCCGCCGCCGGGTCCGAGGAGCGGCCCCGGTCCCCGACGCGGACCTGGCCCGGCAGCGCGAGGTCGTCGACGCCTTCCTCGCCGCCGCGCGCGACGGCGACTTCGACGGCCTGATCGCCGTGCTCGACCCGGACGTCGTCCTGCGCGCCGACTACGGCCCCGCCCCCGCCCGCGCCCCCCGCGAGGTGCACGGCGCGGCGGCCGTCGCGGACCAGGCGCTCACCTTCTCCCGCCTCAGCGGTACGGACCTCCGCTCCCGCCCCGCACTCGTCAACGGCGCCGTGGGCGTGGTCAGCTTCCGGGAGGGGCGGCCGTTCTCGGTGCTGGCGTTCACGGTCACCGACGGCCGGATCGTCGCGGTCGACATCCTGGCCGACCCCGGCCGTCTGAGCGGACTCGACCTGGCGGATCTGGACTGACCCCGCCGGTCTGGACTGACCCCGCCGGTCCGACTCGGGGCCGGGCGGATGGCCCGGGGGAGAAACGGCGAAGGCAGGGAGATCCACTCCCTGCCACTTTGTACGTGGGCCTCGGCAGCATGGCCATGCGCACTTCGAAGGACCTCGCCCGGGTGGCCGCCGTCGTGCACCACGTGGCGGGCACGATGCGCACCGACGGGACGGCGGTGGCCGCGAAACCGCTCCTCGACTCCTCGGCGTCTCCGCCTCTCGGATGAGGGACGACACCTTCGGCGGCGCCCCCCCCGCGGCCACCGGCGTTCGACCCGGCCCAGATGGGCTAGGGCCTGTCGTCAAAGGGGGCGCCCTGCTCCCGACGCCTGGCACGGCCGCTCGCCGCGTTGTCGCGTCACCCGAGTACGCCCAGTACGAG